>JBIQJT010000007.1:0-41135 GCA_044507265.1 Actinomycetales bacterium | reverse complement strand
GACGACATCAAGTCCCAGGTGGGCGCCACCATTACGCACCGCGTGATGGCAAAGCTGTTCGAGGACCGCGGCGTGAAGCTTGACCGCACCTACCAGCTCAACGTGGGCGGCAACATGGACTTCAAGAACATGCTTGAGCGTGACCGTCTTGAGTCCAAGAAGATCTCCAAGACGCAGGCCGTGACCTCCAACCTTGAGGGCGACCTCGCTGCCGACGACGTGCACATTGGTCCCTCGGACTTTGTGGCCTGGCTCGACGACCGCAAGTGGGCCTACGTGCGTCTCGAAGGCCGCGCGTTCGGTGAGGTGCCTTTGAACCTTGAGTACAAGCTCGAGGTGTGGGACTCCCCCAACTCCGCAGGCATCATCATCGACGCCATCCGCGCCGCCAAGATCGCCAAGGACCGTGGCGTGGGTGGACCCATCCTGTCCGCCTCCACCTACTTCATGAAGTCCCCGCCCGTGCAGACCGAGGACACTCTCGGCCGCAAGCACCTTGAGGAGTTCATCGCGGGTGCACGCGAGCGCTAGTCGCTCGGTGCGCCTGCCTGAGCACTCAGGGGGTGCAAAAGTGCGCTCAAGCGTTTCATGGGCGCACTCACGCACCTCCAGCCCGGTGGCCTAAACGCGAGAGGCCGGATCTGCCACCTCCCTCACGGGAGCGGCGGGTCCGGCCTCTGGCTTTGCTCGGTGGTGACGGATCAGTCCGCCGACGTTTACGCTTACGCCGACCAATCCGAACTCGCGGCGCTCCCGTCACGCGACGGACTGTGAAGCCTCCGTTGGCTCGGCCGGGACAATCACTCGGGAGGCGCGAACGATGTTGTCAAAGAAGTCAGAGATAACGTGTGGTGCTTCTGCCATGGGTGTGAAGAAGGAAGCCACCACGCAACGCTTAGTTCCCGGCCGGGTGTACCAGTAGTCCACGGCGAGCGTCGGCTGCTCCATCGTGTCAGCGGACACATCCACGGGCTCCTCGAGGCTCCGTGGAACCTTGGTCAGTTGCCTACGCACAATACGCAAGACACGTGCGTCCTCAAGCTCGATCTCAGTTGCCTCGTCCACACCTTCGACGTTGAGTTCCTCAAGCGCCTTGCGCAGCGTGGAGATAACGGCCTCGGGTGCCGCGCCGATGGATGGTGACATTCGGACATCTGGTTCCGCGACCGTGATCGTTACAGGTAGCGGCACACCCTCTGTGATTTCTTCGCAAATGAAGATGCTGTGGAAGTTCGAGCTCTCGGCTTGGTCCAGTGTGGAGCGCAGGTTCTCAGACAGGATCGCGCGCGCCTTGGCCGCGTCGTCCCTTTTCGTTCCGACGCGCGAGACAAATTCCTTGATCTGCGCCAAGGATTCTTGCTTCCTACGGGGATCAAGCTGAAGCCACCGTCCGGGCAACCGAAACTCGAGTAGGGCAGGTGTACCGGTCACTCGACGACGTATCCATTCTCCTTGGCCCACGCGAGAATGTCGCCCGGATTCGCGCTTACTCCGGAGTCGTCAAGGGGCCGCGCATAGAACGGGAGGCTCTCAATGAGTTCCTCCATGCCTGGCAATGGCGTTGTGGAAGCCGTGACGTTGAGGTCACTATCGGTGGTGAATGTTGCCACCAAGTTGTGATTGTCATCCGGGAATGCCTGGGCCAGCACTAAGAACGATGCCACCATGGTCTCTCGGTAGTCGGCGCCCGGGGCGACCTGGACCACCATCATGCCGGTCCGGTTCCACGGCGCACCTGGGCGGCGTACGTCCACCTTGGCGTTCTCGACGCCGTCGATCGCTTGAATCTGTCGTGCTACATCAGCGGTGCTCGCTCCGCACCCAGCCAATAGCCCCATCACCATTACCGCTCCAATCAACCGCGATGTCAGCGATCTCATCAATGCCCCCAAGAGGTTTTGCGAGTTATCCCCGCACGTAGTCGTACTTGTACTCGGACTCCGTGAGCCCACCCGATCCACCGAAGAACACCTCGTCACCCGGGCGCAGGTCCGGCTGGTACTTAGCAGCCATGTCCCCGTACGAGTCGGCGCTGTGAGTCGGGTTCCATTCAAAGTACTGGACATACCCATCATCGCCCCTGGCGTGGTGGCCCATGTCGTCAAAGCCCAGCCGCACTCCTTCAAGGCCCGAGACCCCGTCGGGGTGGGAGAAGGATGTCACGCGCACATCCTGGGGGAGCGCGGCCAGTTCAGCGCGGTATTGGTCCATCGGTGAACCACCCGCGATGATCGACTCAACACGTCCCGCAAGCGACGGGTGCAATGCGATCTCCGCAGCGGTCATGCCGCCCTGGCTCCAGCCCGCAAGCATGATCGGTGCGTCAGAATTAAACACCCCAGCCAATGCCATGGCATCAAGTACAGCCTTCTCCATGGCCGATTCAATGTCCGGGAACATCGCGTGGATGAGGTTGGTGTTCAAGTCGTTCAGTTGGTCGCTGAACGGGCTCCAGTTCTGGGTGGAAGGTATCTCGACACGCCATCCGACAATGTTGCCGTCCGCATCCGTGATCGCGATCACGCGAATCTCCGTGTTGCCCAGTCGTGAACCGGCCTCATCCACCTCATTGAGCTCCTTGAACAGGGCCTCATACGGCGTGGGTGGTTCTTCGCCGGGCTCGGTGTGCCTGACGACGAGTCCAGGAGACTCTGCCGGACCGGCTTCACCTACGCGCCGAGGTTCCTTCGCTTCGCGAATCAACGCGATCGCTAGAGCGGTCACCACGACGGCCGCAAGGATGAGGCCAATAACGACGAGCCAAATCGCGCCTGAAGCAATGAGCGCAACAATCAACAGGATCGCGATGATCACAAGCAGGTACTGCATGATGAATTCGAACGCGACAACGAGCGCGTTCCAGATTGCCTCAAAGACGCCAGCGACCCATTCACCGAAGGCCTGGAGTGCATCCCAAATGCCTTCGAAGAAGTTTCCTACGTGATCCAAGAACCCGTCGTTCGTGCCGTCAAAGGCCGTCTGCATGGTGGACATCGCGTCCTTGGCTGCGTTGTCCATCGCCGTCTGTGCGTTGGTGTACCGCCTGATTGCATCATCCACGCGCGCCTGCGCTGCGTTTACGGCGTTGCGACTCTTGGTGACTTCCCACTGGAAAGGCGCGATATCGATCCCCGCGTCGGGGTTGATCGCCAAGGTGCGTCGCTTGTTGGCGAGAATCGTCTCGTCTTCGGCAAGCTGTGACTGAAGCCAGCTCAGGTCGCGTCTCGCGTCATACTCGTCAGCGATTGCTGCATTGGCATCCGAGTGAGCGTCGAGAAGCGCAATCTGGTAGGTGTTCAGTGCGCTCGTCGATCCCTCGTAGCGAGTGCGAGCCTTGCCGAGGTCGTCGCTGAGCGAGACCATCTTGCTTTGAAGCTCTTGCATGGCAAGGCTGTGAGAATCCCACGCGAGTGCCCGAAGCATCGTGGATGCTTCTTCGATGGCCTGCGTGGCTCGGTACAAGTACTCAACGTCATCGCGTAGCGCGGACGGGTTACCGGGGAGCTGGTCAAGGGCCATGGTTTACCAACCTCCCCCGCCCGAAGACAGCGACGCACCAGACTTGTTGAGGTCCTCAGCGATCTGGTTGTCGATGTCCTCGAACGTGTCACGAATGGCGGCGAGCGCGTCATAGACAAACGTCAGGTTTTCCACGAACTTGCCCCGGCGGATGTCCCAGGCGTCCGCAAAGTCGTTGACCTTGCCTGCCAGTCCCGCATGACCCACGTGCTGCGCTGCGCGCTCAGCCTTGGTGTTCGCGTTGTTGAAGTAGTTCACCACCGCGCTTGTCTGCGAAATAGCGCTGGCGAGGTCCTCGCCCCGAAGATCGAGATCAGCCACGTTCGTCCCCTCCCTTATTTGCCGCGTAGTAAGCGTCTGCATTGCGTAGCGCGTCACTCAGCTGGGCGTTTGCGGCGAGCGCTGCTTCCTCGATGGGCTCGGCGGAACCGCTGTCGACAAGTCGGACCAATGCCTCAGCGGCCTCGATACCGGCGTGCAGTTGCGCAAGGACGTCATCGGCGTCCTGCTCAGTAGCTGTACTGTCCACGCTTCCCCCTCAGGAGTGTGTGAGTCGAGTGACTAGTGGCTACACCGTAGCGGCACACGCCGAGCCACCGCGATGGGGACTTCTCCCCATGTGGATTACGCAGCCCTGCGAGCCGCCAACAAGGCCACTCCGAGCACGGCAATCATGCCGCCACCCGCGGAGCGAACAGTCGCAATCCGTCGGGGCGACTTGGCAAACCACGCCCGCGCCGACGCCGCGATGAGGGCATACGTTCCGTCAATCACCAACGACATGGCAATGAACACCACGCCCAGTTCCAAGATCTGCGCAGTGATCATCCCGGCCGAGGGATCTACGAACTGAGGCAACACGGCCACCATGAACACCAGGGTCTTGGGGTTGGCGACTCCCACGACGAAGGCCTCACCAAACAACTTCCGCGTCCGAGCAGGGGGCGCCGGATCGGCATCGGCCGTCACAACCAGTCCCTCATGGCGATGCCGGATCTGCTGGACACCCAAGTAAATGAGGTACAGACCGCCCACCACCTTGAGCACTACAAATGCCACGGCGGACGCGGCCAAAAGCGCGCCCACACCCACCGCCACCAGGAGTACGTGGATGAACACCCCAGCCGAGTTGCCGACAACGGAAACCAAGGCCTCGCGGCGTCCATGTTGCAAGGCGCGACCAATGATGAACAGCACCGAGGGGCCGGGCAGGATGATGAGCAGAAACGCGATGGCGCCGAACGCCAACAGAGTCGACCCGGTGATCACGGTAGCGCGCTAGGGCTGCGTGGCGAACGGGTCGCCAGGCACAGGCGGCGTGCCCGGCGACGCGGTCGGGGTCGCAGTCGGGGCCGCGGGTGCGGCATACGGCGCACCGGTGCGCAAGTGAGCCTTAGGGTCGGGTCCCCAGCGGTTGGCGTAGGGCTCACCGTCCATGACACACATGATGAGCGGCACGATGCCCAACCCTGCCAAGTTGAGCCATAGCCAGTGAGCGGATTGGCCCACATCGTGAAGGCGGCGCGCCATGGCACCGAGCGACATGGCGGACAGGCCCAAGCTCAACACCATCATCAGCACGTAGACCACGCCCATGATGCTGAGCGAAGCGACGATGGCGCCGCCCTCCGGTTCGCCGTTCCCAGCACTGGCCAACATCGGAATCAACGAGACGAAGATGAGGATGACGAAGACAAACGCCAGAGCAAGACTGATGAGCGTCAAGAAGAGGTAGAACCACCAGAACTCAGACCTGCGGGCACGACCCTCAAAAACCCACAGCTTGCCCATGCAGTACTTCACGGCCTGGCCGAATGTCATGATGCCTCCTCGACGCTCCCCTTAGGGGCTTACGGTATCGCGCGCCCGCTGCGTTGGCGCACGGCAACGGCCGCCAGCACCGCCGCGAGGCCAACCAGCGCGGAGGCAACCACCGACGTCATGGGTACTCCAGCGATGTCGCCCACGTACCAACTGACCACTCCACGGAACCCCACCACCGCAAAGCCGAGCATTCCGGCAATGGCCAAGGCGGCACTCACTGCTGCCACGGTCCCACGCCGCAGCGAGGGACCCACCACCTCGTGGCGGGGCCCCGGCTTGTCGAAGCGTCTGAAGAGGAAAACCAATCCAGCAACCAATGCCAAGAACGGCACGAGCAGTGCCGCCTTGATCCCCCACCATGAGAGCTGAGTGGGCAAGGCCATCTGGTCAACGCGCGCCGACCACAACACTCCGTAGATGAGGATGAGTGCCGTGAAGTGCCACAAGAACGCTGTCATGGCCACCGCGCCGCCCACGATCACCGCCTTCCAGGGCCCGGGCTTGCGCAACCACCGCGTGAGGGGCGTGCGGAGCATCAGCAGCACCCCGGCTTGCGTCACGCCAAACACCAGCAGCGCCACTGTGGGCGGGGCCAGGTTGGAAAGTTTCTCGCCGTTGTAGGAGACCATGGCCACGCCGTACGGTCCCAGCCACATCAACAGCACCAGCACCACCGCGCCGACCGACGCCATCACCGCACCCAAACGCAACGCCCCCACCCTGTCAGCCACACCATCGGCGTAGAAGTAGCCCAATTGGTGCACCGCGAGCCACACGAACGCAAAGTTGAGCCACATCACGCCTTCTACGCCCACCGCTAGTCGCAGTACATCCACCACCACTACGGCGACCACCACGACAACGAGCGCCCCCACCCCCCAACGCTCATGCGCCTTGAGAGTCAGCGGGGCGAAAGCGGCGGCCAGCAGGTAGATGCCGATGAACCACAACAGTTGGCCTGCGATCTGCGCCACTTGTTGCACAAAGAGTGTGTCCCCAGCTACCAAGTCAAGGATGGCACCCACCACGAGCCATACACCGATGAACACCAGCGCCGGACGCACCAATCGGCCGATGCGCGCGTCCACAAAGTCCGCGTACCCGCCTCCCTTGCGGCGAAGGGACCTGAGCGTGGTGGCGTGAGCAAATCCGCCCACTACAAAGAACACCGGCATCACCTGAAGAAGCAGGGTGCCGCCTCGAGTCCAGGTGGCGTACTCCAGGATGTTGGTGAAGGCAAAGCTCTGTGCCGCATGGCCCATGAGCACCACGGCCATGATGAAGTGCCCAAAGATGACGCCCAGCAGGGAAGCAACCCTGAGGAAGTCCACATAACGGTCCCTCGTGTCCGGAGTTGCGGTGACCAAGGCGTCAACTGATGTCATGGGCCGATGCTAGCGGCGGGGTGAATCTGGGGCAGGCGGGCGTTCTCTAGGCTGTGGGGCATGTCGTTCGCCAAAGACCTCGCGTGGCTGTGGCGCGCGCGTGGCTTCAGGCGACTCGCGTCCGCTCGCTTGCTGTCCCAATTGGGTGACGGCATGTTCCAAGTGGGCATCGCCACTGCGTTCTTCTTTGAGCCCACCGAGGCGACCACGCCGGTGCAGATCGCTCAAGGCTTTTTCGTCTTGTTGGCCCCCTTCACGTTGGTGGGTCCGTTCGTGGGTCCGCTCATTGATACGTGGCCCAGGCAGCGCATCATCCTCATGGGAAACCTCGTGCGCTTGGTGCTTGTCGCAGGCATCTGCGTGGTGATGGGACTGGACGGGCCCACGTGGTCGCTCTACGCGCTCGCGCTCTTTGCGCTCTCGGTCAACAGGTTCCTCTTGGCGTCCATGACGGCTGGCCTACCCAAGGTCGTGGAACCCGAGGAGCTCTTGGCCGCCAACGCCGTGCTTCCCACTCTGGGAACGATTGCCGCAGCGGCCGGTGCGGCCATCGGCGTGGTGGTGACGTTTGTGGCACCCTCCGCCGGCGACCAGGGCCTGGCCTTCACCGCCCTGCTCACCGCCGCTTGCATGTTTGGCTTGTCCTCGTGGGCGGCCACTCGTTTGCGGCGCGGGGAGCTTGGCCCTGACCACCCGCTCAAGGCAATGACTTTCTGGAGCCAAGTGCGAGCGCTGGTGGGCGAGCTCGCAGATGGCTTCCGGTACATGCGTGCACGAGTGACGCCCTTGCACGCCCTCGGTGTCATGGCCGCCCAGCGCTTGCTCTACGGACTGATGTTTGTGGCGGCCATCCTCATGTCGCGCCACATCCTGGCTGATCCTGACCATCCCGAGCAGGCGCTGGAGAAGTTCGGCACCGTGCTGGTGTTCGCGGCCGTGGGCTTTGGTCTGGCGGCGGTGCTGACGCCGTCGTTGGGCAAGCGCTTCCAGCGCCAACAGTGGATTGTCATTTGCCTGTGCGTGGGCGCACTTGGCCAGTTGATGCTCGCGCTGTCCACCGCGGTGTGGGCGCTGTTCACTGCGGCCGTCGTGGTGTCCTTTGCAGTCCAGGGCGGCAAGATCGCCGTGGACACCATCGTGCAGCGCGATACCGAGGACTCTGTGCGGGGCCGCGCGTTCACGCTCTATGACATGGCCTTCAACGTGGCGTTCATTTCGAGCGCCGCCGTGGGCGCCTTGGTGCTCCCGGCCACTGGGTATTCGCAGCCGGTGATGGCAGCGCTCGTGGCTGTCTATTTGCTGGTGGCGGCCCTGTACGTGCGCGCACCACGGACACCCGCCCCCCTCCCCTGAGGAACTCTGGCTCGCGAGTCCTCTGTGCGTGAGCGCCCCTGAGGAACGTCACGCTGCACGTTGACGTCTGCCAGCCATGACGTCGAGAGCAACTCGCCGACACCAGCCCGGCCGATTCATCACATCGCTGTACGTGAACCGCAAGGTGAGGATCCCGACCGTCGCGAGGAGCGCATCGCGGCGCGAGTCGCGGGCCTTGCCCAAGACGTTCGCGTGCGAGGCCATGCCGTCCACTTCAATGGCGACTCGACTTTGAGGGTCAAAGTAGTCAAGCCGGAACGCCTCACCTTCAACAACGATCCGGTGCTGGCGAAGCAGATCGGCAAATGCGCCCCCCGTGAAGACAGTCGTGGACGCCCGTTGCTCCAAGTAACTCTCATCACCTAGCTCAGCGCGGAGCACAAGTCGCGCAAGTCGCCTCCTGCCAGGGATCCTCGCGACACCATCCATCGCATCCACAAGTTCGGGAAGTCTCACAACACCCGAACGGATAGCGCGGTACACCAACTCGGCCTCCTCGTGCCTGGGTGCCACGACAAACGCGCGGATCAGAGCGAACTCAGGAAGTGACACGGCGACTCCTCCGAGGATCTGATGGGGCATCGGCGATCGTGGCGCGTGAAGGCGAATCCACGGCGCCCCGGCGCGGTGGCGCCCGTACGGCACCACCACATCGATGGTGTCGGGCGCCTTGTCAATGGCGCCTTGGAGGAACAAGGCAGCCCGCCCGCCAATCGCCGCTCCCGCCGGTGCCCACAGTTGCGTCGCCATGACACGCACGGCAAAGGACTCGGCGTGGAGGGCCGACGCATAGAGGTTGGGCAGAACGCGGACCGGATCGCCGGCTCGGACTGCACGCAGGACCGCTCCGGTGGATGCCATTGACGCCAACTCCTGGTACGTGAAGATGCGGGGTTGGTGCCTCACGAGCGCTGCGAGTTTGTGGTGCATAGCCAAGTCGTAGCAGCGGCAAAGAGTTGCGCGCCGAGCAGTGGGAGAAGCTGTGGACAAGTCCGTCCGGGTGCTGAGCTTCCTCAGTCGTGCACCACGGAGGCCGACTCGCGAGCACATCTTCCTCAACAGGGTGGAGGTGGAGGGCTAGCGGTTGGCCCACCAGGTGCGTAGCTCCGCCTCGGCGCGCTCCGCGCCGAGCGGTCCGTGCTCCATTCGCAGCGCCAGCAAGTGCTTATACGCCTCGCCCACTTCCCGACCGGGCGCGATCCCAAGGATTTCCATGATCTCAGTGCCGTCCAGGTCTGGGCGGATGGCATCGATCTCTTCGCGCTCGCGCAGCTCCGCGATGCGCGCCTCAAGGTCGTCGTACGCGAACGCCAATCGCTCAGCCTTGCGGCGGTTGCGCGTGGTCACATCGGCGCGTGTGAGTCTGTGCAAGCGCTCCAGCTCGTCGCCCGCATCCACCACGTACCGGCGGACTGCCGAATCGCTCCACCGCGCCTCGCCGTAGCCGTGGAAGCGCAAGTGCAACTCCACCAACTTGGTGACTCGAGCCACGGTGTCCTTGTCAAAGCGCAAGGCCTTGAGCCGCTTGGACGCGAGTTTGGCGCCCACTACCTCGTGGTGATGAAAGGACACACCGCCCCCGGGTTCCAAGCGTCGGGTCGCAGGCTTTCCGATGTCGTGCAACAGGGCCGCCAGCCGCAACACGAGGTCGGGACGGGGCACCGCCCCCTCGGCGTCTGTTTCAAGGGCAATGGCTTGTTCCACCACGGTCAGGGTGTGTTCGTAGACATCCTTGTGGTGATGGTGCTCGTCAATCTCCAACTGCAGGGCAGGCAACTCGGGCAGCACCACGTGCGCCACACCTGAATCCACCAGCGCAGCAAGGCCCTCCCTCACGTGCGGGGCTAAGAGCAACTTGCACAGTTCGTCGCGCACTCGCTCTGCCGAGACAATGTCAATGTGCGTAGCCATGGCCGCCATGGCTGCGAACGTGCTGGGTTCAATGTCAAAGCCCAGTTGGGCCACAAACCGGGCGGCGCGCATCATGCGCAAGGGGTCGTCGCCAAAGGACACGGCGGGCGCCACAGGTGTGCGCAAGAGACCGCCAGCCAGGTCGTCGAGTCCGCCAAAGGGGTCCACAAACTCGCGTTGCGGCAAGCGCACCGCCATTGCGTTCACCGTGAAGTCGCGCCGGGCGAGGTCGCCTTCCAAGCTGTCGCCGAACGCCACCACCGGCTTGCGGGTGACGCCGTCATATTCGTCGGCGCGGAAGGTGGTGATCTCCACCACCACGTCCGCTCGCCGTGCACCGATGGTGCCGAACTCCCTGCCCATATCCCACGTGGACTTGCTCCACTTCTTGAGCAGTGCCTCTGTCTCGTCCGGCGTAGCGGAGGTGGCAAAGTCCAGGTCAGCGGTAGAGCGCCCCAAGAAGGCGTCACGGACCGGACCACCCACGAGAGCCAACTCGTGACCGGCCGCGTCAAAGGCGTGCGCCAGTTGGTCTACCTCCGCGTGCAAGGCCGCCCACAAGCCGGTGGCTCGGGACTCGAGCACGGCGCGCGACGGAATGGCGGGGTCTGCTTGGTTCACGGTTCAAGCATCCCAGACGTAGGGACCTGGCGAGCCGGTCGTTAGAGTGTCCGCATGCCCGTTTCGCCCATCCCCCGCCCAGGGCCTGCACGTGCCACGGCACGTGCAGCGGGTAGGCGACGCAATCCTTCTGCACCGCTGCAGTTACCGGTTTCTCATGAAACCTCGGCGGGTGGCATCGCGATCAAAGTGGAGGACGGCGTGGCGTACGTGGCGTGCATTGCCCGACGCAACCGTGCTGGCCGCTTGGAGTGGTGCTTGCCCAAGGGGCACATCGAGCAGGGTGAGACCCCTGAACAGGCGGCCGTGCGCGAAGTGCACGAGGAGACCGGTATTTCCGCTGACATCATCCAGGCGCTCGGCGTGATCGACTATTGGTTCACCGGTGAAGACCGCCGCATTCACAAGGTGGTCCACCACTTTCTGCTGGAAGCCACTGGCGGGGAGATTACGGTGGAGAACGACCCCGACCATGAGGCCGAGCTCGCGCAGTGGATCCCCATGGCGGACCTGCCCACGCGCCTTGCCTTCCCCAATGAGCGCAAGATGGCGCAGGCCGCCGCCGAGCTCTTGACGTCGAGGCAGTGATGGCCGCAGTGAAGCGCGTGTTGGCAATGCTTGCGGTGGTGGCAGCCACCGCCGTGATAGTTGCCGTCCCCGTTCACGCTGATACCAACGACAACCTGCCTATGGGCCCTGTGCTCACCGCCGCAATTGAGACCGTGACGCCCTCGCTGCTCACGCCCACTACCTCGCTTTCGGTGCGGGTGAGCGCTACCGCAGGCGTGGCCCCCGTGACGGGCGTCCGCTCCACCATGGCGGTGACAGCCGCGCCTCTCCTCACCACAGATCAAGTAGATGAGTTCTTGGCTGCTCCTGGGTTGGCGCCTCGCCGTGAGGTTGCGGTAGCTGACATGCGCGCCTTCGACGAAGGCAGGCCGCGAGTGGTGGGCTCTATGGGCGCTGGCCAAACCGCCGCGATGGGCCTCTTGGCAGACCCCACCGCGCTCGGTTTCCCGCGCGGCACCACCGGTGTCTACGGAGTCGTGATCACCACCACCGCCGTGAATGCCACGCCCATCAGCCAGGCGTTCATCATCACCTACTCAGACAGCGTCTTGCCCACACTGGATGTGGCTGTGCTCGCTGCGATTGGCGGTTCACCGCAGCGCGCTGCCGCCTTGTTCTCAGCGGCTTCCGACCCGCGCGTGACCTTGCTCGCTGATCCCACCTCTCTGGAAATGATGCAGGGCGGCAGGCCCGGAACGTCGGGGCGCGAGTTGTACGCCCTTCCTGCAGGACACGTGGATATCGCCTCACTTGTGCACGGCTCCGCGGAGGGCGTCTTGGACATTGCCCTTGACCGGGCGCAAGCCAACATGGACTCCCCGGTGGGTTGGGTGGCCGTTCCTGCCACGGTGGACCAAGCGGTGGTCGATGCAGTGCATTCTCGTGGCGCTACCGCTTTGCTTACTGGACCGCGAACCATCGCGGGAGCGCCGGTCACGTCCGAGCCTGTAGCCCAGTACCTCACCACGAGCGGTGAGACGGTCCCTGTTGTCGTTGCCGATTCCAGGTTGAGCATCGTCCTGGGTGGCGCCAACCCCGACAAGGCCACGCAAGCTGCTCGCCTGGTGGCGGAGTCGGCACTGCGCGCGTCCACCGGGACTGGCCGCCGTGCGGGCACCGTGGTGATCTCCACGGGTGACTCGTGGGTGGTTGATGGCCCCAAGAGTTCGGCAGCCATCGAGGCCCTATACGCCGCGCCGTGGGTCAAGCCCGTGGGACTGAGCTCCGTGCTTTCGCTACCCAACCGGGCCACGTTGGAAGCTCCCGCGCAGGCCCTCACCGAGGGCGATGTAGCTCCGGCCGATCTTGTCGCCATCAGGGAATTGCTGAGCCGGGTCCGTGACGTAGCCGCCGCCTCGGATGACCCTGACTTGTTGCTCAATGGTCAGGGCCGGGCGCTACTAGCTTCCGTCTCCCTGCCTTCGCGTTCAGACCAGGATGTACGGGCATCGGCCATGAAGACTGCAATCACGGAAGCCACCGTGGTGGTCAACGCCGTAGCCGTCACTTCCAGTTCAGAGCTCACGCTCGTGTCTAACTCCGGCAACGTGCCCATTACGGTCCGCAATGACTTGCCTGTGGCGGTGACGGTGCGTGTAGTGATGACCTCGCGCTCGCCGAGTCTGTTGATCGACGACCAGCCGGTGGTCACCATCCCGGCTGGCGTGGAACAGACCGTGCTGGTGCCCATCACCGGCGTGCGTACCGACGATGTCAAGGTCACCGTGGCATTGCGCAACGAATCCGGCGCAACTTTGGCAGTGGCGAAGACCTTGGAAGTGAAGGTCCGCGCGGACTGGGGAAACGCCGCTACCGGAGTGGTGACGGCGGGCTTGGTAGTGCTCATGCTCGCCGGCGTGTGGCGCACCATCCGTCGCGGTCGTCGCGACACCCGCCTCCCCCCTTCACTGGACCCTGGCCTGACCGAAGTGGCGCCGGAGTCACGTCCCTAGCGGGACAATGTCACCCATGGCGTCCACGTTCGCGCGCACCACTGCGGTGCTTGCCCTGGGCACGGGCGCGTCACGCGTCCTGGGGCTTGCCCGCACGGTGATGCTCGGCGTGGCGATCGGCATTACTGGCTCCGCCGCCGCCGACGCATTTGCCGTAGCCAACAAGCTGCCGAACGTGATGTTCGCGGTGGTGGCAGCTGGTGTCCTCAACGCCGCGCTCATCCCGCAGATTGTGCGCTCGTTCCACCAGGGCCGCGAGCGCACTGTGCACCGCATCCTCACCTTGGGCGGCTTCTGGATCCTCGTAGTGACCGCACTCCTCACTGTGACGGCCGGCTTGTGGGTGCGGGTCTACTCCTCGGGTTGGGGACCGGAACAGACAGCGCTCGCCACCGCCTTTGCCTTGTGGTGCATCCCGCAATTGTTCTTCTACGGGATGTACACGCTGTGTGGTCAAGTGCTCAACGCTCGGGAGCAGTTTGGCCCCTTCATGTGGGCCCCGGTGCTCAACAATCTCATCGCCATCGTCGGACTGGCCGTGTACATCGTGGTTCTTGGACCCTTCGATGCCTCGCTTCCGGCGAGCTTGGCCGAGGACTGGACGCCCGGAAGGATCGCTCTCGTGGCGGGAGTGGCCACCTTGGGCATTGTGGCTCAAGCGGCGGTGCTCATCCCATTCATGATCAAGGGCGGGTACCGCTGGCAATGGGTGTGGCGCGGGCCCAAGGGCGAGTTGACCGTGGCCGCCAAGGTGGCCTCGTGGGCGCTCGCGGCGGTGCTCGTGGAGCAAGTGGCGGTGGCGCTGACCACCAAGGTCGCCTCGGCGGCACAGGCGGCGGTTCCCGGCGATGAGTCCATCGCGGGCGTGGCGGCATACGACTACGCGCTCGCCATTTACTTAGTGCCGCACTCCCTCGTCACCGTGTCGATCATGACGGTGCTCTTTACGCAGATGGCACGTCGTGCATCGGAAAGCGACATCCCCGGCGTGCGCACCGTGTTGAGCAAGGGCGTTCGTAGCGTGGGCGCGTTCACGATGTTCGCTGCCGCCGCGCTGTTGGTGTTGGCTCCCCACGTGGTGCGCGTCATCGCTCCGTATTCCTCGCCCGAGACTGTAGGCGCCGTGGTCATTGTCATGCAGTGCATGGCGCTTGGCTTGGTACCGCTAGGGGCCTCGGTACTCATCAAGCAGGCCTACTTTGCGCTAGAAGACGGGCGGTCCGTGTTCCTCATGCACATCCCCATGGCGATTGCCTGGGTGGGCGTGGCGTGGGCAGGGCAGCAGTGGTTGGACGTGAAGTGGTGGGTGCCCGCCGTGGCGATGGGTCTGACCTTGTCCAACACAGTCGCGGTGATCTTGCGCGCCTGGGGTCTGCGCAAACGACTCGGCGGACTTGACGGCACTCGGGTAGCGCTGATGCACGTGCGCGCGCTGGTGGCGGCAGTTGCCTCAGCGGCAGCCGGTTGGCTCGTAACGCTCCTTGCGCCGGACAGTGACACCCGACGCGGGTGGACCGAGGTGGCCACGAGCGCGGTGGTGGTGCTGGTTGGTGGCACGGTGATGCTCGTCGTCTACGTAGCGGTAGCCCGCCTCGTGAAACTGGCTGAAGTCAACGAACTCAGGGCTTCTCTCACGGCTCGCCTGCGTCGCCGCGTACGATAGCCACACAACCAAGCAAGTGAGTGGGTGAGTGCTGTGCGCGCAGAGACGTTAGTGGCGCGACGCTTTGTGCTCCAACAGCAAGAGGACTATGACCTTCCCGGGGTAGAGCGGTGGATCGCTCATGACAACCGCCTCGACCGTTTGGTGAACGTTGACTTCATTACTGCCCGTTCCCCTCGGGCCGTGGTGGCCGCGGCAGGCACCGCCCGCGTATTGCGCGACAAGCGTTTGGCGCGAGTCCTTGCCACTGGTCACCAACGCGATGACGATGCCGAGGGCGGCAGCGTCTCCTACGTGGTGTCCGAGCGGCCCACGGGCGTGCAAGTGGCGGATCTTGTAGGACAAGTGGTCTTTGCACCCCTCACGGCCGCCGCAGTCATTGGTGAAGCCGCAGCGGCGCTCGAGGCTGCCGCGCTCGCGGGCGAGCACCACGGACGCATCCGTCCCCAATCCCTCACTGTGACCGACCGGGGCCGCGTGCTGGTGGCGGGGCTCGGCATCGACGGCGCGCTCGCGAGCCTGTCTGGCTTGGGCAAGCAACACACTGAGAAGGCCGACGCTGTGGCGCTGGCCAAGGTGTACCTCACCGCCGTCACGGGCTTGGATGCCGAGGCCGTCACCGTCTCCGACTTGCCCGATGACTTGCCTCCCGCAGCCAAGAAGCTCGCCAAGGCCGCCATCAAGGGTTCCGGCCCCAAGAAACTGTCTGACATCACGGACGCCCTGGGCCGAGGCGACACCGGCGCACTGCGGATCATGGTGGCCGAGGCGCCGTCGTTGTGGTGGCCGCCATCGCCCGTCGCGCCTATTCAGGTAGAAGCCATTGTTGACTCGGTGGTCGAGGCGCCCGCCACCACCGAGGAACTTGCCATCGTCACCACCACCGCCGTGGTGGAGGGCGAAATCCTGGCAGACGCAGACGTTGTCGTGGTTGACCCGGACCAGGTGCTGGACGTGGAGGTCGTCGACACCGACGAGATCCCGCTAGCCAGGCCCCGCACTCGCTTTGGCGGCGCCGTTGACGACATAGATGAGTTCCATGACATCGTCGCGGACCAGAACCTCGAAGTGAAGCCCACGGTGGCGCAGTCCATCACTAGTTCGCTCGCTCACCGCTACCCGCACAACACCTCGCTTGAGCGGCTCGCCCAAGCCGCTGACCGACGCGCGCAGACGCAAGCCCCCATCAACGCGGGCCCGCTACTTGTGGGCCTTGGCCTCACCGCCGTGGTGGTGGTCGCCCTCGTGGCGATGAGCAAGATCACCGCTCCGTGGGAGCCCTCCTACGACCGTCACAACAACCCGATCAACACGTACCCCGCGTACACCTTTGGCCCTTCGGCCTCCCCCGCGCCCGGCGTCGTCGAATAGGCCGCGCCGCGTCCTTGACGAGGGCCTCGCGAGGAACACATGGGGCCTACGATTTGTTACAGAGCGATAACGACCACACACCTAAGGAAGCATTGTGAGCGACAACCGCAACGTCATCATCGTGGGCTCTGGTCCCGCCGGGTACACCGCGGCGATTTACGCCGCGCGCGCCGGTCTTGAGCCTTTGGTCATCGCGGGCTCAGTGACGGCCGGTGGCGCGCTCATGAACACCACCGAGGTGGAGAACTTCCCCGGCTTTGTCACGGGTATCCAGGGCCCTGAACTCATGGACACCTTGCAGGCGCAAGCAGAGCGCTTTGGCGCCGAGGTGCTCTTTGACGATGTGACTGAGATGTCTCTCCAGGGCGAGACCAAATCGGTGACCACCGGGATGGGCAAGACGTTCACGGCAGACTCGGTCATCCTTGCCATGGGCTCCGCCTACCGCGAGTTGGGCTTGCCAGATGAAAAGCGTCTATCCGGCAAGGGTGTGTCTTGGTGTGCCACGTGCGACGGATTCTTCTTCCGCGACCAAAACGTGGTGGTTGTAGGCGGTGGCGACAGCGCCGTTGAGGAGGCGACCTTCCTCACCCGCTTTGCTTCCAAGGTGTACTTGGTGCACCGCCGGGGTGAACTGCGTGCCTCCAAGATCATGGCCGACCGCGCCGCGAACGACCCCAAGGTCGAGTTCGTGTGGAACTCCGAGGTGGTGGGATTGGACGGCGGCGACAAGCTCGCCGGCGTGCGCATCAAGAACCGTGACACCGGCGAAGAGAACACCCTGGACGCCACGGGCATGTTCGTAGCCATTGGCCACGACCCTCGCTCCGAACTGGTCAAGGGGGTCATCGACACCGACGCCGAGGGCTACGTACTGGTCCAGGGCCGTACCACCGCCACCAACATCGACGGCGTCTTTGCCTGCGGTGACTTGGTGGACAACCGATATCGCCAAGCCATCACTGCCGCCGGCTCGGGTTGCTCCGCCGCGCTGGACGCGCAGCGCTACTTGGAGGCATTGCACGACACCAAGGGCGCCGACGCTCCTGCCGCAGCCACCGCCGTGGTTGCCCCGGTGGAGGCGCCCGCTGCCGCCGCTCCGCGGGTGCCGGTCGCGGCATCGGACGCCACGTTCAAGGCTGAAGTGCTTGAGTCCGACATTCCTGTGGTGGTGGACTTCTGGGCCACATGGTGCGGTCCATGCCGCGCAGTGGCACCCATCCTTGACGAACTGGCCGAGGAGTACGCGGGCCGTTTGAAGATCGTCAAGATCGACACCGACGAGAACCCCAACCTAGCCATGGCCTACGGAGTGACGTCCATCCCCACCATGAGTTTCTTCACCAACGGTTCCGTGGTGAAGTCGGTTGTAGGCGCCAAGCCCAAGCCCACCTTGATGGCCCTCTTTGACGAGGTTCTCGCCTACGCGCCTGCCCAGGCCTAGCCTTCGGGCGGGAGCGCGCCCCAACGATGCGCGTAGCGCGAGACGTCCCCATACTGAGGGCAAACGTGAGGAGCACGCGTGCGAAAGTGGGTGAAGCCGTACAAAGTTGCATGCGTCAGCGCAGCCGTCGCGTTGCTTGCGACTGGGTGCTCGGCAGCCAGTCCCGCTGATTCCTCCTCCACCACCATCGCCTCCCTACTCGGCCTGCCTGAAGACGGAAGCGTGGACTGGCAAGACAAGACGCACCACGTGCAAGAACTCGTTGCCCGTTGCATGCGCGATGAGGGCTGGGAATACATGCCGTTGAACCTGCCCGACGTCAGCCCCGGTTGGGACCTGGACAATCAGCGCGAGTCCTACCAAGAGCGGGGCTTTGGGATCGCATGGGCCACTCTCCACGTGGGCGAGCAAGACCCTCAGGACCCCTATGCGGACTGGGTGGACCCCAATGAGGAGTACAGGAACGGCCTCACTGAAACCGAGTTGGCCGCCTACTGGGCGTCGCTGATGGGCACCGAGGCGGAACAAGCCGAGTCCCTCCACACGTCGACTGACCCGGTCACGGGCATGACGTCCGTGGAAGTAGGGGGCGAGTACGGGTATGGGCCAGGCTGCAACGGTCAAGCACATGAGGCGGTGTACGGCGCGAACCCCTCTGCCCGACAGATTCAGTTGGAGGCGGTTCGCCAGTTCTACCAAGACCTCGACACACGGATTGCCGCTGACCCGCGCGCGGTAGCCCTCAACGCCGCCTGGTCAGAGTGCATGGCACGCGAGGGCTTTGACGTGGACGCGCCCATAGAAATCTGGAACATTGAGTTCCCCCGGATTCAGCGCCGCCACGCACAGATCGTGCCAGTGCCCGTCACAAGCGAAGATCAACTCTCGGAGGACCAACGCGAGCGCCTCAAGCAGTTGCTCCGCGATGAGATCTCCCTGGCAGTTGCCCATTTTGACTGCTCGCAGGACTACGACGTAACCATGGCAAGGCTCGCGGCTGAAATCGAGCAAGCCTTTGCGCTGGAGCACGAATCTCAGTTGCGGGAGCTCGCCGTAGCTCTCGCCCAAGACGGATAGGTTGCGAGACCCTGAGAAAGATCAGGGTGTCACCCCAACGAAAATAGGACTCCCGCGCGTTAGTGTTGCAGAACTCACTACTCGCCAAGGGGGCGTCTCTCATGCGTGGATCTTCACTCGTCATTGCTAGCGCTGTTACAGCGTCTGCTCTATTGCTGGCGGGATGCTCGTCACCCGGGGGCGACGACGACAAGGAACGTGTCACCATCAACTCATTGATGGGTGGTCCCGACTGGGACAACGTGGACTGGCAAGACCAGGAGCGAAAGGTTCAGGAGCTCATCGCCAAGTGCATGCGGGAAGAAGGATGGGAGTACATCCCGGTCGAGTACCCCGACTACGCCATGGAGTGGACTCCCGAGGACCAGCGCAAGCAAATTTCCGAGCAGGGCTATGGAATCGTCTTTTGGACCCTCAACCAGGGCAATGAAGACATTGACGACCCATGGCGTGACTGGGTGGATCCCAACCAGGAGTACGTGAACAGCCTCAGCGAGAAGGAGATGACTGCGTACTTCGAGTCGCTGTACGGCACTGAAGAAGAGCAGATGGCCGATCAAGTGACGGAGATCGACCCGGAGACGGGCGACGAGTACACCATCCAATATGGCAACGGCGCAGGCTGCCAGGGTGAGGCATACAGCGAGGTCAACGGCGAAGACCCCACTCAGACCCCCGGCTACTGGGAAGCCATCCAAGAGTTCTACGACGAACTGCAGCAGCGGGTGGACTCTGACCCCCGCATGGTGGAACTCAACACCTCGTGGGCCAAGTGCATGAAGGCCGCTGGTTACGACTACCAGAAGCAGAGCGACATCTGGGACAAGGCGTACGCGTCCATTCAGGACCGTCACGACGCGATCGTGCCTGACCTGTGGAAGGACCCGTTCGAGGGCTGGACCGACGACGAGATCAGCGACTTCTTTGAGAACACTCCTCAAGACGAGATCGATGCACTGTTCAACCAGTCCTACGACCTGACCGCTGACCAGCGCGCTCAGTTGGAGGAGCTGCTGGAAGAGGAGATCGCTCTGGCTCTCGCGGAGTTCGACTGCTCCGCTCCGTTCTACGAGAAGTCTCAGCAGATCTACGAAGAGATCGAAGAGCAGTACGCGTTGGAGCACGAGGATGAACTTCGCGCGCTTGCAGCAAGCCTCGCCGCCAAATGACCCGCAATCAGATGGTGGCGGGCGCGCTGGCGCTCGTCGTAGCAGCAGGCGCCATCGGCTGGGCCGTGGGCGCCAACATCACCTCACCTGCGGAGGCGGCGGCTAACGCTGCACCTCCCACGCCGTCGCTCATCACGGTGGCCGTGGACCAGCGCTTGCTGTCCGCGGACATCGTGGCGCGCGGATCGATCGACTTCGATGACCCGGTGGGCTTGAGCCTGTCTGGCACCGTGGGCGAGACAGGCGCTCCGCAGATCGTCACGATGGTCCCCGAGGAGGGCTCTGAACTGCTCGAGGGCGGCGTGGCACTTGAGGTAGCAGGGCGGCCGGTGATCTTGCTCCAGGGTGAGCTCCCCGTGTACCGCGACTTGCGGCCCGGCTCCAGCGGTGACGACGTGCTCCAGTTGGAAGAGGCTCTGGTGCGTCTGGGACTCATGTCCAGCGCCGACGACAAGTGGGACAACGCCACGGGCGCAGCCGTCCAAGCGCTTTACGCGCGTGCCGGTTATGTGGCCAATTCGGCGTCCAAGAACGATCAAGAGGCACTCAAGGGTGCGCGCGACCAAGTGCGCTTTGCCAACGAGGCCCTCCAAGACGCGATCAAGGCGCTCAATTCCTCGGGTGGCGCAAGTGGTTCCGCGTTGCTGGAGGCGCAGAACGCTGTGGCCGATGCTCAGGCCGCGGTCTCTGTCGCCCTTGCGGACCGCACCGCGGCCGTGGGTGTCGCTCAAGGCGCGGTGACCGTTGCCACGGCGACCCGTGACGACGTCGTAGCGGATCCGGGTTCTACGGCTGGCGAGATCGCAGCTGCCGAGGCCGCCTTGGTCGATGCGCAGAACAACCTCGCTTCCGTCCAGACCCTCCAGGACGCGCTTGTGGCCACTGCGCAACGCAATCTGGAATTGGCCAAGGCGCGTCTCAAGGAGGCACAGACCCCTGGCGACGTGACCTCGCTCATTCGCGCCAGGGACGATGCTCGCCGCCAACTGAGCGATGCCAGCAAGGCCCTTCAGGAGATTGAGGCAACCGTCGGTACATGGCTGCCTGCCGGAGAACTCATCTTCCTCAAGCGCATGCCCGTTCAGGTCGCGCGGGCCCAAGTGGAGCGCGGAGAGCTTGTCTCCGGGGTCTTCATGACCGTGTCCGGCTCTGACATCGCCATGACCGTGGGATTGAGCGAATCCGATGCCAAGCGCGTGGAGGTCGGCAGCAGGGTCATCATCGAGGAGCCTGACCTGCTGGAAGAGCCGCTCGAGGGCGAGGTCTCGCAGAAGTCGGAGCCCTCCTCCTCCGGTCGCGTCACCCTCACGGTGTTGCTGGACAACATTCCCGAGATGTTGCTGGGCGCCAACGTGCGCGTCACCATTCCTATTGAGTCCACGAACGCTGAAGTGTTGGTGGTTCCCGCCGCGGCCCTGTCCGCAGTGGCCAATGGTGACACCCGCGTTGAGGTAGAAGACCCGAACACCCCAGGTAAGACGAGGTTTGTGACAGTCTCCACTGGCCTCGCCACCGACGGCGTGGTGGAGGTGACTCCGCTAGACGGCGAGCTCAAGAAGGGTGATCGCGTCGTGGTGGGCCAGGCTGACATCGGCCCTGCTGGCGGTGGTTCCAGCGAGGATCCTGAGGACTCTGAGGAAACCAGAGAATCCGAGGACTGAGATGACCATCGAAGTCCCGGCAACCACGCCGTCAGCGGTGGTGCTCGATCCAGACGTCGTCTTGCGCCTGGAGGGCATCGAACGTACATACCTCACGGGCGAGGTGGAAGTGGCTGCGCTCAGCGACGTCAGCCTCACCGTGCGCCGCGGGGAGTATGTGTCCATCGTGGGTCCTTCCGGTTCGGGCAAGTCCACCTTGCTCAACATCCTGGGCTTGCTGGACCGCCCTACCAACGGTTCGTACCTCTTTGAAGGTCTAGAGGTGGCCGGCCTCGATGAAACCCAGCGCACCGCCTTGCGCGGGCGACGCATCGGCTTTGTGTTCCAGTCTTTCCATTTGCTGTCCCACCGTTCCGTGGTGGAAAACGTCGCCATGTCCATGCTGTATACGGGTGTGGGCCCCAAGGAAAGGGAGCAACGGGCACGCGACGCTCTCGCCGCGGTAGGCCTGGATCACCGCGCCGACTTCACTCCCACTCGCCTTTCAGGTGGTGAGCGTCAGCGCGTGGCCATCGCCCGCGCCATTGTCTCTGAACCAGCAATTCTCTTGGCGGATGAGCCCACTGGAAACCTTGACTCCAAGACCTCAGGCGCCATTTTGGAACTCTTTGACGGGCTGCGCTCCGCTGGTCTCACTATCGTCATGATTACGCACGATGCCTCGGTGGCTTCCCGTGCAGACCGTTCAGTGCGCATTCGCGACGGACGACTGACGGCGGTGGCAGCCGGCGAGCACGCGGCCGAGCAATTGGAGGCCGGCTCATGACTGATCTCGTGACGTTAGACGCGGCACCTGAGCAGGACCGTAACCCCAGCCTCATCGCACGCACCACCATGGCGTGGCGCGACCTCGCATCGGAATCCATTGCCGGCCTTGCCTCGCGCCCTGGACGGACCCTCCTCACGGTCCTGGGCACTGTGCTCGGAATCTCGGCGTTGGTTGCCACGGTGGGTATCGCCCAGACCGCAGGTAATCGCATCGTCGGCTCGTTCTCCGAGTTGGAAGCCACGAGTGTGGTGGTGTCCAACGAGGCGAGCTTCTGGGGTGCGAGCAACAGCCGCACTCCGTTCCCGCGCGACGTGGAGGACCGCATCGGGCGTCTCAATGGGGTCAACGCAGTGGGAGTCATGGGCCCGGTGGCCGTGGGTGACAACTTCGCCTCAGCAGTGCGCCTGGATGACCCCACTGGTCTCAATGAGTTCCAAATTGATGTCTACGCCGCCTCCCCTGGGCTGCTTGCCGCCGTCAAGGGCGAACTGCGTATGGGCCGTTGGTTTGACTCGGGCCACGAATCCCGCGCTGATGACGTGGTGGTCTTGGGTCCTGCGGCAGCGCAGCGACTGAACATTCACCGCGTAGACCAACAACCGGTGATCTTCTTGGGAGATACCCCGTTTGTCGTCATGGGCATCTTGCGGGACGTGTCCCGCCAGCCCAGCCTGCTGGACGCGATCATCATGCCGGAGTCCACCGCCCGCAATCACTACAACTACGTGAGTGGCGACATCGTGCAGATTGATGTGGCCATCGGTGCCGCCGAGCTCATTGGTGAGCAGGCCGCCATCGCGCTTAACCCCAACGACCCTTCCTCATACCGGGTGCGCGTACCTCCCTCGCCCAACTCGCTGCGCAACAAGGTTGAAGGCGACGTGAACTCGCTGTTCCTCATCCTCGGTGGTGTCTCGCTGTTGGTCGGTGCCATCGGTATCGCCAACGTGACCTTGGTGAGCGTGCTGGAGCGCGTGGGCGAGATCGGTTTGCGCCGCGCCATGGGTGCCCGGCGTAGGCACATCGCGTCCCAGTTTTTGCTGGAGTCCACGGCCATGGGTCTTGTGGGCGGCATCATCGGCGCCACTTTGGGAGTGTTGGTGATCGTCATCTTGGCAGCGAGCAAGCAATGGACACCCGTGTTGTCACCACTGATTCCCATTGGCGCGCCGTTCCTGGGCGCACTCACGGGACTTGTGGCAGGCATCTACCCCTCCATGCGTGCGGCATCGCTCGAGCCCGTGGATGCACTGCGCGCTGGCACGTAAGTCCAAGGTGTGCGTGAACGCATGACACACTTTTGGGCATGACGACTTCGGAATCCGGCGGCACTCGGCTCGACCCTTGGTTGGGCTCGTATGCCGCGCGCGCACACAACATGCGCGCCTCGGAGATTCGAGCGTTGTTCGCTGTCGCCAGCAGGCCTGAGGTCGTCTCCCTCGCCGGTGGCATGCCGTACATCGGCGGCCTGCCTTTGGAAGAGATCGGCGAGATGATGCGTCGCCTTGTCGTGGAACAAGGAGAGACCGCGCTGCAGTACGGCTCTGGCCAGGGTTATGAGCCCTTGCGCGAGCACATCACCCAAGTGATGGCTCTTGAGGGCATCACCGCCCATCCGGACGATGTCGTGGTCACCACCGGCTCACAGCAGGCTCTTGACTTGGTCACCAAGATCTTCATTGATCCGGGTGACGTCATTGTGGCCGAGGCTCCTTCCTACGTGGGGGCGTTAGGGGTGTTCCGTGCTCATGAGGCGGACGTCGTTCACGTCCCTATGGATGCCGACGGCCTGATCCCTGCCGAACTTGAGGCCACCCTTGCGCGCTTGGTTTCCGAGGGCCGGCGAGTGAAGTTCCTCTACACGGTGCCCAACTTCCACAACCCTGGCGGCGTGACACTGTCACTCGAGCGTCGTCCCCAAGTGCTGGATATCTGTGAGCGCTACGGCGTGCTCGTGCTCGAAGACAACCCCTACGGCTTGTTGGGCTTCGACTCCGAACCGCTACCGGCGCTGCGCTCCATGAAGCCAGAGGGTGTCATCTACTTGGGATCGTTCTCCAAGACCTTTGCACCGGGCTTTCGCGTGGGCTGGGCGGTAGCTCCCCACGCCGTGCGCGAGAAGCTGGTCCTGGCATCGGAATCCGCCATCCTGTGCCCCTCAAACGCCTCCCAGCTGGCCATCACGAGTTACCTAGATCACCACGACTGGCAAGGCCAGATCAAGAAGTTCAGGGAGCAGTACCGCGAGCGCCGCGACGCGATGGTTTCCGCGCTGGAGGAGATGATTCCTGAGGCGCAGTGGAACGTGCCCAACGGCGGCTTCTACGTGTGGCTCAAGCTGCCCGAGGGCCTGGACGGAAAGTCCATGTTGCCGCGCGCAGTCACGGCTCGAGTGGCATACGTGCCTGGCACCGCCTTCTACTTTGACGGGCAAGGCACCGACCACATTCGGCTGTCGTTCTGCTATCCGACCCCCGACAGAATCCGCGAGGGAGTGCGGCGCTTGGCGGGAGTGGTGGATCAAGAGCTCGAGACGGTACGAATCTTTGGCGTGCCCGGTGGGGCGGGCAGCAACACGGTGGAGTTCCCCTCACCAGACATGGCGTAGGGCTAGTCGCGGAAGTGACGGACGGGAGACGGACATGGACGTAATGATCCTTGCGGGAGGACTGTCCCACGAGCGGGATGTGTCCGTGCGCTCGGGGCGCCGCGTGAAGGACGCCCTTGAGTCGCACGGCGTCACAGTCACTTTGCACGATGTTGACTCTGGCTTGATTCCTGCTTTGCGCGCTTTGCCTGCCGATGCAGTGGTCTGGCCCCTGCTCCATGGGGCATCGGGTGAAGACGGATCCCTCCAAGCCCTCCTGGAACTCTTGGGTGTGGCCTACGTGGGCACCGGCTCTCACGAGGCCCGCGTGGCCTGGGTCAAGCCTGTGGCCAAGGCGGTCCTCAAGCGCGCCGGAGTCAGCACCCCCGACTTCGCCACTTTCCCCCAGTCGCTGTTCCGCGAGGTGGGCGCCGATCACATCCTGGGTGCCCTCGCCGAGCACTTTGAGATGCCCGTGGCCATCAAGCCGGCTCGCGGCGGCTCAGCGCTTGGTGTGTCAATCGTCTCCGAGCCGGCCGCTCTGCCCCAAGCGCTAGTGCATTGCTTCGCTTACGGCGACATGGCGCTCATCGAGAAGGCGGTGACGGGTGTGGAGGTGGCGGTCTCGGTCATCGGCACCGGCGACGACGCCCGGGTGCTGCCCGCCGTGGAGATCGCCTGCGACGGCCCGTACGACTACGACGCGCGCTACAACCCCGGCCGCGTGGAGTACTTCGCTCCGGCTCGATTGGACGATGCACAGACGGCAGCCGTTGAAACCGCGGCTCTTGCCGTGCATCGGTCCATGGGCCTCGCCGACCTCTCCCGCGTAGACATGATCCTCGAGGCTGACGGTACTGCCCAAGTACTCGACATCAACATCGCACCGGGCATGACCGAAACGAGCCTGTTTCCGCAGGCCGTGGAGGCTGCCGGCCTAGAGCTGGGTGCGCTGTACAAGGACGTGTGCGCCGGGGCTCTCGCCCGCCATCAAGGCTAGGCCCGGGCCGTCGTAGGCGGCCCTGTGCGGGGTGTTCCTACTTGGTGAAGACGCCGGGGTCCTTGGGGTTGATCAGCGCCACGATCCGGTTGAGGTCGTCCACCGTAGCGAAGTCAATCGTGATGTTTCCCTTGGCCTTACCCAGGTGAACCTTGACGCGAGTGTCCAAGTGGTCTCCCAGGCGCGCTGAGAGGTCATCCAGAGCCCCTGTGCGGCCTCCTGCGCGCACGGAACCCTTCTTGGCCTGGGGTGCCTTCACGCCGAGCGCTACGGCCTCCTCGGTGGCGCGTACGGAAAGCCCCTCCGCGATGATGCGTGTGGCAAGGTGATCCATCGCCTCCGCGTTGTCCAGTCCCAACAGAGCGCGGGCGTGGCCGGCGCTCAACACCCCGGCTGCGACGCGAGTCTGCACCTTGGGTGGCAGCTTCAGTAAACGTAGGGTGTTGGAGATTTGTGGGCGCGAACGCGACAGGCGCTCGGCCAACTGGTCGTGCGTCAGTCCAAAGTCATCAAGCAACTGCTGATAGGCCGCGGCCTCTTCCAGAGGGTTGAGCTGAGCGCGGTGCAGGTTCTCCACCAATGCGTCGCGAAGCATGTCCACGTCGTCGGTGCTGCGGATGATGGCGGGGATCTCAGCCAAGCCCGCTTCGCGCGATGCGCGCAGACGGCGCTCACCCATGATGAGCTCGTAGCCCGCTCCGGCCGGGTTGGGTCGGACCACGATGGGTTGCAGGACGCCGATCTCTTTGATGGAGCCCACGAGCTCGGCGAGAAGTTCGGGGTCAAAGACGGTGCGCGGCTGACGAGGGTTGGGGACGATCTGGTCTACCGGTACGTGCGCAAAGCTCGCGCCCGGCACCGCCATGAGTTCGGCGTCGTCGTTGGCCCTTGCCTTGCTACGGGCGCGGCTCGCCGCCTGGCCCGACCCAGCGTCGTCACCGCCAAAAAAGACATCGCGGGGGCGGTCGATGCCCGCCGTCGTAGCGGGCGGCTCCGTGGGAATGAGCGCACCCAGTCCGCGGCCGAGTCGGGGCTTGGGGGTGCTCATGAGGCGTTCTCCTTAGCGGCCAGTTGACCGCGCTTGGCCACCTCTTGAGCGATCGCCAGGTACGCGATGGCGCCGTTGGAGTGGGGGTCGTAGGTGATGACCGTCTGGCCAAAACTGGGGGCCTCGGAGACGCGCACGGCACGGGGCACGGTCTGCTCCAAGGTCTGCTCTGGGAAGTGAGTGCGCACTTCCTGGGCCACCTCGCGCGCCAGGTTGGTCCGGGAGTCATACATCGTGAGGATGATGGTGGACACGTGGATCTGGGGGTTGAGGTGCTTTCGCACCATCTCCACGGTCTTGATGAGCTGCGTGAGCCCCTCCAGCGCGTAGTACTCGCATTGGATGGGAATGAGTACCTCAGTGGCCACCACCATTGCGTTGAGGGTGAGCAGACCGAGGCTTGGCGGGCAGTCCACAAAGATGTAGTCGAAGTCGCGGCCGGGGCCGGCAAGGAACTGGTTGATGGCGTCTTGGAGACGGTACTCGCGGCGTACGGCAGAGACGAGTTCAATATCCGCGCCAGCCAGATCGATGGTCGCGGGAACGCACCACAGCGTCGGCAGGTCAGGACACTGTTGCATCACCTCGACGAGCGGCACCTCCTCCAGGAGGGCTTCGTAGATGGAAGGGGTGCCACTGCGGTGATCCACGCCCAGCGCCGTGGATGCGTTGCCTTGGGGGTCGCTGTCAATCACCAGGACGCGCGCGCCGCGGCTCGCCAGAGCAGCCGCGAGGTTGACAGACGTGGTGGTCTTGCCCACGCCACCCTTCTGGTTGGACACGGTGATGACTCGGGTCTTGGGTGGGCGCGGAAAGTCGGCGGCTTCCAGTTCCCGGCGGCGGCGCTCGTTCTCCAGCAACTCGGCGGCCAAGGGGCTGTCCTCGTCGGCGCTAATGCGAGCGAAAGGATCATCCGATGCCGAAGTTTCACGTGAAACGTTGGCGCCCCCGATAGCCGATGCTTGGCCTCCGGCACCCAAGCCAGCTGCCGGCTGATGCGCCATCACATGGCCCGCCGTGGCGTCAGCCGCGAGGCGCTGCCTTCCCGTCACTCCCAGTGAATCCAACAGGCCGCACTCCTTCGCCATCGTGTTGTTGCTGTTGCTGTGTCTCGAACGCCTTGAAGGCTCTCACGTGGCTCTGACGCGCCACTTGCCTTGCCGCAGGCCCATGGGTCAAGGACCGGCCGAGGCCCATGGAAAAGTCAATGTTTCACGTGAAACAGGGTGCACGCAAACCGGACGAGCCGGAGTTATTCACCTTGAGCCTGTGGGTAACCGAAGGCCGTCCCGGCGCCTGTGGATAGTCCCGCTCGATACCACCGCATTTGGTTGACGGCGCCGTGAAAAGCTGTGGACAGGGCTGGGGAAGAGAAAGTTGAGAAAGTTCGGTGCTGACCCCGTCAGTGAGCCCACTGGGGCCTAGTCACCGGTGACGCCGGGGCGGCGCAAGCGGACGACCGTCGTGGCCTCGAGACCGTCCAGGGTCGTGCCCTCGAGAACCTCGGCCTCCCACCGCGCTTTGCGCAAGACATGGCGGGCGCTCGTCAGTTCATCGCGGGCGGAGCGTCCTTTGAGGAACACCAACTCTCCCCCCGGAGCCACGAGCGGGCTGCACCACTTCACCAACTTGTCCACCGACGCGACCGCCCTGGCGGTCACACACGAGACCTCAATTCCGAGCTCCTCGGCACGGCCGCGAACCACTTCCACGTTATCCAGACCCATGGCGCCAGTGACGTCCTTGAGCCACGCCACCCGCCGCTCCATGGGTTCAATCAACACCACATGGCGAGAGCGCTCCATGGCTGCGATCACCACGCCCGGCAAGCCTGCGCCGGAGCCCACGTCGGCCACACTTCCTGCAGGAAGGAACGGCACCACGGCGGCGGAGTTGAGGATGTGCCGCTCCCATAAACGGTCGTACTCCCGCGGCCCCAAGAGCCCTCGCGTTTCTCCCTCCACGGCAAGGAGAGCGGCGAACGCAGAGACGTCCTTGAAGGTGCCGCCGAAGAACTCCCGCACCTCCTCGCTTCCATGGAGTGGGTCGTTCACGAGCAGCGCGGCGGCCTTGGCCTCCACGTCACTCGGTGGGCGCCACGGATTCTGAGGGTCCTCGTGGGACATGCGGGTCTACGCCCCCTCGACATCGGCGACAGATGGGCGAAGGCGGTGCTGGCACACGATCACGCACCCTGAATGTTTCACGTGAAACATCGCTGATGCCCTCCCTTCGTGCCGCGCCTCAGTCCGCCTCGCCTACGCGTCGGCTGGGCGGATCACCACGTGACGGTTGGGCTCCTCGCCTACAGACTCTGATACCAAGCCGGCGCCCAAGACCACGTCGTGCACCACCTTGCGCTCAAACGCATTCATGGGCTGCATAGGCACCGGGCTACCCGTCTCGTTCACCTTGACGATTGCCTCACGCGCAAGTTCCGCGAGGCGTTCCTTGCGGCCGGCCCGGAAGTCGGCAATGTCGAGCATGAGGCGGCTCAGCTCGCCGGTTTCGGATTGAACGGCGAGGCGAGTGAGGTCTTGCAATGCATCGAGCACCTCACCTTCAGGTCCCACCAGGCGCTTGAGGTCCTGGCTCGGTCCCTCAGAGACAATGGCCACCTTGGCGCGGCCCGCCTCCACCGAGATGTCGATGTCGCCGTCCATGTCCAGAATGTCGAGCAGCTCCTCAAGGAAGTCTGCTGCCACATCGCCCTCGGCGACGAGCTTCTTGTTGCCTTCTTCGCTCACGTTAATGACCCACTTTCGCCGCCAAAGCGGCCTGAATAGTTAGCTTGATGAATGCGCGCTCTGCGGCGCTACGAGTTGATGCCGGTGGGGCTGTCAGGCTTGCCGTCGCCGTCCACATCGAGGGCCTCGATGCCCGGCGGGTTGGCAGACCCTTGGTTGCCCTTGCCCGGCTTATTGCGGTCCTTGCGCTTGGGCTGCTGACGCTGGCCTGAAGGCTTGGTGGGCTCCACCACTTCAGACAGAGGGGTGCCATCGATAGTCAAGCCCTTGCGAGCCGCCTTCTCACGCTTGCGCTCCAGGAGCGCCTTCTCCGCCTCTGAGCCCGGGGTGGGGTTGCGGCGGATCACGTAGAACTGTTGGCCCATGGTCCACAGGTTGGTGGTGGTCCAGTAGATCAGAACGCCAATGGGGAACAGGGGGCCGGAGATCACGAAGACGAAGGGCATCGCGTACATGATGATCTGCTGCTGACGGGCCATGGGGCCTTCCAGCGCTGACTGCGGCATGTTCTTGCGCATCAACTGGCGCTGTGTCAAAAAGCTCGTAGCCACCATTGCCACGATCAGAACCGCTGCCACCACCTTGGCCGCGCTGGAGGAACCGGGCGAGTTGAAGGCTTCAGAAAGGCTCGCGCCAAATACCGTGGCGGCGCTCGCCTGAGCGCGCAACTCATCGGTCAGCAGGCCGATGGCGAGGTTTTCGCCCGTGCCTTCCAGGCGGTAGTTCAGCACGCGGAACAGCGCAAAGAAGATCGGTGCCTGGACGAGAATCGGCAAGCACGACGCGAAGGGGTTGGTCTTGTGCTTGGCGTAGAGCTCCATGGTCTCGCGGCTCATCGCCTCGCGGGAGGCCTGGTCCTTCTTGCCGCGGTACTTCTCTTGCACCGCGCGTAGCTCTGGGGCGATCACCTGCATGGCACGGGAGGCCTTGATCTGCTTCACGAACAAGGGGATCAAGATGATACGAATCGTCACCACCAGACCGACGATGGACAGGGTCCAAGCGAGGCCTCCAGCGGGATCCATGCCAATCCACGTGAAGAACTGGTGGAACAACACCATGACGTTGGCGACCACCCATTCAAGCGGTCTCAGCAGCGCGAAAAAGTCCACAAGGTGTCCTTAGGTTGTTGGTACAGAAGAGTGTGTGTGAGGGGAAGAGTGAGTGCGGCCATGACGAGCAAAAAGGGCAGTGCCGATAGCGGGAACCTCGTCCACGCCGCCGTTGCTCCACGGATTGCAGCGCAGCACGCGCCATGCCGCAAGCACGGAGCCCCGCGCAGCACCGTGCGCCTTCACGGCTTCAAGACCGTAGGTCGAGCAGGTGGGGTAATACTTGCAGCGCGGTCCCAGCATGGGCGAGATCACGTACTGGTAGAAGCGAATGAGGCCAATAAGCACGAGCCGCGGCGCCATTGCCGCGACTCGTACCGCTCGCGTTGCGACGGTCCTCACGGCGCCCATCACAAGGCCTTGGCCAAGGAGCGCGTCGTGGCGTCTGCAACGTCAGACTTCAATTGAGCATAGGAGGCGCCGGCGGCGGGAGGCAAAGCTCGCACCACGATCTTGGTGCCTTCAGGAACGGCGGGGAGAAGCTCCGCCAGGATGGCGCGCAGACGGCGCGTGACACGATTGCGTACCACTGCACCTCCTACGGTCCTGGAGACAGCAAAACCGGCCATGCTCGACGCATCGCCGGTCAATGCCACGTAGACCACCACGGTGTCGTTGCCCGTCCTCCGACCGCGCCGCATTACAGACTTGAAGTCTGCAGGCCTGCGCAGTCGCGAGTGGGCTGCTAACACCTAGGCCGAAAGAGCCTCACGGCCCTTGCGGCGCCGCGAGGCCAAAATAGAGCGTCCCGCACGGGTGCGCATACGCAGTCGGAAACCGTGCGTCTTGGCACGCTTGCGGTTGTTCGGCTGGAAAGTCCGCTTGCTCACGGGTGTACTCCGAGACATTCAGGGGGATGGTCAAATCAGCGCACTCACGGTACGCGTTTAGAGGTCCTGGGTCAAATCCCCAGCTTCCCGTTGGCCGCTTGGCCTAAACGGTATAGGCTCCACCATCAGCGCACCAGTGGTGCGGACCGACACGCCGATAGCACGTTACGAAACGGTGACGCGGTCTCAACCGCCTGTGCATAATCTTGTGGACAGTGGACGAGGAGCTAGCACGCGTGACAGTAGACGAAGCCGCGCGATCCATCGAATCGATCTGGTCTCAGGCGCTGGCAGCCCTCGCTGAAGACTCTGCTGTCACCGCGCAACAGCGATCATTCTTGCGCCTCATTAAGCCTCTTGCGGTGGTGGAGGACAACGTCTTCCTCGCGGTCGCTGAGGATTTCACCAAGAACTACGTGGAGTCCACCTTGAGGGCTCCCGTCACCGAGGCGCTGGGCGATGTGCTTGGCCGTGACATTCGCATTGCCGTCACCGTCGATGCCTCCGTTACTCCTCCGGGCCCGTCCATTTATGACGATGCCTCCTCAGAGGATGCGGCCGAACTTCGCCGAGCGCCGGCCTCGGTCGCTGCCCCCTCAGATGATCCGCACCTCAATCCGCGCTACACCTTCGACACCTTTGTCATTGGGCCGTCTAACCGCTTTGCCCACGCAGCTGCTCTGGCGGTCGCTGAGAGCCCGGGCAAGACTTACAACCCTCTGTTCATCTACGGCGACTCAGGACTGGGCAAGACTCACTTGCTGCACGCGATCGGTCACTACACGCGCCAGATCAAGCCGCAGACCAGGGTGCGCTACGTCAACTCTGAAGAGTTCACCAATGACTTCATCAATTCCATCCGTGACGACAGGTCGTTGAGTTTCAAGCGTCAGTACCGCGAGGTGGACGTTCTGCTCATTGATGACATCCAGTTCTTGCAAGGCAAGGAACAAACTCTCGAGGAGTTCTTCCACACCTTCAACGCCTTGCACAACGCTGGCAAGCACGTGGTCATCACTTCCGATGTCAGTCCGCGAAACTTGGACGGCATTGAGGAGCGCATGCGCACTCGCTTTGAGTGGGGCCTCATGACCGACGTACAGCCACCCGACCTCGAGACCCGTATTGCCATCTTGCGCAAGAAGGCTGCGGCCGACGATGTTCAGGCTCCCTCTGATGTGCTCGAGTACATCGCGTCCAACATCACTACCAACATTCGTGAGCTCGAAGGTGCCCTCATCCGTGTCACTGCCTTTGCTGCCCTCAACAAGCAACCAGTGGATTTGAGCCTTGCTCAAGTAGTGCTCAAGGACCTCATCAGTGATGACGACTCCGAGATCACGGCATCGGCAATTATTGGCAAGACCGCTGAGTACTTTGGCATCACCATTGAAGAACTCACGGGTACTAGCCGCAGCCGGGTCTACGTGACGGCTCGTCAGATTGCCATGTATTTGTGCCGTCAGTTGACTGACTTGAGCTTGCCCAAGATAGGCGAGAACTTTGGCGGTAAGGACCACACCACGGTCATGTACGCGGTCAAGAAGGTTGAAGATCAGATCGCGCAGCGCCGTCAGATGTACAACCAAGTGAACGAGATCCACGCTCGTATCAAGCAATCGCGCAGCTGACTGTCCAACACCTGTCCTGTATCACCACTCACACATGTGGATAACTCTGTGCATAGTGATCTCAGGTGTGTTCATCCATATCTGAAAATGTGTGAGTAACTCAGGCAATCAGAGGACGCCACTACCGGTCTCCACACCACTTGAGGAACTCTGTGGACGCACGCTCGACAGTATGCACAAGCTGAAGTCTGGGGTTACCAGCAGATTTAGCAGTTCTCCCCAATTCTCCTCACGCCTATCACTACTACCTCTCTACTTCTCTTCATATTCCACAGGTACCTTCATTGAGCACTTCGTGCCTCTCGACGGCGCGACTTGTCGTGAGCAGACTAGGCATAGGCGCTGACACTCACGTCAGGGGTATCTGGCCAACTAGACGTGGCGGCAGTTTGGCGTAGTCTGCTAGCCACAAGGAGAAAGCAATGAAGTTTTCGGTTGACCGCGACGTACTGGCCGATGCAGTGGCATGGACGGCCCGAGCTGTTCCGGCGCGCCCGCCCGTGCCAGTCCTCGCAGGCGTGCGCATTGATGCCTCCGCCGAGGGGACAGTGACGCTTTCGAGCTTCGACTATGAGGTCTCGGCTCAAGGTGAATTCCCCGCCTCGGTGGAGCAGCCCGGATCCATCCTCGTGTCTGGGCGCTTGTTGCGCGAGATCGCCAACGCATTGCCTCACAAGCCTGTTGACTTTGCGCTCGACGGCACCAAGGTTTCTGTGACCTGCGGCGCTTCGCGCTTCACTTTGGCGACGATGCCAGTAGACCAGTACCCAGCCTTGCCAAGTCTTCCGGCACAGTCGGGCACTGTGGACGGCGCGGCGTTGCAAGCGGCCGTATCCCAAGTGACCTCCGCTGCCTCGCGCGACGAGACTCTCCCCATCCTCACTGGCATCCGCTTGGAGATTGAGGGCTCCACCATTTCTCTCCTTGCCACTGACCGTTACCGCTTGGCGCTGCGCGAGCTCAGTTGGAAGCCGAGCGCGCCTGACATCTCCGCGGTGGCGCTAGTGCGGGCCCGCACCTTGAGCGACACGGCCAAGGCGCTCGGTGCCGGCGAAGTGTCAGTGGCACTGAGTTCAGGTAGCGGCGTGGATCTGTTGGGATTCGAAGCCGGCGGCCTTGTCACCACTAGCCTGCTCATGGACGGGGACTATCCGCCAGTGCGCAGGCTCTTCCCGGACGAGACCCCCATCACGGCAGTGATCAAGACCTCGGACTTGGTCGAGGCCACCCGCCGCGTCTCGCTCGTCGCGGAACGCAATGCCTCGGTACGCCTGGCGTTTAGCGAAGGTGAAGTAGTGCTGGATGCCGGTCAGAGCGACGACGCCCAAGCATCGGAAGCCTTGGAAGCCGTGGTCGAGGGCGGCGAGATCACTGTGGCATTCAACCCCGGCTACTTGTTGGACGGACTCAACGCCTTGGGCACTGAGTACGTGCGCTTGGGCTTCACTCAAGAGACCAAGCCGGTTGACTTTGTGGGCCTGGACAAGCCGGGCGGCACCGTCGCGTCTCACTTCCGCTACTTGCTGGTCCCCATCCGCATCGCCTCGTGAGCGCATGCGCGTCTCCGCTCTCCATCTGACGGACTTCCGCTCTTACGAGCAAGCCCACCTAGAGCTGGGGCCGGGGGTCACCACCCTCGTGGGCCGCAACGGTCAAGGCAAGACCAACGTGGTGGAGGCCATTCACTACTTGGCCACTTTGTCTTCACACCGCGTGGCCACTGACGCTCCGCTGATTAGGGTGGGTGCCCAGGCCGCCGTGATTCAGGCCCACGTGCACAAGGCCGGCCGCAGCCTCGCCCTGGAAATCACGTTGCGCGCGGCTGGCGCCGCGAACCAAGCGCGCATCGGCAAAGCTGCTGCGAAACCTCGCGACCTCATTGGCATCGTCCGCACGGTGATCTTCTCGCCGGAAGACCTCGAGCTGGTCAAGGGCGATCCTGGATCGAGGCGCCGCTTCATGGATGAGCTATGCGTCGCCCTGCAGCCGCGACTCATCGGCGACATGGCTGACTACGACCGTGTGCTGCGCCAGCGCGTCAGCATGCTCAAGACGGCCAAGTTGGCGCGCGGCGATCTCACCACCTTGGATATCTGGGATGAGAAGCTCGCTGACTTGGGCGGGCGGCTCATCGCGGCTCGGCTCAAGGCGGTGGAAGCGCTCGAATCGTGGGTGGCCAAGGCATACGCCGATGTTGCGCCGGGGCAGGCTGTCATCGGCATTGAGTACTCACCTTCCTTCCCCCTCGATGACCAGGCGGTCGAGGCCGCAAGCATCAGCGCCGCCATGCTCGAGGCCTTGAGGGAAAAGCGTGGTCAGGAAATTGAGCGCGGTGTCACTCTCTCGGGACCTCACCGTGACGACCTCACCATCACTTTGGGTGATTTGCCGGCCAAGGGGTACGCGAGTCACGGCGAAAGCTGGAGTTGTGCACTCGCCCTCAAACTGGGCACGTACGACGTGCTCACTCACGAGGACGGACCCGATGCCGATCCCGATGGCGAGCCAGTGCTGATCCTGGACGATGTCTTTGCCGAGCTCGACGCGGGTCGCCGCGACGCCCTCGCCCAACGGCTGAGCCAAGCAAGCCAGGTGCTCATCACGGCGGCAGTGGCCGAGGATGTGCCCCCCTCCTTGCAAGGAGCAACGCTTACCGTGGCCAATGGGACGGTTTCGCCATGACCGACGAGCAACAAGAGCCCAGGCGCGAACCGGCCGACCTCGCCAAGGAAGCAATGGAGCGTGCCCGCGCGTCGGCCCGGCTCAGGGGAGCGGCCCGCACCTCACCCCAAACTCACGCGCGTAAGCGCGCCAAGAACCGTGCAGAAACCCCAACCGGCACGGCACCGTTTTCACACGGCCGTGACCCACGCCCCATGGACGAGTCAGTGGAGGCGCTACTGCGGCGAATGGGCTGGACCGAGAAGGTGGAAGTGGCCGCGGTGACGGCACGGTGGCGAGAAGTGATCGGCGACCAGATTGCCGACCACTGCGAACCCCTCAGCTTTGACGAGGGTGTTTTGGTGCTGCGCGCCTCGTCCACCGCATGGGCCACCCAACTGAGCCTCATTTCCGGCCAAGTCACGCATCGCATCAATGAGGAATTTGGGCGGGACGTGGTCAAGCAACTTAAGGTCTACGGACCCACGGCAGCCTCATGGAAGAAGGGCCCGCGTTCGGTGCCCGGAAGGGGTCCGAGGGACACCTACGGTTAAGACCGGACAAATCCGCCCAGAAGTAGCATCGCCGCAACTATCCCCAAACGGCCCTCAAAGGCGCCAGATTGGCCCTCAAACGCGCTAGAATCGACCGAGATGACACGCGTGCTGTATTAGCGCGCGACATGCGCTTGAGAGGCGAATCTGTGGCCACAAAGAACCAGCCGGAAACTACCCCTGCGTATGGTGCAGAAAACATCACCGTCCTCGAAGGACTTGAAGCCGTCCGCAAGCGTCCCGGTATGTACATCGGATCCACCGGCGAGCGCGGTCTTCACCACCTCGTATACGAGGTAGTCGACAACTCGGTCGACGAGGCGCTCGCTGGTTACTGCGACACCATCTCCGTCACCCTCTTGGCCGACGGCGCCGTGCGCGTCACCGACAACGGCCGTGGCATTCCGGTGGACATCCACCCCACCGAGGGCAAGCCCACCGTCGAGGTCGTCATGACCATCCTTCACGCAGGCGGAAAGTTTGGCGGCGGTGGTTATGCGGTCTCCGGAGGACTGCACGGCGTGGGTATCTCCGTGGTGAACGCCTTGTCCTCTCGCGTGGAGACTGAGGTCCGACGCCAGGGTCACGTCTGGCGTCAATCCTTTGCGGAGGGCGGTAAGCCCCAAGGCACCTTGGTGAAGGGCGAGAAGACAGACGCGACCGGAACTATCCAGACCTTCTGGGCCGACCCCGAGATTTTTGAGACCACCGAGTACGACTACGAGACGCTACGCGCACGCTTCCAGCAGACAGCCTTTCTTGCCAAGGGCCTGTCCATCACGTTTACAGACGAGCGCCCCGAGCACATTGACACCTCGGACGACTCGGACGGCGCCGAGCCCAAGCCGCGTACCGTCACGTACAAGTACGACGGTGGCATCGTCGACTACGTCACTCACCTCAATGCAGCCAAGAAGGTTGAATTGGTGCACCCCGAGGTGATCTCGCTTGAGGCAGAGGACACCGAGCGCCACATCTCACTAGAGATCGCCATGCAGTGGACTAACGGTTACTCCGAGGCCGTCTTCACGTACGCCAACCTCATCGCCACCACTGAAGGCGGAACTCACGAGGAAGGCTTCCGCGCAGCGCTGACGACCTTGGTCAACAAATACGCGCGCGACAAGGGCATCCTCAAGGACAAGGACGAGAACCTCACGGGTGACGATGTCCGCGAGGGCCTCACGGCCGTGATCTCCATCAAGCTGGGCGAACCTCAATTTGAAGGCCAGACCAAGACCAAGTTGGGTAACACCGAGGCCAAGACCTTTGTCCAGAAGGCAGTGGGCGAGCGTCTCACTGACTGGTTCGACTCCCACCCCAACGAGGCCAAGGAAGTCATCCGCAAGGCCATTCAGGCGTCGCAAGCTCGAATCGCGGCGCGCAAGGCTCGCGAAGCCACTCGCCGCAAGGGGCTTCTGGAATCAGGCGGCATGCCCGGCAAACTCTCTGACTGCCAGAGCCGCAACCCCGAAGAGTGCGAGATCTTCATCGTCGAGGGTGATTCCGCAGGTGGTTCCGCCAAGCAGGGACGCGAGCCGTACAACCAAGCGATCCTGCCCATCCGTGGCAAAATCCTGAACGTGGAGCGCGCGCGGCTTGACCGCGCGTTGGCGAACAACGAGGTCCAGGCGCTCATCACCGCTTTTGGTGCGGGCATTGGCGAGGACTTTGACATTGCCAAGGCCAGGTATCACAAGATCGTGCTGATGGCCGATGCCGATGTGGACGGCCAGCACATTCGCACCTTGTTGCTGACGCTGCTGTTCCGCTACATGCGCCCCCTCATTGAGGCCGGCTACGTGTACTTGGCCCAGCCGCCGCTGTTCAAGATCAAGTGGTCCAACGCCGAGCATGAGTACGTGTTCTCCGACAAGGAACGCGATGCGGTCACCGCGGACGGCCTCAAGCAAGGCAAGAAGCTTCCCAAGGAGAACGGCATCCAGCGTTATAAGGGTCTGGGTGAGATGGATCATGAGGAACTTCGCGTGACGACCATGGACCCTGAGACCCGCACCTTGCTCAAGGTGTCCATGGACGATGCCGCCCTGGCCGATGAAACCTTCTCCATCCTCATGGGCGAAGACGTCGAGAGCCGTCGAAACTTCATTCAGCGCAATGCGAAGGACGTGAGATTCCTTGACATCTGAGAACCCGCCCGAGACCACGCCGGAGAGCAACGCTGCGGGCGAGCCCGGCGTCAATCACGGTCACATCGAGGCCGTTGACCTCAACTCCGAGATGCAGCGGTCCTACATGGACTACGCCATGTCGGTCATCGTGGGCCGCGCCCTGCCGGATGTCCGCGATGGCCTCAAGCCCGTGCATCGGCGCGTCTTGTACGCGATGTTCGACGGCGGCTACCGTCCCGATCGCGCTTTCTCCAAGTGCTCCCGTGTGGTGGGCGACGTCATGGGCAAGTATCACCCGCACGGCGACTCGGCCATCTACGACACCATGGTCCGTATGGTGCAGCCGTGGTCGCTGCGCTACCCGCTCATTGCTGGCCAAGGCAACTTTGGCTCTGCAGGCAACGACGGTGCGGCCGCGTCGCGATACACGGAATGCAAGATGGCTCCGCTCGCCATGGAGATGGTGCGCGAGATCGACAAGGACACAGTCGACTTTGAGCCCAACTACGACGGCCGCGAGCAAGAGCCCGTCATCTTGCCTTCGCGTTTTCCCAACCTGCTGGCCAATGGCTCCGCAGGCATCGCGGTGGGTATGGCCACCAACATCCCGCCGCATAACCTGCGCGAGCTAGCCGCCGGTGTGCAGTGGCACCTTGACCACCCCAACGCCACTAAAGAAGAACTCCTTGAAGCGCTCATGGAGCGAATCCCCGGGCCCGACTTCCCCACCGGCGCCATCATCTTGGGCCGCTCCGGCATAGAAGACGCCTATCGCACCGGCCGTGGTTCCATCACGATGCGCGCCGTGGTCAACATCGAGGAAGTCCAGGGACGCATGTGCCTGGTCATCACCGAACTGCCCTACCAGGTCAACCCTGACAATCTGGCAATCAAGATCGCGGAGTTGGTCAAGGAAGGCAAGGTCGCTGGCATCGCCGACATCCGCGACCAGTCGTCCGGCCGCACGGGCCAGCGCCTGGAGATCATCCTCAAGCGCGACGCCGTGGCCAAGGTGGTGCTCAACAACCTCTATAAGCACACGCAGTTGCAAGACACGTTTGGTGCCAACATGCTCGCCATCGTGGACGGCGTGCCACGCACGCTGAGCTTGGATGGCTTCATCCGTCATTGGGTGACGCACCAACTTGAGGTGATTCAGCGTCGTACCGCCTTCCGATTGCGCGAGGCGGAGCGCGAGGCGCACATCTTGCAGGGCTACCTCAAGGCCCTAGACGCGCTGGACGAGGTCATCGCCCTCATCCGGGCATCGGCGGATGTCGATTCCGCGCGCGAAGGTTTGATGAAGCTGCTCAAGGTGGACGAGGTTCAAGCCACCGCTATCCTCAACCTCCAGTTGCGTCGCCTGGCTGCGTTGGAACGCCAGAAGATCACGGATGACTACAACGCACTCATGGAGGAGATCAAGGATCTCAAGGCCATCCTCAAGTCCGAGGCCCGCCAGCGCACCATCATTGGCGAGGAGCTTGACGAGATTGTGCGCAAGTACGGCGACGACCGCCGTACCGTGATCAGCCCCTACGACGGCGAAGTGTCCATCGAGGACCTCATTGCCGAAGAAGAAGTGGTGGTCACCATCACCGCTGGTGGTTACGCCAAGCGCACCAAGTCCTCCGAGTACCGCGCGCAGCGTCGCGGCGGCAAGGGAGTGCGTGGAGCCACATTACGTAGCGACGATGTGGTGGAGCACTTCTTTGTCACCACCACTCATCACTGGTTGCTGTTCTTCACCAACCTGGGCCGTGTCTACCGCGCTAAGGGGTACGAACTGCCGGAAGGCGGCCGCGACTCCAAGGGTCAGCACGTGGCCAACATGCTGGCATTCCAGCCTGGCGAAGAGATCGCTCAAGTCCTCGACCTGCGCAGTTACGACGACAAGCCCTACTTGGTGCTCGCCACCAAGCGCGGCCTGGTGAAGAAGACCCACCTCAGTGTGTACGACTCGAACCGCAGCGGCGGCCTTATCGCCATCAACCTTCGCGAGCTGGAGGACGAAGACGGCGCCGTGGCACCGGACCAGTTGGTGGCCGCTCGCCTCGTGGGTCCGGAGGACGACCTCATGCTGGTGTCCCGCAAGGGAATGTCAGTGCGCTTCACCGCGAGCGATGATGAATTGCGCCCCACGGGCCGCGCCACGTCCGGTGTGACGGGCATGCGATTCCGCGCCGGCGACGAACTGCTCGCGATGGACGTCGTCACTCCCGGGACCCACTCTTTTGTGGTGACGGAGGGCGGCTACGCCAAGCGCACCGATGTCAGCGAGTACCGCGTCCAGAAGCGTGGCGGTCAGGGCATCAAGGTGGCCAAACTCCAAGAGGAGCGCGGCGACCTTGTGGGCGCATTGTTGGTGGACGAGGGCGACGAGGTGCTCGTCGTCATGGAGTCCGGCAAGGTCATGCGCTCGCAAGTGGGTGAAGTGCCTGCCAAGGGCCGCGACACCATGGGCGTGATCTTCGCTAAGCCCGCTAGCGGGGACAAGATCATTTCGGTTGCTCGCAACGTGGA
>JBIQJT010000020.1:0-25975 GCA_044507265.1 Actinomycetales bacterium | reverse complement strand
TGCAAGGTGCTCATCACGCCGCGTACTTCGCGCTGGGCGCGCTTGACGTGCTCCAACGTGGACTGCAGTTTGGCTTTCGCCTCCGCGTCCACCATTTCTGCGATGCTCTCCAGTTGCATGGCGGTGGCAAAAAGCTCTTGGGAGACAAAGTCATGGAGATCATCTGCAATGCGTTCGCGCTCGGCGAGCATGGATTCCACATTGCGCACGTGGGCGAGTTCGGCAAACTGCAGGGCCACGGCGGCTTGATCAGAGAACCGCTGAGCGGTCTCGAGGTCATGGTCGTCAAAGAGCGGGGAGCCAGGGTTGCGCCACAACATCAACAACCCAATAGTGCGTGCGCCTGCGCGTAACGGGGCATACAGGGTGGGCCCAAAACTGCGCACAGGTTCCACAATGGACGGTCCCGGCGGCGCCGGAGCCACGGTGCCATGCCCAGTGCGGATCACCTTGAGCGCAAACCCGTCTTCTGGGAGCACTAGTCCCAACAGTTCGTCGGCCTTCTCGCCGTCGGTGAACTCCATGACCCATTCGTCGTCCACTCCGGGCAACACCAAGGCGGCCGACGCTGCCTGACCTAAGTGGCGAGCCTTCGCCACAATCTTGGCAAAGGAGGTCTCGTCGCCTGGTGTGGCGAGCAAGCCGGTGGTGATTTCCTGAGACGCGGCCAACCATTGCTCGCGGCCCAAGGCAGCTTCGTACAGTTGAGCGTTTTCAATCGCCACGGATGCGGCCACGGCCAGAGCGCGCACCACGGCCTGGTCCTCAATGGTGAAGCCGCCCTCTTTGGAAGAGATATACAGGTAGCCAAAGAGCTCATTACGCGAGCGCAACGCAGAGCCCAAGAAGGAACCCATGGGTGGGTGGCCCGGTGGTAGTCCGCGGAAGGCCGGGTGCTCGGTGAGGTCGTCGAGGACGAGCACTCCCTCGGTGGGGATATGGGACAAAATTCCTACAGCATTGGGGGCGCGACCAATGCGCTCCATGACCTCGGCGCCCATGCCGTAGTAGTGGAAGTCCACGCTCACGCCGTAGTCGTCAAGTACGTTGATGGCGGCAAAGGGCGCTCCGGTGATGGCGCTCGCGGCTTCGGCCATCTTGTCAAGCACTGCGGCCAGATCAAGCTCACGGCCCAGCGCGATGATGGCGTCCACCAGGGAGTCCGTCATGGGGTGGCCGGTGCTGGGAGTCTCCTGCTCAGTCATCGAGGCTTACCACCTGGTCAACGGCGTCAAGAATCGCAAGGTCATGAGTCACGATGACAACGCTATGTCCTCGGGCCCTGATTGCGTGCACTGCGCTGCGCAATGCGTCCACGCCGTCGGCGTCCAAGTGCTCGGCTGGTTCGTCAATGAGGTGGATGGGAGCGGGGGACAGGAGCGCGCGCGCCAAGAGCAGGCGCCGGCGTTCTCCTCCTGAGACGGTGCCTCCTCCGGAGCCCACCACCGTGCCGAGACCCTCGGGGAGAGTCGCGAGCCAAGGACCCAGACCTACCGCCTCGAGTGCGGCGAGTGCTTGGGACTCGTCAATGGTTCCCGCAGCGACGCGTAGGTTCTCGAGGATGCTCGTGCCAAAGAGGTGAGCGTCTTCGGGGGTGAGGGCAAACACCGTGCCCGCGTCTTCCTCGGTGACGGGGCGTCCATCCACTAGCGCCTCACCCGCATGCGCCGGCAAGGCGCCCACCATGGTCAGGAGCAAAGTGGACTTCCCGATGCCCGAGCGGCCCACTATTCCCAACGCGCCACCCGGCGGCACGGTCGCCGTCACGGCCCGTGTGGGTGTCATGGCAGGCCACGCGGCACTGAGGTCGCGCAGTGTCAAGGTTGGTGTGGTGGTGGGGGGTGGTGGAGCCGGAGCCAGCACGGGTCCATCCCGCAACGCGGCGTCCCAGCTCCCCCCAGCGAGCGCGGTCACGCGCCCTGCCGCCACTCGCGCCCTGAACAGTTGCTCCACGGCTCCAGGCACCGCACCCACTGCCTCGAAAGCGGCCAGCGGAAGCAACGCCACAATGGCCGCGCTAGTGGGCCCAATATCTCCAGACTGCGCGGCGCTCACGCCCCACGCCACCCCAGCAAAGAGAGCCACCGCAGATGCCGCCACGTTGAGCGCAGACGCAAGGGCCATGGGCCTCGCGGCGAGGTCGGCGGCGTGGCCAAAATCCGCATTAGCGTGCTTGAGTTCAGAGGCGGCCAGAGCGGTAGTTCCCCACACCCGATGCTCGGTGCCAGATTCCATAGCCGCCAAGGCCGCAACGGCTACTCGCGCGTGCGCGGCAGCACCCGCTTGGGCGGCGCGCTGTGAGGACCGCCAGGACAGCGCCGCAGCACCCAGTCCAGAAACCGCGAGACACGCCAGCAGGGCAATGCCAGCTACAGGCAGCACCATCAACGAGATCACGGCGGCCAGCGTGCTCACGCTCACCGCCACACCAAGGGGTACCACTGCCCGCACCACCACATCGCCCATAGCGTCGATGTCCCCACCCATGCGGGCCACCACGTCTCCCCGGCGAAGCGATAAGGCGTGGCGAGCACCCGAACGGGCCACAGCGTCGTACGTATGCGCGCGCAGCGCCACGGTGGCGCCCAGAGCGGTGTGGTGACTCGCGAGTCTCTCCACGTAGCGGAACAATCCCCGGCCGATGCCTAGAGTGCGGACCGCGACCGCGGCCACCGCAAGATCCGCGGGGGAAGGCATGCCCGCCGCGCGCGCAATAAGCCACGCGGCCACCGCGGCGAGCCCCACCGCGCTACCCAACGCGGCGGTGCCGGTAGCCACGGAGAGCACCACGCGCGACGGCCGCACCTGGGCCGCGCGAGCGAGGCTCCGCCACGACAACGAGTGGTCGCGCGCGGCCGTCACAGTGGTGCCTCCGCTCTCGCTCCGGTGACAGTGATCACGGCGTCGGCTTCGCCGATGACGAGAGGGTCGTGGGTGGAGACCACCACGGTGGCGCCATGGGCCGCCAACTGTCGCATCAGGCCTATGACTGAGGTGCGCGCCGCCGCGTCCAAATGTGCGGTGGGTTCGTCGAGCAACACCAGCGGCCGCCCGGAGTCAAAAGCGCGAGTGAGCGCCACCAGTTGGCGCTGGCCCAGGCTGAGCTCTCGGCCCTCCGGGCCCACGTCAGGTCGCTGAGGGACCCAAGCGACCTGGCTGAGCCAATGGTCGGGGTCGCTCGCTGCGAGGTCGGCGATGCCCGATGCCGTCCCCGCGTGCACGCGTCCCGAATCCACGGGGAGCAGACCGGCGATCGCCATTAGCGCAGTCGATTTGCCTTCACCGTTTGGTCCTACGAGCGCCGTCATGTGGCCCGGCGCCGCCGTGAACGACAAGTGGGCGGGAGCCAGCCGTACGCCGTCCGGAGTGGCGATGCTGACGTCCTCGATAGTGATGGTGGAGCCGTCCAAAGTTGGGCTCAACCCCCCTGGAGTGCCCACTGTAGGTGCTTGCTCCTTGAGTGTCTCAAAAGCGGCGTCGGCGGCGGCCATGCCGTCCGCGGAGGCGTGGAAATGTAACCCCACAGCGCGCAGCGGCAAGTACGCCTCGGGAGCCAAGATCAGCACAGCGAGCGCTGTCTCTATAGACACGCCGCCCTCCACCAAGCGAAAGCCGAGTGTCACCGCCACGATTGCCACGGCGAGCGTGGTGAGCAACTCCAGCACCATCCCGGAAAGGAAGGCCACGCGCAACGACCCCATGGTGGCTTTGCGTTGTGCCTCGCCCAGCTCCCGCACGCGAGCGGCAGGGCCACGCTCACGCCCCAAACCCCGCAAGGTGGGCACTCCAGCGATGAGGTCTAGCGTGCGCGCGCTCAATCGCTCCATGGCCTCAAGATGCTTGGCTGAGCGTTCCCGGGTCACTAACCCTATGAGCACCATGAAGAGCGGAACTAACGGCAACGTCAGCACCACGATCAGTCCTGAGATCCAGTCCATCCCCATGACCCCCACCACCATGAGCGGTGTCACAGTAAGCGCCAGCATGAGTTGCGGGAGGTAGCGCACAAAGTACGGCATGAGACCGTCGAGACCACGCGTCACCAGGGCGATGATTCCCGCGCCCTTTCCCGACGCCGCCCATCGCGGCCCCAGAGTGGCCACATGCGCCACCACGGCCTCGCGCAGTTCGCTTACTACCTGAATGCCAGCGCGGTGGGCTAGCCGTTCTTGGAGCCAGTGCAAGCTCACGCGCACCACGGCCACGCCTGCGAGCAAGGGAAGTCCCACCGACAACTCGCGGGCGCTTAAGGGCACCCACGCGCCCAGCGGGCCCAAGCCATCGTCGGTCAAGGGCGCGGGAGCCAAAACAGGGGCGAGCATGCGTGCTACCAGGAGTGCCTGGTAGAGCACCGCCACGGCCGTGATCAGGCCCAACGCGGCCGTCACCAAAATGTGGCGGCGGGCGGGACCGCTCCGCGCTATGAGACGCGGATCAACAGGCCGCATTCGCCGTTAGCTCCTTGTGAACGTGAGCCCGTGTTGCTCGGGAATGTGGGACGTGCTGATGCGCTTGCGGAATACCCAGTACGTCCACGCTTGGTAGGCCAAGACTATAGGCGTCAGCACTACGGCCACCCATGTCATGACGGTCAAGGTGTAGTCGCTCGAGGAGGCGTTGTCCACTGTCAGCGAGTTCGCTGGGTCGTTGATGGCAGGCATCACCTCGGGGAACATCGCGCCAAAGATGAGGACCACTGCGGCCACGATCGCCACCGCATTGGCCACGAACGCCCAACCATGACGCCCCGCACTTGCGCCGGCCCATGCGGCCACGAGCGCTACAGCGGCAACGCCCACCGCGGCCCACGTCCACGCGGAATTGGCGAACGCGAGTTGCGCCCACACGGCCCACACGCCAGCGACCACAATCGCGGCCAGTGAGGACTTCTTGGCCAGGGCTTGCGCCCGTTCTCGCACTATCCCGTCGGTCTTGAGTGACATGAAGATGGCGCCGTGACTGAGGAACAACGTGAGTGTGACCGCACCGCCCAGTAGAGCGAACGGATTGAGCAGGTCCCAGAACGTCCCCGAGTATTGGTGGTTCTCGTCGAGGTTGACTCCACGCACAAGGTTGGCGAAGGCAACGCCCCACAAGATGGACGGCAGCCACGCGGACCCGATGATGACCCAGTCCCAGCGCTTACGCCACACATCGGTGTCGATCTTGCCGCGGTACTCGATGGCCACTGCGCGCACGATTAAGGCCACCAGAATCAACAGGAGAGGCAAGTAGAAGCCAGAGAACATCGTGGCGTACCACTCGGGGAAGGCGGCAAAGGTAGCTCCACCCGCGGTGAGTAGCCACACTTCGTTGCCATCCCACACAGGGCCGATGGTGTTGAGCGCTACGCGACGTTCCTTGTCGTTCTTGCCCACCCAGGGGATAAGCATCCCGACTCCAAAGTCGAAGCCTTCAAGCACCAAGTAGCCGGTCCACAGCACGGCCAAGAGAATGAACCAGACGATCGCAAGATCCATGTCAATGGCTCCTATCAGTACGCAAAGGACAAGGGACGGTCGGAGTCGTCATGGAGCTCCGGCACCACGGCAGGCGGAAGGCCCTCCACCGAATAGCGGTGGATGAGCCTGAACCAAAACACCGCGAGTACGGCATAGACCAGAGTGAAAGTGATCATGGACGTGAGTACGGCCCCTGGGGTCACTACTTCGGACACGCCAAACTGGGTCATCAAGAAGATCTGGTCAGAGCCCGTGGGATTGGGGGCCACCACAAAGGGTTGCCTGCCCATTTCGGTGAAGATCCAGCCAAACGATGCCGCGAGGAATGGCATCGGCAAAGAAATGATTCCCAGTTTGGCGAACCACGGCTTGTCGGTGACCCGGCCCTTGCGGGTGAGCCACAAGGCGGTGAGCGCCAGTGCTGCCGAGAACACTGCGAGGCCAATCATCAAGCGGAAGGACCAGTAGGTGACGGCAAGGTTGGGCCGGTACTCGATGGTCTCGCCGTCCGGCGTGGTCGCGCCATAACGCTCTGCATAGATTTCCTGCAGTTCAGTGAGGCCCAGGATCTCCGCATTCCAGTCGTTGGCCGCCATGAAGGACAACAGACCAGGGATTTCGATGATGTGCCTCACCGAATCCGGGTCATCGCCCGCGAGGTTGCCGATAGTGAGCAAAGAGAAGGGTGCGGGACTCTCTGAGTGAACAAGGCCCTCGGCAGCGGCCATCTTGATGGGCTGCTGCTCAAACATCAGCTTTGCCTGCTCGTCCCCTGTCCAAATCACGGCCGCGCCAGCGATGATCATGGTCACGGCCCCAAAGCGCACAGCAGTGCGGAACACTGGAATGTCGACGTGTGCCTTGTCTCGGCGTGCGAGGGTCACCATCCACCATGCCGCAATGCCGCACACGAACGTGCCTGCCACCAGGAACGCGGTGGCGATGACGTGGGGGAAAGCCACCAAGGTGGTGTTATTGGTGAGCACCGCCACGATGTCCGTCATCTCGGCGCGACCGGTTTCCGGGTTGTAGACGGCGCCCACGGGGTGCTGCATCCATGAGTTCGCGGCAATGATGAAGTACGCGGACAGGAAAGAGCCAATGGAGAACGCCCATACCGTGAGCAAGTGGACTTTGCGCGGTAAGCGGTCCCAGCCAAAGATCCACAGACCCAAGAATGTGGACTCAAGGAAGAACGCCAGGAGAGCTTCCATGGCCAGGGGCGCGCCAAAAACGTCTCCCACGAACCGCGAGTACTCAGACCAGTTCATGCCGAACTGGAACTCCTGCACGATTCCCGTCGCCACACCCAGCGCAAAGTTGATCAGCAGTAACTTGCCGTAGAACTTGGTGAGCCTCAACCACTTGTCGTTTCCGGTGCGCACCCACGCGGTCTGCATGATCGCCACCAGGAGCGACAAGCCGATAGTGAGGGGTACCAAGATGAAGTGATAGACCGTGGTGATACCGAATTGCCAGCGCGCAAGCTCCAGCGCTTCCATGGGCTTTCCTCCTTGGGGACAATAAGCCGACGCTAGTCGTGGACCTGGGACCCCGGGACGGGACGAAGGTCCCAGTCAAACCCGCCATTTGTGTACTTATCCGACGAGTTGACGGCGAACTGTGCGACAATGGTCCAAGGTTCACGCTCATCCACACAGAGCGCACGCCCGCGACAGATGCATCGGCCTTGGCTGCCTGAGTATTGATTGACTCTCTTGGCGCCGGACCGGAACACTCCGCCGCGAAATCTAGACTTCCGTTACCGCGTAGGGCGAGTAACGACCGACTACCCGCCGGGGTCACGTGTGGGGGCCCGCAGGCTTGAGGTACCCGCTATGAGCGAGGACAACGTCACCACACCCTCAACCGCAGTCGTCTTTCAGGCACCTGCTCCCGCTACACGAGGCTCGCGCCGGGCATCGGCCCCCGCCGGACCGCCGCAAGTTGACGCGGTAGAGGCGGCGACCACTGCGCGTAAGGCGCCTTCACGCGCCAAGGCCAAGTCCAATGTCGATGCCGGGGCTGGGGAAGCCGCTACGGAGGCCAAACCCGCGCGTAAGAAGGCGCCTGCCAAAGCCGCCGCGGCTCCCGCTGATGGCACGGCTGAAGGCACCGAGACTGCTGCACCCGTGAAGCGCACGCGCGCCAAAGCCGCTGCGGCTACCGACGAGGCCGCGAGCACCACTTCCGCCGAGTCCACGGGCGAGGGCGCCAGCGACGATTCCAGCTCCTCCGAGGGTGGGGAGGGCGCTCCCAAGCGTCGCCGCCGCCGTGGGGGACGCGGCCGTGGAAAGCGCCGTCCCGGAAGCGAAGGCGGCGAAGGCAACGACAACGAACTCGACTCTGAGTCCGAAGGCGATTCCGAATCCGACGGCCCTGACGGCGAGGACTCCGGCGACGGTGACGGTGAAGGCGAAGGCGGCACTCGCCGTCGCCGCCGCAGCCGTGGCTCGCGTGGCACTCGCTCCACCGCAAGCGCACTCGATGACCCCTTGCAGGGCTCCACGAGGCTCCAGGCCAAGCGTCAGCGCCGCCGCGACACTCGCGACACCTCGCGCCGCCGCCCCGTGATCTCTGAAGCCGAGTTCCTGGCCCGCCGCGAATCCGTCAAGCGCGACATGGTGGTCCGTGAGAAGGACGGCCGTGTACAGATCGCGGTGCTTGAGGACGATGTTCTCGTTGAGCACTACGTGAGCCACCAAGCGCAAGCGTCCATGGCCGGCAACGTCTACTTGGGCCGTGTGCAGAATGTGCTCCCCGGTATGGAAGCCGCCTTTGTTGACGTGGGTCGCGGGCGCAACGCCGTGCTCTACGCCGGTGAAGTGAACTGGGATGCGGCAGGCATGGACGGCAAGCCGCGCCGCATTGAACTGGCTCTCAAGCCAGGCGACACCGTCATGGTGCAAGTCACCAAGGACCCCATTGGCCACAAGGGCGCTCGCGTCACTAGCCAGGTCTCCCTCGCCGGCCGCTTCTTGGTCTACGTGCCCGGCGGCGGGGTCACGGGAATCTCCCGCAAGTTGCCCGACACTGAGCGCAACCGCCTCAAGAAACTGTTGCGCGAGGTGATCCCCCCGGACGCAGGCGTCATTGTGCGTACGGCAGCCGAAGGTGCCTCGGAAGAGGAACTGCGCGCGGACGTCGAGCGTCTCAAGCGGCAGTGGCAGACCATCCAGGACGAGGCCGCTGAGGGCAAGGCTCCCAAGCTGTTGCGCGGCGAGCCCGACATGGCCATCCGCGTGGTCCGCGACATCTTCAACGAGGACTTTGAGTCGCTCACCATCCAAGGCGAAGACACGTGGAACTCACTGAGCGCCTACGTAGGTCAGGTTGCTCCGGACCTCATGGCGCGCTTGCACCGCTTCACGAGCGAAGGCGACGTCTTTGCCGAGCACCGTATTGACGAGCAACTGGCCAAGGGCATGGACCGCAAGGTGTGGCTGCCCTCCGGTGGCTCGCTGGTCATTGACCGCACCGAGGCCATGACCGTCATTGACGTCAACACAGGCAAGTTCGTGGGCAAGGGCGGCACGCTCGAAGAGACCATGACGCTCAACAACCTTGAGGCCGCCGAGGAGATTGTTCGCCAGCTACGCCTGCGCGACATCGGCGGCATCATCGTCATCGACTTTGTGGACATGCTGCTGGAAGCCAACCGTGACCGCGTCTTGCGCCGCCTCATCGAGTGCTTGAGCCGCGACCGCACCAAGCACCAAGTGGCCGAGGTCACCTCGCTTGGCTTGGTGCAGATGACACGCAAGCGTGTGGGTCAGGGACTGGTTGAGGCGTTCTCCACCACGTGTGAGCACTGCAAGGGCCGCGGCTTCTTGGTCCACGGCGAGCCCGTGGCCGAGTCCTCGTCCCCGCAGCCTGAGCCCAGGCGTCGTGCGTCTAGGGGAGGCAAGGCCCAGGCGCCCGATGCTGCCGCCCAGGCCGAGACTCACGCCCTAGACGACCGTGAGGACGCCCGCGCAGCCGTCAAGGCCACGCTCGCGTCCATCGCGGCTGCGGCGGAGAAGGCCCACCAGCACCACGAGGACGGCTCTGAGATCCACGGCGAGCACGATGCCGAACACGACGAGTTGCACGATCACCACGACGCGGATGAAGCCTCAGCGGTGAACTCCATGGTCAATGACGTGCACGACATTGACCACATCGACATCGACTCACCGGAGGAAAACGAGGAGTAAGGGTCGGCTCTGGAGAAGCTCTCGGGCGTGGGCGCGGCAGAATTGACCGGGCCCCCACACGGGAGGTAATCTAGTCAGTCGGCGCGCGAGCGTTCAGCCCTGCCAGCGCCCTCCCCAGGGAGCGGCTGCGGTAGGAAATCTGTCAAGACTTAAAGGAATCATCATGGTGTACGCGATTGTCAAGGCCGGTGGCCGCCAGGAGAAGGTATCCGTGGGCGATGTCATCGTTGTCGACCGCCTCAAGTCCGAGGCCGGCTCAACGGTAGAGCTCACCCCGCTGCTCCTCGTGGACGGTGACAAGGTGACGTCCGGCGCCAAGGACCTCGCCAAGGTCACCGTCACCGCTGAGGTGGTGCGTGACGAGCGCGGCCCCAAGATCAACATTCTCAAGTACAAGAACAAGACCGGCTACCGCAAGCGCCTTGGACACCGTCAGGACCTGACGCGTCTCAAGGTCACCGGCATTAAGTAAGGGAGGAACCAGATATGGCACACAAAAAGGGTGCGAGTTCCTCTCGCAACGGCCGTGACTCCAACCCCCAGTACCTGGGTGTGAAGCGCTTTGGTGGCGAGGTGGTGAACGCAGGCGAGATCCTCGTCCGCCAGCGTGGTACCCACTTCCACCCCGGCCAGAACGTGGGCCGCGGCAAGGACGACACGCTCTTTGCGCTGTCCGCTGGTTCGGTGGCATTCACCAACCGTCGTGGCCGCCGCGTAGTGGACGTCGTTTCCGCGTAATCGCACAAGACGTTAAGAAGGGCCGCACCTGGAGGTGCGGCCCTTCTTCGTTTGCGCTTGGGGTTAGCCGAGGTTGCGGTTCACGGTGATAGAGCGGTGATTGAGCACACCGTCTGCGTCTTGCAACGTTACCGTGTACAGCTGTGATGCGTTGGAACACGGGAACGGCAACGTGATGGTGCCTGACGTCGGTACGTCGGAGTAAGGCTGAATCTTGGCATTGTCGGTGGCAATGCCCACCCAGGCTTGAGTGGCGTTGCTCGACGCCCACTGGAGCGTGACCTCGGCGTTGCTGTACTCGTCGGCGCACTGCACGCTCGAGGGCGCGCTGAACGACGAGAACTTGGGGCCAGGCGGAGGAGGAGGCGGGGGAGCCTCGGTGGTCTCCGCAGGCGGCGGAGGCTCCTCGCTCGGCGTGGGCGTGACAGAGGGGCTCGGTGAGGGGCTGGGTGACGGGCTCTCAGAAGCCGTGGGCGTCACGGACGGGCTGGTGGTTGCGGACACGGCAGGTGCCGGGTCGCCCCCGCGAGTGGCGAGCGCTGCGATGACGCTGATCAGCAGGATGACTACCAATGCGCCCAGGATCCACACCGCGAGTTTGTAGGGGGAGCGGGGTTCACCGGCTGCTGTGGCAGCGGGTGCCACGTCTTCACGCGCCGGAGGCATTGCCGAGGGCATCTGCGCGGTGGCAGGGTCTACGGCAGGCAGAACTTCCGTGGGCTGGGGGTCTTCCGGCGAACCGGTCTGAGGGTCATCGGTCGTCATGGGGCTTCTCCACAGGTGTTGGGTGGCACCAGTGTAGGGACGAAGGCCCTGCTTGGCGCGGCGAAAGGTCTGCGGTTGGCGTGGGCGAAGACGGGCCTAACTGACCTCAATGACCACCTTGGAACTGCCAGACGCAGCGGCACCGGCCGGAGTTTCCTGAGCGATCACACGCGATACACAGCAACACATCTTGGCGTTGGGAGCCTTCTGGCGTTCGGAGTAGAACACGTCGCGGTGGTCCACCTTGCCGTCCAGGTCCAGAATCCTGACCTCGCACAAGCCGCATTCACCGCGCCTGCAGTCGTACATCATCTCCACGCCCGCACGCTCTAGCGCCTCAAGCATGGACTCGCCCGGCTCGACTCGTGCGGTCACGCCTAAGCGCGGAACCACTACCTCAAACGGCTCCACGTCAAACCAACCGGAGTTCCCAAAGGTCTCGTAGCGCAACGCGGTGATGTCGCGACCTGACTTTTCCCAGTGACGCTTGATCGCTTCCATGAGGCGAATGGGTCCGCACATGTACAGCTCTGCGTCCTGCGGCACTGACTCCACCAAGGCCTCCACGCTACTGCGGCCCATCTCGGCCGTGATGTGCGGCACCAAGCGGTCGCCGTGCCTCGACTCGAGTTGCGGCAAGTACGCCATGCGTTCGCGTGAGGCTCCTAAGTAGTGGAGTGTGTAGTCGGCACCTAGCCTCTTGAGGGCCGATGCCATGCCACGGATCGCGGTGATGCCCACGCCTCCCGCGACGAGCACATAGGACGGTGCCCCTACGCGCAACGGGAAGTCCTGCAGTGGTTGCGTGATGCGCACCTTGCTACCCGGCTGCAGCGAGTGCATGAACACTGAACCACCGCGAGAGGTGGGCGTGTGTGCCACGCTGATGGCCAAGCGTCGGCCGTCTGGGCTGGCTCCTGCAATGGAATAGGAGCGCTCGTCGTTGCGGCCTTCCGGCAAGGTCACTAGCGCATCAATGTGCTCGCCGGGGCGGGCAGGCACTGGCTGGTCCGGCTCAAGCTCGATCCGCACCACTCCCGTGGCCACCTCGCCGCGCGCGATGACAGTGGCGTCTTGCCAGACGCGATTCTTGCTGGCCACGGCTCAGTCCTTGGTCGGTTGCGCGGGTTCGGCAGCGCCTCGGCCCTCGGCGGCGAGAGCCCTCTCCAGGATGCGGCGCACCCACATGCCACCCGCGTCAATGTTGAGGCTGTAGAACTCGTAGTCGGGGTTGGCGTCAATGGCTTCTTGCTGAGCCTTGAGCATGACCTCATCCTCGCCGAACACACCGTGAACACCATTGCGCAGTTGAGTGGTGATGAGTTGGCTGTCCAGGCGGTAGTTGCGCATGAACGCCCAGAAGTAGTGGCACGAGCGGTCGCGTTCTGGCGTGATGGTGTTCATCACGTAGCCGTTGACACCTTGAGAACGGTCGCCCTCAGGGGCGCCAGTGCCCGCCTTGGCCACCCCTACGTCGATGCAAATGGTGGACGGGTAGTAGTAGTGAATGATCTGCCAGCGGTCCACCTTGCCTTCAAAGCCAGGGAACTTGTCGCGCATGTTCTTGAGCCAGAACGGCGGAGGGTCAATATTCAGCATCCACCGCGTCACCGTGACCGAGTTGTCGTCGTGAGTGGTGACGAACTCTGACTGGCTTAGAGCCTCTTGGCCAATGGATGAGGTGTGCACAAACTCCTCATGCGTGAGGTCCATGAGGTTGTCCAGCACCAATTGGTAGTTGCACGGTGCATGGATGGTTTCGCCGTCGCCGGCCCACTCCTCGGAGGCAAGTTGGTGCATGTCAGGAATGGTCTCGGGGTCCGCGAGCGTGGGCTCTCCGAGCCACACCCATACATAGCGGTACTTGTCCACTACGGGGAATGAGGGCACCACTGCGGAAGGGTTGATGGTCTCTTGGGCAGGCATGGACGTGCACCGGCCGGCCGCGTTGTACCGCAGTCCGTGATACGGGCACTGGATCTCTTCTTTGCCCACCAACTTGCCTTGAGACAGGGGAGCGAGCCGGTGCCAGCAAGCGTCGGCCAGGGCCACGGGACGACCGTCGGCCGTCCGGTACAAGGCAAGGGGCCGGCCTCCGACGGTCCGCGCCAGGATGCCCTTGGCGGTGACCTCGTAGTCCCATGCCGCCACGTACCAGCCGTTGAGTGGGTACGTCATGAGGGTGGCGGCGTGAGTGGACGAAGGCTGTACGGGCGGCTTCGCTTGCACCTCGGGGGTGGTGTCGATGGACATGGCGCACTCCTTTGTGTCTGCCAAGACGTATAACTATGGAGATAGTCATTTTCTACCGGTTCGACCCTACCCCCGCGCGGTAGTCTTGCCAACACCCCGCGCCAAGACTTCTGCCCCCCTTGAGGATGTGAAGACCTCCATGAGCCTGCGTTCCGCACTCCTCGCCTTGATCTCTGCAGGGCCGCTGACGGGGTACGACGCCGTGAAGCACTTCCGTACGTCCGTAGGTCACGTATGGCACGCTCCGGATTCCCAGATCTATCCGGAGCTGCGCAAGATGCAAGCAGAGGGCTTGCTGGAAGCCACTCAAGTGCCGTGGGGCTCCAAGAGCGCACAGAAGACCCAATACTCACTCACCGATGCCGGACGCGAGGCTCTTGCTCAATGGCAGCAGACTCCGCTCGCCTACGCTCAAGAGCGAGATCCCGCGCACTTGCTCGCCGCCTACTTTGAGTGGGGTACCACCGAGTCCGCTAAGCAGCGGTTACAAGAACACATCGCGTTCTACACCGAGGCACTCGAGAGCGCGCAGAAGCAGGCACGCGAGATTGCTGACCGTTCGAGTCCCACCTTGCAGCGTCGTCTTTCCTCTCACGACCCGAGCCAATGGGAGCGCATCGCGGCATTCAAGTCCTTTGCATACGAGGGGAAGATCGCCAGGGCCAAAGCTGAGATCGAGTGGGCGCGTAAGGGCTTGGCGCTACTGGATTCACTCGGTGGGTGACTAGAGGCGGCTCGCACCCGGGACAATAGAGTCAAAGGAGGTGCGAGATGGCTTCATTCATTGACCGTGTTGTGCTGCATGTCACGGCCGGAAACGGTGGTCACGGCGTTGCCTCCGTGCACCGCGAAAAGTTCAAGCCGCTCGGCGGTCCCGACGGCGGCAACGGTGGCCGCGGCGGTTCCGTGATCCTCTACGTAGACCCTCAGTTCACCACCCTGCTCGACTACCACCACAGCCCCCACCGCAAGGCACAAAACGGTGCAGGCGGTGCCGGAGACATGCGTCACGGCGGCAACGGTCAAGACTTGCGCCTCGGCGTGCCCAACGGCACTGTCGTCAAGTCACGCGACGGCGAGGTGCTGGCCGACCTCGTGGGAGAAGGCGCAGAGTATGTGGCCGCCGCAGGAGGTCGAGGCGGACTCGGCAACGCGGCGCTGGCCACGCCCAAGCGCAAGGCTCCAGGGTTCGCGCTGTTGGGTGAGCCGGGCCAAGAGGCCGAGATCATCCTGGAACTGAAGTCCATCGCCGATGTCGCGCTGGTGGGCTACCCCAGCGCCGGCAAGTCTTCGCTCATCGCTGCGATGAGCCGAGTGCGCCCCAAGATTGCCGACTACCCCTTCACCACACTGGTGCCCAATCTGGGCGTGGTCGAGGCCGGAGGCATGCGTTACACGATCGCTGATGTACCTGGACTTATCGAGGGCGCCTCTGAGGGCAAAGGCTTGGGCCACGAGTTCTTGCGGCACGTGGAGCGGTGTTCCGTCATCGCGCATGTGCTCGACACCGCCACCCTTGAAAGCGACCGCGACCCACTGCGGGACCTTGAGGTCATCATGGGCGAGTTGCGGGCCTACTCGGCGGACCAGGAGATTTCAGGCGTGCCGCTGGCCGAGCGCCCACACGTCATCATCCTCAACAAGGTTGACGTGCCGGATGGCCGTGACTTGGCCGCCATTGTCCGCCCCGACCTAGAGAAGATGGGCGTGCCCCTCTTTGAAGTGAGCGCGGTGAGTCACGAGGGACTGCGAGAGTTGTCCTTTGCTTTGGGCGAGATGGTGGAGCATGAACGCGCCCTGGCACCCGCGTTGGAGCGTGCGCCCATTGTGCTCCGGCCGCGCGCGGTGGACGAGTCAGGCTTTGAGGTGACGCACGTGCGCGATGGAGCCGAGGATTACTTCCAGGTGCGTGGTGCCAAGCCCGAGCGTTGGGTGCGTCAGACCGACTTCACCAACGACGAGGCCGTGGGCTACCTCGCAGACCGACTGGCCGCGCTGGGCGTGGAAGAGGAGCTCTTCAAGGCTGGGGCTGTCCCTGGATCAGAGGTAGTGATCGGCCCGCGCGTGGGTGGAGTGGTCTTTGACTGGGAGCCCACCATGGTGGCGGGCGCAGAGTTGCTGGGCCGTCGTGGAACTGACTTGCGCATCGAGGACTTTGAGCGCAGCGGCAGGGCCACTCGCGCGCAAAAGCGAGCCGAACACAAGGAGCGCATGGACGCCAAGAGTGCGGCGCGCCAAGAACTGTGGACCGAGCGCAATGCGGGACACTGGACTGACCCAAGTGAGGACCTCAAGGAGGACGAGTGAGTGGCTTGCGCGATGTGATCGCAAGCGCCCGGCGTGTTGTCGTCAAAGTTGGTTCCTCGTCACTGACAGGCCTTGACGGTCACCTTGATGAGACCAGGCTCGCAGGCATCGTCGATGCCGTGGCGAGTGCGCGGCTTGCCGGCAGGGAAGTAGTCCTCGTGACCTCCGGATCGATTGCCGCAGGCATCGGGCCTATGGGTCTGCCTACGCGCCCGCGTGAGCTCGCCATGCAACAAGCCACCGCATCGGTCGGCCAAGGCATTCTCATTGCCGCCTACTCGGCGGCGTTCTCGCGCCACGGATTGCGCGTAGGCCAGGTGCTGCTCACCGCGGATGACATGGTGCGCCGCACCCACTATGGCAATGCACAACGTGCGTTGCACCGATTGCTTGAGCTCGGCATCGTGCCCATCGTCAACGAGAATGACACGGTAGCCACCGATGAGATTCGCTTTGGAGACAATGACAGGCTCGCGGCGCTCGTCGCCACGGTGGTTCACGCCGATGCCCTCATCCTGCTCACTGACGTCGATGGCCTGTACACCGCTGCGCCCGACACTCCCGGTGCGCGGCGCATCGAGACCGTGGCGAGTGACGCGGACTTGGAAGGCATTGACGTGTCTCGCCGAGGCAGTGCCATTGGCACGGGCGGCATGATCACCAAACTCGAAGCCGCCGCTATCGCTACCGGGAATGGCATGCCTGTGGTGTTGGCGTCCGCGGCTGATGGTGCCGATGCTCTCGCGGGTGCCGACGTGGGCACGCTGTTCGTGGCGCGAAGCAAGCGATCGGTGAGTAGGCTCGCTTGGCTCAAGCACGCGGCCAAGACTTCGGGCCAACTGGTGCTTGATGAAGGCGCCGCCAAGGCCGTGCTGGGCAAGCGAGCATCGTTGCTGGCTGCCGGTGTGACGGGCGTGCGCGGAGAGTTCGAAGCGGGTGACCCCGTGGAGATCGTGGGTCCTGACGGCGCCGTGATCGCGCGAGGTCTGGCCGCCTTCCCTGCACACGAGATCCCCGCCATGTTGGGTCTCTCTACGGCCGTGCTGCGCCAGCAACGCGGCGAGCACTACGCCAAGCCCGTGGTGCACATCGACGATCTCATTGTCGTGAGTTAGCGTCCGCCTGGCCTGGGCCTCGCAATTGCCGGAACCTTGTGAACCGATTCGAAAGTTTTCGTTGCAAAACCGTGCCCATTTGGCTGAGCCTCCGCGAAACTCTGCGCGCTAGGTTGATTTAGCCCCCACTACTGGGGGCCATCACGGGGGGAAACCCCATCCAACACACAGAGAGGTGTGATGTGAGGAAGAACAACACCCTTCAACTCGCAGTCGGTTTTGCTGCGGCTTCCGCACTCGTCCTTGCCGGTTGTTCCTCGGACGCCGGTACCACCGACAGCCCCGCCCCGGGTGGCGGCGGTGAGGGTTCGACTCGCGCTTGCGTGATCTTGCCCGACGCCGCTTCGTCGCCTCGCTGGGAGAACGGTGACCGCCCCGCACTTGAGGCGGCCTTCACCGCAGCTGGTTACGAGTCGGACATCCAGAACGCTCAGGGTGACACCGCCAAGTACGCCACCATCGCCGACGGCATGATTGCCCAGGGCTGTGGTGTCATGCTGCTCGTTGACCACCAGGGTGCAGCTGTTGCCGTGACCGAGAAGGCCAAGGCTGAGGGCATCCCGGTCATCGCATACGACCGCCCGATCCCCGGCGCTGACTACTACGTCTCCTTCGACAACTTCGAGGTTGGCGCAATGCAGGGCCAGATGGTTGTGGACGGCCTGAACGACGCTGGCGTTGACCTGGCCACGGCCAAGGTTGTGTACATCGGTGGTGACCCCGCTGACGGCAACGCCAAGATGTTCCACGACGGCGCTGTTTCCGTCATGGAAGGCGCAGGCATCAAGCCCGCCGCTGAGCCCGCAGGTCTGTGGGACGGCGAGCACTCGGCAACGGTCTTCGAGCAGGCTCTGACCGAGCTCGGTGGCTCCGTTGACGCCGTGTGGGCCGCCAACGACACCAACGCGGCTGGCGTGATCACCATCCTTGACAAGAACGGTCTGACCGTTCCCGTCTCGGGTCAGGACGCCTCCGTTGCTGGTCTGCAGAACGTGCTCTTGGGCAAGCAGACCGGTACCGTCTACAAGCCGTACCAGGTCCTCGCGGCCTCGGCTTCTGACCTCGCGATCGCGCTCCTCAAGGGCGAGACCGTGACCACCGACAAGACGCTCGACGACGGCACGCCGTTCATCGCTTCGCCTCCGATCGACGTCCGCATCAACAAGGTGCAGCAGGTCATCAACGACGGCAACGCCTCGTACGACGAGATCTGCGCCGGTGAAGTGAAGGCTGCCTGCGACGCAGCTGGCATCACCGCTCCGTAAGGTCGCACCCACGCAGTAAAGGGAGGGTTCCGCATCAACTCGGTGCGGAACCCTCCCCGCGTGATGGCGGTGGAACACGTAGTTTTGACCATGTCAAAGGAGACCATGGTGAGTCGAGCGACTATTGAGTTGCGCAATGTAACAAAGAGTTTTGGCCCGGTTGAAGTGCTCAAAGGAGTCAACTTTGAAGCGCACGCCGGCCGCGTCACGGCCCTCGTTGGAGACAACGGTGCTGGCAAGTCGACGCTGATCAAAGGCCTTGCAGGCGTCCAGTCTTATGACGGTGGCGAAGTGCTGTTTGACGGCGAGCCCGTCCACTTGCACCACCCGCGCGAGGCAGCCCGCTGGGGCATCGAAGTCGTATATCAGGATCTGGCACTGTGCGACAACCTCGACATTGTCCAGAACATGTTCTTGGGCAGGGAAACGCTGGGGTTGCTGACCTTCGACGAAGGTCGCATGGAGGTTGAGGCGGCACGTGCGCTTCAGTCGCTGTCCGTCAAGACCGTCAAGTCTTTGCGTCAGAAGGTCTCGTCGCTGTCCGGTGGCCAGCGTCAGACCGTGGCGATTGCGCGCTCCGTCATCAATGAGGCGAGGGTTGTCATCCTCGACGAGCCCACCGCAGCGCTGGGTGTGGCTCAGACCGAGCAGGTGCTCAACCTTGTGCGTCGCCTGGCAGACAGCGGCGTGGCCGTCATCATCATTTCTCACAACCTGCAGGACGTCTTTGAGGTCGCGGATGACATCAGCGTCCTCTACCTAGGAACCATGACCGCACGTTTGAAGACCAAGGACACCAACCCCAACGACGTCGTGGGATACATCACCGGAACCAAGCGCATGGAGGTGGGTGTCTGATGGCGACCCGCGATGAAATTGCCCCCGCAGCCGAGGCTGTGGCGGCTCGCTCCGACGCTCCCAGCTTGCTCGGCCGTGGCATCGAGCACGGTCTAGGGGACCACTTCAAGGCGTACATCAGCCGCGTCAAGGGCGGCGAGATGGGCGCTCTGCCCGCCATCGGCGGTCTTTTGGTGCTGATGGTCGTGTTCAGCTTCTTGCACCCCGCGTTCATGACCGAGCGCAACATGGCCAACCTCATTACTCAGTCGGCGGCTCTCGTCACACTGGGTATGGCGCTGGTGTTCGTGCTTCTGTTGGGCGAGATCGATCTGTCAGCGGGTGTGACCTTCGGCGTGGCCATGGCGGTGTTCGTCAAGAACACTCAGCCAGGTGGCCTGCATTGGGCTGTCGCGCTCCTGGTTGCTCTCGGAATCGGCCTCGCTGTAGGCGCGTTCACAGGGTTCTTTGTTGCCAAGGTGGGCGTTCCATCATTTGTCGTCACCCTGGGTCTGTTCCTTGGTTTGCAAGGCGTGATCCTCTTGGTGATTGGAGCGGGCGGCACGTATCGCCTCATCCCCGAGAACTTCAAGGCCATCCAGAACAAGAACATGCCGCTGTGGGCTGGCTGGGTAATGTTGCTCGTCGTCCTGCTCTTGCTGCTCGGCGTGGCGTTGTATGACCGCTCTGCGCGTACCCGTGCTGGCGCACCCAACCCGCCGATCACCGTCATGTTGATCAAGCTGGGCGCCATCGCGGTGCTGGGCGCGGGACTGGTCTTCTTCCTCAACCAAGAGCGAGGCGGCAACATCTCGCTCAAGGGCGTGCCCATCGTGGTGCCGCTCGTGCTACTCATCCTCATGGTGGGCACGTTCGTGCTGGACCGCACCCAGTTCGGTCGCTACCTCTACGCCATTGGTGGCAACCCTGAGGCGGCGCGCCGCGCAGGTGTGAACGTGACCCTCATCAAGTGGACCGCCTTCATGGTGTGTTCGGTTCTCGCGGTCATCGCGGGTATCTTCTACACCTCCAAAGTGGGCTCGGCCGATGCCGCTACCGGCCGCGAGATCGTTCTCTCGGGAGTCGCGGCAGCCGTCGTGGGTGGCGTGAGCCTCTTTGGTGGCCGCGGCCGACTGGTGCACGCAGTGATTGGTGCCTTGGTGCTCGCGACCATCGAGAACGGACTGCTCTTGATGGGTAAGCCCGCGGGTGTGTACCTCGCCATGAGCGGCGGCGTGCTGGTTCTCGCTGCCACCGTGGACGCTCTCGCGCGTAAGCGCACGGGTGGTTCTAGGAGCTAGCCCCACTGGGGTGAAAGTGATTCAAAGGGGCCGTACCTGCGGGTGCGGCCCCTTTGCCATGCGCCGAGTGAGCCCGAGCCTTTGCATCGAAGCAAGGCGTCAGGGGCCAGACTCACCCTAGGCGGCCCCCAGTGCCTTGCCTAGACTGTGACCATGACTGACACCACCGTCGATGTTGAAGCCGCCGTCCTCGAGGCCTGCTCGCGTGCCAAGCTCGCGTCCCGGGCCCTTGCCACGGCCACTCGCTCCGTCAAGGACGCCGCGCTGCTTTCCATGGCCGACTCGCTCGTAGTCCAGGCCAGCCGGATCATCGCAGCCAACGCCATTGACGTGGACCGGGAGCGCGAGGCCGGAATGTCGCCCGGCTTACTGGACCGCCTCACCTTGACGTCTGAGCGCGTTGAAGCGATTGCGGAGGCGTTGAGGTTCCTCGCCACGCTGCCCGACCCAGTGGGCGAGATCCGTCGTGGCTCCACCCTTCCCAACGGTTTGCGTCTCATTGAGAAGTCGGTGCCGCTGGGCGTAGTCGGAATGATCTACGAGGCACGTCCCAACGTGACCGTTGACGCCGCAGGTCTAGCCCTCAAGTCAGGAAACGCCGCGGTGCTTCGCGGCGGAAGCGCTGCTCGCGAGTCGAACGAGGTGATCGTTGCCGTGTTGCAGGACGCGCTCGAGGCAAGCGGTCTGCCACGCGACGCCGTGCAGTCCATTGACGCCTACGGTCGCGAGGGCGCCAAGGTGCTCATGAACGCGCGTGGCCTGGTAGATGTACTGGTCCCGCGTGGTGGTCGAGACCTCATCCAGACCGTCGTGCGCGAATCCACGGTGCCGGCGATCGAGACCGGTGAGGGTAATTGCCATGTGTTCGTAGACGCCTCTGCTCCACTTGAGCGCGCCATCGACATCGTCCTCAACTCCAAGGCCCAGCGCGTGGGCGTCTGCAACGCGGCGGAGACTCTGCTCATCCATCGAGGTGCCGCGGACCGTGCGCCAGCCATCCTTGAGGCTCTGCACAAGGCAGGAGTCACCCTTCACGCCGATGCTGAGGCAGCCTCTCTCGCGCCCGCGGTCGTGCCCACGGTGCCGGCCACGGAAGAGGACTGGGCCACCGAGTACTTGAGCATGGACATTGCCGTGAAGGTGGTGGAGAACGTGGATGAGGCAATCGCCCACATTCGCAGGTACACCACCCAGCACACCGAGGCGATCATCACCGATGACATCGCCTCCGCGGACCGCTTTGTAGCGGAGCTCGACTCGGCGGCGATCATGGTCAACGCCTCCACCCGTTTCACTGATGGCGGGCAGTTCGGACTAGGCGCGGAGATTGGAATCTCCACCCAGAAGCTGCACGCGCGCGGCCCCATGGGCCTGGGCGAACTCACCACCAGCACGTGGGTGGTGTACGGCAACGGGCAGATCCGCACCTGAATCTGGCGACCACACGTGCAGGCGCGGCCTGGATGGACCGTGGTACCTGGCATCGGCGTGGAATACTTGGTTCCTGACCATAAGGAGTGATGAACGTGATCGCATTGCTGTCCGCAGCTGCAGAAGCCACCTCAGAAGCAGGCCACGAGGCCGCTATCCCGCCGGTGGCGATTGGCTTGCTCGCGTTTGGTGCCCTCATGGGCCTGCTGTTCATCACCTTTGCGTTCCGGAGCGTTGGCACGCGTCACTGACGTGACTACTCCACAACGCGTGGGGGTGCTTGGCGGCACCTTTGATCCCATCCACTTGGGCCACCTGGCTGCGGCCAGCGAGGTGTACGAGGTGCTGGGACTCGACACGGTGCTACTCGTGCCCACGGCTGCCCACTCGCTGAAAGGCGCCCCGCTTGCCTCTGCCGAGCACCGGCTTGCCATGTGCCGCGTTGCCGCAGCCGAGGATGACCGACTTGGCGTCAGCGACGTGGATATCGTCCGCGGCGGAGTGACCTACACAGTGGACACCTTGACGGACCTCACAGCGCAGTATCCAGGCGCTGAACTGACCTTCATCACGGGAGCGGATTCGCTGGCAACCCTGCCCCAATGGAAGTCTCCGGAGCGCTTGGCGCAGCTCGCGCGTTTTGTGGGTGTGACGCGACCAGGTCACGCTCTACCGCCGATGCCAGATGGGACCTTGGTGGTTGAGGTTCCTTCGGTGGCGGTATCCTCTACCGAGGTTCGCCGCAGGGTGAGGGCAGGGGCTCCAATTCGGTACCTCGTGCCTGATTCCGTAGTCGCGTACATTGACCAGTTCAGTCTGTACCTCGGAGGCATGAATGAGTGACGAGCCGCTGTCTCGCCGCGCTCGTCGCGAACTCTCCGAGACGGGGGAGCTTTCCGCCAATGTGGCGCCTCCAGCCGACGCACCCCTCGTGACCGGTCAACTGCCCGCTGAAAAACTCTCCAGGCGTGACCGACGCCGTCTTGAGCGGGTGAACAACCCGGTGGAGACCTGGACTGCTGAAGAAGAGCGAATCGCCACCGGTCAGATCCCCGCGCTCACCCCTGAGGTGGTGGCGCAACTGGAGCGTGAAGCTCAGGACAAGGCTGCCCGGCTCCAGGCTGAGGCTGAGCTTGCCTCCGCTGAGTTGCGTCGTGTGGCGCTGAGCGAGGCCTACCCCGAGCGCGTCGCAGAGATCACCGGTCAGTGGCCCGTGGTCCAGCAATCAGCACCGGTGGCGCCGCAGGCCGCTCCCGAGGTGCAGCCAGAGCCTCCCCAGACACCTGAGCCTCCCGCGGTGACCGGACCTTCGCCGGAACTCATCCGTAGCCTGTTCCCTCCAGGTTCGTTGCAGGCACGCGCGTTTGAGGCTCAGCAGGCCGCTGAAGCCGCCGCAGCGGCAGAGGCTGCAGCCGCAACCGATGCAGCGAGCCAGGGTGCCCCACAGGCAAGCGCCCCTGCGTCCACCACGCAAGAGGAAGACGATGCCGCGGCGGAGATTCGTCGCCTCACCGCCGCCGCCATGGCCGCGATCGACGCCAACACGCCTCCTAGCACGGGCGGTCAGCCTGTGGCCCAGGCCGCGCCCGCAGTGCAAGAGCCCGCAGTGCAAGAGCCAGCCCCCGCCACTTCTTCATGGTCCGCCGAGGCCGCGGCTGCACGTTCTGGCCAGATGCGCCGCACCTTGCCGGACGATGCTGACTGGGAAGCCACCGTCAAGGGCGCCTTCATCACGCCGGTCTTCCCTGACGAGGAGACCGCGCAGCGTGAGGCCGAGACTGGATTGCCGCCGTTGCACCCGCTGGAGCAGCAGGGAGCGCAGGCCGGCTACGCGCCCCAGCAGCCAGAGCCCCAGCCCACGCAGTTTGAAGACACAGCGCCGCAGTTTGAAGACACAGCGCCGCAGTTTGAAGACACAGCGCCGCAGTTCGAAGACACAGCGCCGCAGCTCGCTGAACCAGAGCCAGAGCCCATGCGGCCCGAACCCGCGATCCCCGAGTGGGGTTCGTTTGCCCCCGGTACGGGGGGAGTGCCTCAGCCCGAGCCTGCCGCATATCAGGACCAGGCGCCGGCTCCAGCCAACCCGGCATCGGGCGGATTTGGCTTTGCTCCCGTCAATGCCAGTGACCCGGCGAGCGCAGAGCCGCCTGTCCAGTCCCAGCCTGACTTTGCCGCGCAGACGCCGTCCGGCGCTACGCCGACGGTAGAGCCCAGCGCTCACTCCGCGGCGAACACGGTGGGCAACCCGTTCGGCCCCGTGTCCACAGGCGCGACCCCAGTCGTGAATCCGTCGAGCCCCACGGGCGGTACCGCGTTCGTCCCGGGCGGCCCGGTGGTCAGCGGCGGCCCTGCCACGGGCAACACGCCGCTTGTGCCTGGATCACCATTCACTGGCGGCACTCCGATGGTTCCCGGCGCCCCGCTGACTACGGGCAATATCCCGGTAGTGCGCCGTGAGGTTCCGTTGCAGGATGCGGGCGGAGCCAAGCACTTCAAATGGACTCACTATGTGTTGCTGGGCGCCCTAATGTTCGTGCTCGGTGTGGTGGTCTACAACGTCATTAGGCTCAACTCGTGACCGCCTCTGACCGCGCGCTCGAGATCACGCGGGCGGCCGCTGCGGCCGCGGCTGACAAGAAGGCCGAACGCATTCTTGCCTTGGATGTGAGCGCGCATTTGCCGCTCGCGGACGTGTTCCTCATCGCATCGGGCAGCAACGAGCGCCAGGTGGTGGCCATTGCTGAAGGCATCGAGGAGGCACTTGCCCCCTCCGGAGTCAACGCGCTGCGCAGGGAAGGTGTGCGCGAAGGCCGCTGGGCGTTGCTGGACTTCAACGACGTCATCGTTCATGTCATGCACGAGGAAGACCGCACCTACTACGACCTTGAGCGACTGTGGAAGGACTGCCCGGTAGTGAAGCTGCCGGAAGGTCTGTGAGCAGGCTCTTTCTGGTCCGGCATGGCCAGACCGCCTGGAACGTGGCGGGGCGGCTTCAAGGGACATCGGATGTTCCTTTGAATGCGTACGGTGCCGTTCAGGCCGCCGCTACAGCCCAATCACTCGCCGATGCCTCGCTTGAGTCGCCTACGGTGGTCACCTCGCCGCTGAGCAGGGCACGGGCCACCGCTGCAGCTATCGCGACTGCGCTGGGATGTGAACTCCATGTAGATGCGCGCCTCACGGAACGCGCCTACGGCGTGTGGGAGGGCCTTGTGGAGGCCGAGAGGCGCGAGGCGTACCCCGAGGCGCATGAGGTGTGGAAGGCGCGCGGAGAGCCCGTGATCGAAGGCTATGAACGTCATGCGCAGGTCGCTGCCCGCATGCACGCCGCGATCGAGGAATGGCTGGAGCGGGCGCCAGGCGACCTCATCATGGTCACGCATGGCAGTTCAGGGCGGATGGCGATCCTTGACTTATTGGGACTGCCCACGGGTGGCCATGCCATTGGGAACCTTGAGAACGCCGCGTGGTCTCGCCTCAGCCGCACCTCACAGGGGGAGTGGTCGCTGGAGCGCCACAATGTGGGCGCGGATTAGCAAGCAAGCCTGAGTGTGGGCTAGTATCAAACCCGCTCTGATGAGTAATCAGGGGCTGTGGCGCAGCTGGTAGCGCACCTGCATGGCATGCAGGGGGTCAGGGGTTCGAGTCCCCTCAGCTCCACATTGAGACGGGTCCGGTAGCGGGCCCGTCTCGTGCTTTGAGACGCGACGCAGCGCATCCGGATCGTCCTTGGCACTGACGCAACCTGGCATTCATGGTGCACCGGTCGGTCGCGCAGCGAACGACGTGTCGATCGAGGATTGCTGATTGGCTCTTGCACCGACGGTCGAATATCGATACGCTCCGCCCAAGTGCTTGCTCCATGGGGGGGGTCAAGTCGGGTCAAAGGGGCGGGGCCATGCACATGCCGCGGGGGGTATCTATTGTCGCGCTTGTCGCTGTCCTGCTGACCTCTCCTGGCCTGAGTGTGGATGTGGCCGCCGCAGCTCCGCGGTTGGCGTCTGCGGACCGAACGATCGCGGCACTGAACAGCTCCGCCTCCAACTGTGAGATCTATCCGATCGCCTTGCCAGCGTCGCTCCTGACCCACGCGGAGGCAGGCGACAGCTTCTCCAAAGTTCCCCTTTCCACTGGCCCGGGCAACGCCTCGTGGCTCAGTTGCGAGGTTCCTGTCAGCGGACCCGTGGCACGGCGACCCTTCCAACCCCATCTCGCTCAACCGCTACGTCTATGGCAACGCCGACCCCGTGAACATGCACGACCCAACAGGGCGCTACGCCACAGGCACGTACACCGAGCAAGCCG
>JBIQJT010000006.1:96938-109136 GCA_044507265.1 Actinomycetales bacterium | reverse complement strand
GGGACTGCTGAACGCTTTGGTGACAGTCCTGGTGCGGGCAGCCTGATCGAAATCGGTGAAGCAATCCGGCCCCGACACGAGTGCAATTGACCCCACGCATTCGCACCCATCGCGCGCACGTCACTACGATGAAAGAGCAAGCCGTAAGCAACTTCGTGACCGGAGAAGGGTACAAAGATGGCCCGCCCGCTGACCGCGTTGGTTTTGACCCCCAGCCTTGGCTATGACTTCTTCACGGACGTCCTGACAGGTGTTGCCAGGGAGATTGTGGCAGCGGACGGCCGCCTCGTCGTCGTAGAAACTCTGCAGGAGTTTGCGCCCAGGGATCAAGCCGGCGAGCAAGGCGACTTTGACCTTCCTGTGGCATGGTCGCAGGTAGATGGCGTCATTTCACTCACTACTGCGGTGGGTGAGGAGTACTTGCGCAAGCTTCATGAGGCCAACAAGCCCGTGGTGCTCCTATCCAGCACGCAAATGGAGAACTTCCACGCTCCAGTGGCGCGTCCCGACAACTACCTGGGCGGCGTGGCTGCCACGGAACACCTCCTCGCCCACGGCCATACGAGCATCGGCTTTGTAGGGAACCTGGGCCAGCGGGACATCCGCGACCGGTACCACGCCTTCCGAAAGACATTGGAGCAACACGGCCACACCATGGCAGCCGGGCACCTCTTTGAGTCTCCAGAGAATGGTGAGACCGGAGGGGCCATCGCCGCCCGCGGCATCATCGACTCCCCGCACCGCCCCACCGCACTGGTGGTGGCCACCGATCGCAACGCGCTGGGCCTCATTGAGGCGCTCCACGGAGCAGGCCTTGAGGTACCGCGCGACATCGCCGTGGTCGCTTACGACAACATGGCGGGCGCCACCTTCAGCACTCCAGCGCTCACCACCATTGACGCTCGCTTTGACGAGGTAGGCGCCCTAGCGAGCCGCCTGCTCATCTCCGCCATCCGTGGCGAAACGCCAGCCAACGAGACCTTCATGCCCAACGTCGCCGCACTGGTAGTGCGGGAATCGTGCGGTTGCACGTCCGATGCCGTGGTCGCCTCCACGGGTGCCGACGGCGCGGCCGCCAACGGCGACCTTGATGCGTTGCGGGCCCGGATGCACGACGTGCTGGAAAGGCACCTCCTGACAGGCTCCGCTGAGTTCGATGCCCGCACTCACGAGGCAGTCCAGGAGTTTGTGGGCGAGGCCATTGAGTTGGTGACGCGCAGCGAGTCCTTGACCAACGCTGACGCCCACGCGTTCACCGCTCAACTGGTGGAATTGGCTGGCCGTGCCGACACCATCCGCCGCTTCACCGATGCCCTTGATGACTACGCGCGCGCCGCTTCCCCGGCACTGGCAGCCGACAGCCCATCAACCGGCGGCATCCCTCCCATGCTCGCGGCCGCGTTGTGGAAGTCCCAGGCAGGTTCCGCCATCCATCAAGTGGAGCGAATCGACAACGCCATCATCGAGCAGTACGTAGTGGACGCTGGCCTGTTGGATACAGCCGGCACCGACCCGCGTGACTTGCTGTGGCTCAGCGGCACGAGCGTGAAAGCCGCCGCGCTGGCCTTATGGGACGGTGAGCCTGCCGCAGGCGTGCTGCGGGTAGCGGGGGAGTACGACGCCTACGGGCGGGACCTTCACCTCATTGACACCACGATGTCTGCACAAGAGTTCCCACCCCAGATCGTCACCGCCCGCGCGTCGGCCACCGACCGCGAATTGTGCGTCGTCGTTCCTGTGAGCACGCGGGACCAAGACTGGGGGCTCCTGGCCCTGGTAGCTGACCTAGACTCCGCGACCGCGCGTGAGACGTTCCAGCACTGGGCGGCGCTGCTGTGTGCGGCCCTGCAATCCCAGCGCCGTCAAGACGAACTGCGCCGCACGGCACTGTTTGACACCCTCACGGACCTCCCCAACCGCCAGCTCTTTGTCCAACAACTGGAACAGGCCATTTCGCGGTGGAAGCGTGACGGCACGCCCTACTCGGTGTTGTTCCTAGACCTGGATGACTTCAAACTCATCAACGACTCGCTTGGCCACCAAATGGGTGACCGCGTGCTCAAGACAGTGGGCGCTGAGATCGCCCACCAATTGCGTGCGGTGGACACCGCAGCCCGCTTTGGCGGCGACGAGTTCGTGATCTTGCTGGCCGACACCGAGCCAGGCCGAGCCATGGTGGCAGCGCAACGCATCCAGGCCGCGCTCGGCCACGTGCGCAACTTTGACGGCCACGAAATTGAGACCCGCGCCTCCATTGGCATTGCCTCCAGCGCCGTGGGTTACACGTCCGCTGAGGATGTCTTGCGTGACGCCGATGCCGCGATGTACAGGGCCAAGGCAGCCGAGCCGGGGAGCGTCGCCTACTTTGACGCGCCCATGCATGACAGCGCGCGCCGCCGTGCGGAGCTGGCCCGCGAGGTGCTCAAGGCGTTGCAGAACAAGCAATTCGTGGTCCACTACCAACCGATCGTCAACCTCGCCACCGGTCGGGCGGATCGCTTTGAGTCCCTAGTCCGGTGGAACCACCCCGAACGTGGGCTCATTGAGCCTGACGAGTTCCTTGCAGACATTGAGGAGACCTCACTCATCGTCCAATTGGGCCACTGGGTACTCAACGAAGTGTGTCGCCAACTGGCCGAGTGGGGCACCAGTGTGTCCAACGTGAGCATCAACATCTCGGACAAGGAGTTCTGGAGCCAAGACCTGCTGTCCCACGTGCTGGCCACCTTGCAACGTCACCATCTCACCCCGGACATGCTCACGCTAGAAATCACCGAAGGTGTGCTGATGCGCCGCCCCGAGATGGCACTGCGCATCATGCACAAACTCCACGAAGCTGGATTGCGCCTCCATATCGATGACTTTGGCACCGGCTACTCATCGCTCGAGACCCTGCACCGCTTCCCGGTAGAGGCGTTCAAGATCGACAGATCCTTCATTCAGAGCCTGTCCGGCGAGGACAACAGTGCAGAACTCATTGCCTCACTGGTGAAACTGGGCAAGGCTCTGGGACTCTCCGTGCTCGCAGAGGGCGTGGAAACCGAGGAGCAGCGCGCGTTCTTGGAGCAACTCGGTTGCTCCACGGGGCAAGGCTACCTATTCATGCCCGCAGTGACCGGCGACCAAGTGGCAGGACTGGTGGGGCGCTCGCTCATTGAACCCGGCGGCCACAAGCGCTAGCGTTCCCGGCGTTACTGCGCGAGCACCGCATCGGTACGCACCACGCGGATCCGCCTGCGCTTGAGCCACACTCGCCGTGCACCACCAACAAAGGTCACGGACCGGGCCAACTCCCACGAACCGTACTCAGCCTTCTCGGTGAGCAAAGCCAAGGCATCCCCACGCGTGAGATGGCGCGGCAAGTCCACCACCCGCCACTCGTACTGCGAGCTACGTGGGCTGTTATCCAGGCGCGGCGCAATGCGGTGACCGGTACTCGTGAATGAGTTTTCCCTCATGGGCCCTCCCTTTTCCTTGACTGCACAGGTAACGTCATACGTATGAGCGCACATGCCCGTGAAGCCTTGCGGCACCTTAACGCAGCACTCGAGGCCCATTTGGAGGCCGTCGAGTCCCGTAGAAGTGCCACCGACGCCGCGGTGGACGATGCGTTCGACGCTGTAGCTGAAACGTTCGAGCGGTACGAAGAAGTCCTCGATTCCGAATATGGCGAGTCGCTACCCATCATGTTGGACGATGAGATCGCTGACAGCCTGGATGAAATCGACGATTCCACAGACGACGACCTCGACGACACGGACTTGGACCCGCACGCCCTCGAAGACGAAGACGAGCTAGACGACGACCTCGACGAGTTTGACCTCAGGTAGTCGCGGCCCGTGTACCTCATGATCGCCGCCGCTCCGGGTATCCAACGGACGGCGCCGTCACTTCATCAAGTGCGGCCCTGATCGCTTGAGGCAGCTCAAGGTCATCCGCAGCCAGCGAGTCGTGGAGTTGCTCAGCGGTCCGCGCGCCCACCACGGCCGAAGTTACGCCCGGCGCGTCTCGCACCCACGCAAGAGCGACGTCCAGCGGGCTCCGTCCCAAACCGCTTGCCGCCGTCACCACCGCATCCACCACGGCCGAGGCGCGCTCGTTGAGGTAAGGCTCCACAAAGCCTGCCAAGTGGTCCGATGCCGCACGCGAGTCAGCAGGAATAGCCGTGCGGTACTTTCCGGTCAGCACTCCACGTCCCAGCGGCGACCACGCCATCACTCCGAGCCCCAAGGCGCGCGCGGCAGGCAAGACCTCACGCTCGACGCCGCGCTCGAGCAGGGAGTACTCGCATTGAGCAACGGCCAGTCCGGGCCGTGGGCGAGCCAACTCCGCCGCCCACGCCGTTGCCCAACCCGGGTAATTGGACACACCCACATACCGGGCACGCCCGGAGTTCACCGCAATCTCCAGCGCGTGGACGGTCTCGTCCAGGGGAGTGGCGACATCGAGCGCATGAACAAGCCACAAGTCCACGTAGTCAGTGTCAAGGCGCGCCAGCGAGCCGTCCAGGGAACTCAGCAGACCGTCACGGGAGCCATCCACCACGCCACCTTCAGCGGTGCGCCGCACTCCAGCCTTGGTACAGATCTGAATGTCGCGCCTGGACACCGTCCCGCCCAGGAGAGATCCAATGAGCGACTCAGCCCCACCGTCGGCGTAGGCGGCGGCCGTATCAACCAAGGTGCCGCCGGCGTCGAGGAAGGCATCAAACTGGGCGCCCGCTTCATCGGCGCTGGTATCCCGCGACCACGTCATGGTGCCCAGCGCGAGCCGCGAGACCTCAAGTCCGCTGTGTCCCATGCGCCTGCGCTCCATGTGCCTGACGCTACCCAAGGCCAGGCGTGCACGGCAGGCGGCGCGCGGAAAGTAGGGTGGCCCCATGACATGGTGGGAAGCGGTGGTGCTGGGCATCATCCAAGGCGTCACGGAGTTCTTGCCCATTTCCTCGAGCGCGCACATTCGAGTGCTCGGGCCGCTGTTGCCCAGCGGTGGAGACCCCGGAGCGGCATTCACGGCCGTCATCCAGATAGGCACCGAGGCGGCCGTGCTCGTGTACTTCTGGAAAGACATCGTCCGGATTGTGCAGGAGTGGTGGCGAGCGCTGGCCGGCCGCTACGGCAAGGGTTGGCGTGAGCGGATGGGCGCACACAGCGCCGATGCCCGGATGGGCTGGTTTGTCATCCTTGGTTCCGTGCCCATCGTCATCTTGGGCGTGACCTTCAAGGACAGCATTGAGACAGCCTTGCGTAACCTCTACCTCACCGCCATTGTGCTGGCCGTCTTTGGCCTGGTGCTGGGTTGGGCGGACCGAGTGGGCGCCAAACAACGGGACCTGAACCAGTTGCGTGCACGCGATGTTGCGATCCTTGGCTTCGCTCAAGCGGCGGCGCTGATTCCAGGTGTGTCCCGTTCGGGCGGCACCATCTCTGCAGGTCTGTTCCTGGGGCTCACGCGCGAGGCTGCCGCGAGGTTTTCGTTCTTGCTGGCCATCCCTGCGGTGTTGGGGTCCGGTCTCTTTGAGCTCGCGACCGAGTGGGAAGAACTCACCGCCGCGCATGGTCCCGGCCTGGCCTCCACGGTCATCGCTGCGTTGGTGGCGTTCGGTGTGGGCTACGCGGTGATCGTGTGGTTCTTGAGGCTGCTCAAGAGCGGTTCGTACTTGCCGTTCGTGATTTACCGCGTGGTGTTTGCGGGACTGATCATCGGCTTGCTGGGCGCCGGAGTGGTCAGCGCCACTTAGGGCGCGGCATCCCTCGCTCGCGCGGGGCCAGGACCTCGCGGGAGGTGCACGAGTGCGCCCTAGACCTCGGAAGAGGCACATCTGCACCTCTGGCGCAACAACACGCGCTCCGCGAACCCGCCTGGGGGCTAGCGCCCAGCCGCACCACCGTCGCGACGGCGCAAGAACTGCTCAAACTCGGCAGCGATCGCCTCACCGGACGCCTCCGGCAGGCTCGTCTCGTCCATGAGCGCCTCAAGTTGGCGCACATGGGCGGCCACCTCGTCGTCCTCCTCGGCCAACTCGTCAGCGCCGCGCTGCCAAGCCTCGGCCTCGTAGGGAAGGTCGCCCAGTTCCACGGGCTCACCAATGAAGCGCTCTATCTGGGACAACAAGGCCAAGGTGCCCTTGGGGCTCGGCGGGTGAGCCACGTAGTGGGGGACGCCCACCCACATGGACAGCACGTTGATGCCGCGTGCTTGGGCCTCATGGGCGAGCACACCCACAATGCCCGTGGGGCCCTCATAGTCCGATCGTTCCAGGCCAAAGAGACGGCGCGTAGCCGGGTCTTCAGAGGTCACGAACGTAGGCAGCGGCCGGGTGTGAGGCACGTCCACCAACAACGCGCCGCACGTGATGAGCGTGGACACTTCAAGGTCTTCAGCCAGGTCAAGGACTTCAGCGGTGAACTGCCGCCACCGCATGGACGGTTCAATTCCGCGCACCAACGAGATGCGACGCTCACGTGTGAACGGCCCAGCCGCGGTGGACACTACGGTTCCGGGCCACGTGATGATGCGGTCGCCATCGGGCACACGCGAAATCACCGGTCGGCTCACTTGAAAGTCGTGATAGTCCTCAGGGTCGATGGTGGAGTAGTCCTGGGCACCCCAGAAGTCAGCAAGGTGGTCCACGGCGTTGGACGCCGCGGAACCGGCATCGTTCCAGCCTTCAAACGCCGCAATCATGACCGACTCGGTGGCGGCGAGGGAGGCGCTCTCACGTTCCATCCGTCCAGCCTAGACTGAACCACTGTGACTGCACATGCCCTACCTCAGGCTGTGTTGTGGGACATGGACGGCACGCTCATCGACTCTGAGCCTTACTGGATTGAAGCCGAACTCGATCTCACGGCCCGCCACGGCGCCCGCTGGTCCCATGAAGACGGCTTATCGCTCATTGGAAAGTCCCTGGCTGTGTCCGCCCAGATCATCATTGACCGCGGTGTGAACCTCAGCGTGCAGGAAGTGGTCAGCGACCTCCTCAACGCCGTCGCCACCCGTGTGCGTGGTTATGTGCCATGGCAAGAAGACGCCAAGGCCCTGCTCGCCCATGTCCACGAGGCAGGCATCAGGCAGGCGCTCGTGACGATGTCCTACGGACCGATGACGGAGGCGTTCCTCGCCGCCGCTCCCGATGTCTTTGAGGTAGTGGTGACGGGCGATCAAGTGGCTCACGGCAAGCCGCACCCGGAGGCCTACCTCACGGCCGCAGAGCGTCTTGGCGTAGATGTGACCAAGTGCGTGGCCATTGAAGACTCGCCAGGAGGCACCCGTTCCGCGTACGACGCCGGGGCCGCCACCATCGCAGTCCGTCGCCTCGCGCCGTTGGCACCACTTCCGGGACTGACCCGCCTCCGCAGTCTTGAAGGGCTGGGGGTACAGGACTTGGCGGCGATTCTCGCCGGCCACACGCTGGATGAACTAGGAACCGAGCACTAGCGCCGCACCCTTGGCTCACCCTCCGGGGCGCACGCCTACGGCAAGCTCCACCCGCACGGGGTCAAGCGGTCCCGGATCGCCGCCGAACTCCGGGCACAGCGACTGAAACGAGCACCACGAGCACAAGCGTGAACGCCGTGGCTCAAACCGCCCCGACGCAGCCGCACGCTCAATGTCTGCCCACAGAGTGCGGACGTGATGTTCCACTGCCACCAGGTCATGGTCGTCAGGGAACAGCTCTTTGACGCCGCCGTCTTTCAAGTACAGTAGGCGCAATAGTGCGGGGCGGCGCCCGTGCAGGCGCTCAATGAGCAAGGCGTAGAAGCGCATTTGGAAGTCAGCTTGCTGGCCGTAAGCAGCCTTGGGGGCGGAGCCGGTCTTGTAGTCAATGACCCGGATGGCACCGTCGGGAGCCACATCCATGCGGTCCACGATCCCGCGCATTAGCGGTCCGCCCTCCAGCTTGAACTCCATGTGCTCCTCGCGCGCGGCGGGCTCAAGCCGCTCAGGGTTCTCCAGGCGGAAGTACATCGAAAGTCTTTGCGCGCCGTCGGCGAGAAATCGCTCACGAGCCGGGGCATCGGGTGTCAATAGCGCCAACTCCGGTTGCTTGTGCACCATGGTGTCCCAACCGGGAGCCAACGCGCCTACGGCGGTGTCCAGGGTTCGCTCAGCAGGCGCGGCGTCAAATAAGTGCTCGAGCACCGCGTGCACGAGTGTGCCGAGTGCTTGAGCGGCAGAGGCGGGCTCGGGCACCTTGTCGATGGCGCGGAAGCGATACAGCAACTCGCATTGCTGAAAATCAGCGGCGCGCGAGGGCGAAATCGCCGGAGCGGCAGGAGCACGAGTCATGGGCCCAACTTACGCGCCGCACCTGACAGGGACGCGCTTATCCACTCCACCAGCGACTACCGTAATGCCATGACAGACGCCGGACCCCAAACTCGGGGCATTCGCCTAGGCACGCTGCTGGGCGCACGCGTCGTTCTTCAACCCAGCACCGTGGTGATGGTGGCGTTGCTCGCTTGGATCTTCGCCTCCGGGGCCGGTCCGGTCACTGGTCGCACGCTCGCCTTGGGTGCCATGCTCGCGGTGTTGCTTTTTGCGTCGGTCTTCCTGCACGAGTTCGCTCATGCCATGGCAGCTCGCGCGTACAGGCGCAACGTGCGCGAGATCGTCATCACCTTGTGGGGCGGCCACACCTCTTTTGACGGCGCGGACATGAAGCCCGGCGTGCACGCGGTGACCGCCGCAGCCGGCCCCGCCATGAATGTCGTCATCGCTTTGGTAGCTCACGGGGTGATTCTGTCCGGCGCGGTAGACGGCTGGAGCGCAGCCGTGGTGTCCTGGCTGGGCTGGTCAAACGTCTTCCTCGCCGTGTTCAACCTGCTTCCGGGAATCCCCATGGACGGCGGCAAGGTGCTGGAAGCCATCGTGTGGGCCATCACCGGCAACCGCCACCGTGCCACCGTGGTGGCCGCGTGGGGTGGACGCGTAGTGGCGGTGGGCTTAGTCGTCTACGTCTTTGCGGAGGCTACTTCTCGCGGCACCCGCCCCAGCGTCGTCAATTTGGTGTGGGCATTCCTCATCGCCTCCATCTTGTGGCCCTCGGCATCTGCCGCATTGAGGTACTCAAAAGCGATGGGTAAGCGCGAAGGCCTTACCGTACGCAGCCTCATGAAGCGCGCGGTGGGCGTGCCGTATGACCTCACCGTGGAACGCGCGCGGGCCGATGCCGCCGTGGCCTCTGCAGAGGAAGTGGTGGTACTCGCCGCCGACGGTTCCCCAGCCGGGCATTTCCCGCTCTCGCTGACCAACGACGTTCCCGTCTCGGAGCGCTCCACCACCTCGCTACAGGCCGTGACGATGCCCCTCGCTCGCGGTGCCCACGTTCCGGTCACTCTTTCCGGCGAAGACTTGGTGCGCTCATTGCGCGAATGGTGGGGCAAGACCGATGTGTGGGTGGTCTTGGACGAGGACAAAGTAGTAGGTGTGGTGCCACTCAACTCCGTACTCGACGCCTTCAAGTAGCCCCACTGCGCGCACCAGCGCCAACCGTGGCCAAAGTGGCACTGTGCGGCGCACCTAGACTTGTCACCATGACCGACGCGCCTACCGGGGCAGCGGCGCGGCGCGGACCCTTGCGGGCCGGGGATCGCGTCCAACTCACCGACGCCAAAGGCCGCCACCACACCATCGTGCTGGTGCCAGGCAGGACCTTCCACACTCACCGCGGCCAGTTCTCGCACGACGAACTCATTGGCAAGGACGAAGGCTCAGTGGTGCGCAACAGCGCTGGCGTGGACTTCTTGGCGTTGCGCCCGCTCCTGACCGACTACGTCATGGGCATGCCTCGCGGCGCCGCCGTGGTGTACCCCAAGGACGCTGGGCAGATCATCACGTGGGGAGACATCTTCCCGGGCGCGCGCGTCGTCGAAGCCGGGGTGGGCTCAGGCGCACTCACCATGTCGTTGCTGCGCGCGGTGGGTGACCAAGGCTCGCTACTGTCCGTCGAGCGACGCGAAGACTTTGCTGACATCGCGCGAGCCAACGTCGAGAACCATTTTGGGGCGCCCCACCCCGCGTGGGAACTACGCATCGGCTCTGTAGATGAAGTGCTGTGGGAGCTACCTCAAGGCTCAGTGGACCGGGTGGTGCTGGACATGCTTGCACCGTGGGAGAACCTGGAGGCGGCGGCGCACGCCCTCACGCCAGGAGGAGTGTTCCTGGCGTACGTCGCCACCACCACGCAATTGTCTCGCGTGGCCGAGGACTTGCGCTCGCACGGCGGCTACACCGAGCCCCATGCTTGGGAACTCATGTTGCGCACGTGGCACCTGGAAGGCCTCGCGGTGCGCCCGGATCACCGGATGATCGGCCACACAGGATTCCTCATCACGTCCCGACGCATGGCGCCCGGCGTTGACGCACCGCTGCGTCACCGCAGGCCAGCCAAGGGTGCGTACCCTGTTGAGGAAGAATGGACCCCTGAGGACTTGGGCGAACGCGCCGTCTCAGACAAGAAAGTACGCAAAGTCCGCCGCGATGTGACCAAGGACGTCACCGACGGGCAAGCAGGGAGCGATAACTGATGGTGCTCGAGGCTCAAGACAAGGTAGCCGCACTCGAACAGCGCAACGCTGAACTCCAGCGACTGCTGGAACTCGCCCGCGACCAACTCGGCGAAATGCGTGTCAAGCTCGCCGAGGCATCGGCACCGCCGCAGACTTTTGCCACCTTTGTGGCGTGGGCAGGCGAACACGCCGATGTGGTGAGCAACGGCCGCCGCCTGCGCGTCACTGTGTTGCCCTCCGTGGAGCGCACCCTCAAGCCCGGCGACGAGGTGCTACTCAACCCCATGAGCGTGATGGTCGATGTAGCCGAACCTGAGCGTTCGGGCCAAGCCGCCATCGTTCGCGAAGTCATCGACGACGAACGCCTGCTGGTGGTGGCGCGCGGTGAAGACGAGCGCGTGGTGATGCTCATGGGTGGCGACGCCTACCTTCGCATGCATGAAGGCGACACGGTCATCATCGATCCGCGCACTGGCTTTGCCTCGGAGAAGGTGGAGCGCACCGGCGTGGAAGCGCTGTTGCTCGAAGAGGTTCCGGACGTTGACTTTGCGTCCATCGGTGGTCTGGAAGGGCAGATTGAGCGCATCCGCGACGCCATTGAATTGCCGATTCGTCACCCTGAGCTGTACCGCGAGCACGCCTTGCAGCCCCCGCGCGGATTGCTGCTCTACGGCCCTCCCGGTTGTGGAAAGACGCTCATCGCCAAGGCGGTGGCACATTCGCTCGGCGAGGCGACCGGCTCTGACCGCAGTTACTTCTTGTCCGTCAAGGGCCCGGAGTTGCTCAACAAGTACGTAGGTGAGACCGAACGCTACATCCGAACCATCTTTGAGCGCGCCCGCGCCAAAGCGCACACAGGCGCCCCCGTGGTGGTGTTCTTTGACGAGATGGACGCTTTGTTCCGTTCGCGTGGCTCTGGTGTGAGCAGCGACATGGAAACCACGATCGTTCCCCAGTTGCTCACCGAGCTTGACGGTGTGGAAAGCCTGGCCAACGTCATCGTGATCGGTGCCTCGAACCGTGAAGACATGATTGACCCTGCCATCCTGCGCCCGGGTCGTCTGGACGTGAAGATTGAGATTTCACGTCCCGATGCCGCGGCCTCGCGTGACATCTTGGGCATCTACCTCACGCCTGACTTGCCGCTCGCGGAGGCTGAGGTTACTGCCCGCGCAGGCGACCAGGACGCTGCTGTGGGCGCCATGATCGACTCCACCGTGGAGCGGATCTTTGAAGCGCCCGACGCTCCCCAGTACGTGTCGGGTGCCCTCTTGCGCAACATCGTGGACCGGGCCAAGACTCGAGCCATTAAGCACGTGATCTCCGGCGGCGAGCGTGGCATTGCCACCGCACATTTGCTGGCTGCGTGCGACCAAGAACTCGACGAGGCGCGCGCAGTAGCCGCGGGCAGCCTCGCCGAACACTGATCGCAAGGTCAAGTTACGCATGCGTATTTGCGGCATCGAGACTGAATACGGGATCGTGGACCCCGCAGACCCTCGCGCCAATCCCATCTTGCTGTCCTCTAACCTCGTGGCCGCATGTCGCGCGCAAGCGGGAAAGGCTCAGGCGCGCTGGGACTACGGCGGCGAAGACCCGCTCATGGACTTGCGAGGAGTGCGTCGTGCCCGCATGCACGCCACTCCAGACATGCTCACAGAAGCCCACGAGTTTGACGAGATCA
>JBIQJT010000006.1:5600-96838 GCA_044507265.1 Actinomycetales bacterium | reverse complement strand
CGCATGCACGCCACTCCAGACATGCTCACAGAAGCCCACGAGTTTGACGAGATCACCGGCCAAGTCACGCTGCGCAGGCGTCGGGGAAGTTGGGAAGATCCGGCCCACCTCAATGCGGTGCTTGGCAACGGCGCGCGCTTCTACGTGGATCACGCGCACCCTGAGTATTCAGGCCCTGAAGTGACCAACGCGCACGACGCCGTGGTGTGGGACACCGCAGGGGACCGCATCGCCCTCGCGTCAGCCGAGCGTCACCTCAAGGACGAAGACGCCGCCATTGCGTTGTACAAGAACAACGTGGACGGCAAGGGAGCCAGCTATGGCACCCACGAGAACTACTTAGTGACCCGCTCCGTGGAGTTCGAGGCCTTGGCGCGACGCATCACCGCTCACCTTGTGACCCGCGCCGTCATGTGCGGTGCAGGGCGAGTGGGCCTGGGTCAGCACGGCGAGACGCCCGGATTCCAGTTGTCTCAACGCGCCGACTACATGGAGGCGGAAGTGGGCCTGGAGACCACTCTGCGCAGGCCGATTGTCAACACACGCGACGAGCCTCACGCGGACCGGGCGCGCTGGCGCCGGTTGCACGTCATCATTGGCGATGCCAACTGCGCCGAGGTATCCACCTACCTCAAGGTGGGCACGACGGCACTGTTGTTGTCTGCCATCGAGGCAGGCGACGATCGCCTCGACACCTTGGTGTTGGCGGATCCGGTGCCCGCCGTGCGCCAGGTTTCTTACGACGTGAGTCTGCGAGTGCCGCTGGAACTGGCATCGGGCGAACAAGCCACCGCTCTGGACATCCAGAGAGCTCTACTGGAAATTGCCAAGGACTATGTGCAGGACGCCGTTGACGCGGCGGTGATCGCCCGCTGGGAGTCGGTGCTGGACAAACTTGGTCGCGACATGTTTGAAGCCGCCCGTGAGGTGGAGTGGGTGGCCAAATTGCAACTCCTGGGACGCATGCGCGAACGTTACGCGGCACCCGGTGCGGACGGTCAGCCGGTACTCCCGGGCTGGGACGACGAGCGCTTGCTCGCCACGGACCTTCAGTGGGGCCAGTTGGGCTCCGGTATGGCGGCGCGGCTCACGGCGGCTGGCGCACTTGAGCGCATCACCACTGAAGAGGAAGTGCAAGCAGCGGTCCACGCCCCGCCTCGGGACACTCGCGCATGGTTGCGCGGCGCCATGGTGTCCAAGCGCCCAGAAATTGTCGACGCCGCAGGCTGGGCGTCCATCGTGCTGGATCGCGAGACCGACCACGGCCACCTTGAAGTGGTGGACCTGCCCGACCCGCGAGCCACTTCCCATCCTCTCCTCGACGCCCTTCTGGGCTCGTGACGCAAGGAATAGACTGACCCCATGCCCCAGACATTTAGCACTTCAGGCGAGTTCGAGGACGACGTCCCTCCCGCGGACGTCCCACCGCCCGCGCAAGCGCAGGCAAACAACGACGCTTTGGATGCGCTCCTGGATGAAATTGACGACTCGATCCAGGTGAACGCCTCACAGTTTGTGCGCTCGTTCGTGCAAAAGGGTGGCGAGTGACCCGCGGATGATCTCCGCTGACGTTCCCGCGCCGCTGGACGTAGACCCCGCGCGCCGCATCTTTGGGCTCGAAACCGAGTTTGGTCTGCACTTTGATGCCCAGGGTGGCCGCCCTGTCACCCCTGAGGAAGTGGCAGGGCACTTGTTTCACTCGGTGGTGCAGTGGGGCCGTTCCTCCAACGTCTTCATGACCAATGGCTCGCGCCTGTACATCGACGTGGGTGCCCACCCTGAGTTCGCCACTGCTGAGGCTGACTCCCTCCAGGACCTCATCGCACTTGACAAGGCAGGGGAGCGGATAGTCCACGACCTCGTCCACGAGGGCGAGCAACGCCTCGCGGCCGCCGGGATGCCCGGCACTATCTACTTGTACAAGAACAACACTGACAGCTCTGGCAACTCCTACGGTTGCCACGAGAACTACTTGGTCCGCCGCCGTGCTGACTTCACGGCCTTTGGCACGGCCCTGTTGCCGTTCCTGGTGAGCCGCCAAGTAGTCACCGGTGCGGGTTGCATTACCCGGACCCCGCAAGGCGCTCACTACAGCTTTTCGCCGCGAGCCGACCACATGTGGGAGGGCATGAGCTCTGCGACTACGCGCTCCCGCCCCATGATCAACACCCGGGACGAACCACACGCCAACGCTGAGCTGTACCGGCGTATGCACGTGATCGTGGGCGATTCCACCATGGCGGAGGGTACGGCGCTCTTGAAGGTGGGCGCTACTGACTTGCTCTTGCGACTCATGGAGGCTCACATCCCGCTGCCCAACTTGGCGCTTGCACGCGAGATGCAGGCAATCCGCGAGATTGCCCATGACTTCACGGGTCAAGCGACCGTGGAACTCGCAGATGGCCGCCAGATCACCGGCGCGGAGATCCAAGAGAGTTACCTCGAGGCAGTGCGCGCCCACATAGGCAAGGGAATAGAGCCAAGCGCTGAAGTTGACGACATCGTGGACCTGTGGGCGCGGGGCATTGAGGCGGCGCGCACAGGCAACCACGCGCTCGTGGACACCGAACTTGACTGGGCTATCAAGCATCGGCTCATCACGAGGTACCAAGAGCGGCTCGGTTGCGATCTCGACGATGCCCGCCTGGCGCGGCTAGAAATGGCCTTCCACGATGTTTCGCCCACGCGCGGCCTATTCAACAGACTCCAAGCCGACGGACAAGTGCGGCGCGTCATCACCGACGAAGCGATTGAGAAGGCCAAGACAGAGCCGCCCGCCACCACGCGCGCCGCGCTGCGCGGCCGCTTCGTGAAGGCAGCGCTTGAGTCAGGCAAGGACTACACCGTGGATTGGGTGCACTTGAAGATCTCGGGCGGAACCAATCGCACGGTGCTCCTCAAGGACCCGTTCAGGAACACGGACGAGCGAGTGGACGTTTTGCTCGAGGCACTAGCGAGCTGACAACGTGGGCGTGCGGCCGCGCCCTAGACTTGAGGCCCGCCCAGGTTCTGCAACGGACCGCGACGAGAGGATGAGCGTGACCACGACCACCACCACGCGTCGGTTCGCGGCACTCATGCTCACCGCAGTACTGGTGCTCGCAGGGTGTACCTCCAACGACCCCGACGCTCTAGTCTCCGGTGCACCCGGCCGCGTCTCTGACATTACGGTCACCACGAGCGATACCCGTGCACCCAAGCTCGAATGGTTTGAAGGGCTGGTTTTCAGCCGTGCCGAATCGAAGGTGCTTTGGCAAGGCGACGGTGAGTACCTCGTGGACGGTCAACCGTTGCTCTTGGACATCTACATCCAGTCCCTCGAGACCGGCCGTGTGTTGGAGAACACCTACGACTCGTTGCCTCGCTCATTCCTCCTGGTTCCGGAACTCTTGGGCGACGACTTGTTCTTGCTGTTGCGCAAGCAGCGCGTGGGAAGCCGTGTCATCTCCGTGGCCCCGCCAGTGGAGGGCTTTGAGGGTGAGACCACCATCGCCATCGTGATCGATGTGCTCTCAGACAAGGCCCAAGGCACCGCTGTGCCCACTCCTGAGAACTTGCCCTCCGTCAGCACCGATTCCACCGGCGAGCCCACTGTCATCCTGCGCGATCCCGCGCTGCTGCCCAACGAGTTCTCAGTGTCCACGCTCGTCAGGGGAGAGGGAGAGCAAGTTCGTAGCAATTCCTTTGTGCTGGTGCAATACAAAGTGGTCTACACCGCCGATGGCTCCGACGAGGGAATCACGTGGATTGCAGGCGATGTTCTCGATTCCACCTGGCCAGCTGAGAAGGCCCCCTACGCATTGCGCATGGGTGAAGGCGAAGAACTGCGCGCTCTGGAAGAAGGGCTCATCGACCAGACGGTGGGCTCCCAAGTGATGATCATTGCGCCGGAGACGTGGGGATACCCGGGCAAGGGCACCTTGGTGTTCGTGCTAGACATCCTCGATGTCTGGACCCCCACGTCGTAATGGGTGTCGCAGTCAGAGTCATTCCGTGCCTGGACGTGGACGCCGGGCGCGTGGTCAAGGGCGTCAACTTTGAGAATCTCCGAGACGCCGGCGACCCTGTGGAACTCGCAGCCCGCTATGGCGCCGAGGGAGCTGATGAACTCACCTTCCTGGATGTCACGGCATCGTCCGGTGAACGGGAAACGATGTTCGACGTGGTCCGCCGCACCGCAGAGCAAGTCTTCGTACCGCTGACCGTGGGTGGCGGCGTTCGCAGTACACAGGACGTTGATACACTTTTGCGTGCGGGCGCGGACAAAGTGGGCGTGAATACGGCTGCTATCGCGCGACCAGAGTTGATCTCTGAGATCGCGCGCAGGTTTGGTAACCAAGTTTTGGTTCTTTCCGTCGACGCGCGGAGATGTCAGGGCGACACGGTCACGGCCTCAGGGTATGAGGTGACGACACACGGGGGGCGCCGGGGGACAGGCATCGACGCTGTCGAGTGGGCTAGGCGAGGGGCCGAGTTAGGTGCAGGTGAAATCCTGCTCAACTCGATGGACGCTGACGGCACCACCGGCGGATTCGATATAGCGATGATCAAGGAAGTTCGCGACGTGGTCTCTGTACCTCTCATTGCCTCTGGCGGCGCCGGCCGTACCGAGGACTTTGTTGCCGCCGCCCAAGCGGGCGCCGATGCCGTACTTGCGGCAAGCGTGTTCCACTTTGGAACCCTGTCCATCCGAGATGTCAAAGATGCGATGCGGCATGCCGGCATCGCGGTGCGTTGACTCGGGACAGGGCCGCCGAATACCAGCTGCAAGGGAACTACACCCGTAAGTCCCTCCACCTGATCGGCCACGCCCTTCGTACTCAACCGAAACGTTTCGGCCTCGCCATTGGCGCGGCCGGAATCTTTGGCATCGTCACCGTGGTGTTCGGCTCCATGCTCGGAATCATCGTGGACGAGGTGGTCATCCCGTCCATCCAGGGCACGCCGTTGCTGGGCTGGTGGGGAGAGCAGACTCAGGACCGCTCAGACGCGATCCTTCTCGCTGGCGGAGTATTCCTTGCTCTCGGCATCTTCAACGCCATCTTGGTGGGTTTCCGCCGCGCCATGCAGGGTGGAGCCGTAGCGGGAGTGGGTGCGCGTCACCGCACAGTAGTGGCCGATGCCGTGGCTTCGCTTCCTTTGGGCTGGCATCGGAGCAACCCCGCGGGCCGCATGCTGTCCGCGATGTCTTCGGACTCCGAAACCGCCACCAACCCCTTGCACCCGCTGGCCTTCACCATCGGCTCATTCACGATGATGATCGCCGCTGCGTACTCGCTGTACACAATCGACCCGTGGATCATGCTGACCGCTACGGCGGTGATCCCACTGGTCATGGGCGTGAACTTCATCTACGAGCGAGTCATCAGCCCGCGCTGGAACCTTGGCCAGACCCTGCGCGCCGAAGTCTCCACCATTGCGCACGAGTCCTTCGAGGGCGGCACCGTGGTGAAGGCGCTAGGCGTGGAGAAGCGTGAATCAACTCGCTTTGGCAAGAAAGTTGACGCCTTGCGCGACGCCGACACCTCCGTGGGTGCCGTCTCCAGTTGGTTTGAGCCGCTCATGGACGCGATGGTGCCTGTGAGTTCGCTCGCCGTGATGCTCGTGGGAGCCATCCGCGCCGACCAGGGATACGTCAGTGTGGGTGGTGTGGTCGCCGCCGTGTATCTGCTGTCTTTGCTTGCAGTGCCGATCCGGGGACTGGGCTGGGTGCTGGGCGGCATGCCTCAAGCCCTCGTGTCCTTTGGTCGCGTCGGCCAGATTGCCGCTGCCGCTACCGAGGTGGATGAGCCTGGCTACGTGAGCGTGCCCAAGTCCGGCGCTGGCCACTTGGCCTTCCACGACGCCCATGTGGGCGCAGACGACGGTGATGGCAACCTCGTGGTCCTGGTCGAAGGTGTAAGCCTCAACCTTGAGCCCGGCACAGTGACAGCCTTGGTGGGTGCGACGGGTGCGGGCAAGTCCACCGTGGCATTGGCCGCTGCGCGCCTGTCGCGTGCAGTGACGGGCGAGGTCCACTTGGACAACGCGGACATCGGCACTGTGGCGAACCTGGAGGAGCACGTGGCCTTGGTGCCACAAGCATCGTTCGTGTTCGCGGGTACCGTCCGCGACAACGTCACTTTGGGCGAGGATTTTGAGGACGAGACCGTGTGGACCGCGCTCAAGCGTTCCGCGGTGGATGGCGTCATCAAGGGGCTGCACAAGGGCGGAGAAGGCCTCGATGCCATGCTCGATGAGCGGGGCATGAACCTGTCCGGAGGCCAGCGCCAGCGAGTAGCCATTGCTCGCGCCTTGGTGCGTGAGCCGCGCGTTCTGGTGTTGGACGATGCCACGTCCGCTGTGGACCCAGGCGTGGAGCAGGAGATTCTTGCGGCCTTGCGCGCCGACGGTCAGGGACCCACCGTCTTGCTCATCGCGTACCGCGTGGCCTCGATCATGCTTGCCGACCGCGTGGTCCACGTCGACAGCGGCCGCGTGGTGGACTCAGGCACCCATGAGGAACTCATGACACGGGATCCCGGCTACCGCGCACTGGTGACCGCATACGAGATGGACTCACTGCAACGTGCAGATGCGGCGTTGCTGGAAAGCACTGGTGACGGCAGTACGGAGCGCGAAGAAGGGAGCGTGTCATGAGCGGCCGCCACATTGATCAGTCCACGCCTCCTATGAGTGCCGCAGCCACTTTCAAGCGTGGTTTTGCCATCTCGCCCGAACTGCGCAAGGGACTGGGTGTCACGCTCCTCATGGCCGCCGGTGCGGCATCGGCGCGCTCCACCATTCCTTACGTCACTCAACGCGTCACGGACGACGGCTTGCTGGCCCCCGATGGTGTCAACCTCCCACTCGTGACTCAACTGGTGATCTTGGGCGCGTTCGTGGTCATCAGCGCCATGCTCATCGAGTGGCGCGTGCGCAGGCGCATGGTTACTGCCGCAGAGGCGGGCCTTGCCACGCTACGTAAGCGCGCATTCGAGAACGTCCACAAACTTTCGGTGCTCACCCAGAACTCTGAGCAACGCGGCCGCTACGTATCGCGTGTGACCGGCGACGTGGACACCATGCGCGACCTCATGCAGTGGACGGGCGCGGGAATGATGGTGGCCGCCATGGAGTCAGGAGTGGTGTTCCTGGTGATGGCCGCCTACTCCTGGAAACTCGCGCTGGTGGTGCTCGGTTGCTTTATCCCACTCTTTGCCGTCACTGCATACCTGCAGCCGCGCATCCAGAATGCCTTTGGGCGCATCCGTGGTCAGATGGCGGACTTGCTGGGGCAGACGTCGGAGCAACTCGTGGGTGTGGCGACTATCCGTGGTTACGGCGTGCAAGAGCGCATGCGTGAACGCCTGCGCGCGGAGATCGACGCCATCTTTGTGGGAGAGCGCAAGGCCGCCAGGCTCACCGCCACGACGTTCTCGGCCACCGTGCTAGGGCAGTCGTTGGCTACCGGCATGGCGCTCATTGTGGGCACCGCACTAGGTGTGCGCGGCGAACTCAGTGTGGGCACCGTGGCCGCGTTCACGCTGCTGGTGTACATGTTCTCTGGGCCCCTGATGTGGATCATTGAAATGCTCGCTGAAATGCAGCGTGCCATGGTGGGGTGGAAGCGAGTCATCGAGCTTGTGGACGCTACAGCCGACGTCCCTGACCCCGAGAACCCCGTGCCCATGCCTCAAGGCGAGGTGGACCTCACGGTGCACAACGTCTCGCTTACCTACGACGGCGAAGTGGACGTGCTCAAGAAGATCTCGCTGCATGTGCCAGCCGGCGACCGCCTGGCCATTGTGGGTCAGACGGGCTCCGGAAAGACGTCACTCGCACGCCTCATGGCGAGGTTCTTTGACCCCACCAGTGGACAAATCCAACTCGGCGGCGTGGACATCAAGGACATCGCGTTCAAGGAACTGCGCAGGCGCCTGTCTGTAGTGCCTCAAGAAGGGTTCCTCTTTGACGGCACCATCGCGGACAACATCCATTACGCCATCCCCGGCGCCAACAGCGACGAACTGCGCGCCAAGGCTCAGCACGCGTTTGAGACATTGGGCCTTGCCGACTGGTTGGCGAGTGCCCCCAAGGGCCTTGACACCGAGGTGGGCACGCGCGGCGAACTCCTGAGCGCGGGTGAACGCCAACTGGTTTCTATCGCTCGCGCCTACCTGCGTGACCCGGACGTACTCATCCTGGACGAAGCCACCTCCGCGGTGGACCCGGCTACTGAGGTGCGCATCTCGCGCGCCCTGGAAGAACTCATGCGCGGCCGCACCAGCGTGGTGATCGCTCACCGCCTGTCCACGGCCGAACGTGCAGACCTCGTGGCGGTCATGGAACACGGCGAACTGGTGGAGTTTGGTCCGCACGCTCAACTTGTGGCCGCGGGCGGCGAATACGCCCGACTCCACCGGGCATGGATGTCAACGACACGTTCGTAGCGGCACGCGTGGAAAGATAAGCGCATGCCACTCACGCCCGAACTTGCTTCCAAGCTCAAGCGCACCGACGACGGCTTGGTGTGCGCCGTGGTCCAAGAAGCAGGAACGGGCCGTGTGCTGATGGTGGCGTGGATGAATGACGATGCCTTGCACGAGACACTCGAGACCGGACGAGGCGTGTACTGGAGCCGCAGCAGGCAAGAGCTCTGGCGCAAGGGCGACACGTCAGGCCATGTCCAGCACGTCCACAGCGTGGAGATTGACTGCGACGGCGACGCACTCTTGCTGACCGTCACTCAAGAAGGACCCGCGTGCCACACCGGTGAGCACTCGTGCTTCGACGCAGGGGGCAGCCTGTTGGTTGCAGGTACTAGCGCATGACGGCCGCGGGTGCCGCCGCGGTGACGCTCGCATGGGGCCAGACATGGCCGAGCCAGCCCGAGTTTGAGGCATTGGGCAAGACCCACAGGGTGGTGCCGGTGGCGCGGCGACTGTTTGCGGATGCAGTGACCCCTGTGGGTGTGTATGCGGCCTTAGCCGCTGGACGCCCAGGCACGTTCATCCTTGAATCGGCGCAGCCAGACGGCACGCGTTCGCGGTTCTCGTTTGTGGGGGTGCACTCGCGCGCCACGCTCACCATTGATGGTGACCACGCGATGTGGACCGGTGATGTGCCGGTGGGCCTGACATCGGGCGCACCTTTGCCCACGTTGCATCAAGCTCTCACCGAGCTTGCCTCAGAGGCAATTGATGGTCTCCCGCCGCTCACGGGTGGCCTGGTAGGTGCCCTCGGTTGGGACATCGTGCGTCAATGGGAGCCCACGCTGCCCACCAACGCGATGCGTGAGATTGATGTGCCGGACGGCGTGCTGCTCTTTGCCACGGACATTGCTGCGATCGACCACGTGGACGGTTCGGTGTGGTTGATTGCCAACGCTGTCAACGCCGATGCCAAGGAGACAGGCATTGAAGCTGCCTACGCCGATGCTGTGGCGCGCCTGGACACTATGCAGGCGGGCTTGGAAGCGGCTATTGCCCATTCCATGCTCGGCGAGGACGAATCCGCTCCGGAACCCACTGTGCGCCAGCGCTCGGCAGTGGGGGAGTACGAGAAGGCAGTGAAGTACGCCAAGGAGGCGATCCGCGACGGCGAGGTCTTCCAAGTGGTGCCTTCTCAGCGCTTCGATGTGGATTGCCCTGCGGATCCCTTTGACGTGTACCGCGTGCTGCGCACCTTGAACCCAAGCCCTTACATGTATTGCTTGGCACTGCAAGACGCCCAAGGGCGTCCCTTCTCGCTCGTCGGTGCAAGTCCCGAGTCGCTCGTCACGGTCAAGTCAGGCAACGTATTGACGTTCCCTATCGCGGGATCGCGGCCGCGCGGGCGCACTCCGGAAGAGGACAAGGCGCTTGAGCTTGAGATGCTCGCCGACCCTAAAGAGGTGGCCGAGCACATCATGCTCGTGGACCTTGCTCGCAACGACCTCGTCAAGGTGTGCGAACCCACGAGTGTGGAAGTAGTGGAGTTCATGGCGGTGAACCGTTACAGCCACATCATGCACATCTGCTCGACGGTGGTCGGCAAACTGGAGAAGGGCCGCACCGCTCTGGAAACCTTTGTGGCCACGTTCCCCGCAGGCACCCTTTCGGGGGCGCCCAAGCCGCGCGCCATCGCCCTCATCGATGAACTCGAGCCTGTGCGCCGGTGCTACTACGGTGGGGCCATCGGCTACTTCGACTTCGCAGGCAATATGGACTTGGCCATCGCCATCCGCACTGCGCTCATCAAGGACGGCGTGGCACACGTCCAGGCGGGTGCAGGTGTTGTCGCCGACTCCGTGCCCAGCAACGAAGCCCAAGAAACACGGGACAAGGCAGCCGCAATGATTCGCGCAGTCACTCGCGCTTCTCGCTTGCGAAAGCCTTCTCATGGCTAGACTGTCGCCAGACCTGCACTAAGGAGAACAACGTTGTCGTCGCATCACCTCGAACCAGAGCACCTTCCGGACGTTGCTCCGCACAACCACGGCAAGACCGTGGCTGGATGGACAACTATGGCAGGCATCGTGCTTGGTGTGACAGTCTCTGGTGTAGGCATGATGATTCCCAACTCCGCACTCGTTTGGGTGGGACTCGGGTTGGTCGTAGCGGCACTCGCCGCTGGGGCCGTGTTGAGGGCGCTCGGTCACGGGCAACCTCTGCAGTAACCGCGCTGGCAGCGCGTCAACAACCAAAGGAGAAACACGAATGTCGGAAATTCCTCCCCCTCCGCCTGCTGCACCCATCGGTGGCGGTTCCACGGCCAAGAACAGCCTCGGCGTGTGGTCGCTTGTGCTGGGCATCGTCTCGATCCTGTGCTGTGGTCTGATCGCCGGTATCCCCGCGATCATCCTCGGCCTCAACTCCAAGAAGGCCGGCGAGGCTGGACTCGCAACCAACGGCAACCTTGGCCAGATCGGTTTCATCCTGGGCATCATCGGTACCGTGCTCGGCACCATTAGCCTGATCTGGGGTCTGTCGTCTGGCACGTACACCTCCAGCTTTAGCTCCTAATCTGTGACAACAAGCGGAGGCGTGGACCTCTCGCTGGAGGCTCAACTTCCAGCGACCACCGTCAAGCGCTGGCTCATGCCGGCCAGTGCGGTGGGGGTCCTCGCCTCCGCTGTTGCATATACGTACATCCGCAGTCCCTTTGAGCCAGGGGCCTTCCCCGCGTGCATTTTCTACGCGGGAACGGGTCTGTACTGCCCTGGATGTGGCGGCCTTCGCGCAGTTCACTCGCTCCTCCACGGCGATGTGCTCGCCGCGCTCAATCTCAATGCTCTAGCCATTCTCGTCACCATTCCCCTTACCGTGGTGGCCATGGTGTGGTGGATCGGTGCCACGGCAGGGTTGCCGTGGCGTGCGCCGCGCTACCGTGGCAAGTGGGTGTGGGTCCTTGCCGCCCTGGTGACTCTCTTCACCGTCGCGCGCAACATCCCGGACGTTGCGCCTTACCTCGCGCCCCAATAGGACCGCGTGGGGGTTTTTCCCCACTCATGTCGTTCCCCAGGCCCGCCCTGAGTAGGGTGTAGTCGAACCGTCTCGAACGGATGTTCCTGGCTGGAAGGAGAGAACGACATGTCAGAAATTCCGCCGCCCCCGCCGCCGCCCCCGCCGCCGTCGATGTCAGCGCCCACGCCGATGTCCAGTCCTGGTTCCAACCCCAAGAACTGGATGGGCATCACGGCGCTCATCTTGGGCATCGTCGGTCTGCTCGTGGTCTGCTGCTGGGGCTTTGGCTTCTTGCCCAGCGCAGCGGCGCTTGTGCTGGGCTTGTTGGGCAAGAAGGCCGCCGACTCTGGTGAGGCGAACAACCGGGGAATGAGCCAGGCTGGATTCATCCTGGGCATCATCGGCGTAGTACTGAACGTGCTGACTTTCATCTTCTTGGTGGCGCTCAGCATGGCTCCCAGTGACTGGTACTACTAGGCCGTCATGACAGTGGAGGTCCGCCACCGAGGCGTGGAGCGCGAGCGCGGGATTCGTCCAGTGCGCTTAGTCGCGCCCACCTCGGTGGCGGCCGCCATCACCGCCGCCGTCACCTATGTGGCGGTCCGCAACCCTTACGAGAACAACCTCACCGGTCCGTGCGCGTTGTTTCACGCTACGGGCTTGTACTGCCCAGGTTGCGGCGCTACCCGTGCTGCGTATGACCTGACCCAAGGCGACGTTCTCCACGCTTTGCAGATGAACGCCTTCTTCACCGTGTTCATCGTTCCTGCGGCAATCGTGGGAATGGTGTGGTGGGTGGCGGCCATCGCCGGCTTCAACGTTCCCCAAGCTCAGTTCTCAGGCAAAGTGATCTGGAGCGTGGTGGGCTTGATCGCCTTGTTCTGGATTGTTCGCAACCTGCCTTGGTTTGCGCCCTACCTCGCACCCTAGAAAAGGAATCCCATGTCAGTGCCCCCTCCTGGTCCCGGCGACGCCGGTCAAGTGCCCGATCCCAACGCGCCACTAGACCCGTTCCCCAATGCACAGGCGCCCCAGAGTCAGACCCCTGTACCGCCGCCCGCGCCTCCCGCGGCGCAGCAACCGTACCCGCAACAGGGATACCCGCAGCAGTACCCCCAGCAGGGATACCCGCAGCCCGCTGGGCAACCTGGCGCCTACGGGCACTACGGCCCACCCAAGCCCAAGATGGGCAAGGCCATCACATCCCTGATCCTGGGCTTGAGTTCCATCTTCTTGTGCTTGTGCTGGTTCATCACGATCCCCACCTCCATCGCCGCGATCATTCTTGGTGCGCTTGGTCAACGAGATGTGAAGCGTGGAACCGGTGGCGGCAACGGCATGGCTATCGCAGGCATGGTGCTCGGCATCGTGGGTGTGTTGCTCAGCATCGTTGCCATCTTCCTGTGGCTGACTCCCGACTTCCAGGATGCATTCTGGGAGGGATTCTGCGAGGAAGACCCCAACTACTCGGTCTGCGAGAACTACTAGCGCGTCACCGGGTGAGCACACGGTCTGGGACCTAAACCACTGGCGGTAGCATGGTCGCGTGGGGAGGTGGCCAGCATGAGTGTGCTCGACGGCATCGTCGCAGGCGTCAAGGAAGACCTTGCGCTTCGTGAACAGGCTGTCTCCATGGACGCGCTCAAGGAGCGGGCCAACAGGCAAACATCGGCGCTGAACGCTCACCAGATGCTGTGCCGCGACGAGGTTGCGGTCATCGCTGAGGTGAAGCGGTCCAGCCCGTCCAAGGGTGAGCTTGCCGACATATCGGACCCGGCGGCGCTGGCGGCGGAGTACGAGGCGGGTGGCGCTGCCATCATCTCCGTGCTCACCGAGCAGCGCCGTTTTGGCGGATCCCTCGTTGACCTGGACGCCGTGCGCCAAAAGGTGGACATCCCCATCTTGCGTAAGGACTTCATCGTCACGCCCTACCAAGTGTGGGAAGCGCGTGCTCACGGTGCCGACGTCGTACTACTGATCGTTGCGGCCCTCGAGCAAATGGCGTTGGAGAGCCTGGTGGAGCGTGTTCACTCCCTTGGCATGTGCGCTCTCGTTGAGGTTCATGACGTGGATGAGGTCAAGCGCGCCGCTGACGCGGGCGCCAAAGTGATCGGCGTCAACGCCCGCAACCTCAAGACGCTGGAAGTCGACCGAGACACGTTTGCGCGGGTCGTACCGCATATTCCTGACGGCATCGTCAAGGTGGCGGAGTCCGGAATCCGCGACAGCCACGATGTGGTGGAGTACGCCCGCCTTGGGGCTGACGCCGTGCTGGTGGGCGAGGCTCTCGTGAAGGACAAGGACCCCCGCACCGCGGTGGCCGAGATGGTTGCCGCTGGAGCCCACCCCGCCTTGCGGTCGGTGCGTCCGTGACATCTAGTTTGCAGGCGGCCCCCGGGCCGTTCTTTGGTGAGTTCGGCGGTCGGTACGTTCCTGAGGCCCTTATCGCGGCTCTTGATGAACTGACGGATGCGTACGACAAAGCCCGCATCGACCCGGCCTTCACCGCCGAGCTCGAGCGGCTCGCCCGCGAGTACACGGGCCGTCCGTCCATCGTCACCGAAGTGCCGCGCTTTGCCCGTCACGCTGGGGGAGCGCGCATCGTCCTCAAGCGCGAAGATCTCAACCACACCGGTTCACACAAGATCAACAACGTCTTGGGCCAGGCTCTCCTGACCAAGCGCATCGGCAAGACGCGCGTCATCGCCGAAACTGGCGCCGGTCAGCACGGAGTGGCCACCGCTACGGCCGCTGCGCTCATGGACCTTGAGTGCGTCATCTACATGGGCGAAGAAGACACCAAGCGTCAGGCGCTCAACGTGGCCCGCATGCGCCTGCTGGGCGCTGAGGTCATCCCTGTCACCTCCGGTTCACGCACGCTCAAGGACGCCATCAACGAGGCGTACCGTGCGTGGGTGACCAACGTGGAAACCACCAACTACGTATTCGGCACCGCCGCAGGCCCGCACCCTTGGCCAGCCATGGTGCGCGACTTCCAACGCATCATCGGCGTGGAGGCACGTGAGCAATTGCTGGCCCTTGGTGGACTTCCCGATGCCGTGGTTGCGTGCGTGGGAGGCGGCTCCAACGCCATTGGCATCTTTGACGCATTCCTCGACGACGGAGGCGTGCGCCTCATTGGTTGTGAAGCCGCGGGCGATGGAGTGGACACGGGACGTCACGCCGCCACCATCACCGCCGGCCGCTCCGGAATCCTGCACGGCTCGCGCTCGTACATCCTGCAGGATGAAGACGGCCAGACCATTGAGTCGCATTCCATCTCTGCGGGCCTCGACTACCCGGGAGTGGGCCCCGAGCACGCCTGGCTCGCGAGCATCGGGCGCGCAGAATACTGGCCGATTACCGACGCAGAGGCGATGGAAGCTTTCTCGCTGCTGAGCCGTACGGAAGGCATCCTCCCGGCGATTGAGTCTGCACACGCGCTGGCCGGGGCCATCAAGCTCGGCAAGGAGTTGGGCCCCGAGGCTACGATCCTGGTGAGCCTGTCTGGCCGTGGGGATAAGGACGTGGAGCAAGCGGCGCGGTGGTTTGGACTGATGGAGTCTGAGCAATGAACGCGGTTGCCAAGGTCCTCGATGATGTGAAGGCCCAGGGCCGTGCCGCGCTGATTGCCTACTACCCCGTGGGCTACCCCACGGTGGAGGGATCGGAACGCGCCATTGCCACCTTGGTGGAGTCCGGCGCGGACGTTATCGAAGTGGGCCTGCCGTACTCAGACCCAGTGCTGGATGGGCCGGTGATTCAAGTGGCGGCCGAGCACGCTCTGCGGTCCGGCACGCGCGTAGCTGACGTATTCAAGGGCGTCGGCGCCGCCGTCAACGCGGGCGCACCTGCAGTGGTGATGTCGTACTACAACCCCATCCTGCAATACGGTCTTGAGCGCTTTGCCGCCGACCTCGCCGCCGCTGGAGGTTCCGGTGTGATCCTTCCGGACTTGACGCCGGACGTGGCCGAGGACTGGCTCGCCGTGGCCGGGGCACATGGTCTTGAAAGCACCTTCTTAGTGGCGCCGAGTTCCACACAGGAGCGGATCCATTTAACTGTGGCTTCCACCACTGGATTTATCTATGCCGCTTCCCTCATGGGCGTAACGGGCGAGCGTGCGACAGTGGGTAGCCAGGCAGAGCGCTTGGTGCGCGATACCCGAGCCGCTGGCGCAAAGCATGTGTGCGTGGGTCTGGGAGTGTCCACTCGTGATCAGGCCGCTGATGTGGCCCGCTACGCCGACGGTGTCATCGTGGGTTCCGCTTTTGTACGCTGCATGACCGAGAGCGCAGAGGAGACGGTCGGACTGGCTGCCTTGAGCGCCAAGACCAAAGAACTTGCTGACGGAGTCAGAAGCCACCTGTAAGGAAGGCCAGAGCATGACACGCACGTTTATCCCTAGTCCGCCGCAGGACTGGGCTCAGTTCTCCCTTGGCCCGCTCACTATCCACGCGTATGCGTTGTTCATACTCGCGGGCATCTTCTTTGCCATCTGGCTCACCACCAAGCGGTGGGTGGAGAGGGGCGGCGATGCCGAGGTGGTAGCGGATATCGCCGTGTGGGCGGTGCCATTCGGCATCATCGGTGGCCGTGTGTATCACGTGATCTCCACTCCAGGACCGTATTTTGGTGAAGGCGGAGACCCTGCGGCCGCGCTCAAGATTTGGGAGGGCGGACTTGGCATTTGGGGTGCCGTGGCCCTTGGCGTCGTAGGTGCTTGGATCGGTTGCCGACGCAAGGGCGTGTCGTTCCTGGCCTTCATTGACTCGGTAGCGCCCGCTGTACTGATCGCGCAAGCCATTGGCCGCTTGGGCAACTGGTTCAACCAAGAGCTCTTTGGTGCTCCCACCACACTGCCGTGGGGCTTGAGCATTGATCTGCGTTTCCGTCCTGAAGGCTTTGAGCAGTATGAGACCTTCCACCCCACGTTCTTGTACGAGATGGTATGGGCCTTGGCTGGTGCCGCACTCATCATTTATCTGGACCGTCGTTGGAAGCTGTACGGGGGCCGCGTGTTCTGGCTCTACGTGTTGGTGTACACCTCGGGCCGCTTGTGGATTGAGGCTCTGCGCATCGATACGGCCGTGAAGGTGGGCGGACTGCGCATCAACGTGTGGGTGTCGATCGTGGTGTTGCTCCTAGCCATTGGCATGTTTGTGTGGCTCGGTATCCGCCAACGCGCCGCGGGGCCAGCTCCTGCGCGCGAGACTCTCGCCTCCGCAGGAGCCGCGCCCGTGCTTGTTGGCGGGAGTGGGGCAAAGGTGGACGATGTCCCGGCCGCCAAGACTCCCGTCAAGGCTCCCGCGAAGGCGAAGCCTGCGGCCAAGAGCACATCGACCAAGACATCGGCTACTAAGCCAGCGGTAAGCAAGGCCAAGGCTGCTCCACAAGAGACTGCTAAAGCCGCGCCCAAGGCTGCCGCCAAGCCAGCGGCAAAGCCTGCAACTAAGACGTCGACAAGTGCGTCTCGCACCCGTTCCACTAAGCCAAAAACGGACAAATAGAGCATTTCTGGGGGCAGGGGATTTCGCGGTACGCTGAAAGTCCTTGGGAAACCCGGGTCGACGACGCCCCTCACAACCATCAAGGTTTTGGCGTGCGTCAAAACAGAAAGAGGTGCGATGCCACCGACTGGCTCCATGCAGCCCTTCACTGGGTTGTATAACCCCGATTACGAGCACGACTCTTGTGGAGTTGCGTTCGTTGCCACCATGCGGGGAAGCGCTGGCCGTGACATCGTCGATCTGGCCCTCACCGCACTGAAGAACCTTGAACACCGCGGCGCGGTGGGTGCAGAGACTGAGACCGGCGACGGTGCCGGCATCCTCACCCAGATCCCGCATGAGTTCTTGCAGTCCGTCACTGATTTTGAATTGCCGGAGAAGGGCAGTTACGCGGTAGGCATCGCGTTCCTCGAGCCCGGCAATGAGGATTCCCAAGTCAAGGCCTTCGAGCTCGCGGCCGAGGCGGAGGGAGTGACTGTGCTGGGCTGGCGCGACGTTCCCGCCGTGCCGGATTCGCTCGGTCCTTCCGCACGCGCCGCCATGCCCGTGTTCCGCCAGGCCTTTGTCACCGCGCAAGGTCTCGCAGGAATCCACCTTGACCGCAAGGTGTACCGCGTGCGCAAGCGCTCCGAGAACTCGGGCGGACCCTTCTTTGCTTCGCTCTCGGCACGCACCCTGACGTACAAGGGCATGTTGACCACGTACCAGTTAGAGCAAGTTTTCCCCGACCTGCTCAACCCGCGGTTTGCGTCTGAGATTGCGCTGGTGCATTCGCGCTTCTCCACCAACACCTTCCCTTCATGGCCGCTGGCCCAGCCTCTGCGTGTGGTGGCGCACAACGGTGAGATCAATACCGTGCGCGGTAACCGCAACTGGATGGCCGCTCGCGAAGGCACGCTCAAGTCGGACCTCTTGGGCGAGACCCGAGACCTCACTCCCGTATGCACCCCGTCCGCCTCGGACACGGCATCGTTCGACGAGGTGCTCGAGTTGTTGCACCTGGGCGGCCGTAGCCTGCCCCACGCCATCCTCATGATGATTCCTGAGGCGTGGCAGAAGAACGACGAGATGGACCCCGCACGTCGCGCGTTCTACGAGTACCACTCCACGCTCATGGAGCCGTGGGACGGTCCCGCTTCGCTGACGTTTACCGACGGCACCGTCATTGGCGCCGTTCTTGACCGCAATGGTTTGCGTCCAGGCCGTTTCTGGGTGACCCAGGACGGGCTCGTGGTGCTGGGTTCGGAAGCCGGCGTGTTGGACATCGACCCTGCCACCGTAGTGCGCAAGGGCCGCTTGCAACCTGGGCGCATGCTCTTGGTGGACACCGCAGCAGGTCGCATCGTGGAAGACGGCGAGATCAAGGGCCAACTGGCTGCCGAGAAGCCGTATGAGCAATGGGTGGCAGAGCACGCCATTCGCTTGAGCGAACTTCCCGACCGCGAGCACATCGTGCACTCGAGCCACTCAGTCAACCGTCGCCAGCGCACATTTGGGTATACGGAGGAGGAACTCAAGATCCTTCTGACGCCCATGGCGGCTACGGGTGCTGAACCCATTGGTGCCATGGGTTCCGACACCCCCATCGCGGTGCTCTCAGGCCGCCCTAGACTCCTCTTTGACTACTTCAAGCAAATGTTCGCGCAGGTGACCAACCCGCCGCTGGACGCCATTCGAGAAGAACTCGTCACCTCCATCGCAGGTGCCATCGGCCCCGAGCCCAACTTGCTCGATGCCACCCCTGAGCACGCGCGCAAGCTCATCCTGGACTTCCCAGTGATCGACAACGACGAGCTCGCCAAGATCATTCACGTGGACAAGGAACCCAGCCTCAAGGGCATCTTCAGTTCCCGGACCGTGCGCGGCCTCTACCGCGTGGGCGAAGGCGGAGCGGGCCTAGAGCGCAGGCTTGGCGAGATTTTCCGCGAGGTAGACGCCGCCATCGACGAGGGTGTGAGCTTCCTCATCCTTTCTGACCGTGACTCGGACGCTGAGCACGCGCCCATCCCGTCATTGTTGCTGTTGAGTTCCGTGCACCACCACTTGGTGCGCAACCACACCCGTACCAAGGTCTCCCTTGTCGTGGAAGCCGGTGACGTGCGCGAGGTGCACCACGTGGCCTTGCTCATCGGTTACGGCGCCGCAGCGGTGAACCCGTACTTGGCCATGGAATCCGTGGAGGAACTCGCCAAGACGGGCTATTTGGGCGACATCACCCCTGAGAAGGCCGTCAAGAACCTCATCAAGGCCCTTGGCAAGGGCGTGCTCAAGATCATGTCCAAGATGGGCATCTCCACCATCGCGTCGTACCGCGGCGCGCAAGTGTTTGAAGCCATTGGCTTGTCCCGTGCCATGGTGGACAAGCACTTTGCTGGCACCCCAAGCCAGATCGACGGCGTCGGCATTGATGTCATTGCCGAGGAAGTGGCGCGCCGGCACCGCGACGCATACCCGCTCAGCGGAGAGCGCCCACCGCACCAGCGCCTCAACACCGGCGGTGAGTACCAGTGGCGCCGCGACGGCGAACTGCACTTGTTCAACCCGGAGACGGTGTTCAAGTTGCAGCACTCCACTCGCACTCGCCAGTACGAGGTGTTCAAGGAGTACACCAAGCTCGTTGACGACCAGAGCAGCAAGCTCATGACGTTGCGCGGGCTGCTTGAGTTCCAATCCGACCGCAAGCCAGTGCCGATCGAAGAGGTGGAGCACATCTCCGAGATCGTCAAGCGCTTCCAGACCGGTGCGATGTCGTACGGCTCCATCTCTCAAGAAGCGCACGAGACGCTCGCCATTGCCATGAACCGTTTGGGTGGCAAGTCCAACACTGGTGAAGGCGGCGAGTCTCCCGCACGTTTGCACGACCCTGAGCGCCGTTCAGCCATCAAGCAGGTCGCGTCGGGCCGCTTTGGCGTGACCTCCGAGTACTTGGTCAACGCGGAGGACTTGCAGATCAAACTCGCTCAGGGTGCAAAGCCGGGTGAGGGTGGTCAACTGCCCGGGGCCAAGGTGTACCCGTGGGTTGCGGCTACCCGTCACTCGACGCCTGGAGTGGGTCTCATCTCGCCGCCTCCGCACCACGACATCTATTCCATTGAGGACCTCAAGCAACTCATTCACGACCTCAAGAACGCCAACCCCACCGCGCGGATCCACACCAAACTGGTCTCCGAGGTAGGTGTGGGCACAATTGCGGCCGGCGTGGCGAAGTGCAAGTCCGATGTCGTATTGATTTCAGGTCACGACGGAGGCACGGGCGCCTCGCCTTTGAACTCGCTCAAGCACGCGGGTGCGCCGTGGGAAATCGGCCTTGCCGACACCCAGCAGACCTTGGTCCGCAACGGCCTGCGTGACCGCATCGTGGTGCAAGTGGACGGCCAGCTTAAGACCGGCCGCGACGTCGTCATTGCGGCACTGCTCGGGGCCGAGGAGTTCGGCTTTGCGACCGCTCCGCTGGTGGTGTCCGGTTGCGTCATGATGCGCGTGTGCCACCTCGACACGTGCCCTGTGGGCGTGGCCACTCAGAACCCTGAGCTGCGCGAACGCTTCAGCGGCAAGCCCGAATTTGTCGTGACGTTCTTTGAGTTCATCGCTCAGCAGGTCCGCGAGTTGCTTGCAGAACTCGGCTTCAGATCCATCCAGGAGGCGGTGGGCCACGTGGAGTACTTGTCCACGCGCCGGGCCGTCCAGCATTGGAAGGCGCACGGTCTGGACTTGACCCCCATCTTGTCCCGCACGGACTCCGACGCCACCTTGCACCAATCGACGCTTCAGGAACACGGTCTTGACCAGGCCTTGGACGTGGAACTCATCAGCCAGGCGGCGCCGGCTCTGGAGCGTGGCGAGCCCGTCAAGATTGAGTCCACCATCCGTAACGTCAACCGCACTGTGGGCACGATGCTCGGCTATGAGGTCACTCGTCGCTACCAAGGCGCGGGCTTGCCCGACGACAGCATCGACGTCACGTTCACCGGAACCGGCGGTCAGTCCTTTGGTGCCTTCATCCCCAAGGGTGTGACGCTGCGATTGTTTGGTGACGCCAACGACTACACCGGCAAGGGTCTGTCCGGCGGCCGCATCATCGTGCGTCCTGACCGCACCGCCATGTTGGACGATTCCCAAGACGTGGTAGCAGGAAACGTCATCGCGTACGGCGCCACGAGTGGCGAATTGTTCTTGCGCGGCCAAGTCGGTGAGCGCTTCTGCGTCCGCAACTCCGGCGCCACCGCCGTGGTGGAGGGTGTGGGTGACCACGCGCTGGAGTACATGACGGGTGGCACCGCCGTCATCCTGGGGCGCACGGGTCGTAACCTTGGTGCTGGCATGTCGGGCGGTACCGCCTACGTGCTTGATCTGCGCACTAGCCGAGTGAACCCGGATGCCCTGGCCGACGGAGAGCTCACGCTGGGGCCGCTCGACTCGGAGGACCAGGTCATCGTCCGTTCTTTGCTCGAGAAGCATTACGCAGAGACCGAATCCCCCAAGGCGCGCGAACTGCTCGCGAACTGGCCTGAAGCCGCCGAGCGCTTCACTCGCGTGCTGCCCGCTCAGTACGCTCGCGTGCGGGTGGCTCTTGCGGAGATTGAAGAGACTGGTGGCGACTTGACCGCTCCCGGTGCGTGGACCGAGTTCCTGGAGGTGACCGGTGGCTGACCCCAGGGGCTTCTTGAAGGTCCGCGAACGCGAGGTGCCCGGATACAGGCCTGTTGCGGTGCGCCTGATGGACTGGAACGAAGTCAAAGACGAACTCGACAACGATTCGGCGACCCTCAAGCGCCAGGCAGGCCGATGCATGGACTGCGGCATCCCGTTCTGTCACCAGGGTTGCCCACTGGGCAACCTCATTCCCGAGTGGAACGACCTGACGTGGCGTGAGCAGTGGGACGACGCTTACAACCGCCTGCACGAGACCAACAACTTCCCGGAGTTCACGGGCCGCATTTGCCCAGCTCCGTGCGAGACTTCGTGCGTATTGGGCATCAACCAGCCTGCGGTCACCATCAAGAACATCGAGGTCTCCATCATTGATGAGGCGTTCGAGCGGGGTTACGTCACGCCCAAAATTGCTCAGCGCCACACAGGCAAGACCATTGCCGTGGTGGGATCGGGCCCGGCCGGTTTGGCTGCGGCCCAGCAGTTGACGCGCGCCGGTCACACCGTGGCCGTGTACGAGCGCGCTCAAAAGGTGGGCGGTCTGCTGCGTTACGGCGTGCCGCACTTCAAGATGGAGAAACACCACATCGACCGCCGTGTGAAGCAGATGGAAGCGGAAGGCACCGTTTTCCGCACTGGTGTGGACATCGGCCGGGACATTGCGTGGGACCACTTACGCGCCCGTTACGACGCGGTCATTGTCGCTACCGGTGCATCGGTGCCGCGCGACCTTCCCATCCCCGGACGCCACCTCAAGGGCATCCATTACGCCATGCCGTACTTGACGCATGGGAACCACCAGGCCGAAGGTGCCACGGTCCCTGATCACTACAACGCCCAGGGCAAGCACGTCATCATCATCGGTGGCGGTGACACGGGCTCTGACTGCTTGGGAACTGCGCTGCGTCAGGGCGCCAAGTCCGTCACCACGCTCGCCATTGGTGTGAAGCCTCCGCTTGAGCGGGACTCCAAGACTCAGCCGTGGCCTACCCATCCGCTGCTGTTCGAGGTGTCCAGCTCGCACGCAGAAGGAGGGGAGCGCGACTACCTCGCGTCCACCGTGGAGTTCCTGGGAGACGAAGACCACCACGTGACGAGCTTGCGTGTGGCGACCACTGAGGTCATGCCGAACGGCATGCGTGGCCCTGCCCCTGGTACCGAGCGCGAACTGCCTGCCGACATGGTGTTGCTGTCCATGGGATTCTTGGGACCAGAGTCGGAACTGATTTCCCAGCAGTTGGGGTTGACTGTGACCGAAAGGCAGTCGTTCGCACGCGACGACCGCTTTGCTACAGCTCAACCGGGCGTGTTTGTAGCCGGTGACGCTGGCCGAGGCCAGTCACTCATCGTGTGGGCTATTGCAGAAGGACGTGCAGCAGCCGCGGCTGTTGACGAGTACTTGACGGGCAGCACTGAGTTGCCCGCACCTATCACGGCGCGCACTGTGGCGCTCCGTGCCTAGTAACCAGTGAGTTGGAGAACATGCGTAACGCAAAGATTGTCTGCACCATCGGGCCTGCAACGGAGTCCATTGAGCAGATGCGAAAGCTGGTTGCAGCCGGCATGGACGTGGCGCGGCTGAACCGTAGCCATGGCGACTACTCCGTGCACGAGGCCGTGTACAACAACGTGCGCCAGGCGGCCCAGGAATCTGGCCGCAACGTGGCCGTCCTCGTGGACCTGCAGGGCCCCAAGATCCGCCTGGGACGCTTTGCCGATGGTCCCCACACGCTTGCCGAAGGCGACACCTTCACCATCACCACGCGTGACATTGAGGGAACCAAGGAGATCTGCAGCACCACGTTCAAGGGACTGCCGGGGGACTGCAAGCCCGGTGACCCGTTGCTCATTGACGACGGTAAGGTCCGCCTTGAAGTGGTCAAGGTCGACGGCACTGAGGTCATCACCACCGTCAAGGTGGGTGGACCCGTCTCCAACAACAAGGGCATCAACTTGCCTGGTGTTGCAGTGTCGGTGCCCGCGCTGAGCGATAAGGATGAAGAAGACCTTCGCTGGGCTCTCAAGCTGGGTGCTGACTTCATCGCGCTGTCGTTTGTGCGCAGCGCCAAGGACTACGAGGACTGCGCCCGCATCATGGCCGAGGAAGGCCGCGTCGTGCCTGTGATTGCCAAGGTGGAGAAGCCGCAAGCGGTCGACAACCTCGAAGAGATCGTGAGCGCCTTTGACGGCATCATGGTGGCCCGCGGTGACCTGGGTGTGGAGCTTCCCCTTGAGGACGTGCCGCTGGTCCAGAAGAGGGCTATTGAGCTGGCTCGCTCGCAGGCCAAGCCTGTCATCGTCGCCACCCAGGTGCTGGAGTCGATGATTTCCTCTCCCGTGCCTACGCGCGCCGAGACCTCGGACTGCGCCAATGCGGTGCTCGACGGTGCCGACGCCGTCATGCTCTCCGGTGAGACCTCGGTGGGGGAGTACCCCATCATCACCGTGGAGACCATGGCTCGGATCATCCAGAACACTGAAGAAAAGGGCCGCAACCGCATCGCCCCTTACTTGGCGACGCCCAAGACGCGTGGTGGTGCCATCACGCACGCTGCTGCGGACATTGCCGAGACCCTCGATGTGAAGTACATCGTGACGTTCACGCAGTCAGGTGACTCGGCGCAGCGCATGTCGCGTTTGCGTCCCGAGACGCCGATGGTGGCCTTCACTCCCGCTCCCGCAACGCAGAAGCGCCTCGCGCTCAGCTGGGGCGTTCACACGGAGTTGGTGGCCGACGCTGAGAGCACTGACGAGATGGTGTCGATCGTGGACACCGTGCTCAAGGAGTCCGGCCGCGTGGTGGATGGCGATTACGTCGTGGTCGTGTCCGGTACGCCCGTGGGAGTCCCCGGCACTACCAACTCGATCTTTGTGCACAAGGTGGGTCAGGTTCGCGAATAGTCGTCGGGAGCACTCGCTTCTTGCGGATATGATGAGTTGAAGAATTCTTCAACTATGGCGGTGTAGCCGCCCGCGTCCGCAAGAGGTGAGCCCATGACCGTGCCGTTGTATCAGGCAAAGGCTGACCTTTTCCGCACCCTGGGCCACCCGGTCCGCATCCGCGTCCTTGAACTGCTCCTGGACGGCCCACAGCCGGTGCGTGACCTCTTGGCCGCGATCGAGGTCGAGTCCTCCAACCTCTCGCAGCAACTTGCCGTCCTGCGCCGCGCCGGCATGGTGGTCTCGTACCGTGAAGGCAGTGCAGTGATGTACCGCTTGAGTACTCCCGACGTGGCGGAACTCATGGCAGCCGCCAGGCGCATTCTCGCCGCGATGCTCACCAACCAAGAAACCCTCTTGGCGGATCTGCGCGCCGATGAGGCAGGGGAGCACACCCAGGCGTGAGCACAGTGGAGTCAGGGGCCCAACACCCCATCAAGGTCGCAGTGGACGCAGTCCGTTCGCTCTTGCCCACCAAGGCGGACCTCCACGCAGCCCGTCGCAACCCCAAGCGCGACATTCTCGCGGGCGTCACCGTGGCAATCGTGGCCCTGCCCTTGGCGCTAGCGTTCGGTGCGGCATCGGGCCTAGGTGCACAAGCTGGTATCGCCACCGCGATCATTGCTGGGGCTATAGCGGCGATTCTTGGCGGCTCCAACCTGCAGGTATCCGGCCCCACGGGCGCCATGACGGTAGTGCTCGTCCCTGTGGCGCATCAGTTTGGTCCCACCGGTGTGCTCATGGTGGGTCTCATGGCTGGAGTGGCCCTCGTGGTCATGGCACTTGCGCGCTTGGGACGGTACGTGCGCTACCTTCCTGCCCCGGTGATCGAGGGATTCACGGCCGGTATTGCAGTGGTCATTGCGCTACAGCAAGTACCCGCCGCGCTCGGAGTATCTGGCCTTGAAGGTGAGAAGGTGTGGGGCTTGGCGTGGGAGGCCGTGCTGGCATTCGTCGACGAGCCTCACTTTGCGGCTCCTTCGGTAGCTCTGGGTGTCACCGTCGTGATACTCGTGGGCGCACGGTGGCGGCCCTCGTGGCCGTTCTCTCTCGTGGCAGTAGTCGTAGCAACTGTCTTTGCTGTGGTGGGGCCTTTCGTCCTTGCGCCCATCGGTGCCATTCCCGCTGGACTTCAAGCGCCTTCTCTTGCCTTTTTCGATGCCGGGGCCCTGGGCGCCTTGTCCACCGCAGCCGTGGCTGTCGCGGCACTCGCAGCACTGGAAAGCCTGCTGAGTGCCACGGTGGCGGACGGCATGAGCGTCAACGAGCGTCATGATCCTGACAGAGAGCTCTTTGGGCAAGGACTGGCCAACATTGCTGCGCCACTGTTTGGCGGCATCCCTGGAACCGCCGCCATCGCACGTACAGCTGTGAACGTGCGCGCCGGTGCGGGGTCCAAGGTTGCCGCCCTCACCCACGCCATCGTGCTGCTACTCATCGTTCTGGTGGCTGCGCGATGGGTCTCCTACATCCCGCTCGCGGCGCTCGCCGGTGTGCTCTTTGCCACCACCGTGCGCATGGTGGAGTTCGCTTCCCTCAAGGCCCTTGCGCGGTCCACTAAGGGAGACGGGATCATTCTGGTCCTGACCTTTGCGGCCACGGTGCTCATTGACCTGGTGACGGCCGTGATCATCGGCCTTGGGGTGGCAGTTCTGCTCGCACTGCGTGCAGTGGCCCGCACCGCACGAATCGAACAAGTGCCACTGGACCAAGGTGACTACAGCGAACAAGAGCACGAACTGCTCACCGAGCACATCGTCGCCTACCGCCTCGACGGGCCCTTGTTTTTCGCTGCCGCACACCGCTTCTTGCTGGAACTGACCGAAATAGCGGACGTGCGCATCGTCATCTTGCGAATGTCTCGCGTCAGCACCATCGATGCCACGGGAGCCCAAGTGCTGGGGGATGCCATCACCAAACTTGAGAAGCGGGGGATTGCGGTGTTGCTGTCAGGAATCCACCCGTACCACGACGCAGTGATGAGCAAACTGGGTGTGGCAGCCCACCTGTATGAGCAAGGCAAGGTCTTCCCGGATACGCCTTCGGCGATCTCTCACGCTCGTGAGATGCTGACCGAGGCTAGTGCCCGCACCGATACGCATCGGGCGGGCGACTAGCGCGGCGAGGTGTCCTCAGACACCGTGAGTGCCCCGAGTGGGATTCGAACCCACACTGGTACGGGTTTGAGCCGTATGCCTCTGCCAGTTGGGCTATCGGGGCGCGCACACTAGGCTACTGGCTGTGACAGAGACTCCCGCCCAAAATGAGGAAATTCCCGCCCCAAAGCGTCGTCGCGCCGTGGTGGCAGAAGACGAAGCGCTCATTCGCATGGACATTGTCGAGACCTTGCGTGAGGGCGGATACGACGTGGTGGGCGAGGGTGCCAACGGTGAAGAGGCCGTAGCGCTCGCTGAAGAGCACAAGCCTGACGTGGTGGTCATGGACGTGAAGATGCCCGTGATGGATGGCATCACGGCCGCCGAACGCATCGCCAAAGCCCGCTTGGCGCCCGTGGTCCTCCTGACCGCGTTCTCGCAGACCGAGCTCGTGGAGCGTGCGCGTGACGCCGGCGCTATGGCGTACGTGGTCAAGCCCTTTACTCCCGCGGACTTGCTCCCGGCGGTGGAAATCGCGGCTTCTCGCTACGTAGAGATCAAGGCCCTCGAATCCGAGATCGCGGATATCACGGAGCGCATGGAGACGCGCAAGAAAGTAGAGCGGGCCAAGGGCCTGCTCATGGAGAACATGCGTCTCAATGAGCCTGAGTCCTTCCGGTGGATCCAAAAGACCTCCATGGACCGCAGGCTCACCATGCGCGAGGTCGCAGAAGCCGTCATCGAACAAATGGGCAAGCCCAAGTCCTAATCCCGCGCAATGTGCGCCTAGCGGTCAGAATCGCCGCCATACGGGACGAAGGTCACGAAATCGTGACCCCGAGGACCCCTAAACGAAACGATTCGCATGTAACCTCTAAAAACCTCGTTGCGCAGACGGTCTACGCAACGGTTCGCCCAGCGGAGATCCCGATGGGTACTTTTGGAGGGAACAACATGGCACGATGGTCAACCATCGCGCGCGGCGCTGCTTTTGCAGGCGTCGCGTCTCTCGCGCTCGCAGCATGTTCTTCGAGCGGTAGCGGCACGGACACCAGCGGTGCTCCCGCAGGTGGCGGCGACGCTACGCCCCTTACGATCGGCACCTTCCTGCCCGTGACGGGCACCCTTGCGTTCCTCGGCCCGCCCGAGATCGCCGGTGTGCGTTACGCGGTGAAGGAGATCAACGACGCTGGTGGTCTGTTCGGCCAGGACGTCAAGCTCATTGAGACTGACTCCTCCGACACCAACAACGCCGGCATTGGTGCGGCCTCGATCGCGAGCCTCATCTCCGCTGACGTGTCCGCCATCATCGGCGCCGCATCGTCCAGCGTGACCCTCAACGTGATCGACGACGTCGACGCAGCTGGCATCGTCATGGTGTCGCCTGCTAACACCTCGACCACGCTGTCGGGTTACTCCGACTACTACTTCCGCACCGCCCCCGCTGACACCGCTCAGGGCAAGGCCGTTGCGGACCTGATCCTCGAAGAGGGCGCCAACGACGTGGCCGTTCTGGTTCAGAACGACGACTACGGCACCTCGTTCCGCAACGTCTTCCAGGGTCACATCGAAGAGGCCGGCGGCAGCATCACGTACGGTGTTGCAGGTCAGGAAATCGACCCGGCTGCGACGAACTTCTCGTCCGACGTTCAGGGTGCCCTCGCCACCAACCCGGAGGCGATCCTGATGATCGCGTTCGACCAGACGGCGCAGATCATCCCCGAACTGATTGCGGCCAACTACCCCGCAACCAAGATCTACATGACCGACGGCAACACCGCTGACTGGTCTGCTTCGTTCGAGCCCGGCACGCTTGAGGGCGGCAAGGGCACCATTCCTGGTGCTGCTGCTTCCGACGAGCTCCAGGCTGCACTGAGCGCGCTGTGGCAGGAGACGGAAGGCGAGGCCCTTACGGACTTCTCCTACGCTGCTGAGTCCTACGACGCTGTGATGCTGGTTGCCCTTGCTGCGCTGAAGGGTGGTTCCGGTGACTCCGAGACCATCCGTGCCAACATGCACGCAGTGTCCGGCTCCAACGGCGGCACCGAGTGCTCCGGTTGGGTCGAGTGCTCCGAGCTCATCCTCGCTGGTGAAGAGATCGCCTACAAGGCCATCTCCGGCGCAGGTGCGTTCGACATCAACAACGACCCCAAGACGGCCATCGTGGGCGTCTACCAGTACGACGGCAACAACGTTCCGTCGCGCATCTCTGAGGTGGTCTTCGACGCTCGCTAGTCGATGCCACAAGGAAGGGCCCGTCAGCTTCGGCTGGCGGGCCCTTTCCCTTTGCCGCGTGACCGGGCACGGGCATGGGCATGGGTCGTCAGGGCGCCCGGAATGGTCGCCCGGTGATGCAGGGAGACGCCGCGGCGGCGTCGGAAAGGGCCATGAGGGGCCCCAGCAGGCCGTTCTAGGCGCCCAGGGTGCCTAAGTACAGTTCGATGACCTTGGGGTCCTTGAGAAGCTGTTGGCCGGTTGCTGTGTAGGCGGCGGTGCCTTGATCCAACACGTAGCCGCGGTCACAGATTTGCAAACATCGGCGAGCGTTTTGCTCCACCATGATGACCGTGACGCCTGCGGCGTTGATTTGGCGGGTGCGCACAAAGGTCTCGTCCTGGCGGGCAGGGGAGAGGCCAGCGCTGGGCTCGTCGAGCAGCAACACCTTGGGGTCCATCATCAAGGCTCTGGCCATGGCCACCATCTGACGTTCACCACCAGAGAGCGATCCCGCGCGCTGGTCGCCACGCTCAATGAGCACTGGGAACAGATCACCAATGACCTCGAGCCGTTCCTTGTAGGCGCTGGGGCGCTGGAACGCACCCATCTCCAAGTTCTCCAAGATGGTGAGCGACGGGAACACGTTATTGGTCTGCGGAACAAAGCCCACGCCTCGCTGCACCAACTGGTCTGCACGTAGGTTGGTGATGTCTTCGCCGTCCAACTTGAAGGCACCCTTATTGACGTTCACCAGTCCAAACAGTGCCTTGAGGAACGTGGACTTGCCGGCACCATTGGGGCCAATGATGCCGATCAGCTCACCGGGGTACACCTCGAGGGAGCACCCGTTGAGGATGTTGATGCCTGGCAAGTAACCCGCGTACACGTCTTCCGATGCGATGAGGGGAGTCACGTTGGTGGTGGCCCTTTTTCCGGCCTTTGCAGCCGTTCCAGCCTTGGCGCCCGCCTTGGACGTGCCGGTCATGATGCATCCTCCGAAAGATCGGTGTCGTGATGTGCGCCCAAGTAGGCGTCCTGCACAGCAGTGTTGGCCATCACCGTGCCGGGAGTGCCTTCTGCAATGAGCTGGCCTTGAGCCATGACGGCCACCCAGTCGGAGATCCGGCGCACCATGTGCATGTCATGTTCCACAAAGAGGACGGTCACGCCTTCTTCCTTGAGGTCCACGATGTGCTCCAACAACGATTCGGTGAGCGCAGGGTTCACACCTGCCATGGGCTCGTCGAGCATCACCATGGTGGGCTTGGTCATTAGCGCGCGGGCCATCTCCAAGAGCTTGCGCTGGCCACCGGAAAGAGATCCAGCGGAGTCGCTTGCCTTGGTGTCCAACTTGAATCGCTTGAGTAGTTCCATGGCTTGCTCGGTGATCTCGTCCTCGCGTTTGCGCCACAAGGCAGGGACGAACGCGGTGAAGAAGTTCTCGCCGGGTTGCGCCTGAGCGCCCAGGCGCATGTTGTCGAGGACCGACATGCCCTCAAGCGCCTTGGTGAGTTGGAACGTGCGCACCATGCCGGCGCGGGCCACCTTGGCGGAGTTCATTCCCTTGAGTTCGCGGCCGTCGAACGTGCCGTGGCCCTCTTGAGCGGTATCAAAGCCCGTCAGCAGGTTGAAGAACGTGGATTTTCCCGCACCGTTGGGGCCAATCAGGGCAGTAATGGTGTTGCGCTGCACTTCAAAGTGCTTGACGTTCACGGCCGTAAGCCCACCAAATGTACGCACTACGCCGGTGGCGGTGAGGATGGGGTCAGGCTTCGCCACGCCTGCGACGTGCTCGACGTTCTTGAGAGAGGTTGCTTCAGGCATGGAAGGCCAACTCCTTCTTGTTGCCGAGGATGCCTTGTGGTCTGAACACCACCAAGAGCATGAGCGTGACGCCCACGAGGACCAAAGAGAAAGGCTCGATGGCCGTGCCCGGCAAGACATCTGTGGGGATGAACAGCTTGGCGAGGCCGCGTACCAGCACGAGGGCGGTCCAAAAGAGGATGGAGCCCAGCACTGGCCCAAACACGGTGGCGGCGCCGCCGAGGAGCAAGATGGTCCAGATCCAGAAGGTGGTGGTACGTGCCATTGCGTCGGGCTGGACCGATGCGCCGAGAGACCACACCACGCCCGCGAGGGCACCGATCACACCGCCGATGACGAGAGCTTGCATCTTGTACCAGTACACGCTCTTGCCGAGCGAGCGCACTGCGTCCTCATCCTCGCGGATGCCCTTGAGCACGCGACCCCAAGGGGACTTTGCGAGGCGCCAGAACACGAGAGCGAGGATGCCCACAAGCGTCCATGCCACGACGCGCAGCCACCAACTGTTGGAAGCAGTGCCATGGAACGTGAAGATCCACACGGTGATGCGTTCGTCGGCGAAGGGGGAGAGCCGCTCAAAGGAATCCTTGAACTCGTTTCCACGAATGCCCACGGAGGCACCGGTGAGGTTGACGAGGCTTTGTGAGCGGCCCGTATAGCGCACAATCTCAGCCGCGGCGATGGTCACAATAGCCAGATAGTCGCCGCGCAGTCGCAGCGTGGGCCAACCGAGGATGAGACCAAACACCACTGCACACGCCATGGCTACCAAGATCGCTACCCAGATAGGTGCGCCCTCACGGGTGGCGATGGCGTAGCCGTACATGCCCAGGAGCATGAATCCTGCTTGTCCCATGTTGAGCAGGCCGGTGAGACCAAAGTGGAAGTTGAGGCCAATAGCGGCGAGCGCAAAGGCAGCGGTGGCAGGCGCGAAGGTCTGCGCCAGGGCGTCGGTAAGCAACAGTTCCATGTCAGCCCACCCTCTCCGCTCGGCCCAAGATGCCTTGGGGTCGAACCAACAAAACCAGAATCAGGATTCCAAGCGCGGAGGCGTACTTGAGGTCAGGCGTGAACAGCACCGTGGAGACTTCTGTCACCAATCCGATGACGAGCGAGCCGACAAGGGCGCCAAAGGCGTGCCCGAGGCCACCCAAGGTCACGGCGGCGAACATGAGTAGCAGCAGGCGGCCTCCGGAGTCGAATCCAAAGCCATTTTCGTAGAGCGCCAAGAGGATGCCACCCAACGCGGCAAGGCCGGTGGCGAGAGCCCACACCAAGCGGATGATGCCTGCCACTCGGATTCCCGATGCAGCGGCGAGGGCGGGATTGTCGGAGATCGCGCGGGTTGCGCGGCCGAGGCGCGTCTTGAGGAGGAACAGGCTCACTGCTGCCAGCACGATCAGCGCGAGGATGACGGACATGAGCGTCTGGCGACCGATATAGAACTGGCCAAAGGTCAGGCGCGTGTCAATGGCGGTCTGCAAGCGGTAGCGGGTGCCGCCGATCCACCATTGGATGAAGTTCAGGAGCGCAAGCGAGAGACCGATCGACACGATCATCTGCTGCAACACCGCCACGCGGCGCTTACGGATGGGGTTCCACAAGAACTTGTCCTGGAGCCAGCCCGAGCCAGCCGCCAACAGGATGGCGACTACAGCAGCCACCGGCAACGGCCAGCCGAAATTGAACTGGGTAGGGATGAACGGAAGCGTCACTTTGGCCGGCGTGGCAAAGAAGAAGCACAGCACTGCACCTAGAGTGACTTGCTCTCCGTGGGCAAAGTTGCTCAGTCCCGTGGTGCCGTAGATCAGTGAGAGGCCCACCGCTGCCAACGCCAGCAGGATGCCGAACACCAATCCATTGATGACGTTCTGACCCAAGAGCACCGACGTCGATACGCCTGCGCGCGGTGGTTCGAACACCTCCACCTCTGCAGAGGCAGGGTTTCCCATCAACACGGACATGACCATGAATGCGAGCGCCGCAACTCCCACCAGGGCAATTGCCCTGATATGACGCTTCTCCAGTCTGCTGTGCACCAGTCTCCCTCTTTCGTGTGACGCCACGATAGACACTCAGTGTTACGGCAATGTTTTCAGCACACAGGTCAGCCGCGCCGTTGCGACCGCCCTCGACTGATCGTCATTAATCGTGATTGCGTAGGTGGCAACAGTACGGCCCAAATGCACTGCTGTGGCAACTCCCGTGACAATTCCGTGTGTCACGGCCCGGTGATGAGTGATGTTCAAGTCCACTCCCACGGCCACTTTGTCCGGTTGCGCGTGTGCCATGGCGCCAAAGGAACCCAGGGTTTCAGCGAGCGCAGCCGTGGCCCCTCCGTGGAGCAACCCGTAGGGCTGAGTATTGCCCTCGATGGGCATCGTGCCCACTACTCGTTCGGGCGTCAGTTCCTGGATCTCAACGCCCAGGCGACCAATGAGACCGTCACGGAACTGGAATGGGTCGACCACGTCGTCGTCTGTCATAGGGACTAGGTTGGCATCTGTGAGCGAATCGTCAAAAGGCCCCTTGCTGCTGATCGACGGATTGTCCATGGCTTTCCGCGCGTTCTTTGCCTTGCCGGTGGAGAATTTCGCCACCTCGGGTGGCAGTCCAACCAACGCGGTGTACGGGTTTACCTCCATGCTTGCCACTCTCATCCAGCAACGCCAGCCCACCCACGTAGCGGTGGCGTTTGACTTGCCGGGTGGCACGTTCCGTACGGAGAAGTTGCCGTCCTACAAAGGCACCCGGGATGTCACGCCCCCTGAGTTTGAGCCGCAAGTGCCGCTTATTCGTGAGGTCTTGGACGCTTTGGGCGTGGCCGCGGTGGATAAGCCACGATTTGAGGCCGACGACATTCTCGCCACTCTTGCTAGGCAAGGTGCCGAACAAGGACTTGAAGTCCTGGTGGTATCCGGCGATCGCGACACCATCCAACTGGTGACGGACCGAGTCACGCTGCTGTACCCACGCAAGGGAGTCTCTGACCTCGTGGAGTTCACTCCCGATGCTGTGGTGGAGCGTTACGGAATCCCGCCTCATCAGTACCCAGACTTGGCGGCGCTCGTGGGGGAATCGAGCGACAACTTGCCCGGCGTTCCCGGTGTGGGGCCCAAGACTGCTGCTAAGTGGATCACCAGTTACGGCGGCTTGCAAGGCGTTCTCGCGTCCATCAACGAAATCCCGGGCAAGGTGGGCGAGAGCCTGCGTGAGCACGTGGAGCTGGTGCGCATCAACCGCGAACTCAACCATTTGCTCACGGACTTGGAGCTCGACCGCGATGTCGACTCGTTGGAGTACACGGGTGGTGATTCCGCCAAGATCCACGCGGTGTGTGACGCACTCCAGTTCCGCACGTTGCGCGACCGTTTGCTCGCTGTGGGCAAGGTCAGCGGATCGGCGGGTGGCGCCGGCGCTGAGGTAAGCGAGCCCGCGCCCACCGTAGAGGTCATCACTGAAGGGGCAGTCTCGGCCGTCACAGCACTCACCGGCAGCGTGGTGCTCCACGTGGACGGGCGCACGGGAGCTGATCCCGATGCTTGGGCCGTAGGGGTGGTGCAAGGAGAACTTGCTTGGGGCATCGACTTGACGTCGTTGACGCCTGAGGAGGACACGAAGCTTGCTGCATGGCTTGCCGACCCCTCGGTGGCCAAGACCTTGCACGGAGCCAAGGAGGCCTGGCACGCGCTCGCCGCACGCGGGTACGCCCTGGCTGGGATCGGTGGTGATACGCAGATCGCGGCATACGTCGTCCTGCCTGACCAACGCGGATTCGAACTGGAATCGGTGGCGCAACGGTACTTGGGGCTCGCGCCTGCGGTGGCCGGTGACTCTGCGGAGCTCGACCTCGGCCTCGGGGCCAGCGCCGCCACCGTGGCAGGTGAGCGCGCGCTCACGGTGGCAGCCTTGGCCGCGGAACTCGAGCCTGAGGTGGATAACCGCGGCATGGGCACCATCTACCGCGAGATCGAGTTACCGCTCATCGAGGTGCTTGCGCGCATGGAGGCCGCAGGCATTGCCGTGGACTCCGCGCACTTTGAAGTGCTCGCCAAGGAGGCGGCTGCGCGGGTAGAGGCGGCGGCTCAAGAGGCGTACTCGGCCATTGGCGGCACCACCGTGAACTTGGGTTCACCCAAGCAACTCCAAGAAGTGCTCTTTGACAGGCTCGGCCTTCCTAAGACCAAGAAGATCAAGACCGGCTACACCACCGACGCTGCGAGCCTGGCCGAGCTCAATGAAAAGCATCCGCATCCGTTCTTGGTGGCGCTCCTTGCACACCGCGAGGCGAGCAAGCTGGGTCAGATCATCGAGACTTTGCGAGACTCAGTTCGAGGCGACGGGCGAATCCACACCACCTTTAGTCAAACTGTGGCAGCCACGGGCAGGCTCAGTTCCAAAGACCCCAACCTGCAGAACATTCCCATCCGCACCCCGGAGGGTCATCGCTTGCGCGAAGCTTTTGTGGTGGGCGAAGGCTACGAGACTCTCGTCACTGCCGACTACAGCCAGATCGAGATGCGCATCATGGCCCACCTCAGCGGCGACGAGGCGCTCATTGAGGCCTTCAAGTCGGGTGAGGACTTACATCGATTCGTGGGTTCTCGTGTGTTCGGCGTCAAGCCCGAAGACGTCAACTCCGAGATGCGCTCGCAGGTCAAGGCCATGTCCTACGGACTTGCCTATGGCTTGTCGAGCTTTGGACTTGCTCGCCAACTCAACCTCAGCGTCTCCGAGGCCCAAGCGCTCATGGACGACTACTTCAAGCGCTTTGGGGGGGTGCGCGAGTACCTCGCGTCTGTCGTGAAGCAAGCGGCGCAAGTGGGGTACACGGAAACCCTTTTTGGCCGACGCCGCTACTTGCCGGACCTCACGTCCACCAATCGCCAGCGCCGTGAGATCGCGGAACGCGTGGCACTCAACGCGCCGATTCAAGGCAGCGCCGCGGACCTCATCAAGCGTGCCATGCTAGGTGTCGAAACCGCGCTACGGGACCAGGGTCTTGCATCGCGGCAGCTTTTGCAGGTTCACGATGAACTCGTCGTGGAGGTCGCGACTGGCGAGAGAGACGCCGTCGAGGCCATTCTCAGAGCTGAGATGGGTGGAGCCGCTAGTTTGTCGGTGCCGCTCGACGTCAATGTTGGAACCGGCGCTAACTGGCGCACGGCCGGACACTAGGAGCCAGATGCGCATCGGAATTCTCACGGGCGGCGGGGACTGCCCGGGACTCAACGCAGCCATTCGTGCCGTCGTCAAGCGCGGTACCGCGGAGCACGGTTGCTCCATCGTGGGTTTCCGCAACGGTTGGCAAGGTGTCATCGATGGCGACTCGCGCAACCTTGACCGCGAGGATGTCTCGGGAATTCTGGTTGATGGCGGCACGATGCTCGGCACTGCCCGTTGCCACCCGCACAAGGTCGAGGGCGGCATGGAAGCCGTCAAGGACACCGTGGAGCAAGAGAAGCTCGATGGAATCATCTGCATCGGCGGCGACGGTACCCTCAAGGCGGCCGGCAAGGTAGCTGAGGCCACGGGCATCACGGTGATCGGTATCCCCAAGACCATCGACAACGATGTGGTGGGCACCGACGCCTCGATTGGTTTCGACACCGCTGTGACGGTGGCTACGGAAGCGATTGACCGCTTGCATTCCACGGCTGAATCGCACAACCGAGTCATGGTGGTGGAGCTCATGGGCCGCCACTCGGGCTGGATCGCCGTGACTGCGGGCATGGCGGGTGGTGCGGACATCATCCTCGCGCCCGAGGAGCCTTTTGACATTGACCAAGTGGCCAAGCGCATCAAGCACCGCCACCGCTACAAGAACTTCTCCATCGTGGCCGTAGCGGAAGGTGCCATCCCTGCCGAGGGATCCAATTGGACCGGCAAGCCCACCATCGACGACAAGGGCAACCCCATTGCAGGCTCAATTGGCCACGAAGTGACTAAGGCGATCGAGGCAGCGACAGGCTTCTCCTCGCGACTCACGGTGTTGGGGTACGTCCAGCGAGGCGGCATCCCCACGGCTGCCGACCGTCTGCTCGGAACCCGCTTTGGCGTAGCCGCCATCGACGCGATCGTTGCGGGGGAGTCGGGCAAGTTCACGGCTCTCGAGGGTGCTGAGATTGTGCTCAAGGACTTCTCGGTGATGATGGGCAAGACCAAGTGGGTGCCCAAGGACCTCTTAGCGGCCGCAAGTGGGCTCTAAACCGCAGGTCACAAGCAGGTAACGGCTGCTCCCCGGCTTTGTGCTGGGGGGAGCGTGCGGGGTACGCTTATCGATGGCCTAGCGCCGTTGTGGTGCCTGGTTTTCCATATCAACTATCGGAGTTACTCCCTTTATGTCCGTATCCACCCCCGAGACCACCCAGATTGCTGTCAACGACATCGGCTCTTCCGAGGACTTCCTCGCCGCGATTGACGCAACGATCAAGAACTTTGAAGATGGCGACCTTGTTGAAGGCATCATCGTCAAGGTTGACCGTGACGAGGTTCTCCTCGACATCGGCTACAAGACCGAGGGCGTGATTCCCGCTCGCGAGCTCTCCATCCGCCACGACGCTGACCCCGACGACGTTGTCAACGTAGGCGACACCATCGAGGCCCTTGTTCTCACCAAGGAGGACAAAGAAGGCCGCCTCATCCTGTCCAAGAAGCGCGCTCAGTACGAGCGGGCATGGGGCTCGATCGAGAAGGTGAAGGAAGAGGACGGCATCGTCACCGGTTCCGTCATCGAGGTCGTCAAGGGTGGTCTGATTGTGGACATCGGTCTGCGCGGCTTCCTTCCCGCCTCTCTTGTCGAGATGCGCCGCGTGCGCGACCTCGGCCCCTACATCGGTCAGCAGATCGAGGCGAAGATCATCGAGCTGGACAAGAACCGCAACAACGTGGTCCTTTCTCGCCGTGCATTCCTTGAGCAGACCCAGTCGGAGGTGCGCTCCACCTTCCTCACCGCTCTGGCTCCCGGCCAGGTGCGCAAGGGCGTGGTGTCCTCCATCGTCAACTTCGGTGCCTTCGTGGACTTGGGGGGAGTGGACGGTCTGGTTCACGTCTCCGAGCTTTCCTGGAAGCACATCGACCACCCCAACGAGGTTGTCTCGGTGGGCCAAGAGGTCGAGGTCGAGGTTCTCACCGTGGAGATGGACCGCGAGCGGGTCTCGCTGTCGCTCAAGGCCACTCAAGAGGACCCGTGGGCGGTGTACGCACGTACCCACGCCATCGGTCAAATTGTGCCCGGCAAGGTCACCAAGCTCGTTCCCTTCGGCGCATTCGTGCGCGTATACGAGGGTATTGAGGGTCTGGTGCACATTTCCGAACTCGCCGTCCGCCACGTGGAACTGCCTGAGCAGGTTGTCTCCGCCGACGAAGACGTGTTCGTCAAGATCATCGACATCGACCTCGAGCGTCGTCGCATCTCGCTGTCCATCAAGCAGGCCAACGAGGGTGTTGACCCCAACGGCGAGGACTTTGACCCCGCCCTGTACGGCATGACTGCTGAGTATGACGAGGCCGGCAACTACAAGTACCCCGAGGGCTTTGACCCCGAGACCCAGGAATGGCGTGAGGGCTTTGACGCTCAGCGCGAGGCTTGGGAAGCGGACTACGCCAAGGCTCACGACCGCTGGGAAGCCCACAAGGCATTCGTGGCCCGTCAGGACGCCGCAGCCGCTGCTGCAGAGGTTGCGGAGCCCGCAGCCAAGAAGCGTGCTGCCAAGGACGACGGTGCTGGCGCTGCCACCTCGTACTCCTCGCACGAGGAGAGCGAAGGCGGCACCCTCGCTTCTGACGAGCGCCTTGCCGCTCTGCGCGAGAAGCTCACCGGCAACTAATAGCGCTTGCTCGACTGAGGGCCGTGTCTCCGCAAGGGGTACACGGCCCTCAGTCGTTTGCGGCGCGTGTCGCGGTGCGGTTCGTCACGCGACCTTGCATACGAAAATCCGCCGTGCGAGAGTGTCACGGTGCTACGCATCGGACTCACAGGGGGCATCGCCTCGGGCAAGTCGACAGCCTCCGCGCGGTTTGCGGAACTGGGCGCCCTGGTGGTGGACCATGACGTCCTTGCCCGGCGCGTGGTGGAGCCCGGTTCGGCGGCTTTGGTGGACATTGCGCGGGAGTTCGGTGACCGGGTGATTCATGGTGGAGCGCTTGACCGCGCTGCCCTCGCGAACATCGTCTTCAACGACCCCATTGCCAGAGAGCGGCTTAACGACATCGTGCACCCGTATGTGAAGGCGGCCGCGATGGCCGCAGACAAGCGCGCGCGCAACGCGGGCGAGGCAGTGGTGGTGCACGACATCCCGCTGCTCGTGGAGACCGGCCAAGGCCAAAATTACGACCTCGTGGTGACCGTCGAGGCGCCCCTACTGACCAGGCTGGCGCGCCTTCAAGAGGGCAGAGGCTTGAGCCACCAAGAGGCGCTTGCTCGCATCGAGGCGCAGGCCACGGATGAAGAGCGGGCTGCGGTGGCCGATGCCGTGCTTGACGGCTCTGGAACGGTGGAGCAACTCCACGCTTCTGTGGATGCCTTCTGGCGTGAGCACGTGCCGAGCGAGGTTGTCAGTCCCGCGGGTTAAGTTGTTGTCATGTCTTCTGACTTGAGGCGCGCCCAAAACCCTTTCAAGGTCATTTCCGACTACGCACCTTCAGGCGACCAGCCTGCCGCCATTGCCGAACTTGCGTCCCGCATCCGGGCGGGGGAGAAGGACGTCGTCCTGTTGGGAGCTACGGGTACCGGTAAGTCGGCGACCACCGCATGGCTCGTGGAGGAACTGCAGCGGCCCACCTTGGTGATGGCGCACAACAAGACATTGGCCGCGCAATTGGCCAACGAATTCCGCGACCTTCTGCCCAACAACGCGGTGGAGTACTTCGTCAGCTACTACGACTACTACCAGCCCGAGGCGTACGTGCCTCAAACCGACACCTTCATTGAGAAGGACTCCTCGATCAACGAAGAGGTAGAGCGGTTGCGGTACTCGGCTACCAACTCCTTGCTCACGCGCAGGGACGTCATCGTGGTGTCCTCGGTGTCATGCATCTACGGTCTCGGCACGCCCGAGGAATACATCAACGGCATGGTGACTATGCAGTTGGGTGACGTGCTGGATCGTGACTCACTGTTGCGTGAGTTTGTGCAAATGCAGTACGCACGCAACGACTTGGCGTTTACACGCGGCACGTTCCGCGTGCGTGGCGACACAGTGGAGATCATCCCGGTGTATGAGGAGCTCGCCATTCGCATCGAGTTCTTCGGTGACGAGATTGAGGCGCTCTACACTCTCCATCCGCTGACGGGCGATGTGGTGGAGAAGCGGGAGCAGGTCCACATCTTCCCCGCGTCGCACTACGTCGCGAGCACTGCGCGCATGAACAAGGCGATCTCCACCATCGAGCACGAACTTGAGGAACGCTTGCAAGAACTGGAGCGGCAAAACAAGTTGCTGGAGGCGCAGCGGCTCAAGATGCGCACCACCTTTGACCTGGAAATGATGCGCTCGGTGGGCACGTGCTCCGGCATTGAGAACTACTCCAGACACATTGAGCAACGCGCGCCAGGGACACCGCCACACACGCTCCTCGACTACTTTCCCGACGACTTCCTGCTCGTGATCGATGAGTCACATGTCACCGTGCCTCAAATTGGCGCGATGTACGAAGGCGACGCTTCACGCAAACGCACTCTGGTGGAGCACGGGTTCAGGTTGCCGTCCGCACTCGACAACCGGCCGCTCATGTGGGAAGAGTTCCAGCAGCGAATCGGCCAGACCGTCTATCTCTCCGCCACGCCCGGCAAGTACGAGTTGGAGCGAGCGAACGGAGTGGTGGAGCAAATCATTCGACCCACCGGCCTTGTCGATCCCAAGATCGTGGTCAAGCCCACCGAGGGCCAGATCGATGACCTCATGCATGAGATCCGCTTGCGGGTGGAACGCGACGAACGCGTGCTGGTCACGACGCTCACCAAGAAGATGGCCGAAGACCTCACGGAGTACTTCTCCGAGCGAGACGTCCGCGTGGAGTATTTGCACTCGGACGTAGACACGCTCAAGCGTGTAGAACTGCTGAGGGACTTGCGGCTCGGTCGTTTTGACGTGCTCGTGGGCATCAACTTGCTCCGCGAAGGCCTCGACCTCCCGGAAGTGTCCCTCGTGGCCATCTTGGACGCCGACAAAGAAGGGTTCTTGCGTTCGGGCACGTCGCTCATTCAGACCATCGGTCGCGCGGCACGTAACGTCTCCGGTGAGGTCCACATGTACGCGGACCGCATTACTGACTCCATGGAACAGGCGATCGAAGAGACCAACCGCCGGCGCCAGAAGCAGGTTGACTACAACACCGCCAACGGCATCGACCCCACTCCACTACGTAAGCGCATAGGGGACATCACCGAGATGCTCGCCAGGGAAGAGGCGGACACCGAGCGCACCCTTGCCAAAGTGCGAGAACCCAAGGGTGCCAAGGGCGGGAAGAAGGCGGATGCCACCCTGGGCACCGGAATGGCCGCGCGTCCCGCTCAGGAACTGTCCGAACTCATTGAGGAGTTGTCGGCGCAAATGCGTGGCGCGGCTGCTGAACTGAAATTCGAGTTGGCGGCGCGCTTGCGGGACGAGATCGGCGAACTCAAGAAGGAGCTTCGCCACATGATCGATGTTGGCTAGCAGCAGGTGGAGCTGCGTTAGGCGGCGCGGAACTCTCCGGCCCAGCGACGCACCTTCACCGTGGGCACCAGACCCTGGATTACAAAGGGGTCCCTTTCCACCATGCGGCGCACATCTTCCTCATGCTCGGCTGAGGCCAGCAGCAGGGCACCAGGGGCGTCCGAGTCGTCATAACGACCAAAAGCGAGCAGGTCTCCCTCAGCCAGGAGGCCGCCCAGATAGGCCCGATGCTCAGGGCGATACTGGTCGCGCAAGTGCGTGCGGTCGTCATAGCCGTACTCGATTACCCAATGTGGCATGCCGACATTGTGTCGAGGTAGGAGTCTGTTCTCCAAATCCGCGTGATCATCGCGACACGACACGCGATCATTCGAACATGCGTTCGAGTGAATACTTGCGTAGGGTGTACCCGTGAATGAGCGATTGATTGTGCGCGGTGCTCGCGAGCACAACCTCAAAGGCATTGACCTGGACCTGCCTCGAGATTCGCTCATTGTCTTCAGTGGACTGTCAGGATCGGGCAAGTCTTCGCTCGCGTTTGACACCATCTTTGCGGAAGGGCAACGGCGGTATGTCGAGTCCCTGAGTGCGTACGCGCGCCAGTTCTTGGGGCAAATGGATAAGCCCGATGTCGACTTCATTGAAGGCTTGTCGCCAGCGGTGTCGATTGACCAGAAGTCGACCAACCGCAACCCTCGGTCCACGGTAGGCACCATCACTGAGGTATACGACTACTTGCGTCTCCTCTTTGCACGAGTAGGGATCCAGCATTGCCCGGTGTGTGGCGAAGAAGTACGTTCGCAGACACCGCAACAAATCGTGGACTCGGTCTTGTTGCTCCCGGAGGGCACGCGATACCAGGTGCTCGCGCCAGTGATTCGCGGCCGTAAGGGTGAGTATCAGGATCTCTTTGAGGAACTCCAGCAACAGGGCTTCTCGCGCGCGCGAGTGGACGGTGAGACTGTTCAGCTGAGTGAGCCGCCGCAACTTGAAAAGAAGCTCAAACACGATATCGAAGTGATCGTGGACCGGCTTGTGGCCAAGGACGGTGTGCGCCAGCGTCTCACTGACTCGGTGGAAACTGCGTTGCGCATAGCAGAGGGCCTTGTGGTGGTAGAGCCTGTCGACTCAGAGCTCCCAGCTCGTCGCTACTCGGAGAAGCGCGCTTGCCCCAACGACCACGTGCTTACGCTGGAGGAGATGGAGCCGCGCACCTTCTCCTTCAACGCGCCGTACGGTGCGTGCCCTGACTGCACGGGTATCGGTGTCAAGCTCGAAGTTGACCCGGACCTCGTGGTGCCTGACCCGAGCAAGACGCTCAAGCAAGGCGCCATCGCGCCGTGGGACGCCATGTCATCGGACTACTTCCAGCGCGTGGTCAAGGCCTTGGCGGGCGATATGCGCTTCTCGCTGGACACCCCGTTTAAGGATCTGCCGGACGATGCTCGCGAGGCGTTGCTCTATGGCAAGGACTACCAAGTCCACGTCACGTTCCGTAATCGCTACGGACGCGAACGCAGTTACACCACTGGCTTCGAGGGCGTCATCACCTGGATTGAGCGGCTGCACAGCCAGACCGAATCCGAGTGGTCGCGCGAGAAGTATGAGTCGTACATGCGCGAAGTGCCGTGCGCCACGTGTGAGGGAGCGCGCCTCAAGCCTGAAGTGCTCGCGGTCACCGTGGGTGGCATGTCCATCGCCCAAGTATGTGAGTTGTCGATCGGTGCAGCGCGCGAGTTCCTCACCGATGTGGAACTCGATGAGCGCAGCAAGCACATCGCCGTCCAGGTTCTCAAGGAGATCGATGCGCGACTGGGCTTCTTGCTGGACGTGGGCCTTGACTACCTGACCCTCGCGCGCGCGGCCGGAACCCTGTCCGGTGGCGAGGCCCAGCGCATTCGCCTTGCCACTCAAATCGGATCTGGCCTGGTGGGTGTGCTGTACGTGCTTGACGAGCCGAGCATCGGCCTGCATCAACGTGACAACCGCCGGCTGATTGACACACTCACGCGATTGCGAGACTTGGGCAACACTCTCATCGTGGTGGAACACGACGAAGACACCATTCGCACCGCTGACTGGATAGTGGACATTGGTCCGGGTGCTGGCGAGCATGGGGGAGAGGTGGTCCACTCCGGCACCTACGCGGACCTGTTGAAGAACGAACGGTCCGTCACGGGCGCGTACGTCTCTGGCCGCCGTGCCATTGAGGCACCCACGCGCCGACGCCCGATGGACCCCAGCAAGCAAGTCACAGTGGTGGGCGCGCGCGAACACAACCTGCAGGGCTTGGACGTCTCGTTCCCCTTGGGCGTCTTCACGGCAGTGACGGGGGTGTCCGGCTCTGGGAAGTCCACGCTCGTCAACACGATCCTCTACACCTCTCTGGCAAACACCCTCAATGGTGCGCGTCAAGTCCCTGGACGCCACACCCGTATTGACGGCACAGAGCACCTGGACAAGATCGTTCACGTGGACCAAGGGCCCATTGGCCGCACCCCGCGCTCCAACCCCGCGACCTACACGGGCGTATGGGACAAGATGCGCAAGCTCTTTGCGGAGACGCCCGAGGCGAAGATGCGCGGCTACGGCCCCGGTCGCTTCTCGTTCAACGTCAAGGGCGGTCGCTGCGAGGCCTGCGCTGGTGACGGGACGCTCAAGATCGAGATGAACTTCTTGCCGGATGTGTATGTGCCATGCGAGGTCTGCAAGGGTGCGCGTTATAACCGCGAGACGCTCGAGGTGCACTTCAAAGGCAAGAACGTGGCCGAAGTGCTCGACATGCCCATCTCAGAGGCCGCCGAGTTCTTTGAAGCCATTCCTGCCATCTCCCGCCACTTGGCCACGCTCGTGGAGGTGGGACTGGGTTACGTGCGTTTGGGTCAGCCCGCTCCCACGCTCTCGGGAGGCGAGGCACAACGCGTGAAGCTCGCCTCCGAACTTCAGCGCCGCTCCACTGGACGCACCATTTACGTTCTCGACGAGCCCACCACGGGCCTTCATTTTGAGGACGTACGCAAGCTGCTGGCTGTGCTCCAGGGTCTCGTGGACAAGGGCAACACTGTGATTGTGATCGAGCACAACTTGGACGTCATCAAGTCCGCAGACTGGGTGGTGGACATGGGTCCTGAAGGAGGCTCCGGAGGTGGACGAGTCATTGCGGAAGGCACTCCTGAGGACGTCGCTAAGGCCTCGCACAGCCACACCGGTGCCTTCTTGGCCGAGATTCTCAGCGGGAAGGCTGTGCTCAAGGCGTCCGCGTAGGCTGGAGTGGTGACAGACCCCGCCTCGTACCGTCCGACTCCGGGTTCGGTACCTACCACTCCCGGGGTCTACCGATTCCGTGACTCTCATGGTCGCGTGGTCTACGTGGGTAAAGCCAAGAACCTCCGCGGCCGCCTCCAGAACTATTTCCAGCCTCTGCATTCGTTGCACCCCCGCACGCGAGCCATGGTGACTACGGCATCGTCCGTGGAATGGACAGTGGTCCGCAACGAAGTAGAAGCGCTCATCTTGGAGCACACGTGGATCAAAGAGTTTGATCCGCGCTTCAACGTGGTCTTCAAGGACGACAAGTCGTATCCCTTCCTTGCCGTCACCATGAACGAGATGTACCCGCGCATGCAGGTGATGCGGGGAGAGAGGCGCAAGGGCGTCAGGTACTTCGGCCCATACGCCAAAGCATGGGCCATCCGCGAGACTGTGGATTCTCTGCTCACCGTGGTGCCCGTACGCACGTGCTCGCCGGGTGTGTTCAAGGTGGCGCAACGCCAAGGCCGGCCGTGCTTGCTGGGGTACATCGACAAGTGCGCGGCACCGTGCGTGGGCAGAGTGACGGCTGACGAGCACCGCGAGCTTGCCGAGCGAGCATGTCAAGTTCTTTCAGGCGACGCCAAGTCCTTGGTGCGCGAACTCACCGAGACGATGGATGAAGCCAGCGCGCGAGAGGATTTTGAGGTGGCCGCGCGGGCCAGGGACCGTCTTCGCGCTCTGCAGAATGTGCTGGAGCGAAACGCAATCGTTCTCGCGCAGGACACGGACGCCGACGTCTTCAGCTTGGTCAACGAGGACATTGAGGCAGCCGCCCACGTCTTCTACGTCCGCGGGGGTCGCATTACGGGTGAACGTGGGTGGGTAGTTGACAAGCCAGAGCCTCTTGATGACGCGGAGATGGTGACGCAGTTGATCCAAGAGGCGTACGGCAACGCCCAAGGGACGGACATTCCGCCGCAAGTGTGGGTCCCTCAACGTCCGGCGGAAGCCGATGCCTTGCTGGAGTGGCTTGCAGGAGTGCGGGGAACCAAGGTGGAGGTGGTCACGCCTCAACGCGGCAAGAAGGCTGAACTCGCCGCCACTGGCGCCCGGAATGCCCAGCGTGTACTCGAGCAGCACAGGCTCAAGCGCGCCTCTGACCTCACGTCACGCTCGGCTGCGCTGCAGAACCTCCAAGAGGCGTTGGGGCTACCTCAAGCGCCTCTGCGCATTGAGTGCTACGACATCTCCCACATCCAAGGCACCAACCAGGTGGGCTCGATGGTCGTGTTTGAAGACGCCATTCCGCGCAAGAAGGATTACCGCCAGTTTGGCGTGGCTAACGACCTGGACGATCTCAGCGCCATGCGTGAGGTGCTCACCCGCCGCTTCCGCCGCTACCTCGAGGAATCAGCGCTGCCCATTGACCAGCGGGAGAGTGCCAAGTTCGCCTATCCGCCTCAACTCGTAGTGGTGGACGGTGGGCTCCCTCAAGCGGAAGCAGCTGAAGCCGTGCTCACGGAACTGGGCATCCATGACATCCCAGTGGTGGGTTTGGCTAAGCGGCTGGAAGAAGTGTGGCAACCGGGACAGCAGTTCCCGGTGATCCTGCCGCGCGGCTCGGAGGCTCTGTACTTGCTGCAACGAGTGCGCGATGAGGCACACCGCTTTGCCATCAAAGCCCACCGCAAAAAGCGCACCAAGGCCATGACGGCATCGACGATGGACACGATTCCCGGTGTGGGTCCCACTCGTTCCAAGGCGCTCATCAAGCATTTTGGGTCACTGAGCAAGCTCAAGGAAGCGTCGGTGGAGCAGATTGCGCTGGTCCCGGGTGTTGGGAATGCCACTGCGGCCGCCATTTACACTGCCCTTCACGCGAACGATGGCATGCTAAATGCATGACCGATGAGGCCACCCCTGACACCTACCCTTCGGGCTTTCCACGCCCGCATTTTGACCCGCCTGGGGACGATGCTGAGGTCATGATCGTCACCGGCATGTCCGGTGCTGGGCGTACCCAGGTGGCTGCCTCGTTGGGTGACATGGGCTGGTACGTGGTGGACAATTTGCCGCCCCAACTGCTCGGTGGCTTTGTAGCCATGGTGGGCCGAGAGCAAACGTCCAAGCTTGCCGCCGTGGTGGACGTGCGCGGTCGCGAGTTCTTCCAAGACGTTGAAGCAGTGGTAGACGATCTCCAAGCCCGTGGAGTCAAGGTCACCCTGCTCTTTCTGGACGCTCAAGACGCCGTACTGGTGCGGCGCTTCGAAGGCTCAAGGCGACCGCACCCACTCCAGGGTGAAGGGACACTGCTTGAGGGAATCACCAAGGAGCGGGAAGTCCTCAAGGCTTTGCGGGACCGGTCGGACGCAGTCATCGACACGTCCCACCTCAACGTCCACGAATTGCGCGACAGGATCGCCAGTGAAGTGGGTCATCAGGATGAACCGCTACGCGTGAACATCGTGTCCTTTGGTTTCAAGAACGGCATTCCCGCCGACGCTGATTACGTGGTGGACGTGCGCTTCTTGCACAACCCTCACTGGGTGCCGGCGCTACGCCCTCTCACCGGCCTGGACTCGGCTGTGAAGGACTACGTGCTCAACGCGGACGGCGCAATGGAGTTTGTGGACGGCTACGCGAACCTGTTGGAGATGGCGCTCACGCGCTACCGCGCCCATGACAAGCACTCGGTGACGGTGGCCGTGGGCTGCACCGGTGGGAAGCATCGTTCCGTGGCGGTGTCAGAGGAGTTAGCCGCGCGCCTTGCCGCCAAGAATCTGTCAGTGCGAGTGACGCACCGCGACAAGGACCTGACGTGAACGTGAAGTGCGTGGCCCTCGGGGGCGGCCATGGTCTGTACACAAGCCTCACAGCATTGCGATCGCTCAGTGACGATGTCACAGCGATCGTCACGGTGGCCGACGATGGTGGATCCTCGGGCCGGCTGCGTCAAGAAATGGGGATTGTGCCCCCCGGTGACTTGAGGATGGCGCTCTCGGCGCTGTGCGAAGACACAGAGTGGGGTCACACTTGGCGCGATGTCTTGCAGATGCGCTTTGCGACGGATGGGCCGCTTGATGGCCATGCCGTGGGCAATCTGCTGATTGCCGCACTGTGGACCCACTCGGGGGACATTGTGGACGGACTGGAGTGGGTGGGGCGTCTCCTCCGCGCTCAGGGCCGGGTGCTTCCACTTGCAGGCGAGCCCCTAGAAATTGCAGCGATCGTCCGAGACGCACGCGGGGACCGCGAGGTGCGCGGCCAAGTAGCGGTGGCCACCGCCAAAGGTCGCGTGACGGAGGTATCCATCACTCCGTCCACACCTCAAGTACCTGCCGCCACAGTGGCCGCCATTGACCAAGCGGAGCTCGTGGTCCTGGGACCAGGGTCCTGGTATACGTCTGTACTCACTCACTTCTTGGTGGAGCCCGTGGCGCAGGCTCTCGTCAAGGCCGGGCCGCGCACAGTCGTGGCCCTCAACATCGCCCACGAGGACCCGGAGACAGAAGGCACGGGCCGAGCCGATGACGTGCGCGCCCTACGGGCTCTCGCACCTGGATTTGTACCTTGCTTGGTACTCGTGGATGCCACCCATGAGGACGACCAAGATCTCATGGCTGAACTTCATGACTGGGGCACTGAGTGGGTGGTAGCACCCATGCTCGGCGAGGGCAGTACTGACCGCCATGACCCCGATGCGCTGGCCGCTCAGTTGCGTCAGGCATCGTCTCGTTGGACGAAACACGCGCACAACCCCACGCGAGTGGCAGGATAGGCGCATGGCTCTGACGGCGCAGGTGAAAGACGAACTAGCGCGAGTGCCCGTGGAGCGCACTTCCGCCCGCAAGGCGGAGATCGCCACCACCTTGCGATTCGCAGGTGGACTTCACATTGTCTCGGGTCGCATCGTCATTGAGGCCGAACTCGACACCGCTGCCTCCGCGCGGCGTCTACGCGGATTTATCCACGAGGTCTACGGGCTGGGTTCCGAGATCATCGTGGTGTCAGGCGGCGCGCTGAAGAAGGGCAACCGGTACGTAGTGCGGGTAGTGAAGGAGGGCGAGTCGCTCGCGCGACAGACGGGCCTCCTCGACCACCGTGGCCGCCCTGTGAGGGGTTTGCCTCCCCAAGTGGTGGGGGGGTCCATCGACGACACCGTGGCGGCTTGGAGGGGCGCGTTCCTGGCGCACGGCTCACTCACCGAGCCAGGTCGTTCGGCCGCTCTTGAAGTGACCTCGCCAGGGCCCGAGGCTGCGTTGGCTCTTGTCGGAGCAGCCCGACGCTTGGGCATCACCGCTAAGTCCCGCGAGGTCCGTGGGGTGGACCGCGTGGTGATCCGCGACGGCGACGCTATTGCCAACCTGCTCGCGCGCCTTGGGGCCCACGACTCCGTGCTCGAATGGGAAGAGAAGCGCACTCGCCGCGAAGTGCGCGGCACCGCAAACCGACTTGCCAACTTTGACGACGCCAACTTGCGACGCAGCGCGCAGGCGGCGGTAGCGGCATCGGCCCGCGTGCAACGCGCGTTTGAGATTTTGGGCGACGAGGTCCCTGAGCACTTGCGCGAGGCCGGCACCTTGAGGCTGGCGCACAAGGAAGCGTCGCTCGAGGAACTGGGCAAATTGGCCAACCCGCAACTCACCAAAGACGCAGTGGCGGGACGCATTCGCAGGCTTCTCGCTACCGCTGACAAGCGCGCCCAAGAGTTGGGAATTCCTGACACCGAAGCGGAACTGAACCAGGCGCTTCTGGACCTTGAATAGCACCAGGTAGGGCAACCAAGACTGGGGGACAGCGGGACCTACGTCCGGGGACTTTTGTCGCGCACTCGGGCCTGTCTGCTGGTAGTACGCTAAAGACAGTGACTCGCTCCGGCGAAGTCCCGCGCATCGATGCGCTTCACCACCTACGAACGCGCCGTTTGGCGCGAGCCGAGGAGACAAAGTGACCATCAAGGTCGGCATCAACGGCTTCGGCCGCATTGGACGTAACTTCTACCGCGCCGTGCTGGCTTCGGGCGCGGACATCGAGATCGTTGGTATCAACGACCTCACTGACAACAAGACCCTTGCGCACCTGCTCAAGTACGACTCGATCCTGGGCCGTCTGAGCGAAGAGGTGAGCTACACGGATGACACCATCACCGTGGGTGGCCACACCTTCGCAGCCTCTGCCGAGCGCGACCCGGCCAACCTGCAGTGGGCCAAGCTGGGTGCCGACATCGTGATCGAGTCCACCGGATTCTTCACCGACGCCACCAAGGCCAAGGCGCACATTGACGCTGGTGCCAAGAAGGTCATCATCTCGGCTCCCGCCTCCAACGAGGATGGCACCTTTGTGGTGGGCGTGAACCACACCGAGTACGACCCGGCTACGCAGCACATCATCTCGAACGCCTCCTGCACCACGAACTGCCTCGCCCCCATGGCCAAGGCACTCAACGACGCGCTGGGCATCGAGAAGGGTCTCATGACCACCATCCACGCCTACACCGCTGACCAGAACCTCATGGACGGTCCTCACCGCGACCTGCGCCGTGCACGTTCCGCAGCGCTCAACATCGTTCCCACCTCCACCGGTGCGGCCAAGGCCGTGTCGCTCGTGCTGCCGGAGCTCAAGGGCAAGCTTGACGGTTACGCGCTGCGCGTGCCGGTGCCCACGGGCTCTGCGACGGACCTCACCTTCACCGCTTCGCGCGAGACCACGGTGGAAGAGGTCAACGAGATCATGAAGAAGGCTGCTGACGGAAAGGTCCTCGTCTACACCGAAGACCCCATCGTCTCCAAGGACATCGAGACCGACCCTGCCTCGTCGATCTTCGACGCAGGCCTCACCAAGGTCATTGGCGACCAGGTCAAGGTTGTGGCCTGGTACGACAACGAGTGGGGTTACTCGAACCGCCTCGTGGACCTCGCGGTCTACGTGGGCGAGCGCCTCTAGCCTCTAGATAAGCCATGGGATACGGCCGCGCACGCATCGCGTGTGCGGCCGTATTCATGTCAAGACAGGAATCACCATGCTGAAGACCATCGACTCGCTGGGCGATCTGGCGGGTAAGAAAGTACTTGTCCGTTCGGACCTCAACGTGCCGCTCGACGGAACCACCATTACCGACGACGGTCGTGTGCGCGCCTCAGTGCCCACCATCGAGAAACTGCTCGCCGCTGGTGCGTCGGTCATCGTCACTGCACACCTCGGCCGCCCTGATGGCGAGCCCAACCCCAAGTACTCGCTCGCCCCGGCTGCCACCCGTCTTTCTGAACTGCTCGGCAAGCCCGTGACCCTCGCATCGGACGTCGTGGGTGACAGCGCCAAGGCCACCGTAGCCGCCCTTGAGCCCGGCCACGTGGCCATGCTTGAGAACGTGCGCTTTGACCCGCGCGAGGCCAGCAAGGTGGACGCAGAGCGTGAGGCACTTGCGGCCGAGCTTGCCGCGCTTGCGGACGTGTTTGTGTCCGACGGCTTTGGTGTGGTGCACCGCAAGCAGGCCTCGGTGTACGACGTGGCCAAGATCCTTCCCGCCGCTGCTGGTCTGCTGGTGCAGGCTGAGGTGGAATCTCTCAGCCGTGCAGTCGTTGACCCTGAACGTCCCTACGCAGTGGTGCTCGGTGGCTCCAAGGTCTCCGACAAGCTGGGTGTGATTGCCAACCTCCTGACGAAGGCGGACCGTCTGCTCATCGGTGGTGGAATGGTGTTCACCTTCCTCAAGGCCAAGGGCTACGAAGTGGGCAAGTCCCTCTTGGAAGAGGACCAACTCGACACTGTCAAGGGTTACCTCGCCACCGCAGTCGAGAATGGCGTGGAGATTGTTCTGCCTACCGACATCGTTGCCGCTACCGCGTTTGCCGCTGACGCTGAGCACGCGGTGGTCGCGGCGGACCAGATCCCTGCAGACCGCCTTGGCCTGGACATCGGCCCGGACTCTGCGGCTCTGTTCGCGTCCAAGATCGCCGATGCCAAGACCATCGTCTGGAACGGGCCTATGGGTGTGTTCGAATTCGACGCCTTTGCAGGTGGCACCCGTGCCGTGGCACAGGCCATGGTCGACAGCGACGGATTCTCGGTAGTGGGTGGAGGCGACTCCGCCGCTGCTGTTCGCCTCCTCGGCTTTGACGAGGCCGGCTTTGGACACATTTCGACGGGCGGCGGTGCGTCGCTCGAACTTCTCGAAGGCAAGGTCCTCCCGGGCCTGGCCGTGCTGGAGGGTTAAGACATGGCACGTACTCCACTCATTGCAGGCAACTGGAAGCTGAACCTGGACCATTTGGAGGCCACTCACGCGGTGCAAAAGCTCGCGTGGCTCCTCCAGGACGCCAAGCACGACTTTGAGGCCGTGGAGGTGGCTGTGTTGCCGTCCTTCACCTCATTGCGCTCCGTGCAGACCCTCCTGGATGCAGACAAGATCGCAGTGAAGCTCGGTGCGCAGGACATCTCCGCCCACGAATCAGGTGCCTACACGGGTGAAGTATCAGGAACCCAGCTCGCCAAGCTCAACGTGACCTACGTTGCAGTGGGGCACTCGGAGCGCCGCGAATACCACGGCGAGTCCGACGCAGTGGTGAACGCGAAGAGCAAGGCTGCCTTTGCGGCTGGCCTGGTGCCGATTGTGTGTGTGGGCGAGGGCCTGGACATCCGCAAGGCAGGTGACCAGGTGTCGTACACACTGGCTCAAGTCGACGGTGCTCTTGAGGGTCTGCCAGCTGACAAGGCCAAGGAAGTCGTGATCGCGTATGAGCCCGTATGGGCCATCGGTACCGGTGAAGTCGCTACTCCTGCCGACGCTCAGGAAGTGTGCGGCGCCATTCGCGCCCGCATCGCCGAGCTATACACGCAAGAACTGGCCGACGGCGTGCGCGTGCTCTACGGCGGTTCCGTGAAGTCGGGCAACATCGCCTCGATCATGGCCGAGCCCGACGTGGACGGTGCCCTCGTGGGCGGCGCGAGCTTGGACCCCGAAGAGTTCTCCAAGATCGCCCGCTACCAGTCACACGTCATCGGATAATTCCGGGGTGCCGCACCGAGCGCGGCGTCGCGTATCCTGGTAGCCACGTTCAGACGTCAGGGAGAGTCGTGCAAGTTCTGTCAACCGCGTTGTGGATCACTTTGGCTTTGACCAGCGTGATTCTTATCGGTCTCGTTCTCATCCACCGCGGTCGCGGTGGCGGCATCACTGACATGTTCGGTGGCGGTATCGCGTCTGGAATCCAGTCGTCGGCCGTCGGTGAACGCAATCTCACTCGAATTACGTGGGGCGTTGCGGTGCTGTGGGGAATGGTCATCATTCTTCTCGGCCTCATCGCACGCTTTTCGTCGTAGGGCAAGGAAGCCCAGGCAGGGGGCAGCATGGCAGGCGGAAACGCCATCCGCGGCTCGCGCGTAGGCGCGGGACCGTTGGGCGAAGCCGAGCGTGGTGAAAGTGCACCGCGCGAAGTCTTCTCGTATTACTGCGTGAACGGGCACGTGACTAGCCCGTCGTTCGCTATCACTGAGGATCGTGAGATCCCTGCGGAATGGGACTGCCCGCGTTGCGGTCTTCCTGCGGGGCTGGACCCGGAGAACCCTCCTGAGCCCATCCGCAACGAGCCGTACAAGACGCACCTCGCGTATGTGAAGGAGCGTCGAACACAGCCCGAGGGCGAGGCCTTGCTTGAAGAGGCTCTCGAGGCTCTGCGCGCGCGTCGTTCCTACGTGGCAGCGGAATAGCGCACCAGTTTCTGGAGTTGACGCCAGTAGTGGCGTTGGGCCATGCCGTGCGCCCCGCGATAGTGAGGAGCGACCGTGAAGATTGAGATCGAATACTGCGTGCCTTGTGGATACTTGCCCAAGGCAGTGGAGGCCCAAGTACGCCTGCTCGAAGAGTTTGGCAACCGTGTGGAGTCTGTGAGCCTCAAGACTGGTCGTGCGGGAGTGTTTACCTTCCGCGCCGATGACGAGGTCATCTATTCCAAGCCGGACTTGTTCAGCATTGATGCCATTGTGCGCACAGTGGCTGAGAAGCTACCGCCCCTGGAGCACGTCGACGCTGAGGGACGTTCGCTGCTGATGGGCAAGAAGCACTAGACAGCGACCGACGCTGCGGCGTCGATGAGCCACAAAGTGCGCTCTGTGCCGCCCACAGCGGCCGCGGGGAGCACCGATCCGGGCTTGAGGGCGTCTGCTACGGCAGGCGCCTTCTCCGTTCCTGTAGCCACGATCCAGACCTCACGGGCGTGATTGATGGTCGAGAGCGTCATCGTGACGCGTTCCGACGGCGGTTTGGGTGAATCGATAACTGGCAGTGCGCGCGGCGCGGAGGCATCGAACTCAACCCGCTGCGTTGGGATGTCAATGAGCCCTGGGAACAGGCTCGCGACGTGCCCGTCTGGGCCCATGCCAAACAGTGCGACGTCCCATTGAGGATCTCCGTGCTCGGCGATGAGGGAGTAGTAGGCGTTCGCAGCGTCGAGCACGGTCTCGAACTGATCGGATGAGCCCATGCGGTGGATGTTCTCTTCGGGCAGCAGCACGTGCCGCAGGAGGGCTTCCTGAGCCTGACCTTCATTGCGGTCCGCGTGACCCGCGGGCACAAAGCGCTCGTCGCCCCACCATGCGTGGACACTCGTCCAATCGATCGTCGGCGCCAGGGGAGAGGCAGCTGCGCGGCGCAACAATTCGATGCCCACGGTGCCGCCCGTCAACACCACGTGAGCCACACCTCGCTTGGCAATGGCATCGCCCAAGGCAATGAGCAACCGAGCTCCCGTGGTCTCAGCGACCGCGGCGGGATCCGCATAGACGATGACCGATCGAGGCGCTCCCATTACTGCGCCCCGTACGCCGCCAGTACTTCGCCGTAGACAGGATCGTCGTCCATGCGGCGAAGCTCCTCGGCAAGGCACTCGTTAAGGGTGCGGGCAGGCAAGGCGATGACGTGACTGGGCTGCCCGGGCTGCTCGATGATCGCGTTGTGGCCGTCGGGTCGTGAGATGGAGATGTTGCCTGCGGGCGTCTCCAGGATCACGTGTAGCAGCCCCTTGGCGTTCTCGTCGTAACTTGCCTCAAACTCGCAACCAAGAGCGTGCTTGAGCCAGGCACCGAAGAGCAAGATGGAAGGACTATTGGTATCGCCGTGGACGCGAGCAAGGCTCACCCGCTGGTCTTCTACCTGCTCCAGGGCGGAGGCAAGCAAGGCGCGCCAGCGCGTCAGGCGAGTCCATGCGAGATCGGTGTCACCGGCGCGGTACTCCTTGGCCAGCCTGCGCAACACTGCGGCAGGGTCCGCTTCGCCCTTGGTGTCAGTGATGCGACGTTGGGCCATGTAGCCGATGCCTGACGTGGCGACGTCTTCGGGAACCGAGGCGGGCCACCACGCCACAATGGGCGCATCAGGCAGTAGTAGGGGAGTGACGAGGGTGTCTGGGTGATTCACCATCTCGCCGGAGGGTTGAAGCACGATGACCTCAGAGGCCCCAGCGTCTCCACCCACACGGATTTCGGCGTCTAAGCGGTCCTCGCCGCCTTCACGTGGGGCAAGCACAATGATCCGGCAAGGGTGTTCTCGAGAGGCCACGTTGGCCGTGGCAATGGCTTCCTCGTGGTTCGCCTCGGTGGCATCAATCACGAGGGTCATGACGCGGCCCAGCGTGATGACGCCGCCCTCTTTGCGGGTCTCGATGAGGCGTCGATTGATGTCCACCGTGGTGGTGCCGGGCATGGGGATGATCATGGGCGCCTCCAAACCCTGCCGTCGCGGGCGAGCATGGCATCGGCCCCAGCGGGTCCCCACGTCCCGGAGCGATACTGCTCTGGTTGGCCGCGCGTGGCCCAGTGGGCGGTAATGGGGTCCAGGATCTGCCAGGACAGCGCCACTTCCTCATGGGTGGGGAAGAGCGGCGGATCACCCAAGAGCACGTCCAGAATGAGGCGCTCGTAGGCCTCGGGAGAGCTTTCGGTGAAGGCATTGCCATAGGCAAAGTCCATGGTGACGTCACGTACTTCCATGGTCGTACCAGGCACCTTGGATCCGAACTTGAGTGTCACGCCTTCGTCGGGCTGCACCCGAATGACGAGCGCGTTGGAGCCCACGTCCGAACCCTCCACTTGCTGGAAGTAGGGCATGGGCACCTTCTTGAAGACCAGCGCAATCTCGGTCACACGACGTCCAAGGCGCTTTCCGGCACGCAAATAGAACGGAGTGCCGGCCCAGCGGCGGTTGGGCACCTCGATCTGAATGGCGGCGTACGTCTCGGTGATGGAGTCAGGCGCGATTCCGTCTTCTTCCAGGAAGCCGCCCACACGCTCTCCACCCCGCCAGCCAGCGGCGTACTGGCCGCGTGCCGTGCCGAGGTCCAAGTCGCGGGGTAGCGTCGCGGCGCGCAATACCTTGATCTTCTCCGCCTGGAGATCTGCAGCGTCAAAGCTCGCAGGCTCTTCCATAGCCGTGAGGGCAAAGAGCTGCAACAAGTGGTTTTGGATGACGTCACGTGCCGTGCCGATGCCGTCAAAGTAGCCAGCACGCGAACCAATGCCGATGTCCTCGGCCATGGTGATCTGTACGTGATCGATGTACTGGGAGTTCCAAATGGGCTCGAACAACTGGTTGGCAAAGCGCAGCGCCAAGAGGTTCTGCACTGTCTCCTTGCCCAAGTAGTGGTCGATCCGGAAGACCGAGTCAGGCGGAAAGACCTCGCTCACCACGGCATCGAGTTCGTTGGCGGTCTCGAGGTTATGTCCGAACGGCTTCTCAATGACGACGCGACGCCACGTGCCTTCCTTGGGGTCCGAGAGGCCACAGTCGCGCAATTGCTTGACGACTTGCGGGAAAGCCGCCGGAGGGATCGACAAGTAGAAGGCGTGATTGCCACCGGTGCCACGACGCTCGTCGAGTTCTTCCACGGTCTTCTTGAGCTCGCGGAAGGCCTCGGGGTCATCAAAGGTGCCTTGTACAAAGCGAATGCCGTCGGCGAGCTGGTTCCAGGTCTCTTCCCTGAACGGCGTGCGGGCGTACTCGCGTACGGAGTCGTGGACTACTTGAGCGAAGTCCTCACGTCCCCAGTCGCGGCGAGCGAATCCCGTGAGCGCAAACGCAGGCGGGAGAAGACCGCGGTTGGCGAGGTCGTAGACCGCAGGCATGAGCTTCTTGCGTGCAAGGTCGCCGGTGACACCAAACATCACCAGGCCACAAGAGCCGGCGATGCGAGGAAGCCTGCGGTCCCGCGGGTCGCGTAAGGGGTTCGGCACGCGCTCAGCCTGCCAGGAGCGCGGCGATTCGCGCCACCTGGCTCTCGTCAGTGAGGTTCAGACGCAACACGGGACGGCCGTGTTCGGCCAGCACCGCGGCGTCGCCACCTGCCTGAGCGGAGATCAACTGGGCGAAGCTGAAGGGACGGTCCGGGATCTCCAAGTCCTGCGCGAAGGTGCCCGTGATCTGGAGGAACACGCCTACAGGCTCGCCGCCCTTGTGCAGTTGGCCCGTCGAGTGGAGGAATCGGGGTCCCCAACCAAAGGTGGTGGGGCGGCCCGTGCGACGCGCAATGGCGGAACGGACCGTACTCAATGGTGCGTGTGCCTCACGGTTGAGATACGCCATCACAGCGATGTATCCCTGAGCGGGCACTGCGGATTCAAGGGCGGCGACGGCGTCGGCCACGGAAGTGAGGCCGTCCAAGAGGGCCGAGTCTCCACGGACCTCAATTCCCTCGTCCACAAACGCGGGGGCCTCAGGCTCGGGGAGTGCCTCGAGCAAGGCACGCGAAGCAGCCTTGGCAGATTCCACGTTGGGTTGGTCAAAGGGGTTGATCTTGAGCACCCAACCAGCAATGGCCGTCGCGTACTCCCACAGCAAGAACTGCGCACCGAGCGTGCCGGCCACAGTGATTCCGTCGCCTGCGGCCTCTACGTCGTCCTCGAGGGAGACAAGGCGAGTGTCGATGCAACCGGTGGCAGTGGCATCGGGCGCGTCGATCTCTGCCACCACCGGCAGCACGCCTACGCCGTTCTTTCCGGTGGACTCGGCAATGAGTTGCTCGGCCCAGTCACCAAAGCCCACGAGGCCAGAGTTGTGGTCCGAGAACACGAGGGTGCGCAAGTCAGAACCAGCCATGGCTACACCGAGCACCAACGCTGGGTTGGCGGCGTGGTCTTCGGCCAACGATGCCGCAACGGCTGCGGCCTCGTCCAAGATCTCCTCAACGGGCACTCCCGCGAGCGCCGACGGCACGAGGCCAAAGGCGCTGAGCACTGAAAAGCGACCGCCCACGTTGGGATCCGCCAAGAAGACCGCACGGTATTGCGCGTCGAGCGCGGACTGGTGCAAAGGTGAGTCGGGATCCGTCACCACCACGATGTGCTTGCGCGCGTCAAGATCGGCGGCGGTGAATGCCGCTTCAAATGCCCGACGCTGTGAGTCGGTCTCCACAGTGCCGCCAGACTTGGAGGACACCACCAACACAGTGGATGCCAAGTCTCCTGCCAGTGCTGCACGCACTTGGTCCGGGTCCGTGGAGTCCAGCGTCACAAGTGGCACGCCGTACGTAGCGCAAATCACCTCAGGACCCAGTGAAGACCCGCCCATGCCTGCGAGCACCACACGGGTGATGCCCTCAGCCTTGAGTTCGGCAGCCAACTCCGCGAGCGCATCGAGAATCTCGCGCGAGGTCTCGTGGAGGTTGACCCAGCCCAAGCGAATGGCCGCCTCGGACTCAGCCTCCGGACCCCACAAGGTGAAGTCACCTGCGGCGATGCGGGAGGCAACCGATTCCGCGACGACGGCATCGGTCTGTGCCGCCACTGCCTCGGAAGGCGCGCCGGCAACGGTCACAGCAAGGTGAGCCTCATCGTCCAGGCCCACCCACGTGCTGAGGAAACGGCTCACCGTGACGCCTCGACGCTCTCGCGAGCCTTGGCTGCGACGTTGTCAGCCGTGAAGCCGTACTTCTTCAGCAACAAGTTGCCGTCGGCGCTTTCGCCAAAGTGGTCCACGGAGACGATGCGACCGGTGGGGCCAACCAGTTCGAGCCAGCCAAGGCGAGAACCTGCCTCCACCGAGACACGGGCGGTCACGGCCGCGGGAAGCACTGACTCGCGGTACGCGGCGTCTTGACGCTCAAACCGCTCGCGCGAAGGCATGGAGACCACGCGGGCCTTGATTCCATCGCCGGCGAGCAGCTCGCGTGCGGCAACGGCAACATGCACCTCGGAACCGGTGGCGATGAGGATTACGTCGGGCGTGCCGTCGCTGTCTGCAACCACGTACGCACCGCGCGAAACACCTTCAGCCGACGTGCCTTCCAGGACAGGCAAGTTCTGGCGCGACAAGATGATCGCGGAGGGACGGTCGGTGGTCTCCAGGATCGCCTTCCACGCAGCGGCTGTCTCGTTGGCGTCCGCGGGACGGATCACGTCCAGGCCGGGGATGGCACGCAAGGTGGCCACGTGCTCAATGGGCTGGTGAGTGGGGCCGTCTTCGCCGAGGCCCACGGAGTCGTGAGACCACACGAAGGTCACGGGGATTCCCATGAGCGCCGCTAGGCGCACTGAAGGACGCATGTAGTCGGAGAACACCAGGAAGGTGCCGCCATAGGGGCGCGTCAGGCCGTGCAGGGCGATGCCGTTGAGAATCGCGCCCATGCCGTGCTCACGGATGCCGAAGTGCAGCGTGCGGCCGTACCAGGTGCCGGTCCACGAGTGAGTGGAACGGTGCGGCGGGAGGAACGAGGGCTCGCCGTCCATCGTGGTGTTGTTGGAGCCGGCGAGATCGGCGGAGCCGCCCCACAGTTCGGGGAGCACGGGAGCAAGAGCGGTGAGCACCTTGCCCGACGCAGCACGAGTGGCGATCGATGAACCCACCTCAAACGTGGGTAGAGCAGCTTCCCAACCGGCAGGCAGTTCACGATTGCGCAGTCGCTCCAAGAGCTTGGCGTTCTCGGGGTTGGCGGCGGCCCAGGCGTCAAAGCCGTCCTGCCACTGCGCGCGAGCGGCAGCGCCGCGCTCCTTCACCTTGTGCGCGTGCGCGAGTACCTCGTCCTCGACCTGGAACGACTGCTCGGGGTCGAAGCCCAGGGCCTCCTTGAGCGCGCCGACCTCGGCGGCACCCAGAGCGGAGCCGTGGACGCCACCGGTGTTCTGCTTGGTGGGCGAAGGCCAGCCGATGATCGTGGTGAGGCGGATGATCGAGGGGCGACCGGTCTCGGCCTTCGCCGCGAGGATCGCGTCATGCAGGGCGTCGACGTCCTCCACATAGCCGCCGTCCTTACGCCAGTTCACGTGCTGGGTGTGCCAGCCGTAAGCCTCGTAGCGCTTGAGAACATCCTCGGTGAAGGCGATGTCAGTCTCGTGCTCGATGGAAATCTCGTTGTCGTCCCAAATGACAATCAGGTTGCCCAGTTCCTGGGTGCCCGCAAGGGACGAGGCCTCGGAGGACACGCCTTCCTGGAGGTCGCCGTCAGAGGCAATGACGTAGATCGAGTGGTCAAACGGTGAGGTGCCGGGAGCGGCATCGGGGTCAAGAAGGCCGCGCTCACGTCGAGCCGCCATGGCCATACCCACAGAGGAAGCAATACCCGAGCCAAGGGGACCGGTGGTGATCTCCACACCAGGGGTGTGTCCGTATTCGGGGTGACCAGGAGTCTGTGAACCCTCGGTGCGCAGCGCCTTGAGGTCATCGAGGCTCAGGGGGTAACCCGACGCGAACAACTGCAAGTACAGCGTGAGCGAGGAGTGGCCTGCGGAGAGCACGAACCTGTCACGGCCAACCCACGTGGGGTCCGCCGGGTCGTGACGCATCACGTTCTGGAACAGCAGGTATGCGGCGGGCGCGAGCGAGATCGCGGTGCCCGGGTGGCCGTTACCCACCTTTTCAACGGCGTCGGCCGCGAGGACTCGGAGGGTGTCAACGGCACGGCGATCGGTGTCGCTCCACGAAACGGTCACAAGGTGCTCCCAGCAAAGATTGATTGTTTGACAGGCTTAGCCTAGCGGCGTGCAGGCGGGCCTGGTGCGCGTCAAGTCCCATTTGTTGCCGCAATCACCAAGGGGCCTCAGGTGGGCGCCAGAGACGTAGGATTGAGCCCATGCCCACACCGGTCGCGCCTCCCGAGGTGCCTGCTCCCTCGGTTCCGCGAGTCATTCTCGCGACTCGAGTCCTCAAGGCTTACGTGGCGCTCACCAAACCGCGCATCATCGAGCTTCTCCTCATCACCACTTTGCCCACGATGGTTCTTGCCGCAGGAGGCTGGCCAGGGTGGTGGCTCATGCTGTCCACGCTCATCGGTGGCACGTTGTCCGCAGGTTCCGCCAACGCGTTCAATAGCTATCTCGACCGTGACATTGACGCGATCATGAAGCGCACTCAGAACCGGCCGTTAGTCACCGGCGCCGTCACCCCGCGCGCAGCCCTCGTGTTCGCGTGGGTACTTGCCGTGGTGTCTACGGTGTGGTTCTGGTTTGTCGTGGATTCTCCGCTGGCCACAGCGCTGTCTGTACTCGCAATCCTCGGCTACGTGGTCGGTTACACCATGGTGCTCAAGCGTCGCACGTCGCAAAACATCGTGTGGGGCGGCATTGCGGGTTGCATGCCTGTGCTCATTGGTTGGGCTGCCGTGCAAAACAACGTGACGTGGGCGCCCGTGCTTCTATTCCTCATCATCTTCTTCTGGACGCCGCCTCACTACTGGCCGCTATCGATGAAGTTCCGCAAGGACTATGCCCACGCGGACGTGCCCATGCTTCCCGTGGTTGCATCCGACAAGCGCGTTGCAGTGGAGATGCTCATCTACGCAGTGGCAATGGTGGCAGTCTCGCTCATCCTTGTCCCTGTGGGCGGGATGACATGGGTGTACGCCGCGGCCGCACTGGGCTTTGGGGTGTGGTTCATAGGCGGCTGCATTGCGCTCTACCGCCGCGTGTCTGAGGGACGCAAGAAGCTAGGCGAAATGCGCTTGTTCCGCGATTCGATCATGTATCTCACCGCAGTCTTCGCGGCGGTGCTCGCTGATCCCTTCTGGCCCGAGGCACTGACCGTGTGGCGCGGCTAGGCCGCTCACGTTGCAGGGGTGACTCGTGAACCTCGTTGACCAGCGGGACACGTACCTGGCCCACGTCACCGTAGAGCGTGGCCTCAGCGTCAATACGGTTGCGGCGTATCGCAGAGATCTCAATCGGTACATCGCATTCCTTGGCACCTTGGGCAGGGACTCGCTTGCGGAGGTCCAACGCGCAGATGTGGCGGCCTTTTCCCAAGTCGTGACTACCGGTGGTGACGGGCAGACGGCCCTTGCTCCGGCATCGGCCGCAAGGACCGTGGTTGCGGTCAGGGGTTGGCACAGGTTTGCGGTGGCCGAGCGTTGGGTACTCGACGACGTCTCGGCGGAGGTGAAGCCGCGCGCTACTCCCAAAAGGCTTCCCAAGGCGCTCACCGTGGACCAGGTGGCTGCGATTCTTGACACTGCGGCGATTGACGATGGCGAGTTGGCCCTGCGTGACAAGGCGCTATTGGAGTTTCTGTACGCGACGGGCGCGCGCATTTCTGAGGCCGTGGGTCTTGACGTGGATGATCTGTCATTGGAGTCCGGCGCTCACACCGTCCTGTTGCGAGGCAAGGGACGCAAGGAGCGCATCGTGCCTTTGGGTTCCTTTGGCGCCGACGCCATTGAGGCTTACCGAGTGAGGGCGCGGCCTAGCTTGGTGCAACGTGGCAAGAAGGGCACTCCAGCCCTGTTTGTGAACGCGCGGGGTGGGCGCTTGTCCCGGCAAAGCGCATGGTCGATTCTCAACGTGGCCGCGGAGCGCGCGGGCATTGAAAACGTCTCCCCACACACCATGCGCCACTCCTTTGCCACTCATCTGCTCACTGGAGGGGCGGATGTACGAGTGGTGCAGGAGCTCCTGGGCCATGCCTCCGTGACCACCACGCAGATCTACACCTTGGTGACGAGGGATTCATTACGTGAGATCTACCAGCAAGCGCACCCGCGCGCGAACAGCAACTCACAATCGCCCAGCGCTGGGGGAGTAGTGTGAGTGCCGTGAAGGAGTTCCCCGAGCCCAAGCCCCTCACTGGACACGGGCCCGCCCGGATCATTGCGTTGTGCAACCAAAAGGGCGGCGTTGGCAAAACCACCACCACCGTCAACTTGGCAGCCGCGTTGGCCGAGTATGGCCGCAAGGTGCTTGTGGTTGACTTCGACCCCCAAGGCGCCGCGTCGGCAAGCCTCGGTGTCCATTCCGACGCTTTGGAGCAGACGGTCTACGACGTTCTCATGCGCTCGGACGTGGCCACCAAGAAGGTCATCTTGAAGACAGACTTTGAGAACCTGGACTTGCTCCCCGCGAACATTGACTTGAGTGCTGCCGAGGTGCAGCTCGTGGGTGAGGTGGCCCGCGAAAGTGCCCTCGCACGTGCCTTGCGCACAGTGGAGGACGACTACGACGTCATCCTCATCGACTGCCAACCTTCGCTCGGCTTGCTTACCGTCAACGCGCTCGTGGCGGCACACGGAGTTCTCATCCCGCTCGCATGCGAGTTCTTTGCGATGCGCGGCGTGGCACTGCTAGTGGACACGGTGGCCAAGGTGCAGGACCGTCTGAACCCGCGTCTCACTATGGACGCCATCATCCCCACGATGTACGACGCGCGCACCTTGCACTCCCAAGAAGTGGTGGAGCGAGTGCGAGAGGCCTTCGGTGACCGTGTCACGGACACCATGATCGGCCGCACGGTGAAGTTCCCGGACGCGACCGTGGCTGCGGAGCCGATCCTGACCCACGCACCCACTCACGCAGGGTCTATGCAATACCGCGAACTGGCGCGCGAGCTCATCGCTCGCGGAGTAGCCGCTTGACGTGAGCGTCCACACCACGGCTCCCCAGAACGCGCGCGGGGGCTTTCAGGTCCACCTCGACAACTTCGAAGGCCCATTCGACCTACTCTTGTCGCTCATTTCGAAGCATGAGTTGCCCATCACCGAGGTGTCTCTTGCGCGCGTCACAGACGAGTTCTTGGCTACCGTGCGAGCCCACAGCGAATGGGACTTGTCTCAAGCATCGGAATTCTTGGTAGTGGCGGCCACGCTGCTGGATCTCAAGGCCGCGCGGCTCTTGCCTCAAGGAGAAGTGGACGACCTCGAAGACCTGGAACTGCTGGAAGCCAGAGACCTGCTCTTTGCTCGACTGCTACAGTACCGCGCCTTCAAAGAGGTGGCGGGAACGCTAGGGGAGATGCTCGATGCGCCTCGTGCGGTGCCTCGCAACGCCACCTTGGAGCCGCACTTTGCCATGCTGCTTCCAGAGCTGGTGTGGAGCGCCACTGCCGAGCAACTCGCAAGGCTCGCGGCCCATGCGCTGCAACCCAAGCCCCACGACACAGGCGTGTCGTTAACGCACTTACACAACCCCAAGGTGAGCGTGCGTGAACAAGCCGCAGTCATTGCCGCACGCTTGCAGCGAGCAGGCGCAGTGAGTTTCAGGTCCCTTGTTGCTGATGCCGAAGGCCTCAACGTGGTGGTGGCGAGATTCTTGGCGCTGCTCGAGTTGTTCCGCGAGCACATGGTGGCCTTTGACCAGATGCGCTCGTTGGGAGAACTCACCATCCGCTGGACCGGCGGCGATCAGGCCGTGGATGTCGGCGAGGCCATCGATGAGTTTGAAGGCGCGCCCACCGAGTTTGACTCTGACGAGCAGGTCACGGATTCTGACCCAGTGCCCGAAACTACCCCCATGGAGAATGAGTGAGCCTCAACGCTGGACTGGAAGCAATCCTGATGGTGGTGGACGAGCCGGTGGGAACCGCCGACCTCGCAGCGGCCCTCGATGTCCCTGAAGCAGAATTAGTGGACGCCCTCCACTCCTTGCGCCGCGAGTACGCGAACCCGGACGCCCCCCGTGGCTTTGAGTTGCGCGAGGTCGACGGCAAGTGGCGCCTGTACTCGTCTCCGCTCTATGCCGACGTAGTGGGCAGGTTCATTGTGGAAGGCCAGTCGGCGCGGCTCTCCCAAGCAGCACTTGAGACCTTGGCGGTGGTGGCGTACCGCCAGCCGGTCACGCGCGGGCAGGTGTCGCAAGTGCGTGGCGTGAATGTGGACTCCGTGATGAAAACTTTGAGCGCGCGCGGCCTCGTCACCGAAGTCGGTGAGACCGGGGGAGCGGTGCTTTATGGCACCACTGTCGAGTTCTTGGAGCGTCTGGGGTTGACGTCGCTGGATGAGTTGCCACCTCTCGCGCCCTATTTGCCCGAACTCACCGAGGTAGACGCCGAGGCGATGCGCTAATGGCGGATTTGGAGATCCACCGTCCTGAAGGCATCCGCCTCCAGAAGGTGCTGGCGCAAGCGGGCGTGGGGTCTCGCCGCAAGTGTGAAGACCTCATCGAAGCTGGCAAAGTGCGCGTCAATGGGGAGATCGTGGACCAGCTTGGTGTGCGCATCGACCCTGCCGACGCCGTCGTGGAAGTCAACGGCAAGCGCATCTCAGTACGCGAGTCCCTTGTCACCGTCGTGCTCAACAAGCCCAAAGGCGTAGTGAGCACCATGAGCGACCCTCAAGGCAGGCCCGCGCTTGACATGTATGTAGGTGACTACCCCGAGCGTCTGTTCCATGTGGGGCGCCTAGACGCCGAGACCACCGGCGTGCTGCTGCTCACCAACGATGGTGAACTCGCCAACCGCCTTGCTCATCCCACCCACGGAGTGGCCAAGGTGTACGTCGCCAAGGTGCGTGGCCAAGTCCCCAAGTCCATTGGCACGACTCTACGCAGCGGCGTGGACTTGGACGATGGCCCGGTGCGCGTCAGCGACTGCCAGATCCTGGACGTCAGTGGCCACCATTCCATCGTTCAGGTGGAGCTTCACGAAGGACGCAATCGCATTGTCAGACGCATGTTTGACGCGGTTGGTTTCCCCGTGGAGGAACTTGTCCGGACCCAATTTGGTCCCATCCGGCTAGGCAATCTGCCGCCCGGGCACATCCGGGAACTCGGCAACGCGGAAGTGGGCGAACTCATGGCCGCCGCAGGCCTGTAGTCAGCGCCCGATACGATAGCGCAGTGACTGTTCGGGCGATTCGTGGCGCTACCACTCTTGATCGGGATGAGCGCGAGCATCTCTACAAGCGCACTCAAGAGCTCGTGGAGGCCATGTTGGCCGACAACGGCATCACCACAGAGCATCTCATCTCCGTGTTCTTCACGTGCACACCTGACATCGTGAGTGACTTTCCCGCCGCCGCCGCGCGCGAACTGGGGTTTGGCGACGTTCCGCTCATGTGCGCCCAAGAAATGGCGGTTCCGCACGCCCTGCCGCGCGTGGTGCGCGTCATGATGCACGCCAATCTTGACCGGCCGCGCAGTCAAGTGGTGCACAGCTACATGCACCAAGCGGTGGCCCTACGCCGAGATCTGGCGCAGTGAGCACCGCAGCCGCATCTACACCTCGCACCCATATCATTGGCGCCGGGTTGATTGGCGCAAGCATAGGGATTGGCTTACGGGCCGAAGGTTGGGACGTCACCATTGCTGATGCTTCAGCCGAGGCGGAGCGTTTGGCGCAGACCATTGGGGCAGGGGATGTTCTGGGTGACGACTCTCCCGAGCTCGTGATCGTGGCAACGCCGCCAGCGACGGCGGCCGGTGTGGTGCTTGACGCTCTCGAACGCTGGCCACGTGCCACGGTGACGGACGTGGCTTCCGTGAAGATGCCCATCGAGACAGCGGCGGCTCAGTCGGGACATGGTGCGCGCTACGTAGGCTCGCACCCCATGTCCGGTCGGGAGATTTCGGGCGGTCTGGCCGCTCAGGGAGACTTGTTCCGCGCGCGCCCTTGGGTCATCTGCCCGGGTCAAGGCACCGACGCAGCCGTGGCCACCGTCAAGCAGGTAGCCCAGGCGCTCTTGAGCGATGTGGTGGTCATGGACGCTGCAGCGCACGATGCCGCGGTGGCCCGGGTGTCTCACGCCCCCCAAGTGGCGGCATCGGCCGTTGCTGCCGCCTTGGGAAGCCTTGACGCCAATGATGTGGCCCTTGCCGGACAGGGTCTGCGCGATGTCACCAGGATCGCTGCCTCCGATCCGGGGATGTGGGCCGATATTGCCCGCCTCAATCGCACCGCACTCGTGGCCACCATCGAGCACATCATTGGCGATCTCGAGGACATTCGCGACGCTGAAGATATTGGTGAAGCGATCACTGACCTCATTGAGCGTGGCCGCATGGAAGTGGCACGCATCCCAGGCAAGCACGGCGGAAAGAACCGCGAGTGGCACCCCGTCACGGTCATCGTGCCGGACGAGCCCGGCCGCTTGGTGGCCCTCCTGACGGACACCGCTGCGATTGACGTCAACATCGAGGACCTGACCATTGAACACTCGCCTCGTCAACCCGTGGGTCTGACCACCATCTGGGTCTTGCCGTCACGCGCCGATCAACTCGCGACGGCTCTCGAGGACCGTGGATGGGTGGTGGCGGCATCGTGACGGGCGTCGTCGTTGCTATTGACGGACCGGCTGGCACCGGCAAGTCCACTGTCTCGCGCGAGGTAGCGCGCAGGCTCAAACTTGCCTATCTCGACACTGGCGCCACGTACCGCGTGGGTGCCCTGTATTGCATGCGCGAAGGCGTAGATCTCGCCCTCGAGGACGACGTCGCCAACATGGTGGCCACCATGAACGTGGAACTGCGCCTGGACCCTGATTCGCCTCTGGTCACGCTTGACGGTGACGACGTGACACGGCTCATCCGCACCGACACCATTGCCCTGCTGGTCTCCACAGTGGCGACCAACCTCAAGGCGCGTGCCGCGCTGGGTGCATGGCAGCGCGAGATCCTGGAGCAGGAGCGCACGGGAGGCTTCTCCGAGGGTCGCGGCATCGTGGTGGAAGGCCGTGACATCACCACCGTGGTGGCACCCGATGCCGATGTCCGGATTTTGATGACGGCCTCCGAGGAGGTGCGCATCGCGCGTCGGGCAGGGGAGGGGGCCGATTCCGGCACCGTCCGTGAGGCGGTGCTGGGCCGGGATGCCAAGGACTCCACCGTGGTGAACTTTCACGTCGCGGCCGACGGCGTGGTCACCCTAGACACCACCGACATGACTATCGACGAGGCCGTGCGGTTCGTGGTGGACCTCGTCAAGAAGGCACAGGACGAATCATGAACGCAACGGATGACGACCGAGAGTTCGATGCGGAGCTGTCGCTTCCCCGTGCCTTTGAGTTGAGTTCTGAGGCTCCCATGCCGGCGCCCTATTCCTCGGACCCGGCTGAACTTCTGGACGAAGTCCGAGAGGCAGCCTTGCGCGCGGGGCTCGAAGAGTACGACCTCACGGAAGAAGACTTTGCCGACCTGGACGGCGAGTCTGTCGAGACCGAGGAAGCCCTACCGATCCTCGCCGTGGTGGGCAGACCCAATGTAGGCAAATCCACCCTCGTCAACCGCATCATCGGCAAACGCCTCGCCGTGGTGGAGGACAAGCCCGGCGTCACGCGCGACCGCGTGAACTACCGCGCTGAATGGGCCGGCCGCGACTTCTGGCTTATGGATACTGGTGGCTGGGAGAAGAACGTCACGGGCATCGACTTGTCTGTAGCGCAAGCCGCGGAGGCCGCCCTGGACCTCGCCGACGCCATCATCTTTGTCGTGGACGCGACCGTGGGCGCCACCGCCACGGATGACCAAGTGGTGAGACTGTTGCGTGCGGCAAAGAAGCCGGTGATTCTGGCCGCCAACAAGGTGGACGGTCCGCAAGGTGAGCTTGAAGCCGCAGCCTTGTGGAACATGGGTCTCGGTGAGCCGTATCCGGTCTCTGCACTTCATGGCCGTGGCATGGGCGATCTCCTTGACGCAGCTGTAGGCGCCTTGCCTCTCGAGATGCCCCACGTGGAGGCGGTGCTCGATGCCCCGCGCCGAGTGGCATTGGTGGGCAGGCCCAACGTGGGCAAGTCATCGCTTCTCAATAAGCTCGCGGGCAGTGATCGCGTGGTGGTGGATGAGATTGCCGGCACCACGCGTGACCCTGTGGACGAGATCGTCGACATCGGTGGCAAGCCGTGGACATTGGTGGACACCGCGGGCATTCGCCGCCGGGTGCATCAGACCAAGGGTGCCGACTTCTACGCCTCGTTGCGCACCATGACGGCCATTGAGCGAGCGGAACTGGCCTTGGTATTGCTCGATGCCTCTGTACCGCTCAGCGAGCAAGACACGCGAGTCATCTCCCAAGTGATTGATGCGGGCCGCGCATTGGTGTTGGTCTTCAATAAGTGGGACCTGGTGGGCGAAGACGAACGCTTCTTGCTGGAACGTTCCATCGACAAGGACCTCGTTCAGCTCACGTGGGCTCCGCGTGTGAATCTGTCCGCCAAGACCGGCTGGCACACGAACCGCCTCATCTCGGCCATGGAGCTGGCGTTGTCCAGCTGGGACATGCGAGTGTCCACTGGCCGTCTCAATACTTTCCTCGGCGAACTCGTCGCCGAACATCCGCACCCCGTGCGCGGCGGGAAGCAGCCCAAGATTCTGTTTGCCACCCAGGCGTCCACCAGGCCACCCCGATTCGTGATCTTCGCCTCTGGCTTCCTTGACCCTCAGTACCGCCGGTTTATTGAGCGCCGATTGCGCGAGACCTTTGGCTTTGAAGGCACTCCCATTCAGATCTCGGTCAAGGTGCGTGAAAAGCGAGGAAGCCGCGCAGGCAAGAAACGCTAACCCTTGGTGGGCGCTGGCCTTACGTACGCCAACTTCACCAACTGACGCAAGATGGTCTCGTCCACTGCATCAAGCTTCTTGATGTAGACGCATCCGGCACCTGTGGTGTGGGGGCCTAGATCATCGAGGAGTGGCCTCGCTTCAGGGTGATCTTGCAGGCCGTAGAGGGAGATTGCCGCCTTACGGGGCGAGAAGCCCACGCGCATGGTGTCGCCGGAGCGCCCTGATTCGTACGAATAGTGCAACGTGCCATAGCCCACGATGCTGGGACCCCACACGGTTCCAGGCTCGCCGGTGACCTCTCGCATCAACGCATGCAAGCGCACGCCCTCATCGCGTCGCCTCGGGGGTTCCACTCCCTCCAAGAAGGATTCGACGGTCACGGAAGTGGGTTGGGTCTTGTTCTGGGCCATAGTTCGAATCGTACGTTTCCTGTCTGCGCGACGCCGTGTGGGCAGGGGGCAACGAGACAGTGCCGCCGGACGCTAGCCCGGCAGCACTGGGTGGGGGAAGGTCTCAGGTGGTCTGCGGAGGCTAGATGGAGCCCCTCCACGCGCCTTCCTCGACGTGGCGTTCCTCAATGAAATCCTTGAATCGCTGCAGGTCCCGCATGACAAGTGCATCGTCCACTTGGAGGGCCTTGCCGGCGTGCTCCACCACGCCTGAGGGACGCCAATCGAGCGACAACGTCACCTGCGTCTTGTCAGGACCTAAGGGCTGGAAGGCCACCCGGCCGTATTGCTCAACCTCGCCCGTGCTCTGCCACGAAATGTGGTTGTCCGGCTGCTGGTCCGTGATGGTCACATCAAACTCTCGTTCCACGCCGGAGACATTCATCTTCCAGCGCAAGTGACTGTCGTCCAGCTGAGTGACTTGCTCGACGCCACTCATGAACTTGGGGTAAGACTCCATCTGGGTCCACTGGTTGTACGCGGTGCGCAAAGGCACGTCTACAACGATGGTGTCAGTTGCGGTCGACATGTCCTGCTCCTTTCGGACGGGGGTGTGCCGTCACTCGCACCGTAGGCACGGACAGCGCGATGCTGCGACCGCAACAAGGGACAAATCGCCCAACTCGCCGAGCCCTACCTGCGGGTTCTGCTCGCAGTGAACCGATGTCGAGCGGGGCGTGTCGGTATCGTCACGCTTACCATCAATCCCGGGCAAAGTGCCATAGCCTGGACGCATGCTCGATGTGGCAACGTTGCGAATCATGCAGTCGGCAATTGCCCTGTGCGCACTGGTGCTCATCTACTTCGGTACTTATCGCAGCACCCGAGCCCCCTTTGCCGCATGGTGGTCGGGAGTGGTGGGCGCATCGGCGCTGGGCACCGGCCTCTACTTGTTTGCCACAGAGTCCACCAAGGAATTCTTTGGCGCTTTGGGCAACGGCGTTGCCATTAGCGCGGTGAGTTTTGGTTGGGCAGCCGCACGGTCCCTGCGAGGCATCAAGACCAGGTGGTGGCAGACGCTCGTCCCAGGCGTGCTTGCCTTCGCCGCGTCGATGATCGAGCGTCCCCAAGGTGCCGAGTGGCCCGCGGGCTCTGTGTTACTCGCAGCGATGCTCGTGGTCTTGGTATTCACCGCTATTGAACTCTGGCGGGTCGTGGCGGAACGCCACACCACACACAATTCGCCCATCAGTCCTGACGCATGGACCGCGATTATCGCTATCTCCATTGCGTCGACGGCTGGTGCCTTGTTCTATGCCGTCCGGTTGACGGCCTTCCTGACGGTGGGGGCCGAATCCTCGCTCTACATCAACTGGTTGGGCCCCGCGCTCACCACGATGGGCGTCGCACTCATGTTGATGGTGGTGACGTACAGCGTGGCCGAGCTCAGCCGCTATGAGATGGCGCACCGCTGGAAGTTGCGCGCAGACCACGACGACCTCACAGGCTTACTGAACCGCAAGGCGTTCTGGGAGCAAGCTCAAGCGGTACTTGAGGCTAGTGAGGGTGACGCTACGGTGGTGCTGGCGGATTTCGACCGCTTCAAAGAGATGAACGACAACCACGGTCATGCCATGGGTGACCGCGCGCTGGAAGCCTTTGGTGCCGTGTGCGAGCACGTTCTGGGCACCGATGATCGTGCTGGGCGCCTTGGCGGAGACGAGTTTGTGTTCGTGCTCGCGCATGGTGGACGGGAGCGGGCAGACAAGATTGTGCGAGACGTCGCCCAGGCTTTTGCCGATGCCAAGGCTGAGTCGGCGGTCTGGCCCACGATCACTTTTGGCGTGGCGAGCCTGGGCCAGCAAGGACTCGATGCGGCGCTAGCGGAGGCGGATCAGGCGCTCTATCAAGCCAAAGGAACTGGCCGGCATCGGAGCAGTATCAGGCGGTGAATACTCCGCGTACGTGCGGCGTTACCCTTGTACGTCCCTCCGTGCCTACCCTGGCAATTCCTTGAAAGTGTGCGATGCCCACGTTGACTCCTCGCCGGATCACTCTCGCCATGATGGCGCTGGCTCTCGGCGGCTTCTCCATTGGTTCCACCGAGTTCGTTGCGATGGGCCTCTTACCCGAAATTGCCACGGACTTGCTGCCCGATCTCATGGCATCGGAACCGGAACAAGCAATCTCCAAGGCCGGCTGGCTCATTACGGCTTACGCCATTGGAGTGGTGGTGGGCGCGCCGACTATTGCTGCCATGTCGGCAAAGTTCCCCAGGCGGCGGCTACTGGTGGTACTGGCCACCGCGTTCACCCTTGCGAGCGTGGCGTCTGCCGTAGCGCCCACCTACGAACTGGTGGTGGCCGCAAGGTTCCTCTCGGGCTTGCCTCATGGCGCGTACTTTGGTGTGGCGGCGCTCGTGGCGGCTCGCCTCTTGGGACCCGAACGCAGGGGACAGGCTGCCGCTTATGTCTTTGTGGGTCTCACCATCGCCAGCGTGATTGGTGTGCCTGCCATCACCTACCTCGGTCAACACAGCAACTGGCGCATGGCCTACGTCGTCGTGGCCGTGCTTTTCGCTTTCACCACAGTGGCGGTATACGTGTGCGTGCCGTTCATGCCTGGCGACAAAGAGGCGACGATCGGTAGGGAGTTGCGCGGGTTCACCCGGCCCGGCGTGTGGTTTGCCCTTCTCACCGGAGCCTTGGGCTTTGGTGGATTCTTTGCGGTCTACAGCTACGTGGCACCGCTTTCTACCGAGGTTTCAGGTACCTCGGAAGCCTTCGTTCCGGTAGTGCTGATCGTGTTGGGTGTGGGCACCACCGTGGGAATCCTTGGCGGCGGGCGGTTGGCGGATCGCGGAGCGACACGAGCCATCGTGCTCCTCTTTGGTGCCCTCGCCGTGTCGCTCACGATCCTTGGTCTCACCGCCCACACGCTCATCGGTCTGCTCGCGGGTGTGTTCCTGGTGGGTGCCTCGGCGCAAGCACTTGCCCCAGCGATTCAAACCCGCCTCATGGACGTGGCTGAAGACAGCCAAACTTTGGCGGCGGCGGTGAATCACTCGGCGCTCAATACCGGCAACTCACTCGGTGCATGGCTCGGTGGCCTCGTGATCGCTGCCGGGCTTGGTTATGTGGCGCCCACGTGGTTGGGACTGATCCTGGTGGTGCCTGGTGTGACGTTCGCACTCATTGGATGGTGGGTCACCAAGGACAAGTCCTCCGTGCCGCAGCCGGCTTGAATCGCCGCTAAAGCCGGAGTTTTGCCGTCCTCAGTGCCCATTGCTGTCCGGTAGGATAATCAGGCTGTCACGGGCTGTGGCGCAGTTTGGTAGCGCACTTGACTGGGGGTCAAGGGGTCGCAGGTTCAAATCCTGTCAGCCCGACTTCACGAGCCGTCCCGCTTCACCAGCGAGATGGCTCGTAGTCTTTCAGGAAGACTCCAAAGAGGTCTTCGCCAGCCTCTCCGCGCACGATGGGGTCGTAGACCCGTGCAGCACCGTCCACGAGGTCCAAAGGTGCATGGAAGCCTTCCTCCGCGAGGCGCACCTTAGTGGGGTGCGGTCTCTCATCGGTGATCCAGCCGGTGTCCACACTCGTCATGAGGATGGAGTCGCTTTCGAACATTTCGCGTGCGCTCGTCCTCGTCAGCATGTTGAGCGCCGCCTTGGCCATGTTGGTGTGGGGATGACCTGGCCCTTTGTACCCCCGCTCGAATATGCCCTCCATCGCGGAGACGTTGACCACGTAACTGCGCCCGCGCGGAGCATTGGCGGCGGCGAGGGCCAGTTGAGGTCGCAAGCGGTTGATCAAGATGAATGGCGCCGTGGAGTTGCACAATTGCACTTCCAGCAGCTCCAAGGGGTCGATCTCGCCGACCGCCTGAACCCAGGAGTTGGTGTGGTGTGTGTCGGGGATGAGGCCTCCGGCGTCGATCGCGGAGCCGTCCATGAGGCGAGCGAGCGACGACGATCCCGGCGCGAGGGCCATCTCCGTGAGTAGCTTGGCGTTGGCGGGCCCCGTTTCAGCCAGATGAGCCGAGGCCAGCAAGGGGTGGGTTTGGACGGATTGCTCCAGTGCAAGCGGGTGAACGTCATGGGTGCGGCCAAGGGTCAGGATCCTCGGCCCACGACCCTGCGGCCACAGCCCGTGCTCGAGTGGAGTGTTCTCAGCATCGGCAAGCGGTGCATACGCGCCCGCGGAACGGCGCACTGTTTGGGCGGCATTGTTGATGAGAATGTCGAGCGGGCCCTCGGCCGCCACTGAGTCCGCCAGGGCCACCACTTGCGACGGGTCACGCAAGTCAATGCCCACTACCTCCAGCCGGTGGAGCCAGTCGCCGGCATCGTCCATAGCTGCAAAGCGGCGCACCGCATCGCGCGGGAATCGAGTGGTGATAGTGAGATGCGCACCATCGCGCAGCAGGCGCAATGCGATATGCATTCCGATCTTGGCGCGACCACCCGTGAGGAGTGCACGCTTACCCGTGAGGTCTGTGCGGGCGTAGCGCTTGCGGTGGCTCATGGCCGCACACGTGGGGCACAACTGGTGATAGAACGAGTCCACAGTCGTGTACTTCTGCTTGCAGATGTAGCAAGGCCTGGGCTTGGTGTACATGCCAGCAATCGGGGCCGATGCCGTGGCGGCCAGTTCGATGCCCCGGGTTTCGTCATCAATGCGGTCGGGTGCGCCAGTGGCAGTGGCAGCAACGACCGCTTCGTCGGCGGCGGTGATGGCTGCCCGCTTCTCACTTCGACGCGTGTTCTTGACCGCCTTAAACATCTTGGCGGTAGCCCTGCGTACAGCGATGAAGTCGGGGTGAGACTCATCGAGAGTATTGAGCGTCGCCAAGACCCTGAGCGTCACGTCAAGGTCCTTCGGGTCGATGCCAGGGGCATCGGCAGGCTTTGCCACGCGCTACCTACTTGGTTCGGGGCTTGCGCCCGGGTCGCTCTCGGCCTGGACGTTCACGGTGGGGAGCCTCGCGTCGCGAGTTGTCGTTGCCCCTGGCGCGGTCAGGGCGCGTCCGTCCCCCCGGACCCGCATCGGCACGCAATTCAATGAGCTTGCCACTGATCCGCGTGCCTGAGAGGCGCCGGAACGTATCTTGCGGCATGTCCGAGGGTAGATCTACCAGGGAGAACTCGGGGTAAATCTTGATGGCGCCAAAGTCTCCGCGCTTGAGTCCACCTTCGTTGGCCAGTGCACCGACAATCTGACGCGGCTCCACTTTGTGGCGCTTGCCCACCTCAATACGGTAGGTAGTGAATCCCTGCGCCGGCCCGCGCTGGTTGCGGCCGCCGCGAGGGCCGTTGCGCTTGGCATCGGCGCCTTCTCCGTCCGCACCGCGCACGAACGCCTCACGCGACGGCAGGTCTTGAGGCTCCAGGAGCAGGGGAGTGTCGCCTTGAGCTACCACGGCCAGAGCTGCCGCGACATCGGATTCGGGAACGTCGTGATGCTCCACGTAATGCGCAATGATGTCGCGGAAGCGGGCAATGCGATCGGTCTGCGACAAGGCCTGCGTGATGGACTCGTCAAAGCGTGCCAAGCGCGTGGCGTTCACATCGTCCACGCTTGGCCAGTGCATCTCCGTGAGCGGTTGCCGTGTGGCGCGCTCAATAGCCGTGAGCATGCGCCGCTCGCGCGGAGTCACAAAGCTGATGGCCTCACCGCTGCGGCCCGCACGGCCAGTACGTCCAATGCGGTGCACGTAGGACTCGGTGTCGATGGGGATGTCGAAGTTCACCACATGGCTGATGCGATCCACGTCCAAGCCGCGAGCGGCCACATCCGTGGCTACGAGAATGTCTAGTTTGCCTTCCTTGAGCTGCTTGATGGTCCGCTCGCGCTGGGCCTGGACCACGTCACCGTTAATGGCTGCTGCCGCAAATCCGCGCGCGCGCAACTTCTCGGCCACGGCCTCGGTGTCGTTCTTGGTGCGGGTGAACACGATCATTGCCTCAAAGTTCTCCACCTCGAGGATGCGGGTGAGCGCGTCCAGCTTCTGCGAGTAGCTCACAATCAGGTAGCGCTGACGCGTATTGGCCGACGTGGTGGTCTTGCGCTCAATGGAGATCTCTTGAGGACTGTTGAGATACTTGGCGGACAGCCGGCGGATGGGTGCTGGCATGGTCGCAGAGAACAACGCCACTTGCTTTGTCTCCGGCGTGGACGCGAGGATTACCTCCACGTCTTCCGCGAAGCCCATCTTCAGCATTTCATCGGCTTCGTCAAGTACCAAGTACTTCAGTTGTGACAGGTCTAGCGTGCCCTTGTCCAGGTGGTCCATGATGCGGCCCGGCGTGCCCACCACAATGTGCACTCCGCGACGTAGCGCTGACAATTGCACGCCGTAACCCTGGCCTCCGTATACGGGAAGCACGTGAACGCCCTTGAGATGCGAGGCGTAGCGCTCAAATGCTTCACACACTTGAAGCGCGAGTTCTCGGGTGGGAGCCAGCACCAAAGCCTGGGGTTCCTTCTGGTGCACGTCAAGGCGGGCAAGGATGGGCAACGCGAACGCGGCGGTCTTGCCTGTTCCCGTTTGCGCCAGACCCACTACATCCCGGCCTGCCAAGAGGGGCGGAATCGTCTGCGTCTGAATAGCCGAGGGCGACTCGTAGCCCACGTCCCGCAAAGACTTAAGAATGGCCCCTTCCAAGCCCAGATCGGCAAAGGTTGTTGATGCCTGGTCGGTGGTGGACTCGTGGCCCTCGTCACTGCTCATGTCTTAACGGTAGGCTCTCCGAGGCCCGCTTAGTGTCTCCGCCTCGCTAGAGGATGACCTCAAGCGCGCTGTTGCCAAAGTTTTCATTGCGTAGACGTACAGGACATGTACACAATGACGCCGATACACGGCGTTCGTCGCGAGGAGGGCATGGGTGGACGGGCAGGGTCGAGAAGCCAAAATCATCGCCGCGTTCTCGAGCGCAGCGGACATCCTTACTAAGGATTTTGACGCGCTGGATCTGTTGCACACTCTCATCACAGATTGCACAGAGATTCTTGAACTCGGCGCAGGCGGCATCTTGCTGGCACCGGGCTCAGCCGCGCGGGCTGGCGCAGGGGCGCTTGAGTTCGCCACTGCCACCAGTGCAGCGGCAGAGCGTGTGGCCCATGTGACGTTGTCGCGAGGTGCCGGTCCCTGTATCGACTGTTACATCGCGGGCACACCCATTGTGATGGGTGACTTGGATACGTACGAGGCACTATGGCCGGAGTATTGCGCCGCTGCGCGAGCTGAGGGCTTCGAATCTGTACTCGTCATTCCCATGAGAGTGCGGGGCGAAGTCATCGGCGCAATGGACTTGTTCGGCAAGTCCCACAGGGATTTTCCAGAAGCCGATATGAAAGTTGCGCAAGCCCTTGCTTCGGTCGCAACAATCGCGATCTTGCAAGACCGCGTAGCCAACCAAGCGCAAGTGGTGGAAGCGCAACTGAAGCACGCACTCGAAAGCCGCATCGCCATCGAACAAGCAAAGGGTGTCATTGCGACGTCACTGTCCGTTGATATGGACGAGGCGTTCCGTTTACTTCGCGTTTACGCACGCAACAACAACCTCCGCATCCATGGCGTTGCTGAGCAGGTGTCAGCGGGGGATCTACCTCCCGTGACGCTCACTTTGGCAAAAGTTCGTGCCTAAATTGGATATTTTTCGCAAAGCCGTGTTACCGTCCTAATTGTCGCTCTGAACCCCGGTGACGGACAGCAGTCCTATCTACCGGAGGAAGAGTATGAGTGACATCACCCCATATCCCGTCCTTGATGGACCGGATCGACCCATCTCCGTTCGGGTCCCCCAGTTAGAAACACGCCGTGAACGGCGTGCTCGCAGCTTGGCCGCAGTTGCAGAACTTGCTGCGACACACACATCATCCCCGGAGCTTGCGGTTGAGGCCCTTCCTCAGCCCACCGAGGTGGTGTTCTCAGACGAGGTTCCGGTGACTCTGCATCGCCGACTCATCGCCTTGTCTTCCACGAATCCGGCTACGGGTGAGAACCCTTTGCCGGTGCAGTAAACCCAACCACTACACACAGGAGAAATCATGATCATCCTCGGAATCATCTTGTTCCTGCTCGGCTACTTCCTTTCCGTCGCTATCTTGCAGACGCTCGGAATCATCTTGGTAGTCATCGGCGTCGTCCTTCTCCTGCTGGGAGCGGCGGGACGTGGCATCGGCGGCAGAAGGCACTACTTCTAGCCACTCGTTGGTGCTGAACCTCACCCCGACCACAGGAAGGAGCCAACCATGGCTACCCACACGATCGACACGGCTGAGGACCTGTTGCACTTCCAGTTGAGGACCGCTCTCACCATGGAAGACCACTCGCTTGCGGCGCTGGGCACTCTTGCGAGCGCTGCCAAGTCGGCTGAGATCAAGAAGATGTTTAGGCATCACGCCGACGAGACCAAGGAGCAGATAGAGAATCTGCACAAGGTCTTTAAGGTGCTCGATCTCAAGCCGACCACGGCACCGTCGCCCAGCACCACCGGCATCTCCAAGCAAGCTGAATCGCTTATCAAGCGTTCATCGGGCAAGGTGATGGACCACGTGGTGCTGGCAAGCGCGCTGGGCAACGAGCACTACGAAATCTCGGCGTATGAGAATCTCCTCATACCCGTCACAGCAATGGGAGCGTCCGACGCGGTCAAGCTTTTGCAGTTCAACTTGGACCAAGAGGTCCACACAAGTGAAGAACTGCGCGAGACCTTGGCCCGCATCGCGGCGTAATCACGCAGTGGTACTGGCCCTACGAGCCCACTAAGGGCCGTAGGGCCAGTTCCACGTTTCGACCCAAACCCAACTCGACAGTCTCTCCGTGCTCAAACCGATCAATGATTCGAGGGTCGACATAGCTCTTCTTTGCAATCGCAGGCGTGTTTCCGAGCACATCTGCAGCGGCGTCCATCGCCGCCTTGACGGCGCGCGTCGTGCTTCGAGGCACACCCGCTGCGGCACTCCTCGCCAGACTTTCTGCGGCCGCAGCTGTCCCTTGCAGCGTTCGGAAGTCTTTGGCAGTGAACTCTCCGCGAGTGCGTTCACGGATGTAGGCGTTGACGTCCTCTTGTTTGAGGGGCCTCCAGGCGCCTTGGTCGTTCTTATACGCGAAGAGACGATGCTGGGAGCCCCTGCGCTTGAGTTGGGTCACCAACGCGGCCAGGTCGGGATCGTTGACTTCGCAATACCATTCCTTGCCGCTCTTGCCGGGGAAGCTCAAGATGACTTCGCGGCCTCCCCTCACCGTCACATGCCGGCCGAGAAGAGTGGTCAGGCCATAGCTGCCGTTGTCGCGCTCGTATTCCTCGGAGCCGGACCGAATGCCGGAACTGTCGATCAGCCTGAACGCTCCGGCGAGCACGCGGCGCTGAACCAAGCCTTCCTGACGCAAATCGTGAGTGACGGTGCGGCGAGCGGCGGGCAAGGCATCGGCAAAGTCCAACATCCTGTCAAACTTCTCGCGGTCTTGGGCCTCGCGCCACTTGGGGTGATACAGGTATTGGCGACGACCCGCCGCATCCGTCCCCAAGGCCTGAATGTGATCGTGGGCCGCGGGCGCGATCCACACATCTGTCCACGCGGGCGGGATTCCAAGACTGACGATGCGCTCAAGTATCACGCGGTCCTCTACGCGCACTCCGTCTGCGTCGCAATATCGGACACCTCGTCCCACCCGGATACGAGTGAGGCCAGGCCCGTCAATGCGGCTCCTACGCAGTCGAGGCATGCCGTGACCGAAATCCACAACGAGAATCGAGGAGAGCCATGCCTATCCAACGCACAGTGAGCGCTGTATTGCACCTGGACGTGGTGGAGGCGTCTTCCATGGTGTTGGCCGTTGCCGCGCACGCCACGGATGGACTCGTGCTCACAGAGTCCTTCGTCGTAGACGGAGACTCAGCCGTCCGCGAGCCGCTCGAGGTGTTGGACGCTCATGGAAGCAGGATGCACAGGATCGATGATGACGCGGGCTCCTTGCGCATTGAGTACCGGGCCACGGTGTCCGGCCGAGGCGCCGCTCTTGCGGCAGAATCCGCAGAGCTCATCCGTTATGTGCGGCCCAGCCGCTACTGCGAATCCGACACCTTGGCGGCGATTGCTGAGGCGGAGTTCGAGGGACTTGAGGGCAAGAACTTGCTCGACGCGGTGAGCTCCTGGGTGGGCACTCACCTTGAATACACCCCCGGGTCGAGCCTTCCCACGGATGGCGCGGTGCAGACGTTGTTGAGCCGTAAAGGCGTGTGCAGGGACTTTGCACACCTCACGGTCGCGTTACTGCGCGCCAGGGGAGTGCCCGCGAGGTGTGTCTCGGTCTACGCGCCCGGACTGGAGCCCATGGACTTCCATGCTGTGTGCGAGGCCTGGGTGGACGGGCAGTGGCTAGTGGTGAACCTCACGTCGCTGGCACCGCGTCAGTCGATGCTGCGCATTGCCACGGGCCGGGATGCGGCAGACACGGCGTTCCTCACCGTGCTCTCGGGTCACGCCGAACTGATCGGAGTGGACGTGAGCGCCACAGTGGACTCATTCCCCACGGACGATGCACGGGCGACCGTTAGGCTGGGGTAGGACAGAAGTGCTCTACGCGGCAAGAGCCGCGCGGATGTCAGCCTCAATCTCGGCAGGTTGCGTCTCTGGCGAGTAGCGCCCAATCACGTCGCCGTCGCGGCCTACAAGGAACTTCGTAAAGTTCCACGAGATCACTCCGCCGAGGACGCCACGGCGCTCCTTCTTGAGCCACACCCACAGCGGGTGCGTGCCCGTGCCGTTGACGTCGATCTTGGCAAACATGGGGAACGTCACGCCATAGTTGACGCTGCAGAACTCACCAATGGCATCAGCGGAGTCAAGCTCTTGGTCCGCAAACTGACCACAAGGGAAACCCAGCACCGTAAATCCCTGGTGCTGATGTGCGTCGTAGAGGGCTTGCAGACCTTCATATTGGGGCGTGTGCCCGCACTTGCTTGCGGTGTTCACCACGAGCACCACCTGACCTGCAAAATCTGAGAGCTTGCGCTCTTCACCGTTGAGCGAGGTGGCAGAAAAGTCTGTGAGCGTCGTCATGTCTTCAGTATGCGTCACTACCGTAGAACGCCTCGCCTGCGCCGTGTCATGCCCCGCCAGTACGGTGGGGGAATGGCTCCAGAGCAACCTCTGCTGACTTTCCCCGACGTTTCGGCGTGGCGAGCGTGGCTCGACGAGAACGAATCTTCCCACGACGGTGCCTGGGTGTTGCTGGCGAAGAAGGGCACCACGTCGCCTACGTCGATGACCTACGACGAGGCCTTGCTTGAGGCACTGTGCTCTGGATGGATTGACGGACAGCTGAAGTCAGTGGATGCAAGCACGTACAAGCAGCGGTTCACTCCGCGCAGGGCGCGTTCCATGTGGTCCGCGCGCAATGTGCGGTTGGTGGCCGAGTTGCAAGCCGCTGGTCGTATGCGGCCCCGAGGCCTCGAAGAAGTGGAACGAGCTCAAGCTGATGGCCGGTGGGAGCGAGCGTACGAAGGCTCTGCAGACATCCAGGTGCCAGAGGACCTCTACCAGGCGCTGGACGCGGCCGGAAAGCGCGCCGCGTTTGACGGCCTCAAACGCTCTGAGCGGTACTCGGTACTTCATCCCGTAGTGACATCACCAACGCCTGAGACGCGGGCGCGCAGGATTGCTCGCGCAGTCGATCGCCTTGGCTAGTGGTCCCTTTCCACAGGCATCTGCAGCTCGGTGACCCAATCGGGACCAGGTTCGTGGCCCTCGGCTTCTAAGTAGACCTCACGGGAGGGCCCCGCGATCCGGTAGCCGTCTGCAAGAAGTTGCTCCGTAAGCGCCATCCACGAATCCCCAATTCCCGCCATGTCGCCCTTGTGGAGCAAGGTGGCGGCGACTTCTACGAACGGAAGTTCCACCACGTCGTAGCCTTCGCCTGTCACCGGCGGCTCCTCCGCGACGTACGAGACCGAAACCTTGAGTTGCTCCGTGTCTGCAGCCGGTTCGTACCAAAAGATTCCCGGTTCAATGCAGGGGCGCTGAGCGGCGCTGAGCGCTGTGTTGAGTTGGTCGATGAGCGGACCCACGGTGGGCCCCACAAGCTCGGGTCCCATACCCGGAGCAAGCCCTGAGACGGCGTAGACGGTGACGGGGTCGAGCGACTTGTACGTGACTGGCGTTGCCATGGCGGTTCCTTCCAAGTGACGGAGGCGTGCGGAGAGCCGGTCCAACTGGGCCGCGTCGTCAGCGAGGTGCTGCTCAAGTTCCGTACGCCGTTGATGAAGCACCGACACGTACGCTCCGCGAGCATCCCGAGCGTCAAGCACCTCGCGGATCGCCTCGAGTCCCACACCCAGTGACCGCAACTCCACTATGCGCAACAGTTGAGACAGTTGCCGGTTTGAGTAGTAGCGGTAGCCACTGTGGTGATCCACATTTGCGGGGACCAAGAGGCCGATGCTGTCGTAATGGCGCAGCATGCGGACACTCACGCGCCCAAAGGCGGCGAACTCTCCGATGCTGTACATCACATCACTCATGCTGAAGCCTCACACTGTGTGAGAGTCAAGGCACGCACGAGCTCACCTTCCGATGCGAGTCCTGGCCGCTTTGCGCGGGGCATGGCTATTGCCATTCTCCCCGTTCAGTGAGCACGTCCTTGAGGACGTCCGCCCTGTCGGAGACGAGCCCGTCCACACCCCTGTCCAGCAGAGTATGCATGTCTTGTGCTTCGTTGACCGTCCATACATGGATGAGTTTGCCCGCGGCATGCGCCGCCTGGATGTGCCGAGGGGTCAGGACTGCGCGCCCCCGGACCTTCCACGGGATCTGTAAGGCGTCCACGTGGCGTAGTGGCCTGTCCACGCGGCCGCCCCACGCTCCACGGGAAAAGAAACTCGCGGCTTCCTTGGTGCCAGCCGAAGTGGCAACGGGCTTGGACAACAGGGCAACCGTGGCATTGCGTCGCGCGGTGGAAAAGGAAGCAATGCACACGCGTTCATGCGCCTGGGTGCGTTCCACGGCATCGGCCACGGGTCGGATGCCCGATGCTCCCTTCACATCAATGTTCACCCTGAGTTGTGGGAAGGTGCCCAGCAGGTCCTCGAGCAAGGGAACGGGTTCCGTGCCGCCAATGCGCGCGTGGGAGACGTCGCTCCAGGGCAAGTCCTTCACCTGGCCTTCAGCGTCGGTCGTGCGGTCAAGCGAGGCGTCGTGCAGCGCCACGGCAACGCCGTCCGCCGTGCCATGGGCATCGGTCTCCACGTAGGTGAAGCCGAGTTTCACTGCGGCTTCGAACGCCGCCATGGAGTTCTCCAGGCCATCCAATGAGAACCCTCGATGGGCCAAGGCTGCGATCGTCCCTGGCTCACCAAAGTAGGGGTGACGGGTAGTCATGCGAGCACCTTATCCAGCCAGTGCCGCACTCCGCTGAGGTACGCGGACCGCGCGGCTGGCGCTGACAACGAGAGCTCGTGGACGCCACCGTCAATGACGAGTTCCTCCACCTTTGAGCCAAGGCGCGGCGCCAGACGTGCGATGGCGTCGACGTCAACCACGATGTCCTGCCTGTCTAGTTCCGGATTGTCCATGCGTTCGGGTCCGGTGCGGGCCGAACGCGCTACCAGGACCGGAACTCTCAGCCCTAGACCACGCGCAATGCGGCGCTGCGCCTGGAGTACGGCCAAGGCCCACGCCGCGCGCGCACGTACGCCTTCCGGGCGCTTCATGCGCGTGTCAAAGTTCCATCGACCGCCATTACTCACGTGGAGGTGGTGGGCGTAGATGGACGGATTGTGTGAGACCTCCATCAGTGGCCGTACCCGGCCCAAGAGCGGAAGGACCAAGCGGCCGTAGCGCTTGATCCCGCGCTCTCTGCGACCAAAGAGTGGGCTGTCTAGGATCATGCCTGCGAGTGCCTCGTGGGGCCTGTCCGCCGCCCAGATGGCCGCGCTCAGCCCACCCGTAGAGTGCGCATGGATGACGAGAGCCAGGCCTGGGTGCACCGTGGCCAGAAGCTCGATTGACTCTTGGATAGCGTCGCCGGGCTCGCTGATGCTCGCCATGAAGTGTGGGATGACTTGCTGGTCAAGCGCACGTCCAGCGCCATTAATGTCGAGCGCGTAGAACGCGAGACCGGCATCAGCAAAGTCCGCGGCCAACTCGGTCTGGAAGAAGTAGTCGTTGTAGCCGTGCAGGTGCAAAATTGCCGCTCGAGGTTGTGGGGGAGGGGCATCGTGCCGCACCAACACACCACCGTGCAGGGCAGTGGCGGAAAATCCAGGCAAGACATCTGGCTTCCATTGCAGGCAGCCCTGTGCGTCGTCGCCCATCTTGGGATGATATCTGCGGACCTGGCGCGCGGGGTTACCTTGATGGTGCACGGAGCGTGCATACTCGCTTCATGAGCAACGATGCCCAGCCCGTACTTCCGTCCATCGCCGACGCCCCTGGCCTTCCCGTCGCAGACAAGTCCTCTCGCAAACGAGTGTGGGCCTGGGCCATCTGGGACTGGGCTACCCAGCCGTTCAACACGGTCATTCTCACCTTTGTCTTCACGGCTCTCTATCTCACGTCCGATGTGTTCATCGACCCTGAGATTGCGGCACTGGGTAAGGGCAACGCCACCTACGACGCTGCGATCGATGGCTTGACGAGCAAACTGGGCTACGCGCTCACGATTGCAGGATTCCTCATCGCGATTGTGGCGCCCGTGCTCGGTCAGCGTGCGGACTCCCGGGGGCGCCGCAAGGCGTGGCTTGGCATTACCACCGCATTGCTCGTGGCCACCATGGCGGGGCTTTACTTTGTGGAGGCAGCTCCCGCCTACTTTGTTCTCGGTGCAGCGCTTATTGCCTTCGGTTCCGTGGTGGGTGAGATCGCTGGCGTCAACTACAACGCGATGATCGTGCAGGTTTCCACTCCGAGCACCATGGGCCGAGTTTCAGGGCTTGGGTGGGGCCTTGGGTACATGGGCGGCATCCTGACCCTTGTCTTCGTTGTCGTGGCACAGACGTTGGGGCTCTTTCCTGACGCACCAGGTATGGCGTACCGCATCATCGCGCTCGGCTGCGCCGTGTGGACCCTCATCTTCGCCTGGCCACTCTTCGTGTGGGTGCCCGAGGCCCCAGCATCGGAACGCCCTCGAGTGGGACTGTTCAAGGGATACGCCATTTTGTGGGCGGACCTCAAGTCCTTGTGGAACAACGCCCGGTCCACGCTGTGGTTCTTGCTCGCCTCTGCCGTCTACCGCGACGGTCTCGCCGGCATCTTCACGTTTGGCGCCATCATCGCGGCAGTGTCCTTTGACTTCAGCAGCGAGATGGTGATCGCGTTTGGCATTGGCGCCAATCTCATTGCAGGTGTCACCACCTTTATCGCCGGGCGCTTTGACGACAGGGTTGGTCCACGCAAGGTGATCTTGTTCTCCCTCGGTATGATCATCGTTGCCGGCTTGACCATCGTGGCGCTTCACGCCACCGGACCGCTGGTGTTCTGGATCTGCGGCTTGGCGCTTAGTGCCATGGTGGGACCGGCGCAGGCTGCTTCTCGCTCCTTGTTGGCTCGTTTGAGTCCTGCCGGTCACGAAAGTGAGGTCTTTGGGCTCTATGCCACGACTGGTCGCGCCGCGAGCTTCTTGGCTCCGTTGGCATGGTCTGCCTCCATCGCATTGCTCGGCGCCACCATTTGGGGAACCGTGGGCATCATCGGCGTGGTGCTGATCGGGTTCATTCTGTTGCTCTTGGTGCGCACCCCAGCAGACAAGGGCGCCGCTGCCCGCGCGTCCTCGTAGCCGAACGCGTAGCCTGACCCAGAACCCTCAACACCCTTCAGGAGGCATACATGTCGGTCACAAGCGTTGGCACTGCAACATGGAGCGGCTCGCTCGCGGACGGCGGCGGGCAAACGAGCCTTGCTTCGTCAGGTCTTGGCACCTTTGACATTGCGTGGAACTCACGTTCCGAGGGCCAAGAAGCATCGACGACGCCAGAGGAACTCTTGGGCGCCGCACACGCAGCGTGCTATGCCATGGCGCTTTCCCACACTCTCGGGGGCAAGGGTTACACCGCCGACTCCATTGAGACCGCATCGCGCGTGACCTTCGTCGCTGGTCAAGGCATCACGGGCATCGAGTTGTCTGTGACCGCGGCTGTGCCTGGACTTGGTGCCGACGAGTTCGCGGAGATTGCACAGCAGGTGAAGGAGGGATGCCCCGTCTCGGCTGCCTTGGCGAGTGTGCCCATGACGCTGGGCGATGTCATCCTCAAGTAGACGACCGGTAGCCTCGCCCCATGCGCGTTGTTCGTGACTACGTCGAGGGTATACGCGTCTACTGGACGGGGTTCCGCACGTGGGCTCGCGACCCCCAGTTGATGTTGCTGGGTCTCGTGCCCGGAATCGTCACGGGCGCCATTCTTGTAGTGCTTTTAATGGGCATGTGGCTGTGGCTCGACGACGTGGGCCGCTGGCTCGCCTCACACTTGACCAACGACAACGTGATCGGAGGGCTCCTCGCAGGGGCCTTCGCATTCGCGATCTTCATGGGCACGCTTGTTCTGGTGATCTACGCGTTTGTGTCCGTGACCTCTGTGGTGGGGCAACCGTTCTTTGAGGCACTGTCTCATCGCGTGGACGACCAACTAGGCCCCGTCCCGGAAGGCCCCGAATGGCCGTGGTGGCGCAACGCCGTCCGCGGCATCGGCGAGGGTCTCCGGCTCTTTGCTGTGCAAGCTCCGCTGTCGCTGGGCATCTTCTTGATAGGACTTATACCCGTGGCGGGAACCGTCTCGGCGTGGATTTTGGGTCTGCTCGTCGGTAGTTGGTTTGTGACCCTGGAGTTCACTTCCATTCCCTTCGAACGACGCGGAATGGTGCTGCGTGAGCGCCGCAAAGTGCTCGGGTCTCGCCGCGCCCTGACGCTTGGTTTTGGCTCCATGGCCTTCCTCATGTCGATCGTGCCGCCCATTGCAGTGGCGACCATGCCTGGAGCTGTCGCGGCCGGCACGATTCTCGCGCGCAGAGCATTGGACTCCGTGCCGCCGCCGGCGTAGCGCGCAGTCAGCACGCGCGTTCTTGGGGGACCTTTGCGTTACCTAGGCTGGTGCCATGCCAGTCCGCAGACTCATCGCTCGCGCGCCGTTGGACACCCTCGAGCCCGTCTTTGACACGTTGCGCGACAAGGCGGGAATCCGCGTCGGCTACTCCGAGCCGGTGACGCAAGAAGCAGCGGAGACGCTCGAGGCCTTGCGCCGGAACCCTCACCACGAGTACAGCCATGTCACCGATGCGGGGGACGTCGATCGCACTGATCTCACTCGTATCCCGTTGGTGACCCTGGATCCGCCTGGCGCCCAGGACTTGGACCAAGCTGTGTGGATCGAACGTGAGGGCCAAGGGTGGCTCGTGACCTATGCGATTGCCGATGTAGGCGCACACGTCATCCCCAACGGCGCGATCGATCAGGACGCACGTACCCGAGGCGAGACCGTGTATTGCCCTGACATGCGCGTAGGGCTACACCCACCGGTGCTTTCCGAGGGTTTTGCCTCGCTCTTGCCGGGCCAGCGCACCAAGGCGGCGGTGTGGCGTATGGCCGTGGACGCATCGGGCGAACTGACCGACGCAAGTGTGGAGAGGGCTTGGGTCCGGTCACGGCGTCAATACGCGTACCAAGATCTTTCAGCACCCGAGCGAGAAGACCGCCAGTTGGTGGACCTGCTGGCCGAACTCGGACACGCCCGCCGCACCTTCATGCGCGCCGCTGGTGCCGTCACCCTGCCCAAGCCCAGTCAAGAGGTGGTGGTGACCAAAGACGGGCTGGGGCTTGAGTTCAGAGCCGCACGGGGCATCGAGGATGACAATGCGCAGATCTCGCTCTTGACCGGAGTGGCGGCCGCGAGGCTCATGCTCAAGGCCGGAGTGGGCATTCTGAGGACGATGCCCCCAGCGAAACCTGAGGCAATGGAGCGGTTGCGTAGGCAGGCGCGTGCACTAGGAGTGCCGTGGCGGGACGATGAGGCCTACGCCGACGTGTTGGACCGCTTGGATGCCGGATCTCCCGAGGGCGCCGCCTTCCTCGTGCAGGCTGTCACGCTTTTCAGGGGAGCACGGTGGCAGCCCTTCGACACCTCGCGCGCCGACGGGGCCTTGCCCCTGCCGGAGTTGCTTGAGCACGGTGCCTTGGCCACTCCTTACGCTCACGTGACCGCCCCGTTACGCAGGTTGGTGGATCGTTTTGGCACTGAAATATGCCTCGCGGTGAGTGCAGGCAGGCCAATCCCTCAGTGGGTCAGAACGGCACTTCCGGAACTCGGCGATGCCATGGGGGTAGCCGTACGTCGCAACTCCCAAGTGGACCGAGGGTGCATCGACGCGGTGGAAGCAGCCGTCTTGGCACCGCACGTGGGGGAGACCTTTGTGGGCATCGGATTGGATGATGACACCGTGCAACTCCACGAACCCGCTGTAGTGGCCCGATGCCGGGGCGAGGTGGCTCGAGGCAAAGAACAACACGTGGTGTTGGAAAGCGCCGCGGTGGAGCAAGGGCCGCGCTTTGCTGTAGTGGAAAACTAGGCGCTCTCGGCTTATGGTGGAGGTACCACCTACCTCAGGAGCAGCCATGAGCGAGAACGATGACAAGACCGTGAGCCGCCACCAGGTATACGAGCAGATTCGCGCGAGTGAACTAGCTCGTGGGACGAGCGAAGACGAGGCCGCCCGCATTGCTGCAGAGACGGTAGACAAGGTCATCGCTCAGCAGGGCGGCAACAGCTAGCGACTCGACGTTGGGCCCGTTCGCCGCGCCGGGAATCGCGGAGAGCAGGCGAACGGGCCGGCCAACGTCCATCCTTAGGATGGGTTCATGCGTCAATTGAACCTGCCGAACGCGATCACCGCGAGCAGGATCGCCCTCATCTTTGTCTTTGGCTATTTACTGATCACTCATCGCGACGGTTGGGCCATCGCCGTGCTCGCTATCGCAGGAGTGTCTGACTTTCTCGACGGGTACTTGGCCCGCAAGTGGAATCAGGCCACCGAGCTCGGCAGGATTCTTGACCCTGCCGCAGACCGCATCCTCACCGTGGTGGTGGTCTTGGGACTTGCGGTGCGGCACATCATCCCGTGGTGGCTCGTCGTGATATTGCTGGCACGAGACCTTGTGGTGGGTCTTGCCCTGTTGTGGGGAAAGCACCACGGCCTTCCTGCACCCCAAGTGACCTTCATGGGTAAGACCGCCACCTTTGTGCTCTATGTGGCTTTGCCGCTCGCGTACTTGGCCTTTGAGCGGTGGGACGCGGTCCACACGGTGGCCATCATCTTGGCGGTGGCGGGGGCCGTCTTGTATTGGGCCAGTGGCCTCGGATACGTCAGGTCCGTGATTTCAGGGGAACGATCAGGGTCTTCCCCCACAGACGCGGAGCAACAAGCCAGCCTAGAATGAGTGCAGAGGAGGCGCCATGACCTACGAAGAGAAGCCCGCCGAGCGCACGATGTCGCTCGACACTGCACCGATTCCTGAGGACGCTCCGCCTGCGCGACTGGCGCCTCAAGACCAAGCCGCCGTGGACGCGCTGGCTGAAGACCACGCGCTGTTGATCGTGCACTACGGGCCCAATGCCGGCGCCCGCTTCCTGCTTGACACGGACCTCACTACCGCTGGCCGTTCGGTCTCTGGAGACATCTTCCTTGACGACGTCACCGTAAGCCGCGAGCATGTGCAGTTCATCAGGGACGGTGTGAAGTTCAGCGTGCGTGATGCCGGATCCCTCAACGGCACGTACCTCAACCGTGAGCGTGTCACCGAAGCGCCCCTTACCGACGGCGACGAAGTGCAGATCGGTAAGTACCGCTTGACCTTCTATCAAGGTGCAGCTCGCTAAGTGAGTGCCACGGAGGCGCGGCGGCCCCACGCCGTAGAGGCAAACCAGCCGCATGGGGTGAGCCCTGCGCCTCACACGCGCTGGCCGCACCAGTTATCCCACGAGCCCTCGCTACGGGTCAGCGACGTGCTACGGATCATCGGCAACGAGTTCGCCACGCTCACGCCTTCCAAACTGCGCTTCTTTGACAAGCAAGGCCTGGTCAGCCCGTCCAGGACCGCGTCCGGCTACAGGCAATATTCGGCTGCGGACGTGGAGCGGCTCCGCTTTGTCTTGCGCGAACAGCGCGATCACTACCGGCCGTTGTCAGTCATCCAACAGTCCCTCGCCCAACTCGATGCCGGTGAGATCCGTCAAGCCATCACGCCCAGGGAAGTCGCGCAGGATTCGGCCGACTTTGTGAGCGTGGCAACTCTGTCCGCCTTGGCGGGGGTGGAGCCTGCCTTTGTGGAGCAGCTCATTGAGGAGCGGCTCCTTGCTGAAACCGTTCCAGGTGGATATGACCGCTTGCTCGCGCCTGTGGTGACGGCCTCAGCAGAGTACGTGGCTGCAGGCGGAGACCTGCGTGGCATCAAGGTGCTCCGCAACGCCGCGACTCGTGAGATTGAGCAAGCGCGGGGGAGCGGGGCCGCCATTGAGGCCGGCAAAGAGCCTGGTGCCCTGAATGCTTTGCTTGCAGACCGGGCGCACGCCGCATCGGCCCTCTTTGCTGCCTTTGCGGCAGACAGTTCACGCGACTAGGACTTGTCCGTCATGGCCCGGGCCGTTGCCACCATTTTGCTCGCGACACGCGGTACGGTAAAAGCCTGCGGTCGTTGACCGAGAGGGTCGCGAACCCTAACGTTGAACTACTAGGTGAAGGAGGGGCAGTGACTGATACGGATTCGTTCCGCGTCGTTCCCTCCAGCGACCAAGGAGTCTTGTTTGACGATGGTCGCGTGGCCATTGACGAGACCGCTGGTTACCGCGGCCCCACCGCTTGCAAGGCCGCAGGCATCACATACCGTCAGCTGGACTACTGGGCACGAACCGGCCTGGTAGAACCCACGGTCCGCGCTGCCACGGGCTCCGGCACCCAGCGCCTTTACGGCTTCCGCGACATCCTCGTGTTACGGGTAGTGAAGCGCCTGCTTGACTCCGGAGTCTCCTTGCAACAGATCCGCACCGCTGTGACGCACTTGCGTGCGCGTGGCGTGGAGGATCTTTCTCACATCACTTTGATGTCCGACGGCGCCTCCGTGTATGAGTGCACCTCTGACGACGAGGTCATTGACCTGGTACAAGGTGGCCAAGGCGTGTTTGGTATTGCCTTGGGTCGTGTGTGGCGCGAACTTGAAGGCTCCCTTGCTAGCCTTCCTGCAGATCGCGGTGAAGCGGCCGAAGCACCCGACGGTGTTGTGGACGAACTTGCCGAGCGTCGCGCGCGGCGCTCCAACGCTAGCTAGAGGCACCGTTGCCGTCAGCCCGCAAGGGCTCGCTTACTGGTGCCCGTCAAACCTGGCAAGATAAAGGCACCGTCGAAGGGAAGTCAATGTTTTCCAAGGTGCTTGTCGCCAACAGGGCCGAGATTGCAGTGCGCGCGTTCCGTGCAGCCTACGAACTCGGTTCCAAGACGGTGGCAGTGTTCCCCTTCGAAGACCGATTCTCCGAGCACCGTCTCAAGGCCGACGAAGCCTTCCAGATTGGCGAGCCGGACCACCCCGTCCGGGCATACCTGGACATTGACGAGATCAT
>JBIQJT010000006.1:0-5500 GCA_044507265.1 Actinomycetales bacterium | reverse complement strand
AGATTGGCGAGCCGGACCACCCCGTCCGGGCATACCTGGACATTGACGAGATCATTCGGGTCGCAAAGCTTTCAGGTGCCGATGCCATCTATCCGGGGTACGGCTTCTTGTCGGAGAATCCCGATTTTGCACGGGCCTGCGCCGATGCCGGGGTCACCTTCATTGGCCCGCCCGCCGAGGTCCTGGAAATGGCGGGCAACAAGAAGACCGCGATCGATGCCGCAAAGCGGGCGGGGATTCCGGTGCTGGAGTCATCCGAGCCGTCCACTGACATTGCCGCACTCACTGAGAAGGCCGCGGAGATTGGCTATCCCGTCTTCGTGAAGGCCGTAGCAGGAGGCGGAGGGCGTGGAATGCGCCGAGTGGAGGACCCCAGCGGACTGGAAGAAGCTCTCAAAGCGGCGATGCGCGAGGCTGAGGCCGCTTTCGGCGATGCCACAGTCTTTGTGGAGCAGGCCGTGCAACGCCCTCGCCATATTGAGGTGCAGATCCTCGCCGACGGTCAAGGCAACGTGGTCCACCTCTATGAACGCGACTGCTCTTTGCAGCGTCGCCACCAGAAGGTAGTGGAAATTGCGCCCGCGCCCAACCTGGACCCAGCAATTCGTGATGCCCTTTGCCGCGATGCGGTGGCATTTGCCAAGTCCATTGGCTACATCAACGCCGGCACTGTGGAGTTCTTGCTCGACACCGAAGGCGAGCGAGCCGGTCAACACGTGTTCATCGAGATGAACCCGCGCATCCAGGTAGAGCACACCGTCACCGAAGAGGTGACAGACATTGACTTGGTGCGTTCCCAAATGCGCATTGCGGCGGGGGAGAGCCTGGAAGACCTTGGCATCGTCCAGGAAGACATCCGCACCAACGGCTTTGCCATTCAAACGCGTATCACCACCGAGGACCCCAGCAACGGCTTCCAACCCGACACCGGCCTCATCATTGCGTACCGCAGCCCGGGTGGCGCGGGCGTCCGCCTTGACGGTGCCACCGGTATGGCTGGCAACCGTGTCACCGGGCACTTTGACTCGATGCTCGTCAAGCTCACGTGCAGAGGCAGAGACTTTGCCACGGCCGTCACGCGTGCGCGCCGAGCTCTTGCCGAGTTCCGCATTCGAGGCGTGGCAAACAACATTCCCTTCCTGCAGGCTGTACTGGCGGATCCGGAGTTCCAGGCCGGGGACATCTCCACGCGGTTCATTGAGGAGCGTCCGGACCTGCTCGAGGTATCGCAATCCCAGCAGCGTTCCACCAGGATGCTCAAGTTCTTGGGCCACGTGTCCATCAACCGACCGCAGGGCGAGCCTCCAGCGATCGTTCGCCCTGCCACCAAACTGCCTGCCATTGACCTTGAGGCACCGCCGCCGGACGGCTCCTTGCAGCGTTTGCGCCAGGTGGGTCCTGCACAGTTCTGTGCTGACTTGCGCGCACAGACCGCACTCGCTGTCACCGAGACCACCTTCAGAGATGCGCATCAGAGCCTGCTAGCCACCCGTGTGCGCACTTTTGACTTACTCCAAGTGGCGGGGCACGTCTCGCGCATGACCCCGCAGTTGCTCTCAGTGGAAGCCTGGGGCGGTGCCACTTACGACGTAGCCATGCGCTTCCTGAGCGAAGACCCGTGGCTGCGCCTTGAGCGCTTACGGGAGGCCATGCCCAATGTGCCCATCCAGATGCTCCTGCGCGGCCGCAACACAGTGGGCTACACCCCGTACCCCGATGCCGTGGCCAAGGCATTTGTGGCCGAGGCGGCGCAGACTGGCGTGGATATCTTCCGTGTGTTCGACGCCCTGAATGACTTTGACCAGATGCGCCCAGCGATCGATGCAGTGCTGGAAACGGGCACAGCTATTGCCGAAGGCACGCTGTGCTACACGGGAAACCTCACGGATCCGGGGGAGAAGCTTTACACCCTGGATTACTATTTGCGGTTGGCCGAGCAACTCGTACGCGCAGGATCACACATGCTGGCAATCAAGGACATGGCTGGCCTCTTGCGACCTGCGGCGGCCCACACCTTGGTGACGGCACTGAGGGATCGCTTTGATGTCCCTGTGCATTTGCACACGCATGACACGGCCGGTGGCCAACTCGCAACCTTGCTCGCGGCATCGGCTGCAGGCGTGGACGCGGTGGATGTGGCCTCGGCGGCTATGGCGGGCACCACCTCTCAGCCCTCCATGTCCGCTCTGGTTGCCGCGCTTGAGTTTGGGGAGCGTGACACGGGGCTTTCCCTCGACGCCGTCACGGCTCTTGAGCCTTACTGGGAGGCCGTGCGCCGGCTTTACGCTCCGTTCGAATCTGGACTTCCGGGGCCCACGGGGCGCGTGTACCACCACGAGATCCCGGGTGGGCAGCTGTCCAACTTGCGCCAACAAGCCCTTTCTCTGGGGCTGGGGGACAGGTTTGAAGACATCGAGAACATGTATGCGGCCGCAGACCGCATCTTGGGTCGGTTGGTCAAGGTCACTCCGTCCTCCAAAGTGGTAGGGGACCTTGCACTGCACTTAGTGGGACTGGGCGCTGATCCAGCCGACTTTGCCGCCAACCCGGCCTCGTACGACATCCCCGACTCCGTCATCGGCTTCTTGCGCGGGGAACTAGGGGACCCGCCCGGTGGCTGGCCTGAGCCATTCCGGGCCAAAGCCCTCAAGGGGCGGCCTGACGCCAAAGAGCAAGCAGAACTCTCAGCAGAGGACCGTGAGATTCTGGAGATGCCAGGGACCCACCGGCAGCAGCGTCTCAATGAACTGTTGTTCCCCGGACCCGCCAAAGAGTTCGAGGTGATGGTTGCCGACTACGGCGACATCTCGGTGCTCGACACCTACCACTACCTGTACGGCATGACGGAAGGCTCTGGTGAGGAAATCACCATCGAGCTTGAGCGTGGTGTGTCGATGCTGGTCATGCTTGAGGCCATCGGCGTACCAGACGAGCACGGGATGCGTTGGGTGATGTTCAACTACAACGGACAGATCCGGCCGGTGCAAGTGCGAGATCTGAATGCCGAGGTCAAGGTCAAGGCCAGGGAGAAGGCCGATGCCGCAACCCCCGGGCAGATCGCGGCACCCTTCGCCGGTTCGGTGACAGCACTCGTGTCCGAAGGCGACTCGGTGAAGCCAGGTGCCGCCGTAGCGACCATCGAAGCCATGAAGATGGAGGCCTCCATCACCTCGCCGGTAGGCGGCACCGTGAAGCGTGTCGCCGTTCAGGGCACAGAGCCTTTGCAAGGCGGCGATTTGGTCATGGTGATCGAGTAAGTACACCTCGGTTCAGCCGCGCGCGCTGGACGACTGAACTCGCTCAACGCGGATCCTTCCACTTGCGACCCCAGTGCTCGTGGCGTACCGTGCACAACAACGAGCACCGAACATTGTAGGGGTTCAACATGCAGCATGAACGCGTTGTGCACCAACGGCTAGCGCGTACAGCAGTTATCGCTCTTGCCGCCGTGATCGTAGTGGTGACCCCTCTCATCGCCTACGCCGGGCAAGACACTTACGTGAATCAAGTGCCAACGAGCGCCAACAAACTCAAAGCATCGACCGTCCGTGCTGCAGGGCTCACAGGAGGGGGTGCCACCGTCTATGTCGCGAGCACCAGTACCACCCATATTCAGACTCGTTCTGGAACGACGTATGCCGTGTTGTATTCAGCCTCAGCGAGCGGTGGATCCTGGGCGAATCTCTCACACTCCAATGTTGCCAATACGTGGTCGACCGGCGAGAACGTCTCCTTCACCATTGAACTCTCATGTTGGAGATACACGCCCTGATGAATATCCTGACCTTATTCCGACGCCTGGCTCTTGGATTCCTCGCTGGGGCAGTGATTTCTGCCGCGATCGGGACCTCGCAACTGGTTGCACTGGGATTGACGATGGGTGTTCGGATCGGGATTGACGGCACCGCGCAGTCCGCCGTTTCTCCTTTTGCCCCATGGAGCGTTGGTTTGGCGGTGCTCGCCACCAGCGGATTGCTGTACTGGGCAAGAGGTGCTTGGTGGGTTCCAAGAGCAGCCCGTGTCGCAGCGCTCCTGACCGTGGGCTGTGCGACATACATCGGCGCTCTTGTCTTCGACCTCGATTACGTGATGACCTTTGCACTGAACCCACTATGGATTGCGATCCCGGTCGAAATGTCGCGTTCGGTCGCGAGTTACGCCTTCCTCGGCATCGGACTAGCGAGTTTGCTCGTTTCGCGCAATGAGTCCAAGGGTGTCATAGAGCAGCCACGGGTAACCTCTTGAACCAAAGCCGCGGTGCGACTTGGTGATGGTGATCGAGTAGGTCCCGGGACGATTGTCCTGCCCTGAGTCCTAGGCCCCACGGAAAGATGGGACCAAAGGGAGGGGCACCATGAAGGTCCTCGTCACCGTTGCTTCGAAGCACGGATCGACCGCCGAGATCGGCAATGCGATCGCGGACGTGCTTACCGAAGCCGGATGCGATGTTTACCAGGCGGTTCCGGATCCCAACATCACCTTAGAGCTGTTCGATGCCGTGGTGTGCGGTAGCGCGGTGTACGGCGGCTCGTGGAGGTCGCAAGCCGTACGATTCCTGGAGATCCGAGCCGATGATTTGCGAGCCAAGCCCGTGTGGCTGTTCGAGACGGGTCCCGTGCGGTCCCACGAACTGCTTGAGCCCGGGACGAGCGCTGCAACCCTCGGCACCCTGGTAGCAGCACGCGGCCTCAAGACATTTGGCGGGCGGCTCGACAAGTCGCTGCTCACAGTGGGGGAGCGGCTCATCACCCAGATGGTGGGAGCGGTGGACAGCGACGACAGAGACTGGGATGAGATCACTACGTGGGCACGCGGCATTGCCGATGCTCTGTTCAAAGAAAGGCAGGCTCAATCATGAAGGTGCTGGTAGCAGCCGGAAGCAAGTACGGTTCCACACGAGAGGTGGCTCAGGTGATTGGCAAAGAGCTCACCGTATTGGGCTTTGAGGTGGACATCATGGAAGCCCACGAAGTTCTGTCGGTAGTGGCCTACGACGCCGCGGTGATCGGCAGTGCAGTCTACGGCGGCCTATGGCGCCGCGATGCCGAGGAACTCATGCGAGATCACGCGCCCGTCTTGCGTCACAGGGACGTGTGGACGTTCTCGGTGGGCATCGAGACCATCGTGTCCGAAGGGCAACCCAAGGATGAGGCATACAAGCTTGCCGATGCGGTCAACGCCCATGAGCACAAGCGCTTCACGGGTGCATTGGACCCGTCCAAGCTCAACGTAGGCGAAAGGGCACTCATCAGGGCTCTGGACCCGCCACTGGGCGACTTCAGGGACTTCGCGGAGGTACGCGAATGGGCTCAGAGCATCGGTGCGGTGCTTGCGGAGCGTGCAGCGCTCTAGGAACATTCATGTGCACCCTGCATGCCCTCAACGGCTAGGGAAGCAGACCGCCAGGCCCAACATCGGCCGGTTTTCGCCTAAGTGTCATAATGTGCATTATCGGCGTTATGCTCAGGAACTCACACGCCGGGTAGTCGGCCTGGTACAA
>JBIQJT010000031.1:0-3929 GCA_044507265.1 Actinomycetales bacterium | reverse complement strand
CAACAACACGGCCGACGCCGTGGCCGAGTTCACCGTGGATGGCGCCACCAGCGTGGATGAGGTGGAGTGGTTTGCCATCTCGGGGTACACGCCCGTTGCGCCTGCCGGTGTTGCTCGCCCGCTGGGCATTATGGGTTTTGAGCTCACGGTGCCTGCGCCCGGTGAGTCCGTCACAGTGACCGCGGCGCTCCCGCAGCCCGTCACTCAAGTGTGGAAGGACGTCAACGGCACCTGGGTGCGCGTCACTGACGCAGTTATTGTGGGCACCACCGTCACCTACGTGCTGGTTGATGGTGGGCCGCTGGACAGCGACGGTGCGGCCAACGGTGTGATTGTTGACCCCGTGCTGTTTGGTGTGGGCGCGAGCTTCACTGGGTAGGAAGCCTACGTGTAGCTCAGGACCACTTTCCGGAGGTCCGTGCATCATGCGGGTAGTTCAGGACCAGTTTTCGCAGGTCCGTGCATCCTGCGTGTAGTTCAGGACCACTTCTCAGCGCCCGCGCCGCCCGAACACGGCCAACACCAGCGGCAACGCTGAGCCCGCCATCAGCCAGGTGCCTAGTACGGCATCGTCAGGGCGAACCACGGCACCTGCAATCAACACCCCGCTAAACACAACAGCCCACACCAGCCGACGCCCCGTGCGTTCCACGCGCAAGACCGCTCGCTCCACCTTGGGTGCGGACACAGCGAGCGTGCCCTCCTCGGCCCGCGTCAACACTGCGTCCATGCGCGCAGGCAAGCCCCACGCCACCTTGGCCACGTCCAGCGCTTGGCGCCCGAACTCCTTGACCAGGTTGCCGCTCTCGTCTCGCAACAGGCGCTGCGCATACGGCTCCACGGAGTCCCACAAGTTGTACTCCGGCACCAGCGAGCTACACATCCCAGACGTGAGTGACACCGTGCGAATGATCAGCAGAAAGTTCTCCGGCAACTGGAACGGCAACGTGAACAGCACATCGCTGAACTCCATGGCGAAGTCGTGGAACTCGCGCGGGTCCAGCTCGCGAAGCTCGGCAAACCCCATGCCGCCAAACCTGGCAAATACCTGGGTCATCACATGCTCAAGCTCGGTGGTGTCCACGCTCGGCAGCAGCACTCCGGCGGCCTTCATGGCGGCCACCATGCCCTTACCGTCACGCCCTGCCGCGGCAATAATGAGCTGCCGCAGCGTGGACCGCAGCACCGGCGGGACCTCGCCCATCATCCCAAAGTCAATGAAGGTCAGGGTCCAGTCCACACCTTCGCCGACGCCCCGGTCACCCCCCGCTCCCGCCTCGCCCAACCCCGCCTCGCCCAACCCCGCCTTACGCACCCCAGGCATCGGCGTGATGAACAGGTTCCCGGGGTGAGGGTCGGCGTGGAAGAAGCCGTGCTCAAACAGTTGGTCAAACATGACCTCCGCGAACGCTTGCGCCACATCGCGAGGCTCGATCCCGGCGGCGCGTAACCCATCAACATCAGTGATCTTGATGGCGGTGACGTCCTCAAGTGTGAGGACGCGCCGGGTGGTGCGCTCCCACACCACGGCAGGCACGCGCACGCGCGCGTTGCCGGCAAAGTTCTCAGCAAACCGCTCCGAGTTGACGGCCTCTTGCACGTAATCAATCTCTTGCAGGCTGGTCTCGGCGAACTCGCCAATGAGCGCGGGCATGTTGACCCGCGTGTACACCAGGCGCACGCGGCTCAGCCAGTCGCCCACCTTGCGCAGCGCGGCGAGGTCCACCGCCACAATCTCTTCAATGCCGGGGCGCTGCACCTTAATGATGACGTCGCTATACCCGGCTTCCTTGGCATCGTGCACACCAAGGCGCGCCCGGTATGCCTGACCAAGCGACGCCGCCGCCACCGGCACGGGATCAATCGCTGCGTACACCTGCGCCAACGGCACGCCCAACTCGCGCTCCGCCAACTCGCGGATCGCGTCAAAGCCCACCGGCGGCACCTCGTCTTGAAGGCCCTCCAGCTCGCGCGTGAACTCAGGCGGCAACACGTCAAGCCGAGACGAAAGGTACTGCCCCAGCTTGATCATCAAGCCGCCAAGGTCCACCGCCAACACCCGGTACTTGCGCGCAAACTTCTGTAACCGCCGGGCGCGAGTACGGTCAGAGATCTTCCCCAGCCCGATGCTCGGGAGCACAATCTCGTACCACCAGGCCGGGATGAGTTGGCGCAGGGCAAAGCGCAAGATGCGCCGGTAGCGCGCGTTGCCGCGCATGGCGCGGCGGCGAGGCCCGTTTGCAAGTGCGGTGCCGCGCTCCACTCGCGCGTTGCCGCGGTCAGCCTGGGGCATCGGGTCTCCTAAGGCTCGGCGCGGTGCCGATGCCCGGGTTTGAGCGTGGTTCGAGCGTGAAAGAGACGCTACGAGCGGGGGGATCAGTCTTGCGCGAGGATCGTGTAAATCCTACGTCGCGCGTCGGCGAGCACCTCGATGGTCTGCTCCTGCTGGGCGGCGGTGCCAGTGCGGACCACATTGCTGACCGCTTGCGCAAGGTCAAAGCCTGCCTTGGAGACGGCGCTGAAACCCGACGTGTCCCGCGCAGCTTGACCAGCCCACGGCGCCTTGGCCTCGGCGGCAACCTCGCGGCCGGCATCGGTGAGGACGTATACCTTGCGGTCGTTGGCGGTTTCCGCGGTCACCAAACCCTCGTCCGCGAGCAACTGCAGCGTGGGGTACACGGAACCGGCGCTGGGCTTCCATGCGCCCTCGGTGCGCTCCTCAATTTGGCGCATGATCTGGTACCCGTGCATGGGCTCCTCGGCGAGCAACACCAAGATGGCCGAGCGCACGTCGCCCTTGCCCATGCGTGTGCCCACCTTGTACTCGACCTTGTTGCGCAGGTCCTCCATGGCCGCCCACGCCGCGTCCATGCTGAAATCGGGGGAGAACGGGTTGGCGTTCTTGCGGTGTGCGTTCATGATTGCCTCCATTGCCATATGTCGCTCGCATGAGTCGTTACTATTCTGAGCGACTGCCAGCGATATATCGCTATTTTGGCACGATGCCGGGGCCGAGGCAAGTGGAAAGGCGCTGCCAGAGCCGGTGCGCCACCTGCGCCGTCGCGCTACTTGAGCGGAGGCGTGGGCGGCGGGGGATAGTGGGCGGCATCGGCGGTATCAGCGGCATCGGCAACATCGCCTGCCCCGCCGGCCCCAGCCCTGGCCCCGGCATCGGCCCCGACGCCACCAGCCACAACTGCGGCCCCGACGCCACCCGCCCCACCCCGTGCCCACGGCAAGGGCCGCGCGCCGTTGACCCTGGCATCGAGCCACCACAAGCCCAGCACAACGCTTAGCCCCAGGGTCAGCCAGAATGCCAGCCCATTGCGGTGCGTGTACACCCACCGCACATCCGCCTCGCTGAGTAGCGCAATCACCGTCACCACGCCAAACCCGATCACCAACGCTGGCCACAGTGCCGCCCAGCGACCCCGCCCGCTGAACCACCCCAGTGCCAACAGGGCCAGCGCCGTACACGGCACCAGCACGGCGGCGAATAGCGCGAGCATCAGATCTGTGTCAAACACACCCACCACGGCGTCTCCAGGAAGTTCGCCCGCGAACACGAACGCCAAGAACCCGGCAACGCCCGCCACTAAGAGCGACGCCAGCAGCAACACTGCACGCCACGCAATGTGCCAACCTCGCCAACCACGCGCCCGCGCCACGCCCGTGACCACCAGGGCCAGGCAGGACAACGTCACGCCAACGGCAAGCCAGAAACGCACCAGCACATGCGGTTCGCGGACCTTGTCGTCTGGCAGGGGAATGAAGTCAGCAAAGTGAGTCGCGTCCGCGAAGCCCCTCCGCTCCCACGTGCCGTCCTCCCGCCGTACAGCAATGCCGTCCGTGCCGTTGGCCGCGACCACCACCATCTCGCCCGCCACTTCGCCCACGACTACGGCGTGCGTCACCAAGGTCTCCTCGGC
>JBIQJT010000019.1:23222-31908 GCA_044507265.1 Actinomycetales bacterium | reverse complement strand
AGTGAGGGCGTCCCAGTCGCGGCGCAGCAACTCGATGAGAGCGCGGCCTTGGGCTGACGTCCTGTAAAACTTGCGCGGCCTGGATTCGGTGGTGTCCCACTCAGAGGAGAGCAGTTCTTGCTTCTCTAGGCGGCGCAGCAGGGGGTAGAGGGTATTGGCTTCAATCTCGATGCCGAGGGCTTCGAGACGGCCGATGAGGTTGTATCCGTAGTCGGCTTCGGTAGCGAGCAACGTGAGGCAAGCGAGGGCCGCGGTGCCGCGGCGGAGCTCTTGCCTATGGCTAGCCAGTATGTCGTCGTCTATCACGCGCCCCACGATAGTGTGTCAGACACACTATTGCAAATGAAGCCCTGTCGGCACGCCCGGAATTCGGGCAGTGGCGACAAACCGGACATGCTTGTTAGCCTCCTTCAGTGAGCCAAGCGAAGATGCGCCCTGAGTTCATGAAGGCGCTGGAAGAACTCGACATCAACATCGGCGCCTCGCTGGAGCCGCGATTGCGCGAGATGGTGCGCCTGCGCACTTCCCACATCAACGGCTGCTCCTATTGCATCCGCTTGCATTCGGAGGCGCTCGCGGCGCTCAATGTCCGCACGGACCTCATCTCGGCGCTCGCCCGGCCGGTCAAGTTCATGCGTGAGGATCTGGTGACTCCCGCGGAGGCCTCGGCCATTAGGTTCGCGGAAATCCTCACCGACTATCCGCGCGGTCTCGAGATTGAGGGCAGGAACGAGGCCGCGCAGTACTTCACCTCGCGCCAATTAGGTGCGCTAGTGGAAGTGGTGGCTGTGACCAATGCGATTAATCGGGTGACGAGGGGTTCGGAATAGCGTCCGCGGCAGGCGACTCCTTGACGGCTTTGCCCTTCTCTTTGGGCGCCACTGCCTTGGCGTGATCCACCAGTTCCACCATGATGTCGGCCACCTCATAAACACCCACGATCACCTGGTTGGCGCCGTTGTCCATGAGGTACCGCGAGTCTTCGTCGTTGTGGCCGCGCGCCAGGATCTTGATCCGGGACGATGCTGCGCGTGCCTTGGTGATGACGGCGCCGGCGGTGAGAGGGTCAGGGATTGCGACCACGAGCGCGCGGGCCCGCTTGATGCCCGCGGCCGCGAGCACTTTGCCGCGCACGGCGTTACCGAGAATGGCGAACTCTCCGGAAGCGCGGATGTCGAGCACGCGCCTTTCGTTGTCTTCGATGATCACCACGCGGTGGCCGTGGGCGCGCAAGGCTGCGGCAACGCGCGCACCGACGCGCCCGTGGCCCACGATGATCGTGTGATCCTGGCCTTCGAACTGGACGCTGTACTCGGCGGCGTCAGCCGCTTTGGCATCGTCCCGTTGCCCCTGCCGGTACGCCCGTGACGCCCACGCGAACAACCCGGGATTGAGGATGATGGAAATGAGTGCGCCTGCCAGGAGGATCTGCTTTGCCTCGGAAGGCAGTATCTCGAGGTCGCGGCCCAGGGTGATGAGGATGAAGGAGAACTCGCCAATCTGAGCGAGCGCTGCGGCCGTCACCAACGACATGGATTTGGAGTACTTGAGCGCGCGCACAATGACGTAGGCAGCGGCGAACTTGCCCACCACAATCACCAGCACGGTGGCGAGCACCGCGAGAGGGCGCTGCCATATGGCTGCGGGGTCCACAAGCATGCCGATGGACACAAAGAACAGGACTGCAAAGGCATCGCGCAGTGGCAGAGAGTCGTCGGCGGCGCGGTGGGACAGCGGCGACTCTTTGAGGATCATTCCGGCGAAAAACGCGCCGAGCGCAAAGGAGACTTGGAACAGCCATGCGGCGCCCACGGCCACGCCGAGGCCCAGCGCCAGCACGGCCAGAGTGAAGAGTTCACGCGAGCCAGAATCGGCCACTCTGGCAAGCATCCACGGGATCACGCGCCTGCCGACGAGCACCATCACTGCCACAAAGGCGGCCACCTTGACGCCGGTCCAGGCCACGCTTGTGGCAATCTCCCCTGGAGTGGTGCCGCCTGTGGCAAGCACGGGCACCACCACGAGTGCCACCACCATGGCGAGGTCTTCCACAATGAGCCAACCCACGGAGATGTGACCCGCACGGGTGTCGAGCAACTGCCGCTCCTCCAGTGCGCGCAGCATGACCACGGTGGACGCCACCGAGAGGCACAAGCCAAACAGGAGTGCGCCGTCGAGAGTCCACCCAAGCCACAGGCCCAGGACGGTCCCTGCAGCGGTGGCCACGGCCATCTGCCCGATAGCTCCGGGGAGTGCAACACGCCGCACAGCCAGCAGTTCCCTCACCGAGAAGTGCAGACCCACGCCAAACATGAGCAGGACCACGCCTATCTCAGAGAGCTCCCGACCAATCTCCGCATCGCCTACAAAGCCGGGCGTGAACGGACCGATGACGATGCCGGCCACGAGGTAACCGACGATGGGCGACAGGCGCAGTTTCTGCGCGAGCAGACCCAGACCAAACGCTGCGACGAGCCCCACCGCGATGGTGGAGAGCAGGGGTGCATGGGCCAACATTTCACGATTCTACCGAGGGGCTTGTTTCGCGGACATTGCGCAGAAATTGGGCGTTCCCCACAGTGCGGCAAGCGAGTTGACAAAAACCCATCATATCCGTAATCTCTACCAGGCCGATAGGAAATGCCTACGGATCGAGAGGAGCAAGTGGAAATGAAGACGTCGAAGTTGCGATGGGCAGGTGTAGGGGCGGTTGTAGCTATGGTGCTGGCTGCGTGTGCACCGGCTTCGACGCCTTCCGACTCCGTGAGCGGCGCCCCGGTAGCCGGTGAGCAGGTCACCTTGAACTTGGTGGCGTTCGCAGTGCCCAAGGCCGGCAACAACGCCATTCAGGCAATTTGGGCTCAAACCCCCGACGGCGCAGGCGTCACCTGGGTTGAGTCCTACGGCGCCTCTGGCGACCAGAGCCGTGCCGTGGAGGCTGGCCTGGACGCCGACTACGTGCACTTCTCGCTTGAGGGTGACGTGACCCGTCTGGTCAAGGCCGGACTCATCGACGAGGACTGGAACAAGGGCCCCACGGGAGGAATCGTGTCCTCCTCCTTGGTGGTCATCGCGGTGCGCCCCGGAAACCCCAAGAGCATTCAGGACTGGGACGACCTGATCCGCGACGACATCACGATCGTGACCCCCAACCCCGGTTCGTCCGGCTCCGCGCGTTGGAACATCCTCGCCGGTTGGGGTTACATCACGGCCAACGGTGGCTCTGAAGAGGACGCCATCGAGTTCACCACCGCTCTGTTCGAGAACATCGTGGCGTTGCCCGGCTCCGGCCGTGACGCCACCTCCGCGTTCTTGGCGGGCACCGGTGACGTGCTGTTGTCCTACGAGAACGAGGCCATCCTTGCTCGCCAGCAAGGCGAGGACCTGGAGTACATCGTTCCTTCCACCACGCTGCGGATCGACAACCCCGGCGCAGTGCTCAAGGACGCTCACCCCAAGGCCAAGTTGTGGCTTGAGTTCCTGTACACCCCACAAGCACAGGCTGAGTTTGCCAAGCTGGGCTTCCGTCCGGTGATTGACGGTGTCACGGTGGAATCGGTTGAGGGCGCAAATGACCCGAGCAACCCCTTCCCCGCACCCAAGAAGCTGCTCACCATCAACGATGACTTTGGTGGCTGGTCTGAAGCCAACCCCAAGTACTTCGACACCGACAACGGCCTGATCACCAAGATCCAGGTCTCCACGGGCAAGGCCTCGTGACCGTCACTGAATCAGGCGCAGCCCGTTCACCCCTTTCGGGTGGGCGGGCTGTGCCGCGGTCTACCCTCACCAAGGGTTCGGGATTGGCACTGGGCGTTTCAGTGCTGTGGTTTTCCATCTTGGTGTTGATTCCGCTTGGCGCCGTGGTCGTGGCGGCCACCGTGGGCGGCTGGTCTGGCCTCTGGTCCACCTTGACCAATGCTCAGACTCAAGCCGCCATCGTCCTGACTTTGGGTCAGGCAGCGCTCGTGACCGTCCTCAACGTGGTGGTAGGAACCATCATCGCGTGGGTACTGGTGCGGGATACCTTCCCAGGCAAGCGCATCATCGAGATCGTCATTGACGTGCCTTTTGCTTTGCCGACCATCGTGGCTGGCTTGGTCTTGTTGGGTCTGTATGGCCCGCGTAGCCCCTTGGGCGTGGACTTCGCCAACACCAAGTCCGCAGTGTTCTTGGCCTTTGCGTTCGTGACGCTCCCGTTCATCGTCCGTTCAGTGCAGCCTGTGTTGCAAGAGTTGGACGTGGAAGTCGAGCAAGCGGCGTACAGCCTGGGAGCTTCCGGACGCCAGACACTTACTCGCGTGGTGCTCCCAGCACTCGCGCCGGCCATTGCAGCGGGAGCGGCGCTCTCATTCGCTCGCGCTGTCTCTGAGTACGGCTCGCTCGTGCTGATCTCCGGCAACCTTGCGTTGCGCACTGAGGTCACCAGCGTGCGCATTTTGACGTACATCGAGAGCGGCCAGACTGCTCAAGCTGCCGTCGTGGCGACGGTCCTGCTGGTGATCTCCTTCTTGGTCATCGGTGCGCTGGACTTCCTCCAGAGGAGGGTGGCTCGCCGTGGCTAAAGTGCAACTGCGTCGTAGTCGGTGGCGTTGGCCACTGCGCATCGTCACCATCGTGTACGTGGGCCTGCTCGTCGCGTGGCCCGTGGCGTTGGTGTTCTGGAACACCTTTGCCGACGGCCTAGAGCCCGTTCTTGAGGCGTTCCAGGATCCGCTGATCCTCAACTCGTTGCGCCTCACGGCTATTGCTGCGGGATGGTCCGTGTTGCTGAACGTGGTGTTCGGTGTGGCGGTGTCCATTCTGTTGGTGCGCTACGAATTCCCTGGTAAGCGCATCCTCAACGCCTTGGTGGACGTGCCGCTATCCGTGTCTCCGGTGGTGGTGGGTCTATCCATCATCTTGGTCTACAACGCGTCCACTGGTGTTTTTGGAAAGCCATTGCAGTCCATTGGCATCCAAGTGCTGTTCTCCACTCCAGCGATCGTGCTCGCTACCACGTTCATCGCCTTGCCCTTGGTGATCCGCGAGATCGTCCCGGTCTTGGCCGAGGTGGGAACCGAGCAAGAGCAGGCTGCGCGCAGCTTGGGCGCAAGCGGACCACAGACCTTCTGGAGAATCACCATCCCCGCCATCCGGTGGGGACTCACGTACGGCATCGTGCTGTGCCTTGCCCGCTCCATTGGTGAATTTGGCGCCGTCAAAGTGGTGTCAGGAAACCTGATCGGCAAGACCCAAACGGCCACCCTCATGGTGGAGCAGCTGTACTACGACTTTGACCAAGAGCAGGCGTTCGCGATCGCCAGCCTGCTCGCCACGGTCTCCATCATTGCGATCATCGTGGTGAGCGTGCTGCGCTCCCGCGCCGAATCGAGGGAATCTTCATGAGCATCGAAGTCAAAGGCGTAGGCAAGAAGTTCGGGAACTTCGTCGCGCTCGACAACGTCGACGTCACCATCCCCAGCGGCCAGCTCACGGCCCTCCTGGGCCCCAGTGGCGGCGGTAAGTCCACGCTGCTGCGCATCATCGCTGGACTGGAAACGGCCGACGAGGGCAGCGTCATCATCGAGGGAGTGGAAGCCACTCACTTGCCGCCCCAGAAGCGCAACGTGGGATTTGTGTTCCAGCACTACGCAGCGTTCAAGCACCTCAGCGTGGCCAAGAACGTGGCCTTTGGTCTGGAGATCCGCAAGCGCCCCAAGGAAGAGATCCAGGAGCGCGTGCAGGAACTGCTCAAGTTGGTGCACTTGGAGCAGTTCTCGCACCGCCTGCCTTCGCAACTGTCGGGTGGTCAGCGCCAGCGCATGGCGTTGGCAAGGGCACTCGCAGTGGAACCCACCGTGTTGCTCCTTGACGAGCCGTTCGGTGCCTTGGACGCGCAAGTGCGCAAGGAGCTGCGTCAATGGCTGCGCCGCTTGCACGACGAAGTGCACGTCACCACCGTGTTTGTGACCCACGATCAAGAGGAAGCCTTGGAAGTGGCCGACGAGATCGTGGTCATCAACGAGGGCCGTGTAGAGCAAGTGGGTACGCCGGACGACATCTACGACCGTCCAGCCAACCCCTTTGTCATGTCTTTCTTGGGTCCCACTACCACCTTCGAAGGCGCCGTGGTGCGCCCGCACGACATCGATGTCCTGGGCATAGGCGTGAAGGGTGCCACGCAGGCGGAGGTCATCAGCGTTCAGCGCGTGGGCCACGAAGTCAGGCTCACTGCCGGCGTCAAGGGTCAGCCCAATGTGACCGTGAGCCTCACCCGTGCGCACATCAGCGACCTTGGCGTGGGAGTAGGTGACACAGTCTGGTTGCGCGTAGCCCCTCAAGCCTCTCGGCTCACTGGGGTATAGGCGGACTAGAGTGACTGCTATGCATGTCTCGGCTAAAGGCGACTACGCCGCCCGCGCGGTGATCGCGCTCGCTGCTCGCTACCCAGAAAAAGCATCGGCTCAAGCATTGGCCGACGCCCACGACTTGCCTCGCAAGTTCCTGGAAGCGGTCTTGGCCGACCTCAGGCGTGCGGCCATCGTCAGCTCCGTACGTGGAGCTGACGGTGGCTACTCACTTCGCCGTCCCCCGCACGAGATCACTCTTGGCGAGGTGCTACGCGCCATTGACGGTCCGCTCGCGGACGTGCACGGTTTGCGGCCGGACGAGGTGCAGTACGCCCCCGAGTTTGAGCATCTCAAAGAGGTGTGGATCGCCGCGCGTGCCGCCGTCCGCTTGGTCTTTGACGAGATCACCCTGGACCAGTTGGTGAGCGGAAACTTCTTGGCGGACGTCAAGCGTCTGCTGGATATTTCCGACGCGTGGGAGCCCAGGACTGGGCCTCGCCTTCCCACCTTGCCGCGCGGCAAGCAGCCCGAGTTCAGAATCTAGGTGATGGGGTGGCGCTTCGCGCCGCGCTACACCGCGTCCCTGCGTAGCGGCTGGGTCATGCAGTGGGCGCCACCGCGCCCGCGGCCAAGTTCCGCACCCACAATCTCCAGCACCTCAATACCTGCGGAGCGCAACCGTGCATTGGTGTGGGTGTTGCGGTCGTAGGCCACCACTACGCCGGGCTCTAGAGCAAGCACGTTGTTGCCGGAGTCCCACTGTTGACGCTCGCTGGCGTACCGGTCGCCGCCCGTCTCAATGACACGCAACGCGTCAAGTCCCAGCGCACCCGCCACCACGTCCATGAACGGCGCTTCCTCGCGCCGCACATCCAAGTCGGCCCCGCCCTCGCCTGGACGCAAGGAGTAGGTTTCCACCTCGTTGACGATTCCAGGGAAGACGGTGGCGACGTCACGGTCCGCGAGAGTGAACACCGTGTCCAAGTGCATCGCAGACCTCAATCGCGGCATCTTGGCCACGATCACTCGCTGTGCGGCCCCGGCAGTGAACAGCGCGGCTGCCACTTGAGTGATGGCCTGGCGAGAGGAGCGCTCCGACATGCCCATGAGCACCACCCCACCTCCCACCGGAAGGATGTCCCCGCCCTCGAGCGAGGCGAGCCGGGCATCGGCCTCAGGATTGCCCCACCACACGGTGACCCTCCCCGCAAAGTCGGGATGAAACCGGTAGATGGCCTGCATGACGAGGGTTTCGTCGTGGCGGGCCTGGTAGTGCAAGGGGTTGAGTGTCACGCCGCCGTAGATCCACGAGGTGGTATCTCGCGTAAACAGTGTGTTGGGCAATGGCGGCATGAGGTAGTCGCGCATTCCGGATTCCTCGCGGACCAGTGGCAGTGCAGGAGCGGAGAAATCACGTGGAAGGTCGCTCAGCGAAAGGCCGCCGATGATGTATCTGGCAAGTGAGACCGGGTCGAGGGAGTCAAGGAAGGCCCTCACCTCGTTGCGCAAGCCCAGACCTATGTCGCTCGGTTCCAGCTTGAGGTCAAGCAACCACTCGCGCGCCTCAAGGACGGCGAGCGTTTCTGCGAGCAACGCGTGCACCTCTCGGACCTCAATGCCGCGAGAGCGCATGAGGTCCACAAACTCGGCGTGGTCTCGTCTGGCGCGCTCCACCCACATGACGTCGTCGAAAAGCAGGTCTCGGCAATTGGACGGAGTGAGCCGCAAATGGGCGAGTCCGGGGGAGCAGACCAGGACTTCGCGCAGATGACCCACCTCGGAATTTACACCCAAGGCGGGCGCGGCTACGGCGAGGCCGGGTTCAGCCGACGCTTTCGCCATAACGCCGACGCTAGCACCGGCACGCGTGCTGGGTCACCTGTGTTCAAGTTACTGCCGCAACCCACTGTCACCATTCTTCCCGACCCTGGCAGTCCGCGGATCGATGCTGATGACGAACACTGCGTCGGCGGTGGCTGGGACCAACACGGGCTTCCCAGTCCGGAAAATGCCATCTGTGACATCGGCGCGGCAGAGACCTTCGCTCCGATTGAGCGCACCGTGGACACTCCGAATGGTCAGGTCACCTTCGTGATCCTCAACGGCATTGAGGGTGGGGGATACTCCGAGAGTGAAGCCGTGCCACTGGCGAGCTTGCCCACGTCTGCGCCCAGCGGAGCGGCGTTCCCGTATGGCGCCTTCCAGCTCGATCTGGCCGCGTATCGCAACGGCTGGCCCGTGGAGGTGCAGGTCATCACTCCCACGCCCACCAACAAGTTCTGGAAGTACCTCAACGGCGAATGGGTACAGTTCCCGGCATCGTTCACCGGCAACACGTGGACGTTCAGGCTGGT
>JBIQJT010000019.1:20318-23122 GCA_044507265.1 Actinomycetales bacterium | reverse complement strand
CCACATTTGTCGGAGAATTTGGTACCGTGTGACGTAAGTCACACCATGGTGGCGTCATAGCAGGCAGAGGTGCCGCTCTCATGGTGCAGCTGAGGGAAAGGCGAGTCGCATGTTTAACAGTCATCAAGGACAGGACCGGGTGATGGATTCTTCGTCGGCTCCGGCCGTGTTGCCGCAGATGACGTTCATGCCTGAGCCTTTGCCTGAGGGAGCCCTGCCCCCGAGCGCCAACGACTCGTGGATTGGTGGCGACGAAGCTGACCAGTCCAAGATGTACTTCACTGGCAAGCGCCTCACTGGGCAAGCCCGTCCCCGCGTCTAGCGCGTAGGCTTCACTATGCGGCCCCTTCGCCGCGGACCTGACTGGGAGGCCAGTGTCGTGAAGCATCATCGTGCGGTCACTCTTGCCGATGTTGCACGTGCTGCTGGCGTTGCCAAGTCCACCGCCTCTTACGCCTTTTCTGACCCTTCACGCCTCGCGCCAGCGACCACTGCGCGGGTGTTGCAGGCCGCGCTCGAACTGGGATACCAGGGACCGTCAGCGCTTGGCCGTGCCCTGGCATCGGGCCGGACCCACGTGGTGGCCGTCGTCACCAAAGCCCTGCTGCTGGCTCCCGAGGAAGACCCCTTTGCACTGCAGACCATTGACGGTCTCTCCCGCGAACTGCACGAGTTGGGTTACGGCGTGCTGCTGCTGCCGCCCATCGTGAACGAGAACGCCGCGCGCCTGCATGCCGCGGCCATCTACGACGCCGTGGTGAGCGTGCGCCGCCTCACCCACCTTCAAGAGACCGATGCCGTGCTCGCCACGCGCGGGGTGCCGTGGATCCGGATGGACTCGGGTTCGGACGAGTACCGCGCCATCTCCGGCCAGGACGATGCCGCGACGGCCGACCTTTTGCGTCACCTGGCGAGTTTGGGTCACAAGCGGATCGCCGCTGTGTCTTTACCCTTTGAGGGCGGGGACGTGGAGCCGCTGATGTTTGAGGGCGAGGAAGTGCGCGAGCTGCTCAACACCTTGGTGCAGCGTGTCACACCGCACGTGCCACGTGCACGTCTGCGTGGATTTATGGGTGCGGGTGTGGTGCCCACCAAGGTTGCGGTAGCTGCTCACACCACATACGAGGCCGGGCATGCGGCCGGCCTGGAGTTGCTTTCGGTGCCTGCCGAGGAGCGGCCCACTGCCATCGTGTGCCAAGCGGACGTCTTTGCATGGGGCGTCATCGACGCGGCGCGTGAACTGGGGCTCGAGGTGCCTGAGGACTTGTCAGTGACGGGCTTTGACGGCTTGAGCGGCGGGGTGTTCGACCACATGCAACTCACCACCGTGGTGCAAGACGGCGTGCTCAAGGGCCGCCTAGTGGCGCGGTGGATCGTGGACCGGCTGGAACAAGATGAGGATCCGCCGCCGGCCGTCATGCCGCTCACCGTGCGCTACGGCAAGACCACCGGCCCCGCGCCGGCCATCTAGCGGCTCCACGCCGCTTCTCTCCGCGCCCGCTGGCTCCGCGCCCGCGCGCCCGCGCGCACCCACGCCCGCCCGCCCGCACCCACGCCCGCGCGCCGTGGAGGTGCGAAAGTGCGCCTTTGGGTTGCTGTGCGAGCACTTTTGCACCTCCAGCGGGGGTGCAACTCGCGGCGCGCGGGTGCAACGCGAGGTGCGGGGGTGCAACTCGAGGTGCGGGGGTGCAACTCGAGATGCGCTCCGTACCGGGACCGCCAGGTCCCTTGACGAGCGCGTGCGCGGGAGTAGCGTCGGCCGCATGGACGCAGATGCCGCCGTGCTGGACGCGGCCGCCGCAGCATCACACTTCGCGGGCGTGGTCACGGTGCACCACCTGGGCCAGCTGGTCTTTGAGAAGGCCTACGGGCTCGCGGACCGCGCACACGGTATTCCCCACACCGTGCGCACACGCTTTGCGCTGGCCAGCGGAGCCAAAGCGTTCACGGCGCTGACGGCCATCCGCCTCGTCGAGGCCGGCGTGCTGGAGTCTCACGCGCCGGTGCGCCAGTGGCTCGGCAAGGACCTGCCGCTCATTGACTCCCGCGTGACGCTGGAGCACCTACTCGCGCACACCTCCGGCATAGGCGACTACCTTGACGAGTCCGACGGCGCGGACATCACCGATCACGTCATGACTGTCCCCGTGCACACCTTGGACACCACCGCGGGCTTCCTGCCTGCGCTCGACGGCCACCCCCAGGTCAGCGAGCCCGGAGCGCAATTTGCATACAACAACGCCGGTTACGTGGTGCTGGCACTCATTGCCGAGCGCGCCTCGGGCGTGGGGTTCCACGAGCTGGTGCGCCGCGAGGTCTTTGACCGCGCCGGCATGGCAGACACCGCCTACTTGCGTAGGGATCAGCTGCCCGGTGACACATTGCGCGGGTACTTATTCGTGGACTCCGATGCCCCGGAGGCTTTGCGCACCAATGCGCTTCATCTGCCGGTGCGGGGTTCTGGAGACGGCGGAGCATTCAGCACCGCCGCGGACCTTGCCTTGTTCTGGGCGGCGCTGATGGCGGGGCGCATCGTGAGCGCGGAGCGCCTCGCAGCGATGACGCGCCCGCGCGTGGACGTTCCGGACGAGGGCAAACGCTATGGCATGGGCTTTTGGATCGCCGGTGTGAGCGCCGGTGCCACGGGCACCCAAGGGGAACCAGCGGTGGTCATCGAGGGCTACGACGCAGGGGTTTCCATGCGTAGCACCTGCAACCCGGCCACTGGTGACGTATTCACGGTATTGAGCAACTGGTCGGACGGCGCGTGGGCCGTGGGCGAAGTAGTGGACGGCTGGGTCTGA
>JBIQJT010000019.1:0-20218 GCA_044507265.1 Actinomycetales bacterium | reverse complement strand
CAACTGGTCGGACGGCGCGTGGGCCGTGGGCGAAGTAGTGGACGGCTGGGTCTGAGCCCCACGTCGGCGCACGCCCGCCTCACTCCTCCCGAGAAGGCAAGAGCACCTCATAGAGCCGCTGAGAATCGGCTTCGGTCCAGTGGCCGCCGGACGTGGCATCGGCCTGGAATACCCCAGCCCAGGCATCGGCGTAACCCTTGACGGTGTACTTGTGGCCGTAGCCGGACGGCACGGCGCTGTCGCCCACGAGGTCCAAGGCGGTTTGGAACATGGTGACGATGGGGAACCAGTCCATGCGTGAGGTGACGTCAGGCGCGCGGTCGTTGGCGCCTAGCCACGCGGGGCGGGACCACGCCAGGTCTGGGTGGAAGAACACCACAGGGTCAGAGCCGTGTTGTAGGTACACCACGCGAGTGGGTCCCCATTTGTCCCCGCCGCGGTCCAGGCCGTAGTGCTCGGAGGTGAAGCGCACGGTGCGGCCTTCGTCGTACACAGGGAGCGATGCGGGGGAGCCGCCATCACGGCTGGCCGTGACTTGCGCGTGCATGGGGTTGAGGAAGGTAGGGCCGGCCATGAGGGCACCGTCAATGGGTTCGTTGAGGATGCTGGGCGAGGTGAGTATCTCCTCAACGCCGTAGGAGCCCAGCGACAGCCCAAACAGGTAGAGCTTGGGCCGGGTCTCCTCGGGCAGCTCAGACCAATACTCATGAACCGCGCGGAACTGCGCCAGCGAGGTGTCCTTCACGGCTTGTTGGTCCGCGAGCAGCGAGATCCAACTGGGCAGGTATGAGTACTGCAAGCCGCCAATGGCCACGTCTCCGTTGAGGATGTACTCAATGGTGTCCACGGAGTTGGGGTCCAGCCAGCCGGTGCCGGTGGTGGACACCACCACAATCGCCGAGCGCTCAAACGCGCCAGTGCGGATGAACTCGTCCAGCAAGATGGTGGCGCGATCGTTGAGCGTCTCACCCGTACGCAATCCCGCGTAGACGCGGATGGGCTCCAGCGCATCGTCCGTGCCGTTGAAAGCGTTGAGCTCCTCCACGGTGGGCCCGCCGCTGACAAAGTTGCGGCCCGTGCGGCCCAGGGTGTCCCAAGGAGCCAGGCTGCCGGGACCGCCGCTGCGCAACTGAGACGTGGGCTGCGTGGCGCCCTCGTCGGTGGAGAGGTCGTTGCCGGAGAACATGGCGCTGGCGCCAGCAAAGAACGCACGGTCCACCACACCGGTGAACAGACCCCATATGAGCAGTAGGCAGATGATGGCGCCCGATGCCACGGCCAGGCGGCGAGGCATGAAATGGTCAAGCAGGTTTCCTACGGCGCGGAAGAAGATACGGAATCCGCGCGCAATGGCCAGGCTGATCATGGCGACGATGCCCGCCACCGGGAGTATCCATAGCCATACCAAGGGATTCACGGGCGGCATGTCCATGATCTTGCGCACCGCGTTTTGCCACCCGACGTATTGCCACAGCGACGTCGCCGCTAGCAGACCGAGCAGCGTGAGCAGCACGGTGACGATGATCTGGCGTGGGCGGCCCTCCACGGCGGGGATCTGCAAGAAGCGCCACAGCGCCTCCGCACCAGCGCCGAGTCCGTAGCCAATGGCCATGGTGACGCCGGTGATGATCCCTTGCACCACGGAAGCGCGGGGGAGCAGCGACGGTGCCAGGGAGGCCGCAAAGAAGAACGCGGCCGTCACGAGGCCTACGTCGCTGAAGATAGGGCGGAACGGTTCAGGCCAGCGGTGGGAGGTGCGAGTAGTGATCACAGCGGTGTGAGGCGGGTTGCTGGCGATCTTGGGTGGGCGCGCAGGGCGCACGATCCTGGCCGCTCGAGCGGCCTTGGCGACGCGTGCAGGGTTAGCGGCCTTGGTGCTCTTTGCGCTGGTACTCACCCTTGCAGGGTAACCCGCCGCGCCTCACCGCCGGTGCTCACGACGAGGGAGTGAAGGCCTGTGTCCAGACGATGGAGCCGTCAGGGTTGATGTACGTGTACACCGCCACCGGGTCCACCACGCCAAAGTTGATCATGATGGGGAACACTGACTCGTCCAGCAGACTCTGCAGTTCTGCGGCGAGGTCCGCAGTCTTCTCGGAGCTGGGTGTGCCGGGAATCGGGTTGAGGTAGGTGTAGCTGTACGTGATGGTGCTGGGGTAGGTCGGCTCCACGGAAAAGTCGCTGAAGGTGTCGCTGTACAGGGCCATGAGAGTGTCGTACTGCAAGCGCTCAATCTCCACGTACAAGTCCAGCGCTTCAGAGCTGCTCAACGCGCTCGTGGAGTCGTCGTCAGCGTCCAGGTTGTCGTCAAAGCTGGGGTCGTCATCCACGTCGTCTTCAAAGATGAAGTCGATGTGTCCGTCCTCGGAGCGGGGGTTGTATTCGCTGCTGCCAGTGGTACGAGTGCTGGGTGCGGACGGCGTGAGCAGGCTGCAACCAGTCAGCATCAAGGCCAGGGCCGATGCTGCGAGGGCAACGGCGGCACGCTTGGCTGCGCGCGAGTTGCGGCTGGGCGCGCCGTGTTTGGTGATGTGGATGGTGCTCACAATGGCCCCCTGACTAGACGTTGACACGAGACTAGCGGCACATGGTCGCTCAGCCACACGGCGGCTGCGAATCGTGGATAACTTTCCCCATCGCTCGCGCGGTGGCACCGCCCACAATGAGCCCGGATGAGGATTGAGTCTCGGTGTGCCCTCCGGGGGCGAAGAGCTCGTAGCGAGCACTTTGGTGACCTTGGTCGCCTATGTAGATGTCATTGAGTCCCGTGACTTCTTGGCCGTCATCCGCGGTGGCCTGCACCATGGTGCGTTCTGTCATGGCGGCGCGACCTGAACCTGTGCGCGCCAAGACGCCTGCAGCATCGGCCGGATCAAAGGGAGTGAGCACACCGGCGTTGGACTGTGGGAAGGGGTTGAAGCCCACTACGGGCTGGTCGCCCACGTACTTTGCAACGTTGGCCACTAATCCATCGCGGCCCACCACGGCCACGATGTCTTCGGGGCCGAACAAGAAGCGTGGCAGGTCCTCGCGCTCCACGTCTGCGCGGCGCCATTCGTGGGGGATGGACACGCCCACGCTCTGCACGGCGGAGTCAGCAGCGGCGTCGGCTTCTTCCACGGCACCGAGGCTGAGGCCGTGCATCTCAAGAAAGAACTCCGCTTGACCGCGCGTGGCGTGGCGCTGCGTGAGTTCGTCTAGTTCGCTGCGGCGGTGGACCACCACCACGCGCGGGGCTAGGGCCACGAGTTACTCGCCGGTCTTGCTGCCCAGGAACTTGCTGAGGAGATCTGGGGTGATGGTGAGCGACTCCACCGACTGCAGGTTGGACGCGGCCGTCTGGGCGGCGCGTGCCAGGAGCACGGAGGCATCGGCGCCCTTGTGGGCGTCCACCAAGGCCTTTGCCGATGCCGCGCGGGCGTCACCCAGCATTCGCTCGGCTTTGGCTGCGGCATCGTCCGCAATAGCGCGCGCGGCTGCCTCGTCTTCGGCACGCTTGCGCAAGTTCTCGCCCTCTTGAGTGAGAAGTTCCTTCTCGCGAGTGGCCAGTTCAATGCGGGACTGGAGTTCGTTCTGAGAGATGGTGCGTTCGCTCTCCACGGTGTGCTGCTGGGCGGTCAACTCGGGGTTGGCGATCCGGTAGCTGACGGTGGCTTGGACCGAGACATCTTGGAAGTCAGCGGTGCGGCAGTGGAAGAACAAGCTCATGTCCCTGTTGTCCACTGGCACTTCGCTGAGCGCTGCGGTGAGCGGGCGGAACCAAAAAGCCAGGCCGGTGCCGGAGCGCTTGATCTTGCCGCGCTTCATGTGGACCACGTGCGAGGTGGCGTTGGAGCGCAAGTGGCTGATGAAGGGGCGTCGAGTGATGTGCGCCACGGTGGGCCTTTCTAGGTATTGACGGAAGGGCTGCGGTTGGACCCGGAACGCTAGTCGACCTTTTGGATGAAGATGTAGATGTCTTCGATCTTGGCATTGCCGAAGCCATCCGACACGCTGGCCCAGAGGCGGAACTCGGCTACGAATTTGGGATGCCAAATGGCAGCGGTGTTGAAGGTGTAGGGCGCCCATGCGGTCAGGCCAGTTTCTTTGACGCCCAACTCAGCTGTATTGGGCGGTAGGGACTGAAGCGCCCTGAGTTTGTTGGAGACTCCTGACCTTGGAAACGAGGATGGAGTCATGTTCAACGAATACATGTCTGGGAAGCCGACGGCGCGGCGATACTCGGATGAGGAGAAGGCTGCGGCGGTTCGGGTGGTGCGGACGCTGCGGGCCGAGCTGGGAACGGATCAGGGAACAGTGCAGCGGGTGGTCCGGCAGCTCGGTTACGGGGTCGAGTCGGTGCGCACTTGGGTCAAACAAGCCGAGATCGACGAGGGCGCCGCGCCGGGGGTGGGCACCGTGAAGCGGGCCAAGGGCTTGGAGTTCAAGCACGTCTTGGTGCCCGATGTTCGGCCGGCTTTGGTGGCGCAACTGCATCCACAGTAACGCCGCTCCACTACTGCCAAGTCGTCGACCGGCGCGCGGCCGCGTAGACCGCCTCGACCTGCTGGGCGCTCAGCACCACAGGGCGCTTGCGGAACCACTTGGGAATGTCCCACTTGTCCAGCACCCGCACATCGTCTGGCTTGTCGCGGTACGTGACCTCGGGGATCAGCGTGCCAGTGAGCACCACCACCACACCCATCGCTGAAACCGGGAATCCCACTTGCTTGGTGAGGAGCCGGGCGGCGCGGGCGGCCTCGTGCTTGGAGTTACGCAAGTAGGGGACAGGTTGCCCGCTCACTCGCATTTGGTACTTGGCCACCCAGATCTTCTTGCCAGCGTGCATTTTGGTGTTGATGGTGAAGACTCCGCCGGGGCCGATCACTACATGGTCGATGTCGGACTCGCCTTTGCCCACGGGCACTGAGTGCAGCACGTGCCAACCGTGCTCCTTGAGTTTGTCCAGCTTGGGGCCAACGAACTCTTCGCCCTCGGCACCTTTGCGCCATGCGCGCTCATCGGTCTTGGCGTCAAATAGTCGGGAGCCGTAGGCGAGTAACTTTGAACGCTGCTTGTCTGCTTCCCATGCTGCTTGAGCCTGTTGGCGGACCGCTTGACCCGGGCGGTTGAGCGCGAGGTCGGTGTAGTCCGGCTTGGGGGCAACGGGTGCGGGCTCCACCACTACGGCCGACGTTGGGATCGAGGGTGCATCGAGGGTCTCCGTGGTCACGAGTTCAGCGGGCTCTGGGGCTGGGTCTGCAGGAGCCACACCGTGTTCTCCGTAGTAGGCGCAGAGCGCCTGGTCGATCTCAGCGTCGTACACGTCGGTCTCAAAGTGGATGTCACCGGTCTTGAGGCATACCCAACCCAGTTTGGTGCCGTCGGGCGTCTGGGCGTAGCCGCGATCGTGGCCGTACTTCTTCCAACGCTGGATGGTGATCTCGGTCATGGAACGAGTATGGCCTGGTAGTAGGGGAACTGTCCGGGACAACGGCCAGGATGCGGCTTGGGCCCTTGACTGGCGCGATGGCGCGTCCGCTACGGGTGGAGGCGTTGCTGGGGGAGGCGGGTCACGCGACCATTTCGCTGGAGAGGTATCGCGGCGAGGTGGGGGATGCGGTCAAGGTGGGCACGGTGAAGCGCGCCAAGGGTTTGGAGTTCAAGCACGTGTTGGTGCCCGATGCCAGGCCGGGGTTGGTGGATGGCTCGGCGGCACCGGAGGACGAGGGCGAGCGCGAGAGGTGGGAGTTGGAGTTGCGTGAGTTGTATGTGGCGGTGACTCGGGCTCGGGACGGGCTCTGGGTGGGGGTTGTTGGGTAGGTTCGGGGCACGAGTTCAGTGCCGCATTCTGGCGCCGGTAACGATGTCAGTTCTCGATAACGCGCGCGTTGTCGCCCGGTAGTAGCAGAATGCCTGGTTATGACCCTATTCAGTGAACTAGGCGAACTCCTTTCACCGGAAGCAGTCTCTGATCTTGAAGCGCGCATCGCGCAACATGTGCCGCCGGCTGAACCGGTGACGGTGGAGCGCGACGCCTTTAAGCGAGCCCACGAACTGGCACGTTCCGCTGACAATGCGATGCCATACATGGACGCGTCGGTCAGCGGAACGGCAACGCAATTCGCAACATTGCTTCGCGACAGCATCCTCGAACTGCGGGATCAAACCAGCACAGCGTTCGCCACGCGGGCGGCCGGCGTCGCCAAGTTGCAGGACGTTTATGCGAATCTTCAACGATTTACTGGCACGCTCGCACCGTTCGCGTACGTTGCGAACGCCGATGTCGACGCGGTGATGCAGGAGATTTCGAACAGCCGTGCCGAACTCAAGAAGTCCGCAAGCGAACTTGAGGCGCTCAAGGAAGAGACACGCGCAGCACTCGTAGGCGCAAGGGAAGCGGCCGCAGAACGTGGAACATCGGCCCTCTCGCGCGAGTTCGACGCGCTGGCGAACGAGCACGATGGAGCGGCTCGCAAATGGCTCTGGGCGACCGGGTTTTCGGCATTGCTTTTGGGATTCGTAACGGTGTGGTTGGTGGCATCTCTCGACGGCGCCCAAGATGCTGCCGGGGTGGTCCGGCTAGCTCTCTCAAAACTGTCGGCGGTGGCGGTGCTTGGGTACGCACTCTTCTTCTGTGTCCGAAACTACCGATCACATCGCCACCTATCGACTGAGTACCGTGCGCGGGCGACCATATTGACAGTTGCTCAAGCATTGCGTTCTGGTGTCGAAGACCCTGCCGCGCAGTCCACGATTCTCCAGACAGCGGTGCTCGCGGCCCTGTCGGTGCCGCGTAGTGGTTTGGTCAAACATGACGGCGAAGATGACTCTTCGACCTTGGCTCTGATTGCGACCTTGACCGCGCGGTCTAGTCGCGAATCCACGCCTGGATAAGGCGCTCATATGTAAGGACCCGTACTAGAGAGCGTCGTTCACGCCAAACGCTTCCTGTACCGATTCCAGAGTGAATCGGTGCCGTAGCTTGCAAGCAGAATTCTGATTGGCGAACATGCCTGCCAGCCAGAAGGCGTTCGAAGCGTCCACCGCGTGAATCCACTCCACCGTGAGCACCCATTCGCGTGTGTCCTGCCCCTCGATCGCTACGTGCTCGTAGCTTCCAGTGAGCGGCAGTGAAGCGAGTTGGGTTTGCACCCCATCCTTTACCACCACAGCATCTTCGAACGGCACGGCCGTGTGAGTAACGGTCCCGACTCCGACGTAGCCGGTCTTAGGGATGCACACCCAGATTCGTGCGCCGATGGGGACGTTACGTAATGACCTGGAGTACCACTCCCCGCCGCCGGCGGACACAAACCCAAAGCGGGTTGCATCCTGCCACGAACGCCCCTGAGGTTCGGTTCCGAACGCTGCATACCAGTCGATCCCATTCCAAGTCTCGCGAGTGCGTGAACTGCGCCCTGCGGGTTTTGCGGCGGACGCGACTTCCTGGGGGATGAGCCACGTCCGCGCCAGGTAGGACGCATTACCGTCTGTGAAGTGGCGAAAGAAGACCACGTTGATGGGCACGCCGAAGGTCTCGTTCAGGAACGCAACGATGCGCTCAGTGGAAGGATCGACCGAGGCTGCGACGATGGTGATGATCTGACCTGCATTGAGTTCGTCGGGTGCATCGCCGCCAAACGCATTCACGAACGCCGTGTCAAAAGCGAGCCCGGGACGCGACGTCTCGAAGATGGCGACGATGTCTTCTCGGCCTAACGTTGCGACCCACGATGCGTAGTCCAGCGCCTGCGCTACGACGTCTCGCGGCGTCCGGTCGCGCTTTAGCTCGATGGTGTGGATGACACCCTCGCTGTCGACAGCTAGGAGGTCGATGATCCCCCCGTGCGCGGTCTTAACCTGCCGTCCGAGCATCAAGAGCTGTTGCCCCAATAGTGTCGCGTCCGCCTCGATGTAATCCTCGAGTTGCGACTCGTTGTCTATGCCGCCTGAATCGAGACGTTCAAGGTTCTTGCCGTTCGTCCGCCACAGACCCATCTCGAGTGTCATGAGGCGATTCTGTCGTGTGGAAGCAGTTGTGTCGACGGCGATGTTCGAATAGTTGCGGCCGCTATAGGAGCGAAGGCGTCTGCGTCGGGTCTCGTCACGGCTCACAGTGGGCGCGCTCGAGCCATGGATTTGTACGGAAGCCAGCGTATTCGTCCCAGTGACCTAGGCGGTTGCAACGAGCATCGAGCATCGAAGGGCAATTCAGGTCGTTCGCATTGATCGACCGTAAACCGTCCTGCCGCGATGCACCGAATAGACCTGTCGTCAACCCCGTACGGATGCGGTGTGGAGCAGGCGCGCCCGCGCAAGCGCCGCGTAGTCGTGGTCGATTTCGAAGCCGATAAAGGGTCTCCCCGCTTCGACCGCAGCTACGCCCGTAGTGCCGCTCCCGCAGAACGGATCCATGACTACTGAACCGGGCTCGGTGCAAGCCGCAATGAACCGCCTGAGCAGTTCGAGGGGTTTCTGGGTGGGATGCCACCCGAACTGTTTCTCCGATCGGGGTGTAGTGGCGATAGACCAGACGCTTCTCATTTGCTTGCCCGGGTTCTTCAACCGGTCGCGCGACTCGTCCCATGAACGCATGGTCTCGTAGTTGAAGACTTGCTTGCTCTGACGGCTTCGCGCAGCCCAGAGCACCGTCTCATGGCTTGCTGCAAAGTTCCGGCGGGTTAAGTTGGGCGCGCCGTTTGGTTTGTGCCACACAATGTCATTAAGGATCCGGAACCCGAGTTCTTCAAGAAGAAAACCACATCGATAGATCGAGTGGTAACTGCCGCTGACAGCTATTGACCCATCGTCCGTTAGGACTCGACGCACCTCGCTCAACCATCGTCGATGAAACTCCAGGTCGACTCCCAGGCCGCCGGAGGTGTCCCAGTTGCCCTTGTCGACGCTTGCCATGCGCCCGGACTTGACGGTGATGCCGCCGTTTGACAGGTGGTAGGGCGGATCGCTGAAGACGAAGTCGATGGACTTATCCGGAATTTGCTTCATCAACTCGATACAGTCGCCCTCGACTACGGCCGCTCGAGAGTCGGAAAGGTAGGGAATGCGGGGCTGGCTATTCATAGGTCCTGACGAGCGCCTCCGCTACCGTGCCCCTGCCCCCTCCCCGGGAGTTGATGTTGCGCCGAGCCATCACGACCTCGTAGTTCCAAGAGCCGTAGAGGTCTCGGACGACCGCTGTATCAGAATTGCTCAACATCACCTTGACGCCCCTGTCAGCGAGGGCCGAGACAACCTCCGCGAGCCGTTGCTGGTCTTGCAAGGAAAACCCAGTCGCTTGGTATGAGGTGAAAGATGGAGAGCCTTCGACGGGCACGTATGGTGGATCGAAGTAGACGAAATCACCCGATTTCGCATGGTCCAAGACCATCTCGAAGGAGCCATGGTTCAGGTCGGCAACACCGAGCGCCGCTGATACGCGGTACGTATTGTCAGGCGATGCTAGCGCAACGCTGGATCGTTTGCCCCAGGGAACGTTGAACTTGCCTGCGCGGTTCTCGCGATACAACCCGTTGAATCCAGCCTTGTTCAAGAACACGAATAGGACGGCGTGGCGAACCGTGAGCGGTGGCTCCTCGTTGAACCGGTTGCGCAGTTCATAGTACTTCTGCTCTTGAGCTTCGAGGCTGGCCGCGTTGTAGTCGGCTTCGAGTTCGCGCGCGAGACCCAAGAACTCCCCGGGGCAATCCCGGACTACTCGATAGACGTTGACCAATCCACGGTTCAGGTCGCAAATGTGCGCTCGGGTGGGGAGGAGCCCGAAGTAGACCGCGCCTCCGCCTAGGAACGGCTCATGGTAAGTCCCAAAATCTTCGGGCACGCGCGGAATAATCTCGCCTAGAAGTTGGGATTTGCCCCCTGCCCACTTGACTAACGGTGAGGTGTGCGCCCCGGTCGCTCTAGGGGCAGCCAGGTCCATCGATTCTTCGGGAGCGACATGCGAGTCGGTGACGGTGGTCATGTCCGAAGTGTTTCATAGGCGCCTGACATGTACGTGCGTACGCGCTCGAGACCTCGCGGCTCCGCTAGGGAACGTAGCGGAAGCCGCTGATCCGGTGGATTGCTCTTATGAACTCCTTGGTCAGATAGAACGCGTAGTTCTTGTTGCTCACCTGCCGTCCCAATCGTGAGCTAAGGATTGGGCTGTAGGGCTGCGAGTCCTTCGTACGGATCTGTAGATAGCGGCCGGTGGAGGTTGTGCCGTGAAGGTCACCATCGTTGTGCGCCAGGTTGTAGAGGGTGTCGTCGGCGATGGCTTCGAAGTCGTCTTCCAGTTTTGCTCGTACCGAGTGCCACATTGTGTCATCTAGGTCGACGAAGACCGGGGGCAAGTAGCGCCACTCGTGAACCACTACCGTGGGCTCGCGAAAAACGGGCACGAAGATGGTCCTGTTGATCTTTCGCCCAACGCGGCTATCGCGGAAATGAACCTTGTCGATGAGGTCGTCAAGGCAACCGCGTAATTGGGTTACGGCGACCGTTTCAAGCGGTAAACCTACTGAACTGGACTTGTGAGTCTTCAGTTCGCCGTCCCGCAGGTCGTGAATGTCGATGGAATGGGGAATACTCAAGACCCGTTCAAGCAACTGGCCGAGTCCGCCCTTGTTGATCCCGGGTTGCGCTTCGAGAAGTGCCAACTCATGTGGCGACAAGAACTCACCGAAGGCTTGTCCCGCATGTTGTTGGAGCAGCGGGAGTACGTCTGCCACGGACAGTCTTTGCTGGCGGTTCAAGCTGGTCATTTGGCGAGTGTAGCGAGCCGGGGTATCAGGCCGCGCTGTCCGAGATAAGTGACTCCTAATTTGCTGCCCCGTCGTCAGTCCGACGCTCGGGGTGCTCACACCAATCGCAGGGCCATGTGTTGAGCGCCTGCTTCACTTGTGGCGGCACTCCTCGTCGACCGTGCTCCTGCGCGCGCAGACCTCATGCCACAACTTGCCAAGGTCGTGCGTCGCCTCGAAATATTGCACCAACATCGCAACAAGCTAGAACGACTGCATAACGTTGACGATCAGCAAATCACGCCGCGATGATCGATGCCCTGTGCCGCGCCTCCCGCACCAAACCCAACCCCAGCGTCGGCCGGAATTCCGCAGCGCCACCCCAAACCCCGACATAAACTTAACACGAGGGCCGCCACCACTCAATGAAGAGGGAATCCATGGACACCGCACTTGCCAAGCTCCGACCCTTCAACCTGATAGCAGCCCTGCTCCACCTCGCGTCGCTCGCGGCGATCCTGATCCTCGCCAACGACGCCTCGCTGCCCGTCAACGCCACCTACATGAACGGCGCACCCGGCACCGGCGCCTTTGCGGACCCGGTCACACTGTTCAACCTCAACATCGCGTACATGGTGGCGGCGTTCCTGGCGCTTTCGGCGCTGTTCCACCTGCTGGTGATCTCGCCCGCGTTCTGGTCGCGCTTCACCGCGGGCCTGCGTTCCAGCCGCAACATCTTTCGCTGGGTGGAGTACTCGCTGAGCTCCTCGGTGATGATTGTGGTGATTTTGCAGCTCAACGGGATCGTGGAATTTGCCGCGCTACTGGGGCTGTTTGTGGTCAACGCCAGCATGATCCTCTTTGGCTGGCTGCAAGAGCGCTACACCACCCCCGGCAACGGCGACCTGCTGCCGTTCTGGTTCGGTTGCATCGCCGGCGCCGCGCCGTGGGTAGTTCTGTTGATCAACTTGATTGGGCCCGGTGCGCCTGACGGTGTTGAAGTGCCTGGCTTTGTCTACGGGATTGTGATCTCACTGTTTGTGTTCTTCAACTGCTTTGCGCTGGTGCAGTGGCTGCAATACCGCGCCAAGGGCAAGTGGGCCGACTACCTGCGCGGCGAGCGTGCCTATGTGGTGTTGAGCCTGGTGGCGAAGAGCGCGCTGGCGTGGCAGGTGTTCGCGGGGGCGCTGGCGTCTACTAGTTAGGGGGCTGTGCGCTCCTGGCCGGTGGGCGTCCCGCGCGAGGCGCCGCGCGCTCTGCGGCGCCCGCCCACCCCCTCCCACCCTCCTGCGGGGCACTCACCGCCGCTATTCCAATGCGCCGACATCCTGCGGGGCACTCACCGCCGCTATTCCAATGCGCCGACATCCTGCGGGGCGCTGACCGCTGCCTTCTCTCGCACTACGCGGGCGGCGCGGAATCGAGTTCTCCACAGGCAGTCATCCTTCCGGTCGCGCGGAAGGGGGAGGGCCGGTAGCCTCGCGCCCATGGATCGCCGAGTTTCTGTGACTGTTTCTCTGCTGGTAGCGGGCGTGTTGATGCTTGCTGGGTGCACCTCGCCTGCAGAGCCGATGCCTAGCCCGAGCGTGACGCCGGTGGTGACCTCCGCGACGCCCAGCCCCACGCCGACTGTCACCTTTGAGGAGCGGATGCTGGCGCAGATCCCCGAGGAAGCTAAGGGTGATGACCTGTTGGCGGCAGTGGAGATGGCGAAGTTCTTCATCCTCTTGCACCCAGGGCTGTATCAAGGCGGGGACCGGGAACTGTTCGAGTGGCTCAGCCTGCCGGAATGTGAATTCTGCTCGAGCTCGCTTGCGGTGACTGAGGAGCGGCTGGCCGAGGGGATTGTCCAAGTTGGCGGTGACTTCACGATCCCGGAGCAGGTCGAGCGATCGGTCATTGACCCTGACACGGACAATACAACTACGGCCCTAGTGGGTTTTCACCTCGCCTATTCGGCGTATGTCTATCAAGACGCGAACGGTGAAGTCACGTTGAGTGCTGAGGGAGGGTCGCTCAATACGGCAATCGCTCTGCGCCAGGTCGACGGTCTGTGGCGGATATATGGCGTCGGTCTTGAATAGAGCGATCGCCGTTATTGCCTTAGTTTTGATCCTGCACGCGGGATCGGCGGCGAGCGCGGTGCCTTCTCCTCCGGACAACGGGGGCTACACGAGCGAGAGTGAGGTGTTCGCCTGGCTTGGTGAGGGCTTGGGCAGTTCAGACTCCGCGCCCGGCAACGCATCGAGCAATCCGCGCAAGCAGGACTTCATGTACGCCTACCTGTGCGCGGACAGCACCTTCAGGCATGACCTGATTACGCAGTGCCCGGACGGGGATTTGCCGCGAGTCGAGTATTGCGAGGACGGCACGGAAGCGACGCCACCCATGTGGGTGCGCTATGAAACCCCAGTCGGCAGCGACCAGTGGGGGGAGTGGTCAATCTTCCGCGGCTACTACTGCAGTGGTGAAACCTTCTTCGCCTACCACTTGCGGCTCGCGTGGGAGCAGATGCCCATCGCTCCGCACACCATCACGCTGCAGCCAGACACGGGTTGGGTGTACTCCAACGTCCCCACCATTGCGATGGTGGACCGGGAGCAACGCCAGATCGCGACCACCATTCTGGGCCGCTCAGTCCTCATCAGAGCAAACCCTGGCGCCATGACGTGGACCTGGGGTGACGGCGACACCACCATCACCACGGACAGGGGCAACCCTTACCCCCACCAGACCCTCACGCACACGTACGCGTACTTTGAAGGCGACGTCACCGTCACCCTGACCTCAACCTGGTCCGGTCAATACTCCCTGGACAACGGCGCCACCTGGAACCCCGCGCCCGGCACCGCCACCACCACATCAACCCCGGTACCGCTCACGGTCTACAACCCTCACACGCACATCGTGAACTGCGACCTCAACGGCACCTGCTACAACTAGGCATCGCCGCCCGGCGGCTCGCGTGTCACCAGACACCCGCAAGTCCGCACCCGCGCCCGCACCCGCACCCGCACCCGCACCCGCGCGCACCGCGCGCCTAAGGACCGCTAAACCCGAACAGTCTCCTCAACCGGTGCATCGGCCGGCTCCACAGTTCGGCGACCGATGACACGTAGCACCACCAACGCAGTCGCCACTGTCAAGGTCAGCGTCACCAGCCACCACAGGTCCATGACCCGGTCGGCTGCGTCGGTCAGCCCCACGGCGTCCACGAGCCCCACCGCACCCCAGGCGGCCAGCCCGCTCGCGGCCGTGATGAGCACAGGTGCCACCACTCGGTTCATCAGGCTCTTGCTGGCGTGCCAACCCAACGCCACCACCGTGGCGTAGGCCAGAGCGATCAGCAGGGGTCCGCCCATGAACACTGCAAACGGCCAGTTGGGGGGTGAAATCATGTCATTGTCGGCAGCCGGCACCTTCAGCCGCCAATTCGCTAGCGTGATCGCGTCGTTGTCCTTTGAACTCCACGCGACAAGCAGCACACCCAAGGCAACCACTATCACGCCCAGGATCACGCCTCGTCTCCAACGGGGGTTGTGCTTGCGGTCAGAACCAGCATGCACATACGCCGCCCCCAGGATCACCGACGCAAACACCGAGCCCACCACCAGCGTGGCCAGCCACACCAACCGAATGTCAGCGGTGTCAAAAGCGGAGTTGCCGGGCAACGGCACGGCGGTCACAGCCTCACCGGGCACAAACCCAGGGCTCGTGTACCGAACCCACGAACCCGACTCAGCCCCGGCGTCGTCATTATTGAGGTGCTTGACTACGATCCCTGCCTCCTGGCTTGCGGCGACCACCACGGGCTCGCCACCCCACGTGCCGACCACCAGAGACTTCAGGGCGGGCGCATTCCACCACCCGTACCATCCGTAGATCTCGGTGATCATGCGCTTGAACTGGCGGTATGTGACGGAGAGATCCGGCGTCCACGTTTCGCCGCCGTCCTCCGTGCGTTCCACGTGCCAGCGGTACTCGGGGGAGCGGAAGCACACGTCAGGGGCATCGGGCAGGCAAACCGGGTTGTTCTGCGACAGTCGCCACAGTTCTGTGCTCAGGGGATCGTCCTCATCAATCAATGTGATGCTGAGATCCGCGTCGATGCGCAGCCACGCATCTCCCCGAGGGAGCTCGTTGCTGTAGGTATGCGCGTAGATGGCGTCATCCAAGATGGTCACCGCATAGACCGAAGGGATATCGTCCGGCCAGCGCAGTTCACTCTCCGATGCCGTGGTGGCGTGGGCGGGCGCGCTAGCAAACGCCAGGCCCAGGCCCAAGCCCAAGCCGAGGCCCCATGCCATCACGATGCGCGCGGCTCGCTTGAATTTCAGAACGAAAGGATTACCTGTGCGTGGTCGCTGTGCCCCCATGTCATCCACCTTAGCCCAGCGCTAGGAGCCACCTGCCGCAGTCAGCGCACCCGCCAAACCCCGACGTAAACTGTCACGCAGGGCCTCCACCACTCAATGAAGAGGGACACCATGGACACCGCACTTGCCAAACTCCGACCCTTCAACCTCGTCGCAGCCCTGCTCCACCTCGCGTCACTGGTGGCGATCCTCACCCTCGCCAACGACGCCGCACTGCCCGTCAACGCCACCTACATGAACGGCGCGCCCGGCACCGGCGCCTTCGCGGAACCCGTCACCCTGTTCAAGCTCAACATCTCGTACATGGTCGCGGCGTTCCTTGCCTTGTCCGCGCTGTTCCACTTGCTGGTCATATCGCCGACGTTCTGGTCGCGCTACACCGCGGGCTTGCGTTCCAGCCGCAACACGTTCCGATGGGCGGAGTACTCGCTGAGCTCGTCCGTGATGATCGTGGTGATTTTGCAGCTCAACGGGATCGTGGACTTTGCCGCCCTACTGGGGCTGTTTGTGGTCAACGCCAGCATGATCCTCTTTGGCTGGCTCCAAGAGCGCTACGCCACCCCGGGAGACGGGGACCTGTTGCCGTTCTGGTTCGGCTGCATCGCCGGAGCCGCACCGTGGGTAGTGATCTTCATCAATCTGCTGTCGCCAGGGGCATCGGGCGATGTGGAAGTGCCCGGGTTCGTGTACGGGATTGTGATCTCACTGTTTGTGTTCTTCAACTGCTTTGCGCTGGTGCAGTGGCTGCAATACCGCGCCAAGGGCAAGTGGGCCGACTACCTGCGCGGCGAGCGCGCCTACATAGTGCTCAGCCTCGTGGCTAAGTCAGCATTGGCTTGGCAGGTGTTCGCGGGGGCGCTGGCGTCTACTAGTTAGAGGCGGCGGAAGGAGCGGGCGCAGCGCTCACCATCGCCATCCACACGTCACCGCGGGGACGACCCGATGCGTCGGCGATCCTGCGCACACCGCTCACAGTCACCATGATGCCAAGTAGCACCCCAATTAAAGGTACTGGCGCCAGCCCCCACAGCCCCGCCATCAAGGCCATCGGCACCGCAACTGCGCTCAGTACGGCAGTGATACCTCCGTACATCAGCCGCGCGTAACCGACGTCAGATTTCTTGAGCAGGGCCCGATTGTGGTTCAAGTGCGTCCAAAGGCGCTCGTTCGCTTGCCGGTTGCCAAAGAATGGACCCACGGAACGCGTCACGCCCGCGCGCTCAGTGAACGCAAGAAACTCTTCATCCAAGGTGGGAGTGCGGTATGACGATGCTCCTTGAGCCGATGGCGGACTGACCCACTCGCTCGTCGCCGAGGGCCCCCACCAGGCTGGCCTACTGGTGGCGAACTGCTCGTAAGCGCCTTGGGGTATGGCCGCAGCAATGGCCCTCGCCGCATCGAGGCGCCGCCGGAGTTGTTGCGGCTTGGTAACGCCCGGGCTCCACACGATCACAGTGGCGCCATCGATGGTGACTCCTGCATCCAGCGGCATCTGCTCAGAGAGCATTGCCTGAATCAGTGGGGAACTGAGGACAGCCTGCGCAGCGTCCGGATTGGCCGCGAACACCTGCCAGCGCTCATTGAAGGCTTGGCTCGGCACAGGTACCCGCGCGAGTTCAGTGACAAAGGCGTCACGGTCAACCCAGCGATGGGGAACCAACACCATGGATGGCAAGGCAGCCGGGAGTTCGACCGTGTCCAGACAGTACCGGTGGGCGGGTGATGTCCACAGCGTGTACGACGCGCACAGATGGTCGTCTAGAGGCCCCCATGCGATGTTTGTCAAAGGCAATCCGTGCAAACCAGGCGCGGGGAAAACACTGAACCGAGCATCGTGCGCGGGGAAGGTGCGGCGCAGGAATTGCCAGCCCGCACCCAACAGAATCGAACGGTCAATGTCGCGGTGCTCAAGTCGATACCACACCGTCACCGCCGTCGCCAGAGCGAATGCCAGCACAGTAGGGCCAATCGCGGTGAGGACAGTCCAAGAGTTGGCGGACGGCGCCGGGGACGCAACACCTTGCACGAGCGCGACCCACAAAAGGTGCACCACAGGTGTGAGCGACGCGAGCACCCAGAAGGGCCACTGAGGCCTGACGCGGGCGCGTGGCAATTCGCCTGTGTGCGGCGAGCCCCTCATCGATCCCCCTTGGAGTTTCAGTTTGAGGCTACTACAGAGCGAGAGTTGTCCACAGGCTGATGCTGTTCCGGTCGCGCGGATGGGGGAGGGCCGGTAGCGTCGCGCCCATGGACCGCCGAGTTTCTGTCTCTCTGTCACTGCTGGTAGCGGGTGCTTTCGCGCTTGCCGGGTGCACCTCGCCGGCTGAGCCCACGCCGAGCCCGAGCGTGACGCCGGTGGTGACCTCCGCGACGCCCAGCCCTACGCCGACCGTGACCTTTGAAGAGCAGATGCTGGCGCAGATCCCCGAGGAAGCTAAGGGCGATGACTTGTTAGCTGCGGTGGAGATGGCCAAGTTCTTCATCCAGTTACACCCTGGGCTATATCAGGGTGGGGACCGGGAACTGTTTGAGTGGCTCAGCCTGCCGGAGTGTGAGTTCTGCTCGAGCTCGCTGGAGGTCACTGAGGAGCGGCTGGCTGACGGGATTGTGCAGGTGGGGGGAGACTTCACGATTCCGGAGCAGGTTGGGGGGGCCGTTATCGATCCTGATACTGACAACACGACCACCGCTCTCATTCGATTCCGGCTCGTAGAAGCTTCCTTCGTTTACCACGACAGCGCTGGCAAGGTGACTCATGAAGACGAAGGGGGGACTTACGAGTTCTCCTTTGCACTGCGGTACGTGGATGGGCTATGGCGGGTGCTCGGTGTTGGTTACACATAGAAGGCGCGTCGCGGTGGGTGTAGCAACCCTCGCCATCGTTGTTACTGTCGCCGCTCCTGCGCAAGGCCTGGGAGACAGTGGAGGTGTCACAAATGAAGAGGACGTGGTTGTCTGGGTCGGTGAGGGCTTAGGCAGTTCGGACTCCGCACCTGGCGACGCGAATGAGTCGCCTCGTAACGAAGAGTTCATGTACGCCTACCTGTGCGCGGACAGCACGTTCAGGCATGACCAGATCACGCAGTGCCCGGACGGCAACTTGCCGAGGGTCATGTACTGCGAAGACGGCTCGGAAGCGACCCCTCCCATGTGGGTCCGGTATGAAACCCCGGCGGGTAGCGACAACTGGGGTCCCTGGTCCATTTACCGTGACTACTATTGCGGAGCCGAAACCTCCTTCGCCTACCACCTGCGGCTCGCATGGGCGCAGATGCCCATCGCACCGCACACCATCACGCTGCAGCCAGACACAGGCTGGGTGTACGCCAACGTCCCCACCATCGCGATGGTGGACCGGGAGCAACGCCAAATCGCAACCACCATCCTCGGTCGCTCAGTCCTCATCAGAGCAAACCCTGGCGCCATGACGTGGACCTGGGGTGACGGCGACACCACCATCACCACGGACAGGGGCAACCCTTACCCCCACCAGACCCTCACGCACACGTACGCGTACTTTGAAGGCGACGTCACCGTCACCCTGACCTCAACCTGGTCCGGTCAATACTCCCTGGACAACGGCGCCACCTGGAACCCCGCGCCCGGCACCGCCACCACCACATCAACCCCGGTACCGCTCACGGTCTACAACCCTCACACGCACATCGTGAACTGCGACCTCAACGGCACCTGCTACAACTAGGCCAGCCGCCTGCCCTGCAAGAGCAACATTGCATGGTTGATTTGCAAGATCGATGTTGCGCAACCCGCCGCCAACCGGTGTGGCCACTAGCGCAACAAGCCCGTGCCGTGGAGATCGCGATTCAGAACGTAGACACCGACGCCGAGTACCGCGCCGCCCTCGCCAACTGTGCTACTTACACCGTGTACGACACTTGCACCATCGAAGTCACCGGCCCCTTTGTGGTGGACGTGGGCGGCGGCGACCCCACGTACGCGGGCGCTGCCAACCTCACCATCGTCGGCACCGGCGCCCAGCATGCCATTACTGATTCCGGCGGGTACGTCACCTTCCTGATCGCAACGGGAGCCTCCACCATCACCGTGGAGAACCTCGCATTCTCCGGGTTCCAGTCGCTCGAGACCGGCGGCGCTGTGGTGAATGTGGCAGGGCCGGACCTGGTGCTCCAAGACGTCCTGATGGACAGCAACGAGGCCCTCGGCTTCTCATTTCAAAGCAGCCAAGGCGGTGCGGTTCGTTCCACCACCGGTGACCTCTGGGTGTACGACTCCACGTTCACCAATAACGCGAACAACTCCGGCTACGTCGATAGCTACGGTGGTGCGATCTATAGCAACACGGGCAATGTGGTGATCGAGCGGTCAGCGTTCACCGGGAACTTCACAGACCGCAGAGGCGGTGCTGTGTTGTCATGGGCGGGCGCAGTCACCATTGAGGACAGCACCTTCTCTGATAATCAGGCCGAAAACGGTGGCGCGATATTCGTGCAACACGGCACGCTGGGGATCACGGGCAGCACGTTTGAGGACAACATTGGAGGGTATGGCCACGCGGTGTCCGTGCAGAACTCCAGTGCCGTGATTGTGAACTCGACCTTTACTGGCGACGGCATCGGACAGGGCGTGACCATGGCCGCTTACGAAAGTTCCGTGGAACTCACCCACAACACCATGACGGGCAACAGCAATACCCTCTATGGCATACATCTAATCGCCGACACCTCGACGTACACCTTGCGCGCCAACGTCCTCGCTGCGCCCGCGACGGGTTCTTCGTGCGTGGCCGACAGCGGTGGTATCTACGTTTCCGCAGGCTACAACTGGGCGACCGACACCGAGTGCGTCTCTGGCACCGACCCCACCGACGTGACCGACGGCACCGACCCCATGCTCGACGCGCTCGCCGACAACGGCGGAGCCACGGCTACACAGTTGCCTTCCTGGACGTCTCCGTTGCGTGACGCGATCCCTCTGAGCGAGACCGCGCCCCCCACCGACCAGCGCGGGGTGGCCCGTGCGCAAGGTGAGGGCTTCGACATCGGTGCTGTAGAAGTCGCGATCCCGTCCGTCACCTTCGCGGTGTACAACAACACGGCCGACGCCGTGGCCGAGTTCACCGTGGATGGCGCCACCAGCGTG
>JBIQJT010000018.1:16044-32401 GCA_044507265.1 Actinomycetales bacterium | reverse complement strand
AAGCGTTATAGACCCTCAAAACGCGACGCACCAGTGTGAAATTCCCCACAGTTAGCGCTCACTACCCCACAAATGGGGGCTTTAGTTCTTTACGTCCGAATCGTACCGTCTGGCTAGCCCCAAAGGGGCTACGGGCTGGGGGTTGGTCACGGTGCGTAAATCAAGCGCTCTCGGAAGCGTGGCGCTGGCGCTATCCCTCCTAGGGGGATATGCGGTTGCCGCTCACGCTTCTGATGTGACCCCAAACGCGGCGGAAGAGAAAAGCGTGATCTCCGCCCCGGTTGCGGCTCCAGCGACACCCGACGCTCGCACCCCCATCACCATCCTGCTCATGGGTGACTCGTACACCGCAGGCAACGGCGCCCGCACTCCCAACGGCGACCGCTCGTACTACGGACCACCCAAATGCATGCGTTCGCACGACACCTGGGGAGAGCAATACGCAGACTTCCTCACGTCACAGGGCTACGCCGTCACCATGCTTAATAGGGCATGTTCAGCCGCCACCACCGAGAACATGCTCAACCACCGCTACCTCAAGCGCACCGACTCGTTTGTGTACCCCGAGGCTGAGCCAACCGACGCTCAACGTGACGACGCGTTCTACATCGAGTGGGCCACGGCGCGCCCCGAATGCACACCCGTGCCGGGCTCCGAGGAATACATCCTCACCAACGTGGTGCGCGCCGCTTCCGCAACGGGAGGTTCCAGCATCACAGTGACGTGCGAGCACTGGTTGCGGCCTCAAGTAGATGCTTTGAATCCCGACGTTGACTTGGTGCTCTTTACGGTGGGCGGCAATGACGCCAAGTTCCCCGACATCATGCGTCAATGCCTGGTGATGAGTAGCGTGCCAGGGTGCCAGCAGGCGCTTGACGCAGGCGAGAACTACGGCCGCAACCACTATGAGAACGATCTCACCGAAGTGTTCGAGCAAATCCATTCCCGCACTGACGGCAACGCCAAAGTGGTGTACCTGGGTTACCCGCGACTTGAGATGAGCGAAGACCTCATGATCACGTCCGTGGTGAACGGCGCGGTGGTGCGCCTGCCCGTGGCCGCAGAGCTTGACCGGCTGCTTGAGGAAGGTGCCGCAGCGCAGCGAGCCGCCGTTGATGCGGCGAATGCGGCCTACGGGCCAGGGTTTGTGACCTACCTCGATGGCATCAAAGACATCTTCCGAGGTCACGAGGCAGACGCTCGGCCAGCCGTCGTGAACCCTCACAGGTGGATTGCGGAGGCCTTTGAGACCACCGTGAAAGACGAGTGGTACCACTTCCGTCCCGAGGGTCACGAGGCCATTGCTGCATATGTGTCGTCGTTTGGCGCCTTCGGTGCCCAAGGTGGGGCTCCCGCCCGTGATGTCGCGCTGGTGAGCGATGGTGCTCCAGGCGTTCTTGAAGCGTTCGCAAGCGTGGCCGACTCTCATTTGGATGGGGCGAACGTCAGCGTGGTGGAGCAACGCGTCGCGGGCGATGGTGTTGGCCTCGAGCGTCGCGTGGTGGCCCGCGGACTCGACCTGCCAGACTTCAAAGCGTGGGTCTCGCAGGGCGCCTCAAGTGATGCCCAATGGCACAACGCCGCCGACGTCGAGTTGAGCGCACGGTGGAACGCCACTCAGCAGGTGCTGTTCGTCGGTGACGCTTCAGCGGGCATCGGCGACCTGACGCACGTGTGGTCGGGAGCAGAGTTTGGCGGTCACACTGCGCCCGCCGTGGCGGTGGTGGACACCGGCGTCCAGCCCATTGCGATGCCAGGTGCGTACGTGTGGGCTCCGGTCGCTACGGCCGATGCCGTGCGCAAGCAGGCCGCAGGCCTCGCCGCCTCGCCGCACGCGTGGGCGGGGGGCCCGTACTCGCTTCTGCCTACCGGGCGAGTGGTTCTGGACGCCAGTGGCTCCTACGCGCCGGAGCCGTTGCGGTACGAGTGGGACCTTGACCATAACGGTGACTTTGAGACGGTGGCCGAGGGGTCGCAACTCGAACTAGTTGCTGGTGAGATCACCCCAGGGTGGATTGCTGTGCGCACCACCACGGCGAGCGGTGCGCAGTCCGTGTCCAAGACGTTTGTGGCACCGGGCGCGTTGCCGGTGGTGGATGTGAGCGGTGCCTGCACCGGCGAGGTGGGTCCAGGAAGCTCCCACGGTGCGGCAGTGGGCGGCACCTTGGGCAACTCGGTGCGCGGAGGTGGCGAGGCATGCCAACCCTTGAGAGCTCAGTCGCCGTGGACCGACTACCCCGATTCCACCACGGGCGCGGAGCAGCCTGTGGTCGCCACCCACGCGGACCACGAGGCGCTGCTGATGCTCATTGCCGACCCTGATCTGTACACGCAGGAGCGGGAACATCGATCGCTTGCGACGGCGGTGCGCCAGGGCCGGTCCGGCACCAGGGCATCCTCCCCGGCGCGGTTGCGCCCTCGGCAACTGGTTGCCCGTGAGCGTGGACTGCGAGCACTGCTAGAGGCCCGCGCTGAAACATGCGAGCACGTTGTCAGCCTGCATGCTCGCACCTGACGACGCCTGAGTGATCGCAGGCTGGACCGTTGCCGAAACGGCCGCCTCAATCTCCGCTCGCGTCGCGTCGTCATCAACGCGCAGACCTTGACCGGCAAGGCATTCGATGATGTGTGTGCGCCTGGCTTCGAAACCGGCGCTTTCGGCCTCTACCGCCGTCGGCTGAATGTTGTAGAGCAATTCCACAAAGTAACTGTGTTTTGTGAGGCACGCATCACCGAGATCCGAGAGACGGTTCATGTCTTCCTCGGAAAGCCCACCCCCCCATGAGTAGTTGGGGAAGGGCAGACCCGCCGATGTCAGGAAGGTGCCATCCTCAAAATAGCCGACACCAGAGGCTTCGAAACACGTAAAGGTTGAGGAGAGAGCCTCCCTGACATCGGCATAGGCCACCTCTTCGGCCGCGGTCACCCGTCTCAAAATTGCCAATTGCTCGTCCGACGCACGCGCGGCCACCGCTTGGTCGTAAACGGTCGCGAAGACCGGGTCGTCTGCCGGAGGCAACGGCGGTGTTTCACTGCAACCCGTTATCGCGACTAAGAACCCGCAGACTACGGGGATGCCCAACCACGGCTGGTTAGCCGCCACTAGCAACTAGTACTCTCATAGCCCGTTCCATTGTCGCTGACGATGCCGCACTCAGAATTTGACAGGTAAGAGCCAGTCGTCGGGCTGTACGCAATGGTGCCTGACGTTCCCCCCCATGCGGTGAAGTACCAGCCGGGTATTCCGCCTTGTACCGTCTGGAACTTGTGGCGAACTTGGAGGTAGTCGCAGTCGGCGTGAACGTCGTAGATATAGGCACGGTTGTTGCCACCATCCTTTTGCACATAGCCAACGCACCCACTTGGGTGTTCCAGATAGTGGCCAGCCGATGCGACGGTAGCCGATCCCAACAGCGCCACGGATGCCAGAGCGGCGACGAGCGCTGACTTTTTGGTGAGATTCCTCAATAAACTCTCCAACTTCTGTGTGAAAGTAACAACAAGACTGTATTGCGCCTACTCGGGCGCCGCAACTGGAAAGGATCATTCGCCCAGCGAGCACTTCGAGCGACTACCAGATGGAGACGCGGTCCTCGGGAGCGAGGTACAGAGCATCGTCCTCAGTGACACCAAAAGCGTCGTACCACTCATCAAGGTTGCGCACCACGCCGTTGATGCGGAACTCCTCGGGCGAGTGAGGATCAGTGTTGATCTGGGTGATGACCGCCTCGTCACGGCGCTTGGTGCGTTCCGTGAGTGCGTAGCCAATGAAGTAGCGCTGGACAGCCGTGAGGCCGTCGATCACCGGGGCATCGTCAAAGGAACCGCCCAACGCCATCCGGTACGCCTTGAGCCCGATCTCCACTCCCGCGAGGTCGCCGATGTTCTCGCCCACTGTGAGCGCTCCGTTGACCTTGTGTTCGTCGCCCAGTTGAGCAGGGGAGTAGCGATTGTACTGCTCAATGAGCACGTTGGCACGCTCCATGAATGCGGCCCTGTCCGCCTCCGTCCACCAGTCCTCGAGACTGCCGCTGCCGTTGTACTTGCTGCCTTGGTCGTCGAAACCGTGGCCAATCTCGTGTCCAATCACCGAGCCGATGGCACCGTAGTTGAGCGCGTCGTCGGCTTCTGGGTGGAAGAACGGAGGCTGCAAGATGGCCGCCGGGAATACGATCTCGTTGCCCGTGGGCAAGTAGTAGGCGTTGACGGTCTGCGGCGTCATGAGCCACTCGGTGTTGTCCACCGGCTTGCCGATCTTTGACCACTCCCATTCCTGCTCAAAACGGTTCGTGGCGCGCACATTGCCCAGCAGGTCATCCGCGCTCACCTCAAGACCTGTGTAGTCGCGCCACTTGTCGGGGTAGCCGATCTTGGGCGTGAAGTCGTCCAGCTTGTCCAGAGCGCGCTTCTTGGTCTCCGGGGTCATCCAGGTGATGGAGGTGATGGACTCGCGGTACGCCTCCACCAGGTTGTCCACTAATTGCTGCATTTGCGCCTTGTACGTGGGCGGGAAGTGCCGCTTGACGTATTCCTGGCCCACCAGTTCTCCCACCGCGCTTTCCACAAAGGCGACGCCGCGCTTCCAGCGGTCGCGCTGCTGCGGGGCACCGGAGAGCACTGTGCCGTAGAACTCAAAGTTTGCGCGCGAGATCTCTTGAGTCAGGTATGCCGCGCGGCTGCTGAGTACATGCCAGCGGGCCCATTGCTTGAGGGTGTCCAGTTCAGTGTCAGTCCACAGTTGGGCTGCACCTACAAAGAACGTGGGTTCGTCTGCAATGAGCAAGTCGTGGGCGGCGTCAGGCATGCCCACGGCGTCGGCCCACGATCGCCACGCAAATCCTGGGGCGTCCTTTTCCAACTCGTTCAAGGTGGTGGGGTTGTAGGTGAGATCGGCCTCGCGGCGGCGCACCACGTCCCAGTGATGGGTGGCCAGTTCCGTCTCGAACGCCATGACCGTGGCGGCATCAATATCCAGCCCCGCAAGCGCAGCCATGCGCTCAATGTGAGCCACGTACCTCTCACGCGTCTGCGCGTGGAGGTCCTCGCGGTAGTAGGCCTCGTCAGGCAGACCTAGCCCGCTCTGGTCCAGGTACACCACGTTGCGCTGAGGGTCGCGCTTGTCGGCAAAGACGTAGAAGCCAATGAGGCCACCCACTCCGGTGGTCTCCAAGATGCCTAGCGCGCGGGCCAACGCCGCATGGTCTGCAGAGCCGTCTATGAGTTCGAGGTCCGCGCCCAGGGGAGAGGTGCCTAGGGCGTCAACGCGCTCGGTGTTCATGAAACTTGCATAGAGCGCGCCGATGGTCGTGTCCGCGCCGGACTCCTCGATGATTGTCCTCACATGCGCCTCGGCATCGTCGCGCAACGCGTGGAAACTGCCGTCCGCCGCCCGGTCGTCGGGAATGACGTGAGTGTCCAGCCAGGGACCGTTGACGTAGCGGAAGAAGTCGTCCTGTGGCCGCACACTGGGCGAGAAACTGGATGGGTCAAGCGCGGTGGGTCCTGCGGGGGCGGGGGTCTGCTCACTCATGGGAGCCACCCTATGCGGGCTGGGACCGTGCGGCTTGCGTTTTCGCGGAGGGCGTTCGCCTGCGCGCCGCTATACCTCGCCCTGAGTGGTGCGAGCGTGCTGGCACAATGGGCGTCATGCGCATTCACATCGCTGCCGATCACGCCGGATTTGAGCTCAAGGAACACCTGAAGAACCACTTTGAGGCCTCGGGAATCGACGTGGTCGACCACGGTGCCCTCGCCTATGACGCGCTGGACGACTACCCGTCGTACTGCATTGCTGCCGCGGAGGCAGTGGTGACCAACCCTGGTGACCTCGGCATCGTCATTGGTGGATCAGGCAACGGCGAGCAACTGGCCGCCAACCGCGTGCCCGGAGTCCGTGCGGCATTGGTGTGGTCCGTGGAGACCGCCAAGTTGGCGCGCCAGCACAACGATGCGCAGATCGGTTCCTTGGGTGCGCGCATGCACTCGCTCGAGGAGGCCACGGCTATTGCCGATGCTTTCATCGCCGAGCCCTTCAGCGGTGACGAGCGCCACCAGCGCCGCATCGACCAAATGCTCGAGTATGAGGCCCAGCGCTAGAACGCATAGTTGCAGACGGGCTGTTCGCTCGCCTGGAAGGCAAGGCTCAGTTGAGCCACTGCACCCTCACGGTGCTCTTGCACTAGGCCCGCACCTGCGGCGGCCAATAGCGAGACGCCACCCAAGTACGCGGCCGAGAGCTCCTGGACGTCTAGCGTGACATCGGCTTGCTGACCCTCGGCACTTGTGACCTGGGCGTTTGAACCGCCTGCCGCCGCCACCAGTCGCCACGTGCCGGCGTTGCTCGGGACCATCGCATCGGTGAGCGAGAACGTGATCTCTATGTCCGTGGAGTAGCCCCGCGCCGCGAGAGCTTTGGGAGCGTCAAGCACGCGCACCCAGATGCTCTCTTGCAAGCCTGCGCCCAGCGAGCGCGAGTCTTCCATCATGTGGAACAGGGGAGAGTCAAGCGGCACTAGCGGTACAAAGCACGTGGACATGAGGTCAAGGTCCGCCACCACTGAGAACAAGCGCTGCATGGCTGCGGGAGTGGCCGCTCCGTATCTGTGCACCTCAACCTCGCCATTGGGGATGCCCAGTTCCCACTTACCCTTACGCGCAAAGATTGCGTACGCCGCAGGGCCTTGGTCGTCCTCCACCCAGGCAATGCGTAGCCGCTCCTTGCCGTCACGGTGTTCGGGCATGTCCATGAAGCAATCGGCGATGATGGCGTCGTCGCATTGTGTGAAGGTGCCGGGGCGGGTGGTGCGTTCCTGAACTGCCCTCAGGATGGGCGCGTGCGTGGCTAGGTTGGCGTTCTCTAGCGTGATGGGCAACTCGGCGGCACCAGGAATCTGGCGCATGCCGGGGCCCCTACCCAAGTTCACTCGGGCGACAAAGCCTGCGTGGCCGTAGCCAAAGTTTTGGTAGATCCGCGCCTCAGAGGCATACAAGGTGGACACAATCTCGCCGCGCGCCAAAGACCGCTCAAAGTGCTCGGCAATCATGGAGCGCAAGATGCCACGGCGTCGGTGTCCCGGCAGGACGGTGACAAAGGCAAGGCCGGCCGTGGGAACGGAGGTGCCACCGGGAACTCGCATGGCGGCCTTGTGCGAGGCATGGAAGGCGATGAGCTCGCCTTCAGTGCCGTGGGAGGCGTCGGCAATCTCCACGCCACGCGCGCGATCCCACGGAACGATGCGGGCGAAGCTCTCAGCGCCCGAAGGGGGTGCGGCAAAGGCAAAGCCCCACTCGGTGACATTCATTTGCTGCGCTTGGCGCTCCTTGGGGACATCAACCGCGCGGTAACCATGTGGCAAGTTCACCTTGGCAGTGTGTCACGCACGGTGACCGTTTAGCCAGGGTTGTACGTCCCGGCACCCGGGCGCTGACAAGGCGTGTCTAGGCGTCGCCGCGCACGGCGCGCGCGACCTCAATCTGATCCTGCACGCGGCGGTACTCCACCTTGATGCATCGGTTCTGGATCACTGTGAGACCCGCAGCGGTAGCCTCCGCGGCCGACTCGTCATTGCGTATGCCCAACTGCAACCACAAAGTCGCGGCGCCCGCCTGGATCGCTTGTTGCGCTACCGGCGGGACGTCCTCCGGCTTGCGAAACACGTCCACCAAGTCAGGGATCACGGGCAGCGAATCCAGGTCAGGGAAGAAGCCGTGCCCACGAATCTCCTCGCCATCGGCCATGGGGTTCACCAAGAAGACCTCGTAAGGAGTGTTCTCCATGAGCCATACCGCAATCTGGTGGCTCGTACGGGCAGGGTTGGGCGAGGCTCCCACCACAGCCACCCTGCGAGTGCGGGCCAACAACCTCGCGAGATCACCGTCGTCGGGCGCGTCTGAACTCTGGGGCATAGGGCAGAACTCTGGATCGGATGCAGTCATGGTGGGAGAACTCCTTTTCGCTCTCCATTGTTCCTGGTGAGGAACCGAAAGTCATGCTCTGCACGTTCACAGGGGGAACGCTCCACAAGAGCGCGACTCGACCGAAAGGAACGGGCATGACCCCCACCAAGCAGGCGACCACCAACGAACGCGAACCCAAGCTGGGAATCGGCAAGGCAGATCTCACTGCCATCAACACCGGGCTGGCACAAGCGCTCGCAGAGACCTTCACTTTGTACGTCAAGACTCAGGGTTACCACTGGAACGTCACCGGTCCCACGTTCCACTCGCTCCACGAAATGTTTGAAGAGCAGTACATCGATCTTCGTGAGGCGGCCGACGACTTGGCTGAACGGATGCGCGCGCTGGGCGCCGCGTCGCCTGGCTCCTTCAAGGAGTTCATGGAACTGGCCACCATCAAGGACCACGACCCGGCTGCAGACGCCATGAAGATGGTGACCACCCTCTCGGCCGACCACGAGACCATTGCCCGCATCCTGCGCCCGCTGGTCGATGTGGCCGACGAGGCTGGTGACGTTGCCACCGCAGACCTGCTCACTGCGCGCCTTGCCGCGCACGAGAAGCACGCGTGGATGTTGCGTGCCACTGCCGCGTAAGTGCCTTCGGGAGAGAACTGACCGAAGAAAGAGCAACGGGCCCTTCGCCTCACGGCGAGGGGCCCGTACTCCTTGGCGCCGCTGAGGGATGTGCGCCAGGCCTTGCAGTGTGGGCGGCAACGCCCAAACAATCAACTCAAATGAAATACATGGCGGGCTCACGAAGTTCATCGAAGTCCGTGGCACTAGTGTGCACCCCAGAGTCGCCGTCGTCCACCGCAGATGCTGCAGTGTGACGTTCTGCATAGTCGGGGTGTTCTCGTATCACTGCTGGGATACCCACCGCGGTGGCGCCGCACGGGATGTCCTTGACCACCACAGCGTTGGCGCCAATGCGGGCATCGTCACCCACAAAGATGGGGCCCAGCACCTTGGCTCCAGCACCGATCACCACGCGGTCACCGATGGTGGGGTGGCGCTTGCCGGGGCTCATGGAGGTCCCGCCAAGGTTGACGCCGTTGAACATCAAGACGTCTTCGCCGATAACGGCGGTTTCGCCAACGACCACGCCCATGCCGTGGTCAATGAACAAGCGGCGGCCGATGGTGGCGCCGGGGTGGATCTCAATGCCTGTGCGTCGGCGGGCCCACTGGGACAACAGGCGAGCTGCCGAGCGTCGTCCCTTGAGCCACAACCAGTGGGCAACCCGGTGGTACCACACGGCGTGCACGCCTTGGTAGCTGACCACGATGACAAACGTGGAGGGTGCGGCAGGGTCGCGCCTGCGCACCGTTGCCACGTCTTCACGGGCCAGCGACCATACGGACGTACTTTCGCTCATGTGATACCTCCGGGTTGTTCCAACACTGGAGAGGTGCGGTTTAGTCCGCGAGGACCAATTAGTCCATCAAGTCCGCGTACAGGATGGAGCTCAAGTAGCGCTCACCGAACGAGGGGATGACGGTGACGATGGTCTTGCCCTTGTTTTCGGGGCGAGCAGCCACCTGGAGCGACGCTGCCAAAGCGGCACCTGAGGAGATACCCACGAGCAGACCTTCCTGGCGAGCAGCGGCGCGAGCGGTGGCAACCGCAGTCTCCGAGTCGATGTCGATGACCTCGTCGTAGATCTCGGTGTTGAGGATCTCAGGCACAAAGTTGGCGCCGAGGCCCTGGATCTTGTGAGGGCCGGGCTGGCCACCGTTGAGGATGGGGGACTCGGCGGGCTCCACGGCAATGATCTGCACGCCGGGCTTGCGCGCCTTGAGTACTTCACCTACACCGGTGATGGTTCCACCGGTGCCGATGCCGGCCACGATGATGTCGACGTCACCGTCAGTGTCGTTCCAGATCTCCTCCGCGGTGGTCTTGCGGTGGATCTCAGGGTTCGCCGCGTTGGCGAACTGGCGGGCCAGGATGGCACCGGGACGCTCAGCGGCAATCTTCTCGGAAGCCTCCACGGCACCGCGCATGCCTTCGGGACCGGGGGTGAGGATGAGCTCTGCGCCAAAGGCACGCAGCAGCGCGCGACGCTCCTTGGACATGGTCTCGGGCATCGTCAGAACAACCTTGTAACCACGGGCGGCGCCCACAAACGCGAGCGCAATGCCGGTGTTTCCGGAGGTGGCTTCCACGATGGTGCCACCGGGCTTGAGCGAACCGTCAGCCTCAGCGGCGTCCACGATTGCCACACCCAGGCGGTCCTTGACGGAGTTGGCGGGGTTGTAGAACTCGAGCTTCGCCAAGATGGTGGCATCAACGCCCTCAGCGAGCGTGTTGATCTTCACCAGCGGGGTGTTGCCGATGAGTGCCGTGGCGTCTTGATAGATCCGGGCCATGATTTTCCTTTACGTGTTGGTAGTGAATGTTGGTCTGGCAATGCAGGGTGCGCCGAGGCGCGGTAAATGTAGCGGGTGCGGAGGCGAGCGCTGGCGGCAGTGTGGCTCGGTCTAGAACCGGGCGCGCCAACGCTCTACAGACAGCAGCAGATGTCGCAGCACATGGAGCCCGCACGCATGGCGAGGGCAGGAGTCATCGCCTCACGGGCGTTGCTCACAGTGCTCATCTCGCGAACCTTTCGTGGCGGACGGGGTCAGAGTACCGCCGATGCTTTGGGTGCGGCAACCAGCGCCGCGCGGGCGTGGCCGCTATTGCGGGAGTTGTTGCCCCCTGTTGCGGGGGCACCGTCCAGGGCTACAGTGAGGATTCTGACAACGCTGTCGAGGGGTGAGAGCTATGGCTGGCCACACTGTAAGAGCGCAACGCGACATCCTTGCCGAGCCCGCAGAGGTCTGGGCTCTCATTACCGACCTTGAGCGTGTGACGCGCGCACTGCACGCAGTGGAGTCCATCGAGCGCTTGGAAGGTAACGGCTTTGAGCCTGGAGTGACGTGGCGCGAGACACGCCGCATGCTGGGAAAAGTGGACACCGAGGTGATCAAGGTGGCCGAGGTCGTGCCTCACCGCTTGGTGGTGTTGCACGCTGAATCAGGCGGCTCCGTCTACGAGACCCGGTTTGAAGTCTCACCGAGCTCCCTGGGCACGCGATTGGCGATCACGTTTGGAGCGGAGACCTCTCAAGCGAGTGCCGGCAAGAAGCTGGCATGGGCCGTTTTGGGGCCGCTGGGTGCAAAGACCACCAAGGACGCCTTGGAAAAGGATCTGGAAGACATCGCGATTGCGGTGGAATCCAACTTCAGGAGGTAAGGCTATGGAGTGGTTTTCGTTTGAAGGCGTGAACTGGTTGGCAGTGGCGCTGGCGTTCTTGGCGTCGTTCGTGCTCGGGTGGTTTTGGTACGCCCCTCAGGGTTTCTTCAAGCTGGGCTGAGGCGGCTGGCCTTGCGCCCGGGGCGTTGCAGGGCGCCAAAATGGGGCCCGCCTTTGTGCAGACGTTCGTCGCCAACGTGCTGGGCGTGATTGTGCTCGCGGTGCTCATGGCCAATCTGGGTGTGGCCAGCTGGTGGGAGGGGCTACTCTTTGGCGGCTTGCTCGGCTTGGTGTTCCGCGCTGGTGCCCATGCATTGCATAACGGCTTTGCGCTGCGGTCAGGCCGGGTCACTTTCATTGATGCGGCGCACGATGCCTCTGCGCTTGCCATTGCAGGGGCGATCCTGGGCCTCATGGCGTAGTGGGAGCGGGCGACGTCCCAGAGTGGGGTCCAACTGGCCTCGTAGCGTCACTGGGGACCATCTGGACGCTCATTCCGTAGCCACGCGAGGCTCATGTGAGACATGAGGCCGCGAGTTGGTCCTGAGTGACGTTGAGGTGCGCGCGGCTCACACGAACTGTGGGGTGTTGAGCGGCTCGACCCACGTCACACTGTGAGTCACAGAGAGCGGGCGACGGGAATCGAACCCGCACCATCAGTTTGGAAGACTGAGGCTCTACCATTGAGCTACGCCCGCACGCGCGGCGAGAACCGCGTCGGCGCGTACTAGAGTAGCGGAGCCCGGCACGCCTCGCCGCATCGCGCGAACCGCAGGGCAAACATCGGGGTGTAGCGCAGCTTGGTAGCGCATCTGCTTTGGGAGCAGAGGGTCGCAGGTTCAAATCCTGTCACCCCGACTGAGTGAGTGCGCGAGACGAATGTATTCGTCTCCGCGCGCGAGGGGGCTGAACCCGGTGCCGCAGGCGCGGAGGGAACACCCCGACGCCGGGCACGCAGGCGCGGCGGGTCACCTTGGAGCGGTCCCTGGTTTCGCCCAGGGCTGTGGCCTGCACCACAAACCCTCCCCCATAAGAGTGAATTCTCACCAAATACGCACCCAGGACCTTGGACTCGTGCGTGCCAACGGCTAGTGTGAATTAAGCGTGAGGCGACCGCCTTGGCTGTAAGGCGCGGTTGCCACTCAGTGTTAGCCGCTGAGTGACTGGTGAGCATCATCGCAACTGCAACAACCCCTATGGTGGACGCGCTTCGTCCCCACAGTTTTCCCGTTCTTCAACGCGCGTACACCGACATCGCGCAAACCGTCCGTGACGCTGGCCTTCTGCGCCGCGCACAGTGGTTCTACGGTGCAGTAGGCGCCGCTCTCATCCTCGCCCTGGGCGGTACCGTGACCGGCATGATCCTGCTGGGTGACAGCTGGTTCCAGCTACTCATGGCGCTTTCGTTGGGCATCATCTTCACGCAGGCCGCGTTCCTCGCTCACGAGGCGGCGCACCGTCAGATCCTTTCGTCCGGCCCTGCGAACGACAAGCTAGCGCTCGCTATCGGCACCGGCGCGGTCGGCATTAGCCTTTCGTGGTGGAGCACCAAGCACACCCGCCACCACGCCAACCCCAACAAGGCTGACAGCGACCCAGACATCAACGCAGACACCATCCTGTTCTTGCGTGAAGACGCCGTGAAAACCAAGGGCTTCCAGGGCTGGATCACCAAGCATCAGGGCTGGTTGTTCTTCCCGTTGCTCACCCTTGAGGGCCTCAACTTGCACCGCTTGAGCTACATCCACTTGCTGTCCCGTGGCGAGGTCAACCGCCGTTGGCTTGAGCTCACACTCATCACGTTGCGACTGGGCTTGTATGTGGCCGCCGTGTTCTTGCTGATGCCTATTGGCATGGGCTTTGCGTTCATCGGTGTGCAACTGGCCGTGTTCGGCCTGTACATGGGAGCCTCGTTCGCCCCCAACCACAAGGGCATGCCCATCATCCCGTGGGACGCCAAGCTTGACTTCTTCTCCAAGCAAGTGCGCACCTCGCGCAACATCCGCGGCGGCTGGTGGGCCACCACCCTCATGGGCGGTCTCAACTACCAGATTGAGCACCACTTGTTCCCGAGCATGGCTCGTCCGTACTTGGCCAAGGCCCGCGAGATTGTTCGCGAGCACGCTCAGACCCTGGACGTGCCCTACGTGGAAACCTCCCTGTTCGAGTCCTACGGCATCGTGATCCGTTACCTCAACGACGTAGGCCTCGTGGCCGGCGGCGACCCGCTCGAGTGCCACCTCGTGGCGCAGTTCCGCGGCGTGTGAACTCAACGCCCGGGCACACCGCACAGTCCTAGAAACACTTCAGCCGGCCTCCTCCGCAAGGAGAGGGCCGGCTGAAGTGTTGATGCGCTACTTAGAGCGGACGGATGTTCTCCGCCTGGGCGCCCTTGGCGCCCTGGGTGACGTCGAACTCGACGCGCTGCTGCTCATTCAACGTGCGGTAGCCGCCCGTGTCCTGAATAGCGCTGAAGTGTGCGAACACGTCGGCGCTGCCGTCGTCGGGTGCGATGAAGCCGTAGCCCTTTTCAGCGTTGAACCACTTAACGATTCCGGTGGACATCGTTCCTGCTTTCTTTCTTTATTTCCGTCATGCTGTAGTGCGATGGCGGCGTCCGGTCCCAAACGAGGGCCGGAAATCTAGGGGGATTGCCAGGGCTGCACGCGGGTGCGGCGCCGTCAGGCGGGGACTTGAAGGAAGTGATGGTCTCTTTCGTCCCGGGGGTTCTACACCCGGGCGGTACTTGCGACAGAATGACTGTCTTAGCGTCTCGCGGTCATGCTCCGATGCATGACTACCGAAGGAACGCGACGGTGAATCTCACCGTGGAACTCCTTAAGCGTACAGGTAAAGCGTCAAGAGCGCTCTGTGGAGGAGAAACAGACAATGGGCGCGTCCTTCGCTGCGGCATCGGATCGGGATATGTCCGATGCCTGGACGGCCCTGGCATCGGCCCAAGACCGCCGGTTGGGATCGGGAGAGCAAGGCCGCTAGAATCGCGTGGTTGTCCGGACAGCGCACCGTGCGCTCTAGACCGGCGTTCATCCCCCAGGAGTAGTAGTGACTAGTGCCATCGAGAAGATCGACGCGACCACCGTCAAGCTGACCATCAGCGTGACTGAAGAAGAGATGGCGCCCGTGATGGCGCACGCGTACGAGCACGTGGGCGAGCAGGTCCAGATCGACGGCTTCCGCAAGGGCAAGATTCCGCCCAAGATCCTGGAGCAGCGTGTGGGCAAGGGCGCCATCATCGAGCACGCCGTCAACGACGGCCTGGCCGGCTGGTACGCGTCCGCCGTTGAAGAGCATGAGCTGCGCCCCTTTGGCCAGCCCGAGATTGACGTCACCAAGATCCCCGGCTCAGTTGAAGGCGACCAGGGCCTTGAGTTCACCGCCACCGTTGAGGTGCGCCCCGAGATCACGATCCCCAAGGCCGAGTCGCTCACCATTGAGGTGGAGCCCGTTGAGGTCACCGACGAGGACGTGGAGGCTCGCCTCACCTCCCTGCGCGAGCGTTTTGGCACCCTCGTGGGCGTCGACCGTCCCGCCAAGGAAGGCGACTTTGTGACCTTGGATCTGTCCGCCAAGGTCAAGGGCGCCGATGTGGACGCGGTGCAGGGCACCTCGTACCAGGTGGGTTCTGGCAACATGCTTGAGGGCCTGGACGAGGCTGTCACTGGCCTGTCCGCCGGCGAGACCACCACCTACGAAGGCCCGTTGGCCGCCGGTGACTTCGCAGGCGAGACCGCGAGCATCACCCTCACCGTCACCGCCGTAAAGGCGCGTGAACTTCCCGAGGCCGACGACGACTTTGCGCAGCTTGCCTCCGAGTTCGACACCCTCGCCGAACTGCGTGAGGACCTCAAGGAACAGGCCGCGCGCATCAAGGCCAACAACCAGGCCATGGAAGCCCGCGGCAAGCTGCTCGAAGCGCTGCAGGCAGCCATCACGTTCGACTTGCCCACCAAGGTGATCGAGCGCGAAGTGCACGAGCACCTCGCCAATGAGAACCGCCTGGAAGACGACGTCCACCGCGCCGAGGTCACGGAAGAGGCTCAGACCGCGTTGCGCGCGCAGATCGTGTTGGACCAGCTGGCCGACGACCTCAAGATTGAGGTCGAGGAGAACGAGCTGCTCGAATACTTGGTGAACTCCTCGCGCCAGTACGGCATGGACCCCCAGACGTTCATCCAGCAGGTGCAGCAGTCGGGTCAGATCCCCGCGATCGTGGCCGAGGTTGCCCGCTCCAAGGCCACCGCTTTTGCTTTGCGCCGCGCGACGGTCAAGGACACCAAGGGTAAGAAGGTGGACCTCAGCGCCGTCATCGGATCCGTCGAGGACGAGAAGGCCGCACAGACCGCCGACGCTGCGGCTGAGTAGGGCTTTCCGCTCGCTGATTGAGGCCCGGTCCCACGGTTGCCCGTGGTTCAGGGGCAGGCTGGTCCTAGGATGTCCGACGTGACAGCAAAGGCTCAACGTCCAGGCGCCATTGAGCCGCGCCTGATTGTTGACGACGTCTACCGCCAACTCATCACGCTCATCATGGATGGGCACGTGGGCCCAGGCGATTCGCTGTCCATCGACGCCTTGGCGCGCGAATTCAGGGTCTCCTCGAGTCCATTGCGTGAAGCGCTTGCACGCCTGGAAGGCACCGGCCTCGTGCGCCGCTATGCCAACCGCGGGTACCGGGTGGCGCCGCTGCTCACGGCATCGGACCTCAGCGACCTGATTGATGCGCGACTCGTGTTGGAGCCCGTGGCTGCCCAGCGCGCGGCGGCTGACCCCAGCGACGAGTTCTTGAGTTCGTTGCGAGAGTCTGTGGATGACTTGGCCGCCGCTCCGCGCGGTGAGGACTTCGCGTCCTTCCGCGACTACTTGGAGGCTGACCAGCGCTTCCATCAGCTCATTGCGGAGAACACCGGCAACTCGTTCTTGGCGCACGCTTACGCACCGCTTGGTGGGCACATGCAGCGGTTCCGGTTGTTCTCTGGCGCCGGCGTCACGGATGCTGACTTGACGATCCCTGAGCACGCGGCGGTGCTGAGGGCCATTGAGGCGCGGGATGCGCAGGCTGCCGCCGATGCCATGAAGGCTCACTTGGTGGGGGTGCGGGCGCGGGCGCTCGCCGAGATTGAGGCTCACCGGGCTTCTGGATAGCG
>JBIQJT010000018.1:14149-15944 GCA_044507265.1 Actinomycetales bacterium | reverse complement strand
AGAAGCGTGGAGGCGACACCGTGGGAGGCGACACCGTGGGAGGCGACACCGTGGGAGGCGACACCGTGGCACGTGGTACCGAGACTCAGTTGACGGCGCAGACGTGGCCCATTGCTGCGAGCGTCCTGAACTTCCCGGCTGGCAACCCTGACCTAGACACCTGGCACGCGGACGCAGTCGCGGTGCTCAAGGAAGTCAACGAAGCAGGATTCACCCACGTGGACCTTACTGACTCCTGGGTGCGCCCCGGCGACCTCACGCCCGGACAACTGGACGCGCTCGAATCCGCTGCGCAAGACACCGGCGTGATTCTCGCTTCCGTCTCCGCCATTCGCCGGAGCGTCATTGACGCGCAAGACGGCGAGGACAACCTGGCGTACTCGCACCGGACCCTGGAGGCGGCCGCCCGCCTCGGTATCGGCACCGTCTCGTTTGGCCTGCATCAAGCGCTCACTCCCGAGCAGAAGGAGTTGCTGTGGTTCTGGCGCAAGCCCGGTTACCGCGACCCTCAGGACCCAGCCGTGCGCGCACAGGCCGTGGCCCACTTCCAGGAGCTGGGCGAGCATGCGGAAAAGCTGGGCATCGTGGTCTCGTTGGAGATGTACGAGCACACGTACCTCGGCACAGGAGAGTCGGCCGCGCGGCTGTGTGAGGAGATCGGCCGCGACAACGTGGGGCTCAACCCTGATATAGGGAACCTGATCCGCCTGCCGGAGCGGGTAGAGCATTGGCGAGACCTGCTCCACGCCACCCTTCCGTACGCCAACTTCTGGCACGTCAAGAACTACTCGCGCGACGAAGACCCGGTGACAGGCGCCGTCGTCGCGCTGCCTGCGTACATGGAAATGGGCATCATCAATTACCGCGAAGGCTTCAAAATTGCCATTGCGAATGGCTTCCAGGGCGTGATCTGCGTAGAGAACTACGGCGGCGACGGCTTGTCAGTGTGCGCCAGCAACCGTGACTACATCCGCCGCGTGTTGCCGCGCACTGCGGACTACACCTTGGGTGAGAGCCGTGTGCGCCAACCAGTGGGCACAGGGCCTAGCGTGACAGCAGGAGGGCGATAACCATGCCTCGCATCATTTCCAACCCAGACACCTTTGTGGACGAAGCCCTGGAAGGCTTTGTCCGTGCCAACGCAGACATTGTGCGCAGGGTCGACGGCGGCGTGGTCCGCGCCGAGCCTTTGCCAGCGGGACACGTTGCAGTGGTCATTGGCGGCGGCTCTGGTCACTACCCAGCATTTGCTGGCACAGTGGGCGAGGGCTTCGCCGCAGGTGCGGTGTGCGGCCAGATCTTCACTTCACCTTCCGCTGCAGCTGCCTACCGCGTGGCCAAGGAAGCGCACGCCGGCGGCGGAGTGATCTTCAGCTTTGGAAACTACGCCGGAGACGTCATCCACTTTGGAGAGGCCGAGCGTCGTTTGCGCGACGAGGGAATCGACTGCCGAACCGTGCTGGTGACGGACGATGTGGCGAGCGCGCCTGCCGCCGAGATCAGCAAACGCCGAGGGATCGCGGGCGACTTCGTGGTCTTCAAACTCATGGGCGCGGCGGCGTCCGAGGGCCGCAGCATTGACGAGGTGGAGCGAGTGGCCCGCGCGGCCAACGCAGCCACCTTCACCATGGGTGTGGCCTTTGATGGGTGCACCTTGCCCGGTGCTAGCGCTCCACTGTTCACGGTTCCCGAGGGAATGATGTCCGTGGGTCTTGGCATCCACGGCGAGCCCGGCGTGCGCGACGTTCCTACCCCTCCCGTGGAGGAGCTGGCCGCGGCGCTCATCGAGCCGCTC
>JBIQJT010000018.1:2774-14049 GCA_044507265.1 Actinomycetales bacterium | reverse complement strand
TACGCGGGCTCGAGGCTGCGTTGGCCTTTGCCACCAAGCACGAGCACGACGCGACCCCGGCCAAGCTCTTGTCAGGTGCCGGCGATGCGTGGTCCGACGTTGCGGGCGGCACCTCCGGCGCGTTGTGGGGAGCGGCGCTCGCCGCCCTTGGCTCACATGTCGACGGACACCGATGGGATACCGGCCGGGCAGCCAAGGCCGCCGCCGATGCCGCCGCCGCCATCCAGCGCCTGGGCAAGGCCGAGCTGGGCGACAAGACCATGGTGGACGCGATAGTCCCCTTCGTAGAGTGGTTGCATTCGGCAGGAGAGGCGCCGCTTGACCAGGCGCTCGTTGCCGCAGCAGAGGTGGCTACCGCCGCCGCCGCTCACACCGCAGACTTGGCACCCAAGAAAGGACGGGCCCGGCCGCTTGCCGAACGCAGTGTTGGTCATCCCGATCCGGGTGCCACCTCGTTCGCGCTCATCGTGAGCGCAGTTGCCGCCAGTGGGGAGGTCTTGGAATGACCGGATTGAGGATCGTGGTGGGCGGCGACGACGCCGGCTACCACTACAAGGAAACCCTCGCCGAGCTCTTGCGTGCCCACCCACGCGTGGCCTCAGTGGATGACGTGGGTGTCCACGCAGACGACCACACCGACTACCCGCACGTGGCCGTGGCCGCTGCGCGCAAAGTGGCCGCCGGTGAGGCTGACCGCGCGCTCCTCATTTGCGGCACCGGATTGGGAGTGGCCATTGCGGCCAACAAGGTCAAGGGAGTGCGCGCGGTGACTGCCCATGACGCGTACTCGGTCGAGCGCTCGGTGCTGAGCAACAACGCCCAGGTGCTGTGTATGGGCCAGCGCGTCATCGGCATCGAGCTTGCCAAGAAGCTTGTCAACGAATGGCTGGAGCACACTTTTGACCCGGCCTCGCCATCCAAAGCCAAAGTGGACGCCATGTGCGCGTACGAGGAGGAAGCATGATCAAGACCGTTGCCATTGTGGGCTCGGGCTACATGGGCGGAGGTATCGCTCAGGTGTTCGCCCTGGCCGGTAAGGACGTGGTCATCTCGGACGTCTCCGCGGACGTGGCGACCGCCAACCTGGAGCGCCTCATGACCGAGGCGGGCCAGTTTGAGGCTGACGGTCTGTTCCCCAGTGGTGCGCAGAAGGTCGTGGGGGAGCGAGTGCGAGCGGCGGCGTCCATCGAGGAGGCGGTGGCGGACGTTGACTTGGTGATCGAGGCAGTCTTTGAACGCGTGGACGTCAAGCACGAGACTCTCGCGCGCATCAGCGCGGCGGCGCGGCCTGACGCCACCATCGGCTCCAACACTTCCACCATCTCCATCAACAAACTCGCAGAGGCCGTGCAGGGTCCCGAGCGCTTCTTGGGAGTCCACTTCTCTAACCCCGCGCCATTCATTCCGGGCGTGGAGCTCATCCCCCATGACACCACCGACCTGGATGTCTTGCCGCCCGTGGAAGAGCTGCTCGCGGCATCGGGAAAACTCAGCGCACGGATCACTGACGCCACCGGCTTTGTGCTCAACCGCTTGCAATACGCCTTGTTCCACGAGGCCACGCAGTTGGTGGATGAGGGGGTGGCCTCGGTGGAGGCGATCGACACCATCGTGCGCACCACATTTGGCTTCAGGTTGCCGTTCTTTGGCCCATTCGCCATTGCGGACATGGCCGGACTCGACGTGTACAAGTTCTGCTACACGAGTTTTGAGGGCGACTTCCCGGAGCGCTTTGCGACGCCCAAGATCCTTCAAGACTTGGTGGACCAGGGCGCGCTGGGTGTGAAGAGTGGGCGTGGATTCCTCAACGCCCCGCCGGAGGCGTTGCCGGAGATCGTCGCGTACCGTAATCGTGCGTACGTGGCCATGGCCAAGCTACTCAAGGAACTTGGCCCTGCGCCCGTGACCTATTGACCACCACCAGTCTTTGACACACAACAACGGAGTGGTGATGCCTCTAGAGCGGCTTGACCTCGGCGTCTTCGAGTTGGGTGAGGGGCCGGTGTGGGATCCCAAGACGGGCGTGCTCAGTTGGGTGGACATCACACCGGGTCGTTTGCATACCTACGACCCTGCGCGGGGCATGCACACCACGTTCGACTGCGGCCAGCCGTTGGGTGCTGCTATCCCCCGTCAAGGTGGCGGGTATGTGTGCGCCGTCAAGGAGGGCGTCGCGCTCGCGGATCCGGGAAGTCCACCGTCCGCGTGGCTCGCTCGTGGCTGGGTGCCGCCCACGCACAGGCTCAACGACGCCGCATGCGATCCTGCGGGACGCCTCTGGGTAGGGTCCACCGCCCTGGAGTTTGGCTCACGCCCGGGGGCCTTGCACAGGGTGGAGCCTGACGGCTCCGTACGGACGATGCTGGAACCAGTGCAGTTCGCCAACGGCATTGCGTTCAGCCCAGACGCGAGCGCGCTGTACTTGATTGACTCATTGGCTCATGTGTTGCTGGCATTTGACTTCGACAATGACGCGGGCACGCTGAGCGAGGCGCGCCGGGTGCTGGTCTTTGACCCCGCTGAGGGGCTGGCCGACGGGCTGGCAGTGGATGCGCACGGCGGACTGTGGGTGGCGCGATACGGCGCCTCCACGGTGGAGCGGTATGAGCCCAGTGGCGAACTCACCGAGCGCATCGTCCTGCCGGCGCTGCAACCCACGTGCCCGGGCTTTGCCACCAATGGCACCGACCACCTCTACGTCACCACCGCATGGCAGTTCATGGAGGCCGATGCCCGCGACGAAGACCAAGGCGCCTTGTTCCGTCTGGAGCCCGGTGTGGGCGGAGCGCCCACGTACGCGTTTGGCGTTTAGGAGACGGTGATTGTCACGGTGGGCGTGAGCACGCGCGTGTGATCCACTGTCCGCACCGGTCCGGTGACTGTGAGGTCTAGCGACTGCTCAATCTCGGCCACGGAGCGCGCTACCCCCAAGGTGAGTGCGCCGGGTTCCACCACTCGCTTGAGGTCAACACCGGTGAAGCTGGTGAGGTCCATGTGGATGCCGAATGCCACGCGTGCGCTTTGACCGGGCTCCAACTCCACCCGCGCAAAAGCGATGAGGCGCTGCTCGGGACGCACCGTCTGTGCCACCGGGTCGTGGAGGTAGATCTGGACCACGTCCGCTCCAAAGCGCTCAGTGCCGTTGGTGACCGTAAGCGAGAGTTCCACCTCGCCGTCGGTGGGGACGGCGGTGGTGTTGAGTGAGGCCCCGGCCCAGGCGAAGCGCCCGTATCCCAGACCGTGCCCAAAGGGGAAGGCCGGGGTGGGATTGAGGGTGGAGCCGGGGTTGAGGCGGCCTAGCGGTGCGGCGAGGTAGGTCCATGGCTGTCCGCCCGCGGTGGCGGGAACTCCCACCGGCAGACGGCCGCTGGGGTTGACGCGGCCGCTCAACACCCCGGCAATGGCGCCGGTGCCTTCTTCGCCAGGGAAGAAGGTCTGGACAATGGCGGCGGCGCGGGACGGCGCAGTGCCCAAGGCGTAGGGGCGGCCTGACAGCAGCGTCAGGACGGTGGGCGTGCCAGCGTCCAAGACGGCCTCGAGCAAGGCGCCTTGGGCTCCGGGAAGCGTGAGGTCTTCCACGTCGCAGCCTTCGCCGGAGGTGCCGCGACCAAAGAGTCCGGCCCGGTCGCCCAGCGCCAGGATGACCACGTCCGCGTCGCGAGTTGCTGCCACGGCATCGGAAATGCTGTCCGTCTCGCCGCCATCAAGCGTCGTTCCAGGCACGTGGGTGATCTGTGCGCCGGGGAACTCTGCCGTCAGCGACTCCAGCAGGGTGGCGATGCGGATGCCCGTGGGAGTGCCTGGGTACTGCACGCCGATGTGCGCGGGGAAGGAGTAGCAACCCAGCACGGCAAACTCAAAGTCGGCAGCGGGGCCAATCACGGCCACTCGCTGGGGCGCGGCCTGGCCGTCAACAGCGAGCGGCAGCACGCCGTCGTTGGACAGCAAGATCACTGACTTTTCTGCGATCTGGCGCGCAATGTTCCGACCCTCGTCGGTGTCGAGCGAGACGGAGCCGCGCACGTCCTCGGGGTCAGTGGCAAGCACTTCTTCGCTCGCTCCAGCGCCTGTCAAAGCGGCGGGGACGGCTTCCCAGTCGCCGTCCAGTAGACCGAGTTCTCCCTTGAGTGTGAGCACTCGGCGCAAGGCGGTGTTGATGAGTTCCTCGTCCACTTCGCCTGCGCGCACTGCCTCCAGCAACGGCTCACCGTACGCGTCTACGTTGGGAAGCTCCACATCGATCCCTGCGGTGAGTGCAAGGTGCGCGGACTGCGCAGGGTGAGCGGCCACGCGGTGAAGTTGGTGCAAGAACGCCACCGCGTAGTAGTCGGCAACGACGATTCCGTTAAAGCCCCACTGTTCACGGAGCAGTCCCGTGAGGAGCTCGCGATTGGAAGCTGCCGGCTGGTTGTCCACGTCCGAGTAGGAGTTCATCACGGAGCGGGGCTTGCCCTCGCGGACTGCCATTTCAAAGGGAGGCAAGATCACGTCGGCGAACTCCCGCGGCCCTACCGTCACGGGACCTAGGTTGCGTGCCCCTTTGGACGCCGAGTACCCGGCAAAGTGCTTGAGTGTGGCAACGATGCCCGCGCTTTCCATACCGCGCACGTAAGCGGTGCCGGTGGTGGCCACGAGGAACGGGTCCTCACCCATCGTCTCTTCGACGCGTCCCCAACGCAGGTCTCGCACCACGTCCATCACGGGGGCGAGGCCCTGGTGCACTCCTACCGCGCGCATGTCGGCGCCAATCTGGCGGCCCATGCGCTCAACGAGGCCCGGCTCAAAGGTGGCTGCCCAGCACAGCGGCACTGGATAGGCGGTGGCGCCCCACGCGGCAAAGCCTGCGAGGCATTCGTCATGCGCGAGGGCGGGCAGGCCAAAGCGGTTGGCGGCTTGGATGCGTCGTTGAGACCTTGCGAGGCTGAGTGCACCCACCGCGGGGTCCACGGGTCGCGTGCCAAAGGGCCTGGTCAATTGGCCGATGCCGTGAGGCATGAGTCCTTCCAGGTCCGCAGGGGGGTGCTGGAGGTGCTGGTGCGGCGCTACCGGCTCACCTGCATCGGACGCGCCTACCCATACGCCCATGAGTTGCCCAAGTTTCTCCTCAAGCGTCATCTGACCTACGAGGTTTTCCACTCGTTGGGGCAGTGGAAGAGTGGAGTCCTGGAACGTGAAGTCGACCTCGGTGGACTGGGCAGTAGGCATCGTTGCCGCTCCTTGGCAGGGGTGCTAGACGTCCGAAAGTTTCGTAAGTCGCGTGGAAAGTGTCGTGGCGCCCAGCGTACGGCCCGGTACGTGAGCAATCAAGAGGCGCAGGCCAATATTCGTGGCGCCGTGTTCCCGTAGTGAACGTGTGGGGGCTATAGTGGCGAAACTATCGAAGAACTCGGGGGTAGTTCCGTGGCACAACCGCAGACTCGCAGGCGCGTGACGCTTGAGAGCATTGCGCAAGAGGCCGGTGTTTCGCTTTCTACCGTGTCCAAGGTGCTGAACGGTCGCGCCGATGTCTCGGCCGCCACTCGCGCTCAAGTCGAGCAACACCTTTCCCGTCACGGGTACCACCGTCGCAGGCAGACGCTGTCCAGCACGGCACTGCTTGAACTCGTGGTCCACGAACTTGAGCCGGGCTTCTCGCTCGAGATCATCAAGGGCGTCCAAGACGTGGCCCGCGCGGCCGGACTTGGCCTCGTCCTCAGCGAGACCGGCACCCGCTATGCCCCAGGCGAGGATTGGATCGCTGGAGTGTTGCGCCGCAGGCCGCGCGGCGTCGTCCTCTTGTTTGCGGACTTGGCCGACGACTTGCGCGCCCAACTGCGTGCTCGCGAGATCCCCTTTGTTGTGATCGACCCAGCGGGCGATCCCTCACCCGATGTTCCCTCCGTGAGCTCCGCCAACTGGTCGGGCGGTCTCATGGCTACGCGCCACCTCATCGAGCTGGGTCATACTCGCATCGCAGCCATCACGGGTCCCCAAGGCATGATGTGCTCCCTTGCTCGCGTGGATGGATTCAGGTCAGCCCTCATGGCAGCCGGCCTCAAAGTAGACGAGAAGCTCATCCGCTACGGCGACTTCCACCTTGATGGCGGCCGCACCCAAGGAGCGGCGCTATTGGACCTTCCTAACCCACCCACGGCCATCTTTGCTGGCTCTGATCTGCAGGCGCTCGGTGTCTACGAAGCGGCACGTGAACGCGGCATCTCCATCCCGCGTGACTTGTCAGTGGTGGGCTACGACGACATTCCCATCGCCGCGTGGATATCGCCAGCTCTCACCACCGTTCACCAGCCGTTGCGGCGCATGGGCGAAGAGGCCGCGCGCGTGGTGCTACGGGCAGCCTCCGGCACTCTCGACGGCGTGCCGCGCATGGACCTCGCCACCAGTTTGGTGGTGCGCCACTCCACGGGCGCGCCGGCATCGGCCTGATACCGCCCCTACCAGGGCGCCCAGTCATTGTTCCCGGGCCCCCACGCCCTGGCATGGGGCCAAGAAAGCCGTTCACCCCGTAGCGAAACGGGGCGCGAAGCGGCATTTTCCAGCGCCCCCCGCCGTTAGGTTGGACGCATGAACGTGGAAGAGAGGACCGGCGTGAACGACATCACGGCTCGCGGCGATGGCTCAGGAATGGGCCTCAATGACTCGATCTTCAACCGGTTGCTGCGGGAACGCATCATCTGGCTGGGTGACGAGGTGCGCGACGACAACTCCAACGCCATCTGCGCGCAGTTGATGCTGCTCGCCGCAGAGGACCCCACCAAGGACATCTACCTGTACATCAACAGCCCCGGAGGCTCCATCACCGCGGGCATGGCGATCTACGACACCATGCAGTACATCAAGCCCGATGTTGCCACCGTGGCCATGGGTATGGCGGCGTCTATGGGCCAGTTCTTGCTGTCCTCGGGCGCGCCCGGTAAGCGCTTTGCCACGCCGCACGCGCGCGTCATGATGCACCAGCCCTCTGGCGGCATTTACGGCACCGCCACCGACATCCGCATCAACGCGGAGCTCATCATGCACATGAAGAAGGTGCTCGCTGAGCTCACCGCGCAGCAGACCGGCAAGTCCGTGGAACAGATCAACAAGGACGCCGACCGTGACCGTTGGTTCACGGCCGAGGAAGCCAAGGAATACGGATTCGTGGACAAGGTCATCACCCACGCTGCTGAAGCGGGCGATAAGTCTCAAGGAGGCAAGGCGTGAGCGAGATGTACGACGCCGTTCGGGCTGCCGGACGCACCGCAGGCATTTTCGGTGGCGGAGTCGGCGCAGGCATGTCGCCTTCGTCGCGCTACATCCTGCCCCAGTTTGAAGAGCGCACCGCGTACGGCTTCAAGCGTCAAGACCCGTACACCAAGCTCTTTGAAGATCGCATCATCTTCTTGGGTGTGCAGATTGACGACGCCTCCGCTGACGACGTCATGGCGCAACTACTCGTGCTCGAGTCCCAGGACCCTGAGCGCGACATCACGCTGTACATCAACAGCCCCGGTGGCTCGCAGACGGCGCTCACCGCCATCTACGACACCATGCAGTACATCAAGCCGCACATTCAGACGGTGTGCCTTGGCCAGGCGGCCTCCGCGGCTGCTGTGCTGCTCGCCGCTGGTGAACCCGGCAAGCGCCTTGCATTGCCTAACGCCCGCGTGATGATTCACCAGCCGCGCATTGAAGGCGGTAGCCGTGCCCAGGCATCGGACATCGAGATCTACGCCGAGGAAATCCTGCGCATGCGCGAGTGGCTGGAGAACATCCTCGCCCACCACACCGGCCAGACCGCAGAGAAGGTGCGCGAGGACATTGAGCGCGACACCTTCTTGTCTGCCCAGCAGGCCAAGGAGTACGGCATCGTGGATCAAGTGCTCGAATCGCGCAAGGCGGTCGACGTCCCTACCAAGTAGGGCATCAGCGGGGCGGCGGGGGCGCCCGGCGAGTCGGCAGGACGCGTGTGGGCGGCCCAAGATAGCCTGACGGGACCGGAAAAGGAGCGCGGATGTCTCGACCCACTGACAGCGGCGATCTGCTCAAGTGCACCTTCTGTGGCAAGACCCAGAAGCAAGTGCGCAAGCTCATCGCTGGCCCCAGCGTGTACATCTGCGACGAATGCATTGGCCTGTGCAACGAGATCCTCGACGAGGAGTTTGCGGAGGCAGTGGAGGCAGAGCTCACCGAGCTACCCAAGCCGCGCGAAATCTTTGAGTTCCTAGGCGAATACGTAGTGGGCCAGGAGGCCGCCAAGCGGGCGCTCGCGGTGGCCGTGTACAACCACTACAAGCGAGTGCGCGCAGGCGATGTGAAGTCCGGCGAGGACGGCGTGGAGATCGCCAAGTCCAACGTGCTGTTCATTGGTCCCACCGGTTGCGGCAAGACTTACTTGGCGCAGACCCTGGCCAAAATGCTCAACGTCCCCTTTGCCATTGCGGACGCGACCGCGCTCACCGAGGCCGGCTACGTGGGTGAGGATGTAGAGAACATCCTGCTCAAACTGCTGCAAGCCGCTGACTACGACGTGGAGAAGGCGCAGCGCGGCATCGTCTATATCGACGAGATCGACAAGGTGGCGCGCAAGGCTGAGAACCCGTCCATCACTCGCGATGTGAGTGGCGAAGGTGTGCAACAGGCGCTGCTGAAGATTCTCGAGGGCTCGGTGGCAGCGGTGCCGCCGCAAGGAGGCCGCAAGCACCCCCACCAGGAGTTCATCCAGATCGACACCACCAACGTGCTGTTCATCCTCGGCGGTGCGTTCGCTGGACTCGAAGACATCATCTCCGCCCGCGTGGGCCGCAAGGGCATCGGATTTGGGGCTCAATTGCGCGAGGCGGACAACACCGATCTCTTCGCGGAAGTCACGCCTGCGGATCTGCACAAGTTTGGACTCATCCCCGAGTTCATTGGCCGCATGCCCGTGGTGGCCACGGTGTCCCCGCTGGATGTGGAGGCCATGGTGTCCATCCTCAGCGAGCCCAAAAATGCGCTCATCAAGCAGTACCAGCGGATGTTTGAGCTCGACGGCGTGGAACTGGTCTTTGACGACGACGCCGTGGTGGCTATTGCCGAGCAGGCCCTGGAGCGCGGCACCGGCGCTCGTGGCTTGCGAGCCATTCTCGAGGAAGTGCTCCAAGAGACGATGTTCGAGGTCCCCGGCCGCGAGGATGTGGCGCGCGTAGTGGTGACTCGGGACGTGGTGATGGACCGAGTCACTCCCGCGTTTGTGGCACGAGTGCTCGAGACCGGCAACGCCAAGGAAGCGGCCCAACCCGCAGCGCGTCCCGCCCGTAAACCTGATGAAGGGGCCGCGTAGTCACGCATGGCTAAAGACCTCCCCGATGACATGTTCATCGAGAACGTAGATGTGCCCGGAATCATCTCGGACACGGTCCGCAAGTCCGACTTGCCGCAGTCTGGGTTCGTGCAGCCTGGCTTGATGGAGGCTGGGCATGTACGCGACCGTGAGGTGCCTCCGCCCCCTGTAGCCATCTCTGCTGCGAACACGCACCAAAGCGATGTGCCCCCGCCCCCTGTGCCTGCCAAGTACGGTCCAGGATCTGGTGGAGGCGGCAACACCCAGGTAGCCCTGCTCTTCACCGCGGTGGGAACTGCGCTGGCGCTGGGTGGTGCTGCATTTGCGTTCTGGCTACTGGGCAACTCCTCCGATCCCGGTCCGCAGACTCTCGAAGACCGCCAGGCTGCGGTGGAGGCGTACCCCACCCCCGAACCCGCGGCATCGGGCGATGCGCAGGCGACCGTCGTGGACGGACCGTCGCCGGAAGTGCTTTACGACTCGTACTTGGCGATGGCCAACGACGGGTCCATCTACGAGATAATTCCGCGAACGGATGAGGGCTGGGACTACTACCGGGCCTTCATGTACAAGGTCCTGGACTACAAGATCGCCGAACAGATCGGCGGCGTGGACCTTGCCGCGCGCGCCGAGATGTACGAGATTGAGCGCCGGTTCTTGAACCTCGAGGATCTGGGGTACTCGGTGGACATCAAGAGTGGTGAGAACCACTTTGTCCATGACGGCAAGCCCCCGGCGTAACCGCGCCACTCCAGCACCCCCGCCCCCGCGCCCAGCGCCCAGCGCCCCGCGCGCCCAGCGCCCAGCACCCCCGCCCCGGCGCCCCCGCGCCCAGCGCCCCCGGCGCGCTAGGGGGAGGTAACCTCCGCATCTGAGAATTGGTGTACGCCATGGGGAGGCTACCTCCGCGCGCCAACTCCGACTCTCCACAGATGTGGCTCTAGCGGATGTGCGCTGCAACAGTCTCGGCCACTATTCCGCCCATGGCACTCTCCCTCAACTCGACTTCAAGGTCCGCAGTGCGCACGCACACCGCCACGTCCGCCAGATCATTCACCTACGCCGAACTCGTAGCGCTCTCAAGCGAGGCCTCGGTGAGCCGGGCCCTAGCATCGGGCGATCTAGTGAGGTTGCTACCGGGCGTTTACGCTGCGGCGGCCCACGCGCAGTCGTTCCACACTCGCGCAGAGGCGGCGCTGAAGTGGGCCGGCCCCGGGGCGGTGATCGGCGGACTCGGCGCACTGTTCATGTGGCGGATGCTGCTCGAGCCGCCCACCAGTGTGGAGGTCGTCGTGGACCACTCGTTCCGGAGGCGCGCTCCGGAGTGGTTGAGAGTGCGGCGCCTGACCCGCCAGGTGCCTACGCGCATCGTTGACGGCCTGTCAGTGCTCAGCCCTGCCCACGCGGTGGTGCTCGGATACGCGCGGGTGCCAACGCGAGAGCGTGCCGAGGTTGTGTATCGAGGGTTGCGCTCGGGCATCACCACTGTGACGGCCCTGTCCGCGGCGCTGGCCGGCACCGCGCGAGTGAGTGCCCGCCGTTCACTTGAGCGGCGACTCGTGGCTGTGGAGCGTGGTGCGGAGAGCTATCTGGAGGAGCGCGCGCTTCTTCGCATCTTCAACACCGACGAGTTTGCGCGACTTATTTGCCAGCACGACGTGGTGATTGAAGGCGCGCTGTTTCGGCTCGACCTCTACGACGACGCGACACGGACCGCTATTGAGCTCGATGGCGGAGAACACCATGGGCGAGCGGCGGGTAGACAGCGAGATGTGAATCGGGATGCAGTACTCGCGACGATCGGAGTTCAGACGCTGAGATTCACCTACAGAGACGTCGTCGAGCGTCCGGAGTGGTGCCGAGAGGTGGTGCGCGCGACGTTGCTTGCGCGCACCATGCGGAGGTGAGCGCCCCACAGCGCACACGGATTCTCAGATGCGGAGGTGAGCGCCCCGCAGCGCGTCGCGGTAGAGGTGG
>JBIQJT010000018.1:0-2674 GCA_044507265.1 Actinomycetales bacterium | reverse complement strand
TGAGGGTGGAAGAACGCAGACCAGCGGGAGGCTAGGCCTCCGCGAGCACCGCTCCCACTGCCTCAAACTCCTCGGACCCACCTACCACGGTGAGCTGCTCCACGCGCCCGGTGGCTACGATGTCCGCCCGCGCGGCTTCCACGGCACCAACCACGTCCGCAGGCACATGCAGGTCAACGGAGGTGATCACGGTGCGCTGCGAGACCTTGGCGTCAGACTTCACCTTGCGCAGTGCACTCACGGCGGCACCCGCGGCCGTGAACACGGCGACGTCAACGTCCCCAGCAACAGCGCGCAACGGCTCACTCGACGCCCACGACGCGCGGTGCACCGAGCCCTCGTTGTACCAGGACCACACCTCTTCCGTGGCGAACGGCAGCACCGGTGCAAACAGGCGCAGGAACACATCCAGCGCTTGAGTCAACGCGGCACGGGCCGATGCCGCCCCAGCGGAGCAAGCAGCCAACGGATCCATGGGCTCACCAAGCGCGGCGCCGTCGTACGCGCGTTCCTTAACCAGTTCCACGTAGTCGTCGCAGAACGCCCAGAAAAGTGACTCGGCTACTTCAAGTGCACGCGTGTGGTCGTAGGCCTGGAGCGCCGCAGTGGCGGTGTCTACCACATTGGCAAGTGCGCCCAAAAAGGCGCGGTCCAGCGGTTCGGTCACCTCGGCGTCAAGCACATGCGCGGTGGCGGCAACGCCAGCCTTCAAAGACGCACCGGCAGCGGTGGCAATGCCCGTGGCTCCCAGCACAAACTTTGAAACATTGAGCACCTTCATGGCCAAGCGGCGGCCGATCTTCATTTGGCCTTCGTCAAAGGCCGCGTCTGTTCCCAGGCGCGCGGACGCTGCCCAATAACGCACTGCGTCAGACCCGTGAGTCTCGAGCAGGCCCATGGGAGTGACCACGTTGCCCTTGGACTTGGACATCTTCTTGCGGTCGGGGTCCAGGATCCAGCCGGAGATGGCGGCGTTCTTCCACGGCAGCACGCCGTGTTCCAGGTGTGCGCGCACCACGGAGGAGAACAGCCAGGTGCGGATGATGTCCTGACCTTGGGGGCGTAGGTCCATGGGGAAGGTCCGCGAGAACAAGTCAGGGTCGTCGCGCCAGCCGCACACAATTTGCGGGGTGAGCGAGGAGGTAGCCCAGGTGTCCATAATGTCGGTCTCGCCCACAAAGCCGCCGGGCTCTCCGCGCTGGGATTCGTCGTAGCCAGGAGCCGGCTCGGCGGACGGGTCCACGGGAAGCGCATCTTCCGAGGGCACGATCGGCGCTTCCCACTGGGGTTCGCCATCTTCGCCAAGCGGGTACCACACGGGGATGGGCACACCAAAGAATCGCTGGCGAGAGATGAGCCAGTCTCCGGTGAGGCCGTTGACCCAGTTTTCGTAGCGCTTGCCCATGTGGCTGGGCACAAAGTTGAGCTCGCCGCCACGGGCGAGCAGCCCGTCCCGTAGCGCCACGTTGCGGCCACCGTTGGAGATGTACCACTGGCGCGACGACACGATCTCCAGCGGGCGGTCGCCCTTCTCGTAGAACTTCACGGGGTGGGTGATGGGCTTGGGCTCGCTCTCCATAACCCCGGCCTCTTGGAGCAGTTCCACGATGCTCTGTTGCGCCTGGAACACGGTCTTGCCGGCAATCTCGGAGTAGGCGGCCAGTCCTGGCGCGGACAGTACGGCCTCGGGAGCTTCGGGAAGGATGCGACCGTCGCGGCCGAGGATGGTGCGCATGGGCAGGTTGAGTTCACGCCACCAGATCACGTCAGTGACGTCACCGAAGGTACAGATCATGGCGATGCCGGACCCCTTGTCAGGGGACGCTAGGTGGTGCGCCACTACGGGCACCTCCACTCCAAAGAGCGGAGTCACCACGTGCGTGCCAAACAGCGGCTTGTAGCGCTCGTCGTCGGGGTGTGCCACGAGAGCCACGCACGCGGCGAGCAACTCGGGGCGCGTCGTCTCAATGAAGACGGGGGAGTCGGAGCCAGTCGCTGCCACCATGTCCGATGCCGGGGCAAAGGCCACGCGGTGATACGCACCTGGGCGCTCGCGATCCTCGAGTTCGGCTTGCGCCACTGCGGTGCGGAAGGTCACGTCCCACAAGGTGGGCGCCTCGGCCTGGTATGCCTCGCCACGCGCGAGGTTGCGCAAAAAGGCCTGCTGCGCCACCGCGATGGACGACGGAGAAATGGTCTGGTACGTGCGCGACCAATCCACTGACAAGCCCAGGTGGCGCCACAGCGCCTCAAACTGGCGCTCGTCCTCAACAGTCAAGCGCTCGCACAACTCAATGAAGTTGCGCCGAGACACTGGAACCTGGTCGGCGGCCTTGACCTCTTTGTCGGTGCCGGCTTGCGGTGGCTCAAAGTTCTCCACGTAGGGCAGGGTGGGGTCGCAGCGCACGCCAAAGTAGTTCTGCACGCGGCGCTCAGTGGGCAGGCCGTTGTCATCCCATCCCATGGGGTAGAAGACTTCGCGACCGCACATGCGCTGGAATCGCGCAATGACATCCGTGTGGGTGTAGGAGAACACGTGGCCCACGTGTAGTGAGCCGGAGACGGTGGGCGGAGGCGTGTCGATGGAGTACACCTGGTCACGCGTGGCGGAACCGTCGAACCTGTAGGTGCCGGCGTCCTCCCAGGCTGCGTTCCAGCGGTCTTCCAGACCGTC
>JBIQJT010000001.1:320891-334761 GCA_044507265.1 Actinomycetales bacterium | reverse complement strand
CGCCACGGGCGTGAGCCGTGGCGAAGGTTGAGGTCAGGCGCCACGGGCGTGAGCCGTGGTGAAGCTGGCAGGGCGAAGCGCGCTGGAGGTGCGTGAGTGCGCGCATGTGCTCCTACCGAGCACTTGTGCACCTCCAGGACGCGCGAGAGCCCGCCCAACATCCCCCACTTGACACAACGATTGTCGATACGTATCGTTTATCAATACCAACGATTAACGATAAGGAGGGACCATGTCCACCGCACCAGAGCCGGTTGCAAAGCCGGACAACGCCGACCGCGTCGGCCTCTACGCCACCGCGGTTGCTGCAGGAGTTGGCTTTGTAGCGGTGCTCATCACCACCATCTCCCGCCTCGTTGAGGTCGCGCCTGGCCACAACATCCCCGTCACTGTGAAGCTCGAACACGAGACACTCCCCGTTCCGCTTGGCCCCAACGGCTCCCCGATCGACGGCATCGTCTCTGAGGCAGTCGTGAACGTGGTTGACCCCGCACCCGCTACCTTGTTCGCGCTATGGGCCGAGCCGCTTACGTGGGGCATCACCTGGATGGCACTGCTGGTCATCGGCGGAATGCTGTGCATGCGCTTTGCTCGGGCGCAAGTGTTCAACCGCACCACGTACCGACTGGTGTACGCGGCATCGGCCGTCCTCACCGCCGGCTGGATGTTTGGCAGCGTCTTCAGCAACATGACTGTCAACGGTGCGCTCTCTGCGGTGAGCGACTACACCTACGAAGTCACTCGCATCAACTTCAACCTCGCGGCCGTGATCGGCATCATCGTCCTCGCGGCGATCGGTACCGCCATCCAATTGGGCGAAAAGTTGCAGCGTGAAACGGAGGGATTGGTATGAGTCCCGTTGAAGACGACGGCCCTAGCGGCATCCACTGTCGTCTTGACGAACTGCTTGCCCAAAGGGACATGACCCTTACCGCGCTGAGCGAGAAGGTGGGAGTCTCGGTGGTGAACCTGTCGATCCTCAAGAACGACCGCGCTCGCGCCATTCGCTACTCCACTCTCGCGGCCATCTGCGCCGCCCTGGACTGCGAGGTAGGGGACCTGCTCGTCAGGTCCGATGCCTAGCCCAGTCACCACAGCACCAGCCGACGGCCCGGTTAGGCCTCCACGATGAGCGTGACCGGGCCGTCGTTCACGAGTGCCACCTCCATGTGGGCGCCAAAAACGCCCGTGCCCACTTCAAGCCCGCGCTCTCGCAGGCCGGTCACCACCGCGTCCACGAGCGGCTCCGCCACCGGACCAGGCGCAGCCGCAATCCATGTGGGTCTGCGGCCCTTGCGCGCATCACCGTAGAGCGTGAACTGACTCACCACGATCACCGGCGCCCCAGCCTCCGTCACAGAACGCTCCTCATCCAGGAGCCGTAGGTCTGCGATCTTGCGCGCAATCGTGTCCGCTTGGGTGGGTCCGTCGTCATGCGTGACGCCCACGAGCGCCACGAGGCCTTGACGGTCAAACGAGGCCACCACTTGGCCGTCCACCGTGACACTCGCGCGGGAAGCGCGCTGGATCACAGCTCTCACGCTGCTACCAACCGCCGCGAGAGTTCCCACCAGAGCTACGGCGCGGGGGACCCAGCTCACGCAATTTGGGGCGCACGTTGGTGAAGTAGATCGCCACCACGGCTACCGCACCAATGCCCAAGAATCCGATGATCCCGCCGCCTTGACCAATGGGTGCGGGAAGCGAGATGAAGGCGACCAGAGCAGCGACCACAAGCAACACCATCCATAGGGTCTTGGTCTGCTTTCCTGCGCTCACATAGGCCTGCGACGAGTAGCGCGAGGCATCAATCACGCCCCACACAGCGCCGATGAACGCAGCCACGGACAGAATCAAGACGATGCCCCATTGGAGCGCGCCAAACATGGACATTGAGGAGTGCCTTCCTATGCGATGGCTTGCGGCAAGACAGTGAGGCCTTCAGCCCGCGCGGCGTCGGCCAAGCGGCGATCCCACGCGGCGAACAACGGGTCAGCCTCCCGGACCAACAGCGCGCTGGCCAAGTGGATCGCGTCAGCCGCGCGTAGCGGCCTGCGATCGGCAAGTGCGCCAGCGGCCTCGGTGAGTTCAGGGCGCACTTCCACCTTGGTTAGCCCAGGCCACAACTCATCCCAGCGCTCGCGGGCCTTGGCGGCGGGAGCGGCATCAATTCGGCCGATGCGCTCGGCGGCTGCCAGCACTGCCCGCACCTCCGTGTCGGCGATACGGGAGGTGAGCAGGGCATCGGCACCCTCCCATAGGGCCACGGCTAGAGGCGTGCCCGTCTCAAGCACACACAACTTCACCAAGGCGGAGGTGTCGAAGTAGACGAGGCTCACTGTTACCTCTTGAGCCGACCGAGCAGACTGGAGAGTGCGTCCTTGGCGCCTTCGGCTTGGGGAAGGCGCGGCACTGCGCGGTCCTCGGCGGGGGGAGTGATGAGGCCGTCTCGGTGCAAGCGCTCTAGCAGCGTGGAGGACGCAGCGCCCGACAGGCGCGCCACCGTGATGCCGTTGTCGGTGATGAGCACCTCATCGCCTGCGCGCGCGGCGTCCAAGGCGTCTTGAGGCTTCTTAGCGAACTGAGCCGCTGTGATCTCCATAGCCACACGGTACCGCTACGCGTGCGGCGGCCACGGGATGTGGGCGGCTAGTCCGGAAGGTCTCCACCGTCAGCGGCGCAACCCTTGCCCATGAGCAAGCCCTTCATGGTGGGGCCTGGCTTGGGCGGGCGGTCCGCGGAGAAACCGTCAGCGTTGACGATGAGTTCCTGAGTAGCGGCAATGGTGCCGCCCTCGTAGGCCACAGACAGTGGGGCATTCGGGTCCACTGAACGCTTGATGACGGCAAGCGCGATGGGACCAAGCTCGTGGTGACGCGAGGCGGACGTGACGTGGCCTGCCTCGCGTGCCTCGCCGTCTGGGCCCATGCTGACCACGGCACCAGGCAACGGAAGCATGTGTGCGGAGCCATCCAAGTGGAGCATGGTGAGCCTGCGCGGTGGGCGACCCACGTTGTGCACCTTGGCTACGGTCTCTTGGCCGCGGTAGCAACCCTTGTGCAAGTGCACGGCGGTGCGCAGCCAATCCATTTCATGGGGCAATGCGAGTTCGTCTACTTCGGTGGCCGCGCGGGGGCGGTGTGCGGCGATGCGCAGGGCCTCGTTGGCCCACGTCCCAGCGAGACTCCAACGGGCGGCAAGGCGTTCATCCACTGCGGCATCGAGACTCTCGCGAGGCACCAGCACCAAGCGCCACGCGCGGGCTGCTCCTCCCGATGCCGTGGCATCGGCGTAAGACGTGCCTCCGGGGCCTACCAAAGGCCAGTGGTCGACCCACGTCACGGGCTCTCCAGGCGCGGCGGGCGCGGCGATGGCTTCGCCCACTGCGGCCCACTGCTCGGTGACATCAGCCACCTCTACACGGAGCATGAAGCGCATGCGGTCAAGAAAGGCAGCGAGCGCAGGAGCGGTCTCGCTGATGAGCCACGTGGTCTCGCCGTCATCCACGGCACCGGCTACGTGCTCAATGCGGCCCTGCGGGGTCAAGATCATCAGCTCGGTGGACTCGCCCGGCTCAAGGTTGGCCATGTGCTGGGAGCACAAGGAGTCAAGCCACGTGAGGCGGTCAGGACCGGTCACGGTTACCACGCCTAGGTGCGATTGATCCACCACTGCGCGGCCCTGCTCCAAGGCGCGCTGCTCGGCGGTGGGGTCACCGTAATGCCAGGCCACGCCGGCATCCACGCCCGACGCTTCCACCGCACCGGGGCGGGAAAGGAGGGGGCTCGTGGTGGTGATCATGATCAGTGAACGCTCATGACGCGGTCGGTGATTCCGCGTGGGCGATCCGAATGAGGCGAGCGCTTGCGTAGGACTGAAGCTCATTGCCAAAGGCGGCGAGGTCCCACGCCCACAACAAGTCTCCGCCTACGTTCCCGTACAACCGGGTGGCGCCAGCGATGTCCGGCGCGGAGGCGGTGCGAGCCATGAGGTCGGTGCCGAGTTCGATACGCCCGTTGCCCACGGCGCCCACGTACAGCGCCACGGAGCCTGAGGCATCGGCCACCACGAGTTCCACAGGGCTCTGCCCCTCCGCCAGTTCAACACCCTCGGGAGTCTGGGGCGAGACCCGCCAAAAGCCCGACTCGGTGGACCATATCTGGCCATCCTCGCCGTCGGGGCCCATGAGTGTGATCGTGGAGCGGTAGTTCAGGTAAGGACCGCCGTCGTGCCCAATGAGGACGTGATTGCGGAAGTCGGTGCGCTCGATGCCGGGGTACTCGATGACGCCAGTGCCTTCCCACTCGCCCACAATCCAGGAAAGCGCGTAGACCTCGGGGGCTAGGCCCTCCGGAAGGATGAATGTCACCGCTTGGGTGCCTTCACCACGCGCCACACCACAACCCCCACGATCCACGCGACGGCGAGGAATGACGCGGAGGCGAGAGCGACAAAGGTGGCTTCAAGTGCGGTCATAGTGCTGGCTAGTCTACGCCGAGGGGGACGGAGGTCCCAGTGCCGGTCCGCCCGCTGTCCGCATAGCGGTCAGTGAGCCCGTCAGTAGACCAGTGACCGCGCGCCTTCCGCCATGACTTCCTCCAGGAAGGTAGCGGAGCCGGCGATCCGCACTCCGGGCAAGAGAGCGTCTGCGGTGATTTCGCGCCTCAGCGCACACTGGGTGCACACCGTGATGGTGCCGCTGGCCAAGATCGTCTCGCGCAGCTCACTGAGTGCGGGAGAGTGCGACAAGTGCACGTCGTCGGTGCCCTGAACGCCCAGCAGGCTGGCCTCGCCAGTGAGCCACAGGCTCACTGGGATGCCGGACGCAGCAGCCGTGGCCGCCACCGTGAACGCTTGCATCAAGGTCTCGGGACGCTCGGCGCCCCAGGTGCACTTGATGACAAGCGCCGACATGTCAGGCTGCCCTGGTGGTGGCTCGCTTAAGGAGCAAGTAGATCTCGCAGCCCAGGCAGAAGCCCAGCACCGAGTTCAGAAACGAAGCCACCACCACAAAGCCTGTGAAGACGTAAAACAGGACGGGCAGGCTCAGCGCGCCAAAGACTACGGCGAGGATGGAAAAGCCAAGCCCCATCTGCTGCGCAAACCGGGGTGGGCGGAAGGACTCCGTCTCCTTGGGTGCGTCGAGGCGCGGGCGGATGAGCTTCTTGAAGATCCACGCCTGCACGGTGGCCTGCGGGCCCACGGTGGCGCCGGGAAGGAAGAGCAAGGCCAGAACGCCCATGGTGATGACGCCCCCGGCGCCAGCGCCCAAGACCAGCGCTACTACTGAAACTGCGAGCGTGATCGCCGCGCCAAAGCGGTAACCGCGAGGGTCGATCTGAACGTCGGGCTTTGCCGGCTTGGTGTCCTCAGCCATGGTGTCTCCTTTGATACCCGGGCTCCCCCCGGTTGCTGCGGGCCAGTGTAGCGCCGCAGCGCTTTCGTCAGATGGTGTAGTCCTGCGGCTCAGGAACAGTGGCGAGGGCTTCACGAGCCTGCTGCACCGTGGGAGCACCATCCATCCGGGCCACCACTACACCGTCCGAATCCAACACCAAGGTGGTGGGAGTGCGCATGATGTTCAACTCTCGGGCCAGGTCCAAGCGTTCGGAAACGTCAATCTCCACGTGCGTCACTAGCGGCTGTTCTGCAGCCACGGACTGGAGGATGGCTCGCGTCCCGGGGCACTTGGCACACATGGGGGTGGAGAACTGAACAAAAGTGGCGCGCCCGCCGCGCGGTGCACCTAATACCTCGGGGGTCAGGGCACCCGGCACCTCCACGTGGCGGACCCTGCCATCGCGCGCGGACCACCAGCGGTACGCAAGGGTGACAGCCGCGAGCACGGCGACTATCACCACCAAGCGCACGAGCATGGTTCCTCCGCGGTTAGCCGACGAGCAGACGCCCGCCTATGTACACAAGTGCTCCTGCCACAAGAACAGGAGTGATGCCGGAGGTAATTCCCGCCCAGAGGTTGCGCGGCGCGGGTTCGCGGCGCGCAAGTTCGGAGATGATCAACACCGATGCCGCCGCCGTCAGTCCCACGAGCAGTCCGCCGATCACGGTGAGGGTGTCAAAGAGAGTGCCCAAGTAGGCGCCAAAGCCGCCTGCAAGCACTAGCGAGATGATGCCGTTGATGTTGGCGCGAGAGGTCAGCACCGAACCCAGGGCAGCCATGGCGAGGCACGCCGCCGCGGCCACCACTAAGTCAGCGGATCCGGGGGTGCGCTCAGTGGCAAGCCACGCCGCTCCAGAAACGGCCACGAGGCCGCCCGCTGCCAGTCCGGACACCGATGCCACGGCGCGCCCACGCGGAGAGGGGAAGAACACTTCAGAGGTCAGAGCGAGTAGCACGGCCGCTGCTGCAGCGGCTACCGCGTATCGCAAGTAAGGCTCTCCGCGGCCAAGGCCCACAGAGAACACGGCGATGCCGCCGGCGATGATCATGATGATGGTCGCGGGTTTCTTGTGGGCGATGCGCATGATGTACGGCCACCCCACGGCAGCCACCGCAATGAGCAGACCCACCGCAATGGCCAGGTACCGCGTGCCATAGAAACCGGCGACAGCGATCAACACGGCGGCGGCAAAGGTCACTGTGGTGCGCGTCGACGGAATCACGCTGGTAAGTCTCTCACCACCTGCGCCGGTACAGTAAAACTCATCCGGAGGTGCTTATGGCCGACCTGCTCGTCCTGACGCCGTCCCCTGACGGCGCTACGGGAGTCTTGCCTGCTCTCGGCCTACTCAACCACCGCATTCGTGTTGTCGCTCCTGAGCCCGCCGCCATGCTGGAAGCTCTGGATGCAGACGTCCTCGTCATCGACGCTCGCAACGACCTCGCCGAGGCGCGCAATAACTGCCGCTTGGTGCAGGTCACGGGCGTCAACGTTCCCGTCCTCTTAGTGCTGCGCGAGGGCGGCATGTCCATCGTCACCAGTGACTGGGGCGCAGAGGACGTGGTCCTCACCGATTCCTCGCCTGCCGAGGTGGAGGCGCGCATCCGGTTGCTCATTGGGCGCGCCAATGCTGAGGACCCCATGGACAAGGCTGCCGAGTTTTCTTCCGGCGAGCTCACCGTGGACGTGGGCGGTTACACCGCTCGCCTCAAGGGCCGTCCCCTGGACCTGACGTACAAAGAGTTCGAGCTGCTCAAGTACCTCATGCAGCACCCGGGGCGTGTATACACGCGTGACCAGTTGCTTCAAGAAGTCTGGGGCTTTGACTACTACGGTGGCACCCGGACCGTGGACGTTCACGTCCGACGCTTGCGCGCCAAGCTCGGTGCGGAGCACGAGCACTTGATCGGTACCGTCCGCAACGTGGGCTACCGCTTTGACCCGCCGCCGCCCAAGGCCCCAGCTGGTGCGCCTGAGACCGCCGCATCGGCCCAGGTGTAGTGATCGGCTGAACATCGTAGTGAGGAGAACGACGTGACTAGGCGTGCGCAGGCCCGGCGGCTGTTCTCCAGGATTTCTGCCTCGTCAGAACGCTCCATTGCCGATGCCCTGCGTACCGAGCGGGTTGGCGGCATCCTCCTGCTTCTGGGCGCGGTGACCGCGCTCGTGTGGGCCAACTCGGCGTGGTCCGAGTCCTACCAAGCGGTCAAGGACTTTACCTTTGGGCCGCAGTCGCTCCACTTGCACCTCTCGGTGGAGACGTGGGCCAAGGACGGACTGCTCGCGATCTTCTTCTTTGTGGTGGGCCTGGAGCTCAAGCGCGAGTTTGTGGCGGGCGAACTGCGCAAGCCAGCCACGGCCATCGTCCCTACGGTGGCGGCCGTGGGAGGCATGGTCTTGCCCGCGCTCATCTACTTGGTGGTGAATGCCAGCCACGCGAGCGGCTCTCCTGATGGGTGGGCGATTCCCACCGCTACGGACATTGCCTTTGCGCTCGCGGTACTCGGCGTGGTGGGCAAGTCGCTTCCCACCGCTTTGCGCGCCTTCCTGCTCACCCTGGCCGTCGTGGACGACCTCTTGGCCATCGTGATCATCGCAATCTTCTACTCGGACGGCCTGCATCCCCAGTGGCTGTTGTTGAGCGCGGCATGCGTGGTGCTCTTTGGAGTGCTGCTCAAGCGCCGAGTGCGCAGTCCGTGGGTGCTAGTCCCGCTTGCGCTCGTGACGTGGGCGCTTGTCCACGCATCGGGCGTTCACGCCACAATCGCCGGCGTGGCACTGGGAATGGTGGTGCCCGCCGTCGCTAAGCCAGGCAAGGGCAAGCCTCTCGTGGAGCGCTGGGAGCACACGTGGCGGCCCGTCTCCGCTGGAGTGGCAGTGCCCGTCTTTGCGCTGTTCGCCGCTGGCGTGGCCATCAATGCCGACATCCTCACCGCTGCCGCCAAGGATCCCGTGGCACAAGGCGTGGCGCTCGGCTTAGTCTTTGGCAAGCCTGCGGGCATTCTGCTCGCCACCTTCCTGGTGGCAACTTTCACGCGCGCGTCGTTGCAGCGCGGCTTGTCGTGGTGGGACGTGGTGGGTGTGGGCGTGCTCGCCGGGATTGGCTTCACGGTCTCGTTGCTCATTGGCAACTTGTCGTTCTCCGGCCAGCGGCAGGAAGAGGTCACCCTCGCGGTATTGGCGGGCTCACTTGTGGCGGCCGTCCTGGGTGCCACCATTTTGGCCGTGCGAGGCCGCTACTACCGGAAGAACCGACCCGTGAGCCAGGCGCCAGTCCAGACCGAGCCGGAGACCTCAATTTGAGGCTTACGGCAGCGCCTGACCGCGCCCCACTGGACACAGCGCCGCAATCTCGCACTCGCCGCAATCGGGTTTGCGCGCCGTGCAGCGCCTGCGCCCGTGGAAGATCACGCGGTGCGACCATAGCGTCCACTCGCGGCGCTCGATGAGTGCCATGAGGTCGCGCTCCACCACCACGGGATCCTCATGGACTGTCAGGCCTAGCCGCCGGGATAGACGCCCCATGTGGGTGTCCACCGTGATTCCCGGCACGCCAAACGCATTGCCCAGCACTACATTTGCCGTCTTGCGGCCCACTCCACGCAAGGTCACTAGATCGTCAAGACGTCCCGGCACTTCGCCCGCAAACTTGTGCACGATGTCGCTGGAAAGTTCCATGAGGGACGTGGCCTTGGAGCGGAAGAAGCCCGTAGGTCTGATCAGTTCCTCGAGTTCCTCGCGCGGTGCCGCAGCCATCGCCCTCGCATCGGGAAAGCGAGCGAACAATGCTGGCGTGACCTGATTGACGCGCACGTCTGTGCACTGCGCGCTCAGCACCGTGGCGCACAGCAACTGGAAGGCGTCGGCAAAGTCCAGTTCACAGTGAGCGTCCGGGTAGACCTCGGCTAGGGCCCGGTTTATGGCTCGCGACCGACGTACCAGGGCAAGCGGAGGCGCGGACACCGAAGAGTCCGCCACTACTAGCTCACCGCGTGCCATGCGCCCACCCTAAGCGTCCTTCGCAGAGAACTCTCAAGACCCGGGCTCTGCAGGCCGATACTCACGGTGATCGTTTGCATTTGACCACTGGCCGCGACAAGGGGGCGCTGATGACGGAGGCTTGGTCCTCGCGTGTCGACGAGTTGCGCCACAGGCGGCGAGAAATGCGCAAAGAACTGGGCCGGATCCGGTGGTGGCTGCGCTTGCTCATAGCGCGCCGCGACCTGGACGTGGCCCGGCTGAGCCAGCCCGGTGAGACCGGTGCCGTGGACTTGGCCGATGCCTGGGAGGCTTTGGCGGCCGACGCCCCGACATCTCAAGAACTCGCCGAATGCCTTTGGGGCGGCAGTGAACCCGTTCTGCCGAGTAGCATCGATCGCATCGACACGCTCATTGCGCGGCTGAGCTCGTATGAGTCGCGAGTAAGCGAGAACTTGGAGACGGTGACTGCGGCCATGGTTGAAGCGATGGGTGCTGACTACCGCGCCAGCGCGCGCGCGAATCGGTTGACTCATGCCTGACTTCAGTCGGGAAGAGCAACTACTGCGTTCTGCACCGCTGTTTGGCGGTATGGACGCTGACAGCGCGCGCTCGCTTGTCACCTCCATGGTGCGACGCGAGTTCTCCAAGGGAGAGACCATCTTCACGGAGGGCGAGGACGGCCAGGCCATGTACGTAGTGGTCAAGGGCAAGGTCAAGCTGGCCCGCACCGCTCGGGACGGCCGCGAGAACCTCTTGGCCCTGCTGGGTGTGGGCGACATGTTCGGTGAGTTGTCTGTCTTCGACCCTGGACCTCGCTTGTCGCGCGCCCACGCCGTGGAAGACACGGTGGTGTACGAACTTCCCAAGCACATCCTGGACTCGTGGCTCGATGACCACTTGGAGATGTCTCGTCACATGCTGCGTGCGCTCGCGCAACGTATTCGCCGCACGTCCAACACCATGGCGGACTTGATTTTCTCTGACGTGCCGGGCCGCGTTGCCAAGGCGATTTTGGACTTGGGTCATCGCTTTGGTCGCATGGAGCGCGGCCACGTGACGGTGCGCCACGGCCTCACTCAGGAAGAGCTGGCCCAGTTGGTGGGTGCTTCCCGCGAGACGGTCAATAAGGCGCTCGCTGACTTTGCGTCACGCGGATGGATTGACGTGCACATTGGTGCCGTGGAGGTTTACGAGCCTGAGCGCTTGCGCGCCCGCTCGCGCTAGTGCCTGAGCGCTAGTTCCTCACCGCAACAACGAGTTCGACTTCCACGGCAGCGCCCAACGGCAACGCCGCAACGCCAACGGCTGAGCGCACGTGCTTGCCAGCGTCACCAAAGATTTCACCCAAGACGTCCGATGCCCCGTTCATCACGGCAGGTTGCTGGGTGAAGTCAGGGGCGCTGGACACGTAGCCCACCACACGCACCACGCGCGCAATGTTGTCGACTCCGCCCGCCACGTCTGCGGCCGCCGCAAGCGCGTTGAGTGCCGCCACGCGTGCACCCGCTGCCGCGTCCTCCACCGAAATGTCTGCGCCCACGTGCCCCGTCGCAACCAATGTGCCTTCGCGCATCGGCAATTGACCGGACGTGTAGATCAGGTCTGCGTGACGCGTAGCGGGAATGTAACTGCCGGCCGGCGTCGCCACCGGCGGCAGGACGATGCCAAGGCCAGCAAGGGTGTCACTGACACTCATGCGCGGGGACGCTTGAGGTAGGCGACAAGCCCGCCCGTGGGGCCCTGGATGACGGTGACGAGCTCCCAGCCGTCTTCGCCCCATTGGTCCAGAATCTGCTTGGTGGCGTGCTCAATAAGCGGAACAGTGGAATACTCCCAGGTGGTCATGCACCGAGCCTAGACCCGCCAGCGGGGAACCGCTAAGGCTTGCCGCTCGTTGCTGAGGCGACTTGTATGCGCCTTGGCGCCACCACGTAAGGTTGATACATGGGCTTCCTCACCTCCGACCGCGCGCGCCGCGACGGACGCGTCACTTTCGTTCAGTTGGTGACGTCAATTGCCGGGTTCATCGCGTTCTCCGTGATGGGCGGAATTCTGATCGCTGGACTCGCGCTACCAGCAGTGACCGTTGCAGGCACCGCAGCGAACGGCACTGCCACCATCTTTGAGGCATTGCCGCAGGAGTTCGACAACACCGACTTGCCGCAGTCCTCGTACATCTACGCGTCCGACGGCACCACGCTCCTGGCCACCTTCTTCTTGCAGAACCGCAAGGTGGTGCCGCTGGAGGAGATCTCGCCATTCATGCAGATGGCTGTGGTGGCCGTCGAGGACAAGCGTTTTTGGCAGCACAACGGCGTGGATGGTGAAGGTCTGCTCCGTGCCGCGTACCTCACCGTGACTGCTGATGACTTGCAGGGAGCTTCCACCCTCACTCAGCAGCTCGTGAAGAACACCTTGCGCGAGGCCGCCGCCGCCTCGGGTGATGACGACGCAGTGAAGGCCGCGACGGAGGTGTCGCTAGAGCGCAAGATCCGCGAGTGGCGTTTGGCTCTCGCGTACGAGGAGCGGCTCAATAGCATTTACGGCAACGTCTGCACGGAAGACCCCAAGGTGGACTGCGGCAAGGAACAGATCCTTGAGTCCTACCTGAACATCGCGCAGTTTGGCCCGTCGGTGTACGGCGTTGAGGCCGCCTCTCAGTTCTACTTTGGAATCCCCGCGAGCGAGCTGGATGCTCTCCAGGCCGCGACCATTGCCGGAATCACGCAGAACCCCAGCAAGTGGGACCCGGTCCGCAACCCTGACAAGTCGCAAATCCGCCGCAACATCGTGCTGAGCGTGATGCGTGATCAGCAGATGATCACCAACGTCGAGTACTACCAGTACTCGCGCACGCCCATCAAGGAGACGCTCAACCTCACCTACCCCAAGTTCTCGTGCGCAGCTTCCGACTTGGCGCCCTTCTTCTGCGACTACGTCACCAAGGTCATTGGCAAGGACGAAGCATTCAAGGGTGAGGGACTCAACCTGCTTTACCTCGGTGGTCTCAACATCATCACCACTCTCGACGTGGGTGCTCAGACCGCAGCTAATGAGGAGCTCCAGGCTGCCATCCCGCCTGGTGACGAGTCTGGGCTCGCCAATGCGCTCGTCGCCATCCGCAACGACACAGGTGACATTCTCGCGATGGCACAGAACCGTGCCTTTGACCCCACGTCCAAGGAACCCAACTCCACCGCGATTAACTACGCGGTGGACCGCGAGATGGGTGGTTCGCGAGGCTTCTCGCCCGGCTCGTCATTCAAGCCCGTGATTCTCGCTGAATGGTTGCGCACCGGCCACTCTCTCAACCAGGTGGTTTCCGGTGCCATCCGTGAGTGGGAACTCAAGGACTGGCGCGCCAACTGTGAAGGCGGCGGCGGTTACGTGGGTAAGTGGAAGCCTGGCAACTCCGAAGGTCTTGCCGCCGTGCAGCAGCCCGTGTGGCTCGCCACTGCTAACTCGGTGAACACCGCCTATGTGTCCATGGCCAGCCAGCTTGACCTGTGCGATGTCCGCGACACTGCGCAGGCCATGGGCTTCCACCGTGCGGACGGCAAGCCCTTTGAACTGGTGCCCTCCATGACGCTCGGTTCGCAGAACGCGTCGCCACTCACCATGGCATCGGTGTACCAGACCTTTGCCAACCGTGGCGTTCACTGCGAGCCTCGTGCCATCTTGGACATCAAGGACCTCGAGGGCAACGACGTGAAGTTCAAGGACGGCACCATCGTGACGCCGCCGCCCGTGTCTTGTGCCCAGGTGATCCCCACCGAGGTTGCCGACGGTGTCACCTACGGTTTGCAGCAAGTGATGGCAGTAGGCTCCGGCAAGCGCTTCAACCTCGCTGGTGGCCGCCCCGCTGGTGGCAAGACCGGAACCGCGCAGAACAACACCCACACGTGGTTTGCTGGATACACGCCGCAGATCTCCTCGGTGGTGTGGATCGGTAACCCCGATCAGGACGTGCCGATGCAGTTCATCCGTATCAACGGCACGTTCTACCGTTACGTCTTCGGTTCGTCTATTGCGTTGCCCACGTGGAAACGCTTCATGGACCGTGCCTTGGCTGACTATGCGGTAGTCGCCTTGCCGGCCGTTCCTCCCTCGGTGCTTCACGGTGTGGCACGCCCCGTGCCGGACGTGCTCTGTCTGCCCGAGGAAGAGGCACAGTTCGAGCTCAACCAGGCCGGATTCCTCTACGTCAACAGCGGCGAGTACTTGTACTCGTTCGCTTGCCCCGTGGGCACGGTGGGCACATTCTGGCCCGAGGCTGGGACGACGCTTGGCCCGGGTGCCACGGTGACGTATTCACTCGCCACGGATCAGCGCCCAGGTTGGTGGACCAACTGGCCTCCGTCCTGGAACCCGAACGTACCGCCGTCCGACTACTGGGGTGGCCCGTGGCCGCCTACCGAGTGGCAGACCAACCCACCTAACGGTTGGGACCCTGACTCGTGGGGCTCCGGCCCTGGCGGTGGCGGCCC
>JBIQJT010000001.1:103806-320791 GCA_044507265.1 Actinomycetales bacterium | reverse complement strand
GGCGGTGGCCCTGGTGGCGGTGGCCCTGGTGGCGGAGGGTAAGCCCTGAGCCAGTGGTTGACGGCGGGTGCGGTGGCTCTTGCCGTACCGGTGGGCGGTCTGCTGTGGGGCGTTGCGGAGGCGCGCGCCTACACGGTGAGGAATGCCAAGGCGGCACCTGCGGGCGCTCTCAAGGCTCCCGTTCGGGTATTGCACATTTCCGACGTGCACTTGGTGCCGTCCCAGCGAGCCAAGCGCCACTGGGTGCGCTCGCTAGAGAGTCTTGAGCCCGACCTTGTAGTGGTCACAGGTGACTTGCTTGCCCATCGTGACGCGGTGAAGCCAGTGCTGGACGCCTTGGGTGGCCTCCTGCATCGGCCGGGTGTGTTTGTGCTGGGCTCCAATGACTATTACGAGCCCAGGCCGCTCAATCCCTTGAAGTACTTCGGCGGGCCCTCGGAACTAAAGGGGGCCCCGACCGTGTTGCCCACCGCGTCCTTGGTAGAAGGGCTCACAGAACACGGGTGGCTGGACCTCACCAATACGCGAGGCAAGCTCACCGTGGCAGGACAGACAATCACGTTTGTGGGTGTGGATGACCCTCACCTCGACAGGGACGAGATGCCGGCTCCACGCAGCGAGAGAGGCGACATCCACGTGGGCGTCACCCACGCTCCGTACACACGGGTGCTCAATGCCTTCCACGCCGAGGGTGCGGACGTGATCTTTGCTGGGCACACTCATGGCGGTCAGGTGTGCGCTCCGGTGTTCGGTGCGCTCGTCACGAATTGCGACTTGGATCGCAGCCGCGCCAAGGGTTTGCATGGCTGGCCAGGGCGCAGGCCCGATGCCGCGCAGCCGGACGGTTCAAGTTGGCTTCACGTCTCTGCAGGCGTGGGCACGTCACCCTATGCGAGGGTGCGGTTCGCGTGCCGACCGGAGGCGACGTTGTTGACACTTGAGGGCCCCGCGGCGCCGGGCACGTAGGTTCGCGGGCCCCGTTGTGGTCCGGTATTCTGAGCAGGCTCTAGACGGGGTGTGGCGCAGTTTGGTAGCGCGCGTCGTTCGGGACGACGAGGTCGCAGGTTCAAATCCTGTCACCCCGACTGAAGAAGCAAGGTGGGCAAGAGGCGTAGGGCCCCTTGCCCATTCTTGTATACGAGAGCTGGGCTGAGCGGAGCGCCGCAGGCGCCGCAAAATGGCTGAGCCCCGCCACGTCACCCCCATCCGGCATGATGAACTGTCCGCAACAGTGAGAGGTGCGCCACGTGACAGAGACAGCAGAGCAACTAGACGCTGCCCCCGAGGAGGAGCCTGCCCACTGGCGTCGCAACATCACGCTCTTCCTCACGGGGCAGACCATCTCGCTGTTCGGCTCCATGCTCGTGCAGTACGCCATCCTCTGGTACTTGACCCTCACGACCAAGGACGGCATCGTCGTGGCCCTCACGGTGATCTTTGGGTTCGTGCCTCAAGCAATCGTGTCCATCTTTGGTGGGGTGTGGGCAGATCGCGTTAACCGCAAGGTGCTCATCATCGCCGCCGACTCCGCCATCGCTGCGGCAACCCTCACGCTCGCCGTGCTCATGGCATCGGGCAACGACGCGCTGTGGCTCATCTTCGCGGCCTTGGCAGTGCGGTCCGTTGGCGCGGGCATTCAGACTCCCGCTGTGGCTGCGCTCGTGCCTCAGTTGGTTCCCAAGTCCAAGCTCTTGAGGATCAACGGCCTCAGCGGCTCACTCCAAGGCGCGCTCATGTTGGTGGCGCCTCCCGTGGCAGCCGTGCTCTACGCCACGGTCCAGTTGGAGCACATCCTGATGATTGACGTGGCGACGGCCATCGTGGGCATTGGCTTCTTGCTGATCATTCCCGTGGCACGCATCGTGCGTTCCTCGGAGGAACCCACGGGCTACTTTGAGGACCTCAAGGACGGCATGCGCTACATCCGCAACCACTCCTTTGTGCGTTGGTTGTTCTTGTTGTTTGCCGTCGTGATGGTGTTTGCCGCCGCGCCTTCATTCCTTTCGCCGCTCATGATTGCGCGTTCCTTTGGCGAGGAGGTGTGGAAGCTCACCGCTCTGGAGATTTCCTTTGCCGTAGGTATGACCCTAGGCGGCGGCCTGATCGCGGTCTTTGGACAGAAGTTCAGCCGCATGAACCTCATCCTGGGTTCGCTGGCAATCCTCGCGGTCCTCACGGTAGGCATGGGTCTGTCGCCCAACTTGTGGATGTTCTTGACCATGATGTTCCTGGTAGGCGTCTTTATCCCGGGTTTCAACACTCCTGCCATGACCGTGGTTCAAGAAGTCGTGGAGCCCGAGCGACACGGTCGCGTCTTTGGCTTCTGGGGCATCGTGGGCGCAGTGGCCATGCCCGCCGGCATGGTGATCTTTGGTCCCATGGCGCAAGTCATCTCCGTCCAAGCGGTCATGGTCATTGCCGGTGTGCTCATGGTCCTCACCATGGTGGTGGCCATCACCGTTCCCGCAGGGCGCCGCGCATTGGCTCGCGCCCGCACCTCCACCGACCCGCTCGCTCGCGGCGCTGCCAAGCCCGCGGAGGACGCAGCTGCGCCCGAGGAAGCGGAACCCGGCGCGTAGAAAAGCCAACGGTGGGCCTCCGTGAGGAGACCCACCGCGGTGAGTGGCCTGCCGCGAAAGGGGGCCGCGGCAGGACGGTTGCTAGGCGAGGTACGCGCGCGCAGCGGCGGCGTAGGCCTCCCTGATCTCGGGCTTAGTGTCCACGGCGGGCTTAGCTACCGTTTCCACGGCCCATTGGGGACGGACACCTTCTAGAGCCCACGCGGCCTGTACGGCGGCGCCGGACGCCACGTACTCGCCGGGTAGCGGGATCTCCACGGGTGCGTCAAACACCTGTGCCGCAATGGCTTGCACGGCGGGGTTTTGTGCCGCCCCGCCCACGAGCAATAGTCGCTGAGCGACCACTCCGTGAGCGCGCACGGCATCAAGTCCGTCCGCAAGTGCACACAACATGCCTTCAATGGCGGCACGCGCCAGGTTCTCGCGCGTGGTCGATGCCAACGTGAGTCCCGTAAGCGACGCCTTGGCATCGGGCAGGTTGGGGGTGCGCTCGCCCTCAAAGTAGGGCACCAACACGGCACCACCGGCCCCAGGCTCGGCCTGGAGCGCCAATTCGCCCAGTTCGTCGTGGGTGATGCCCAGAACGCGGGTAAAGGCGTCTAGGACGCGCGCAGCGTTGAGGGTCGCAATGAGCGGCAAGTACTCGCCGGAGGCCGAGGCAAAGCCTGCGACCGCACCCGAGGTGTCCTTGACCGGATTGTCGGTGACCGCAAACACGGTGCCGGACGTGCCGATCGACACGATGACATCACCGCTCGCTGCGCCCAGACCCATGGCAGCGCCGGCGTTATCGCCCATACCGGCGCCCAGGACCGCATCGGCGGTAGCGACGACGTCAGGGTGAACCTTGCCTGCCACCTCGGATGGACCTAGGACGCGAGGCAACACAGCCTCCTTGCCCAAGGCATCGATGAGCAGTTCCACGTCGTACTCGCCAGTGGTGGGGTTCCAGTAGCCGGTGCCCGAGGCATCGGACCGGTCCGTCACCAAAGCGGAGAAGTCAGGACCCAAAGGGCTCTCCCCAGCCGGGCCAAAACCCGCCAGGCGCCACGTGAGCCAGTCGTGAGGCAGAGCCACAGCCGCGACCTTCTCGGCATTGTGGGGTTCTGCGTCACGCAGCCAGCGCAACTTGGTGGAGGTGAACGATGCCACCGGAACGAGTCCCGTGCGTTCTGCCAAGACCTCCGCACCCCACTGGTCAGTGAGGTCGCGAGCGGCTCCGGCTGAACGGGTGTCGTTCCACAACAGGGCGTCGCGGATCACGCGACCCTCTGCATCGAGAACCACCATGCCGTGTTGCTGGCCACCCACCGCGATAGCGGAGACGTCAGCGAGACCGCCAGCGTCCTCGATGGCTTCGAGCAGTGCGTCCCACCAGAACTTGGGGTCAACGGACGTGCCATCAGGGTGCGAGGCGCGGCCGGACCTCACCACCTTGCCGGTGGTGAGGTCGCGGACCACAACCTTGCAACTCTGAGTCGAGGAATCGACTCCAGCTACCAGAGTCATAGAGCTGACCCTGACTTAACCGCGAGCGCCCATGAGGTGCTCGGCAGCCAGCTGCTGCAGACGCACAAAGCCAAAGCCGTTGCCGTTGTAGTACGCCTCGGGGTCGAAGTCCTCGTAGGCACTCTTGTCGGCGAGCAGGTCTGCGTAGCTCTCGCCCGCGGCGAGCGTGGGCTGTGCGAGCTGGTCCTGCTTGCTGGCGGTAATGGCTTCCTGGACCTCGGGGTCGGCGCGGAAGGCCGCGGCACGCTCCTTGAGGATCAGGTACATGCGCATGTTGGCCTTGACCGACTCCCACACGCCGTCGAAGTCCTCGGTACGCGAGGGCTTGTAGTCGAAGTGACGCGGGCCGGTGTACGCAGGGCCGCCCTGCGGGCCACCGAACTCGAGCAAGTCGACCAGCGAGAACGCGTTGTACAGGTCGCCGTGACCGAACACGAGGTCCTGGTCGTACTTGATGCCACGCTGACCGTTGAGGTCAATGTGGAACAGCTTGCCTTGGTAAAGCGCCTGCGCAATGCCAGCGGTGTAGTTGAGGCCCGCCATCTGCTCGTGTCCCACCTCCGGGTTGAGGCCGACGAGTTCGGGGTGATCAAGCGTCTCGATGAAGCCGAGCGCGTGGCCAACGGTGGGGAGCAGGATGTCTCCACGGGGCTCGTTGGGCTTGGGCTCGATGGCGAACTTGATGTCGTAGCCCTTGTCCAACACGTACTGACCAAAGAGGTTGGCCGCTTCGCGGTAACGCTCGAGGGCAACGCGCAGGTCCTTGGAGAAGTCGTACTCGGCGCCTTCACGGCCACCCCACATCACGAAGGTCTTGGCGCCCAGCTCGGCCGCGAGGTCGATGTTGCGCAGGATCTTGCGAATGGTGAAGCGACGCACGGCGCGGTCGTTCGACGTGACGCCGCCGTCCTTGAACACGGGGTGCGAGAACGTGTTGGTGGTGATCATGGGGATGATCAGGCCGGTGTCGGCGAGCGCCTTCTTGAGGGCGTCGATGGCGGCCTGGCGCTCGGCGTCGGAGGCGCCGAAGGGGAACAGGTCGTCGTCGTGGAAGGTCATGCCGTACGCGCCGAACTCGGCAAGCTTGTGCACGGCCTCAGTGGTGTCGATGGGTTCGCGGGTGGCGCCGCCGAACTGGTCCTGCGCCCGCCAGCCAAAGGTCCACAGACCAAAGCTGAACTTATCCTCGCGCGTGGGGGTGTATGCCATAGCGTGGTCCTCCTTGACCATGTTGGTTGTTAGTGCGAACATATTCCGGAAAGGCCCGCATGTCAATGCGAACGGTAAGGTTTCCCACGCGTGGGGCTTGACCGAGATGGGTGACAACCGGTGACAGAGACTTTGCTCAGAGACGAGCGGCAGGGCAATCGCAATGAATCGACCCGCCAGCACAACCTCTCTGTGGTGCTTTCGTACGTCCACGAGAAGGGCCCGATCACACGTGCGGAGCTCACTCGGCAGACCAATCTCAATCGCTCCACCATCGGCGCGTTGGTGTCTGAACTCGCGCAACTGGGCTTGGTCTACGAGACCGCGCCGCCGTTGGAGCAGCGTTCGGTAGGCCGCCCGAGCCCACTCGTTCACCCCAGTGACGACATCGTGGCGCTTGGCGTCAATCCTGACTTCGACGCGGTCCAGGTCTCAGTCGTCGGTCTGGGCGGAGCTGTGCACGACGTTGTCCGCCGTGTCACCGATGGCCCGCCCACGCCTCAGCAGAGCGTGGACATCGTCAAGGAACTCGTGGAGGACCTCACCGTCATCCGCGGCCGCCGCGTCGTGGGCGTGGGACTCGCGATTCCTGGCCTTGTCAACGAGTACACCCAGACCGTGAAACTTGCACCCAACTTGGGCTGGGAGGACGTGGAGTACTCCGCGATGATCGAGGCGGCACTGGGCTATCCCACTCGCGCAGCGAACGATGCGAATCTGGGTGTCATCGCCGAGTACATGTTTGGTGCCGGCCGGGGTTGCGACAACGTCGTCTACCTCAACGGCTCCACGTCTGGCATCGGTGGCGGCGTGGTCTCCGACAGCCGCCTAGTGCGAGGTTCGCGCAGCTTTGCCGCGGAACTGGGCCACACCTTGGTCAACTCCAACGGCATCCGTTGTGGCTGTGGCCGGACGGGTTGCCTTGAGACCGAAGTCAGTATCCGTCGCGTGTGGAAGGTGGTGGGCCAAGAGTTGCCCATCACCGAACTTGACGGCTTCTACGCGGACAACGACTTTGGGGAACTGGCGGAGGAACTTGACCGTCAGGCTCACGCCCTTGCGCTGGGCATCGCAAACATCGTCACCGTGTTCAGCCCCGAGCGCGTCATTGTCGGTGGGCACATCGGCGCCTTGCTTGAGGCCCGACGCGCAATGGTGGAGGCAGAAGTAGCCAAGCTGTCATTGTCAGTGCACGCCAAAGAGGTGACGATCCTGCGCAACGAACTGCGTGCGCGGATGATGGCCGTAGGCGCCGCTGAACTCGCGTTCTCCGAGGTGCTCCGCGATCCGGCCGGGACGCTTGCCGCATTGCCCGCCTGAGCCCTGCCTGCTCCCGCCCCGCCTCCCCGACCCCTCACTTGAGGAACATGGGCTCGCGTGTCTGCGCTCTGCGAGCGCGCTTGAGGAACGTGAGCGCCGCAGCCCGCCGAAGCCTGAGCTACACAATCCCTACATCACTCACCGGTGAATGCGTGGTGACCTTCCTCAGGAACGCATGACGAGCGCAGACACGCGAGCCCATGTTCCTCAACGTGGACGGGGACGGGGAGGGGGAGGAGGAGGGGGAGGAGGAGGGGCGTTAGAGCCTGGCAGCGACCAGTTCAGCGATCTGCACCGCATTGAGGGCAGCACCCTTGCGCAGGTTGTCGCCCACCACAAAGAGCGCCAACCCACGGCCGCCATCCACCGACTCGTCTTGACGGATACGACCCACGTAGGTGGCGTCCTGTCCGGCACCCGCCAACGGAGTGGGCACCTCGGTCAGCACCACCCCAGGAGTGTTGCTGAGGATCTCCTTGGCACGCGCGGCACTCAAGGGACGCGCGAACTCCGCGTTGATGGACAGCGAGTGGCCGGAAAAGACTGGCACGCGCACACACGTGCCACTCACTCGAAGTTCAGGCAGGCCCAGGATCTTGCGGGACTCGTCGCGGAGCTTGCGCTCTTCCACGGTCTCGTTGGATTCGTCGTCGACGAGGTCACCTGCAAACGGCACCACGTTGAACGCGATGGGCGCCACGTACTGAGCAGGGGCCGGGAACTCGACGGCAGCGCCGTCAAACGCCAACGCAGCCACGTCTTGACTCACTCCCGCGCGCACCAAGCGGTCAAGCTCGCCCACTCCAGCAAGCCCAGAGCCGGACACCGCCTGGTACGTGGAGACCACCAAGCGCACCAAGCCAGCCTCATCATGCAGCGCCTTGAGCGCGGGCATGGCGGCCATGGTGGTGCAGTTGGGGTTGGCGATGATGCCCTTGGGCAGGTTCTCCACTTCCTGAGGGTTCACCTCAGAAACGATGAGCGGCACTTCGGGGTCCATGCGCCATGCGGAGGAGTTGTCCACCACGGTGGCACCGGCCGCCGCGAACGCAGGGGCGTACTTCTTGGAAGCAGCACCACCGGCCGAAAAGATCGCGATGTCGATGCCCGAGTAGTCGGCCCCTTCCACGTCCTCCACGGTGATGTCTTTGCCGCCCAGCGCAATGACCGAGCCGGCCGAACGCGCCGAGGAGAACAGTCGCACCGTAGCGTTGGGGAAGCGATCTGCCACGAGTTCCCGCATGACAGAGCCCACCATGCCGGTGGCGCCCACAATCGCGATCGTGGGGTTGCTCACTGCAGCGCTCATCGTCCACTCCCTCCGTACACCACTGCCTCACCCTGCTCCGAATCCAAGCCAAAGGCCGAGTGAACGGCACGCACGGCGTCGTCCAGGCGGTCTGCCCGGGTGACCACAGAGATGCGGATGTCAGAGGTGGTGATCATCTCGATGTTGACGCCCGCGTCACGCAAGGCGGCAAAGAACTTGGCGGACACACCCGAGGAGGAGCGCATTCCAGCGCCCACAAGGGAGATCTTGCCGATGCTTTCATCCACCACCAGGTCCGCGTAGCCGATGCCGTCGCGGTCGCTTTCAATGGCGGCACGGGCGGCGCCCAGGGAGGCGGTGGGAAGCGTGAAGGAGATGTCGGTAACGCCCGTGACCGTGGCGGAAACGTTCTGCACGATCATGTCGATGTTCACGTCTGCGCGTGCTACCGCCTCGAAGAGGCGAGCGGCGGAACCGGGCACGTCAGGAATGCCGATGACCGTGATCTTGGCCTCGGAGCGGTCGTGTGCCACGCCAGCGATGATGGGATCTTCCATGGTGTCTCCTTCAGTGTCGTCCATGACCCACGTGCCTTCCAGCCCCGAGAACGAGGACCGCACATGGATGGGGACGTTGAAGCGGCGTGCGTATTCAACGCAACGCGGCATGAGGACTTTGGCGCCGGACGCGGCGAGGTCAAGCATTTCCTCGTACGTGATGCGGGAAAGCTTGCGGGCGGTAGGGACGATGCGAGGGTCGGCAGTGAAAACGCCGTCCACATCCGTATATATCTCGCAGTAGTCGGCGCTGAGCGCAGCGGCGAGCGCTACGGCAGTGGTGTCGGAACCTCCACGCCCCAGCGTCTGGATGTCTTGGCTTTCAGCGTTGTAGCCCTGGAAGCCGGCCACGATCGCCACGTTGCCTGTTGCCAGCGCTTCCTGCAACCGGCCGGGGCTCACGTCAATGATGCGGGCGCGACCGTACGAGCCGGTGGTGACCAGGCCCGCTTGCGGACCGGTGAATGACTGCGCCGCTACTCCGAGGTCGCGCACGGCCATGGCCAGCAGGCTCATGGAGATGCGCTCGCCAGCAGTGAGTAGGATGTCCATTTCGCGCGGGTGTTCAGCGCCGGAGACGGCGCTCGCGAGGTCGATCAGTTCGTCGGTGGTGTCACCCATGGCGGAGACGGTGACCACAACGTCGTGGCCAGCGCGGCGCGTCTCAGCGATGCGCGCAGCGACGCGCTTGATCGCGTCAGCGTCGGCAACCGAGGAACCGCCGTACTTTTGCACCACGAGTGACATGAAAAGACTCCAACAAAGGGGACTGTGCGTGCTTCGCACGCGGTGCACCATTCTAGAGGCGTGCCAGGCACGGGACTTGCGCCCGTTCTCCCGGCGACCGGGGCGGGCTTACAGTCTGGGTGTACGCGGCGCAAGGAGGCGGAAGTGGTAGCGGCACCTGAGGTCACGGTGGAGCACGGCGCGGTGCGCGGAGTGTGGGAGACCCACACGAGTGCCGATGGCGCCGCCAACACCTTCGCCGCCTTCCGCGGAATCCCCTACGCCGCCCCACCGGTGGGTCCCTTGCGCTTTGCAGCGCCGCAGCCGCCAGCCGCGTGGGAGGGCGTCCGTGACGCAAGCAAGTACGGCCCCACGCCGCAACGCATCTCGCCCTACAACCCGCCGCGAGTGCCGGAGCCGTCAATTCCCGGCGAGAACACCCTCAATATCAATGTCACCACCCCGGATCCCACCACAGGCGCAGGGCTGCCGGTCCTGGTGTGGATCCACGGGGGTGGGTTTATTGGTGGCTCGCCCGCAAGCCCGTGGTACCGCGGCGGCGCCTTCGCGCGCGACGGTGTGGTGACGGTGAGTTTTGGGTACCGCTTGGGCTTTGAGGGCTTTGGTTGGCTTACCGATGCTGGCACCAACGGAGTGGTCAATAACCGTGGGGTGCTGGACTGGCTTGCGGGCCTGGACTGGGTGCAACGGAACATTGTGGCCTTTGGCGGCGATCCTGGCCGCGTGACCATTGCAGGGCAAAGCGCCGGAGGGGCGGCGGTGATGCGCTTGCTCACCATGCCCACCGCCCAGCACTTGTTCCAGGGTGTGCTCGCCATCTCCCCGGCTGATCCGTCCGCCCCCAAGGAGCGCACGGCGCTGGCTACCCAGCGCATTGCGGCAGCCGTGGGTATCGAGCCCACTGCTGCCGCAGCGGTCAAGGTGGATGAAAATGTGCTCTTTGAGGCGCGCGAGGCCGCCAATGAGCCCCCACGTGAGGGTGAGCCGCAACGAGTCTTTGGAGCGGGGCCGTTGGACTTGGCGCCCGCAGTGGACGGCGTGGTGTGTGAGCAAGCGGTGGACGATGCCCTCGCGGCTGGAGTGGGTGCCGACAAACACCTGTTCCTCGGCGCCACCGCTCACGAGTTCAATGAGTCTGTACGCCACCTGGCGCCGGACCTCGAGGGTAAAGACGCACTCACAGTGCTCCAGGACGCAGGCGCGAGCCCAGTGTTGGCCAAGGCACTCCTTGATCAGATGGCCAGGGACGCAGACCTCGAGCGCGGCTCCGCTTGGGTGCTCGGCCAGGCCGTGACTACTGTCATCTTCCGTCAACCGGTGGCCCATTGGTCACGGGCCCGCGATGATGCACCCGACAAGACGTGGGTGTACGACTTCCGATGGGAATCGCTCTCACCTCTGGTCTTCGGGGCCGCGCACTGCGTGGACTTGCCGTTCGGCTTTGACATCTTGGGTGACGAAGGCACGGCCGATGCCGTGGGCGATGGCCCCCAAGCACTCGCCGACGCTGTCCACCAGGATTGGCTCACGTTCATTCGCGACGGCAACGTGGACGCTCCCGAGCACAAGCATGACCGCGCCACGGTGGTCTACCGCGATGACCCCATCCGCAGCATCGAACGTCGCTACGACGTGGAAGAACTCGCTTGGGAAGAGGCAAACCGCCGCTAACGTGCGGAACCCACCCTCGGCACGCTCAGGGTTCACCCTGATCTTTAGGCTTGAGAACCCTGAAATCTGCCAAACCGGCGTGTGCGGCAGGCGCGTGGAACCTACGCTCGCACCATGACCACTTTGTCACCGCAAGCTCCGGTCGAGGCTACGCCCGCCGTGCTTGCCACATCCGTTGCCCGGAGTTTTGGCAACGTCCATGCAGTCGTGGACGCTTCCATCTCCGTTGCTCCAGGAACTGTTACCGCGCTCATTGGCCCCAATGGCTGCGGCAAGACCACGCTCATGCTCATGCTGGCCGGACTGCTCAAGCCCGATTCGGGCGAGATCCACGTGGCGGGCTACAACCCTCTCGTGGACGGCACTGCGGTGCGCACGTCCATCGGCTGGATGCCTGACCAGTTGGGCGTGTGGGACAACCTCACGTGCCTGCAGTCGCTGACTCTGTTTGGTGAGGCCTACTACCGCAACAAGGACGCGGCCAAGGAACGCGGCATCGAGTTGCTCAACACTGTGCACCTCAGTGAGTTCGCGGACCGCCCTGCTCGCGTGCTGTCTCGCGGCCAGAAGCAGCGCCTCTCCCTGGCTCGTGCGTTGGTCAACGACCCCAGCGTGCTACTGCTTGACGAGCCCGCCAACGGCCTTGACCCGCGCTCGCGCGTGGAGCTACGCCAACTTGTGCGCGGCTTTGCTGCTGAAGGCCGTGCAGTTCTCGTCTCCTCCCACGTGTTGAGCGAATTGGACGAGATGGTGGATAACGCCGTCTTCATGTCCAAGGGCCGCACCCTGGGCGAAGAGGCCGACGCCTTGGTGGCGGCGGCGCGCTTGCGCTACCGCGTCACCGCGCTTGACCATGCCGCGTTGCTCAAGGCGCTCGGGGCTCAAGGCATTGAGGCTGAAGACCTGGGCACCGCCGCTGGGGTGTCCATCACTGACCGCGACCACGCGGCCACAGTGCTCGCCGCCTTGGTGAAGGCCGGCGTCAAGGTGGACTCGTTCGCCTCCGCAGGGTCCGCACTTGAACAGACCTACATGGCCATGAATGAGGAGCGCCGATGACTACCGAAACCTCCACCGTCGAGGCACCTTCTACCGTTGCCGCTCCACGAGGCAACTCGTGGCTGCCCACTTTCCGTGGCGTCGGGCTGGCAACCAAGATTGAACTGATCCGCCGCCGTCCCACACGCAAGGGTTGGCTGTTCTACGCGCTGACGTGTGGCGTCGTGGTGCTGCTTGCTCTACTGGTGACCTTGGTGTCGGCTCCGGGCTCCACCACCATTCCACTGGAACTCAATCTCATGTTGGTGGCCGGACTAGGCGTGCTGATCGGCACTTCCTTGGCGGCAACGTCCGTCAATGGAGACTCCACCGAGGGCGTCCTGGCACCGTTGCAGATGACCAGGCTCACCGCTGGGGACATTGCCTTTGGCAAGCTCATCGCCTCGTGGGCGGTGGCGGTCATTGCGCTCGTGACGCTACTGCCGTTCTTGGTCTACGCGTACTTCAAGGCGCCGTGGACCATTGGCGAAGTGTTGATCATGGTGGTGACGATCCTGTTCGTGGTGCTCGTCACCACGGCGATCGGGTTGGCGTGGAGCTCCATCGCTGCGCGCGCTATCGCCTCGGTGGCGCTGGCTCACCTCACTGTGGGCTTCTTTGTCCTGGGTTCTGTGGTGCTGTTTGGCGTGCTCACTCCCCTGGTCTCGGAAGACGTGCCGGTCACCAACATCGAGCGCGACTACAGCGGGGTCACCGACGAGGACTGGGCTGACCCCGCTTTCTCGGAAGAGAACCTCCCGTGCGTGGAGATCACCTACAACGGGTACATCACTCACACGGAGAAGCTTTCGTGGCTACTGCTCATCAACCCGTTCGTGGTGGTGGGCGAGACTGCGCCGCTTGTGGACGTGGATGCACTCCGCGACGGCAAGGTGGGTCAGGGCCTATTCCAGTACATGCACGCCACCGTGGCCGATACCCAACTGGGCCCCATCCCGCCCAAGGGCATGGACTGGTGCGCCGACCCGTACGGCGAGAGCGACAACCGGTGGATAGAGCGTCAGTATGAGGCGGCCGGATATGAGCGCAACCCATGGGTGGGCCTTGGTCTCTACTCGGTGCTGTTGGTGGGCTCCATGTGGCTCACCGTGAACCGCCTACGCGTCCCATATCGCACCCTCCGTGGTGGCACTCGAGTCGCGTAATCCCTGACGGCGTCACTGCCAGCCGAAGGCCGGCGCATCGTGTCTAACTGACCGTGCGCCGGCCTTCAAAGGCTCGGCCCAGCGTGACCTCGTCGGCGTACTCCAAGTCGCCACCCACGGGCAGGCCCGATGCCAAGCGAGAGACGGTCACGCCCAGCGGCGTGAGCATGCGGGCCAAATAGGTGGCCGTGGCTTCGCCCTCGATGTTGGGGTCGGTGGCGATGATGACTTCCGTGACCACTCCGTCGCCCAGGCGCGTGAGGAGTTCGCGGATGCGCAAGTCGTCAGGACCTACACCGTTCATGGGATCGATCGCTCCCCCGAGCACGTGGTACCGGCCGCGGTATTCGCGGGTTCGCTCAATAGCCACGACGTCTTTGGGTTCTTCTACGACGCACAGCACGTCATCCGAGCGGCGAGGGTCGGCGCAAATGCGGCACTGTTCCGATTCCGCGATGTTGCCGCACGTCGCGCAGAAGCGGACCTTCTCCTTGACGGTGTTGATGGACTCCACCAATCGCTGCACATCTACAGAGTCCGCGCTCAAGAGGTGAAAGGCGATGCGCTGGGCGCTCTTGGGCCCCACGCCCGGGAGGTGTCCCAGTTCGTCAATGAGGTCTTGCACCGCGCCGTCGTACATGCCCACAAGAGTAAGCGCGGCGGGCCACACGCCCTCTCAGGCGCGCGTGGAACTAGTCCTCGATGACTGTTCCACCCAGCAGTTTGGCCACGGCCTCGGCTCCCGTGAGCTGAGCGTCGGGTGCGTTGACATCGTCGTCAGAGATTTCCTCTTCCTCGGGCTCGTCAGGCTCGAGAGCAGAGTCTTTGACGACGGGTATGTTCGCCGTAGTGGCCGGCAACACCGGCATGGGGCCTGTGGCGGCACCGGGACCGGCCACTGCTTCCACCCGCACATGGAGACCAAGAGTTTCACGCACGGCAAGGGCGACGTTTTCGGCATGCTCGCCACCCGTGAACCTGCCGGCGAGTGCCACGTTGTCAAAGGCCAAGCGCAGTACTCCACCTTCCACGGCGGCCACTTGCGCAGACTGGCTCACCATGGCCCACGTCACGCGACGGCGTTCAAGGGTCCCGAGCACTTCAGGCCAACGCCTGCGGACCAACTCCGCATCCTCTGGCCCACTCGCCACATCCCCGGTGGGCGCGCGCACCACTTCAGGTGCGGGTGCTGGTGCGGGTGCGGGCGCACTGGCCTTGGGCGCGGACGCCTTGGCGGTCGTCTTGGGAGCCGCCTTGGGGGCTTCCACAACGGGTGTCGGCTCGGCAGGCGGGGCCGACGTGGGGGCCGCGGGAGCCGACTCCGGCTTGGAGGCGGCGGGCGCGGATGCGGCAGGCGCCACCGGGGCAGTGGCAGCCACAGTCCCTGCGTCAGCAGCAACGATGCGCGCACACAACAGTTCAAGATGCAGCCGCGGAGACGTGGCCCCCACCATGGAGGTGAGGGCATCATTCACTAGGTCAGCAGCACGTGACCCACGGGCGAGCCCCAAGCGTCGGGCCTGATCCCGCATGCGCTCAGCCTGATCCTCAGGAAGCTCACCCAACGCGCGCTCGCCAGCGGAGCCAGACGCGGCGAGCACCACCAAGTCACGCAGCCGCTCCAGAAGGTCCTCCACAAAGCGCCGGGGTTCGTGCCCGGTCTCAATGACTCGTGCCACCACAGCAAATAGCGAGGCACCGTCCGATGCCGCTACGGCATCCACGGCATCGTCCAGCAGGGTGGCGTCGGTGAAGCCCAAGAGCGAGATGGCGCGTTCATACGTGACGCCCTCGGCGCCGGAGCCAGCCATGAGTTGATCCAGCACCGACAGGGAGTCACGCACCGAACCGCCACCAGCCCGTACCACCAGCGGGAGCACCCCTGAACCCACCTTGACGCCCTCGGCCTCGCATAGCTGTTGGAGGTAAGCCGTGAGCACGCCGGGCGGCACCAAGCGGAAGGGATAGTGGTGGGTGCGGGAGCGGATGGTGCCAATCACTTTGTCAGGCTCGGTGGTGGCAAAGATGAAGCGCACGTGCGGCGGAGGCTCTTCCACCAACTTCAGCAGCGCGTTGAATCCTTGAGTGGTGACCATATGAGCCTCATCAAGGATAAAGATCTTGTAACGGTCGCGGGCAGGAGCAAATGCTGCGCGCTCGCGCAAGTCCCGCGCATCGTCCACACCGTTGTGAGACGCGGCGTCGATCTCCACCACGTCCACGGATCCCGAGCCACCGCGCGCCAACTCCACGCAAGACGGGCACGTGCCGCACGGGTTGTCAGTGGGTCCCTCGACGCAGTTGAGGCAACGCGCGAGGATGCGGGCAGAGGTAGTCTTTCCGCAACCGCGCGGGCCCGAAAAGAGGTACGCATGCCCCACGCGGTCCGATCTCAGCGCCTGCATCAGCGGCTCGGTCACGTGCTCTTGGCCCACGAGGTCAGCAAAGACGTCGGGCCGGTAGCGGCGGTACAGGGCGGTTGTCACGCCCCTGAGCCTAATAGGGCACGCCCACACGCGCATCGGGCCATCCCCAGCACCCGTGCCGCCACGCCGATCCCAGGGAGCGCCGCGCGTGCTTCACACGTTGAGCGGGCATGCAAGGACCCCTCACGCACCCGCCAGAGCCCGCTTACCCTTGCTTAGTTCCCTACCTGGGGGAGTTGGGCGAGATGACGCCACGTGAGGGGTCGCCTTCTAGTCTACGGTCACGAGCGCGTTTAGAAACAGTCGCGGGACTCCGCTACCATTACGGGGCTTGGAGGATTCGCCTAGTGGCCTATGGCGCACGCTTGGAAAGCGTGTTGGGTGCAAGCCCTCGGGGGTTCGAATCCCCCATCCTCCGCCAACTCGTCTCCGAACCAAGAAGGTGAACGTGGCAAACTCCGGACGCCTTGCCACCAAGGCCGAGGTCATCAAGCGGCGCCGCCGCGACCGCCAGATCATCATCTTTGGCGTGCTTGTGGTGATGCTGGGCGTAGCCGCATTCATGGCGTTCTCGGTGTACCAGGGCCGCGCGGTGTCCCCCGTCACCTACGCGTTTGTCACCAACTCTGCCGACGAGCGAGAAGACATCACCTTGCCTTGCCCGCCCTCCGACGGAGAGCAGGCCTTCCCCCTCACGGCTGACCAAGTCTCCTTCCGCACGCTCAACGCCACGGAAGAGACAGGACTTGCTCGTATCTTCATGGAGGACCTCCAGGGCCGCAGCTTTGTGGCGGTTCAGGCCACCAACTGGAATCAGAAGTACGAAGGCTTGGCGCGCATCCAGTTCGGTGAGAAGGGTCTGCGTCAGGCATACACCATCGCCAACCAGTTCCCAGAGTTTGAACTCGTCTACGACAACCGCAACAGCGCGCTCGTGGACATCATCCTTGGAGACCGGGCCGTCAACGCGGAGCTCCGGCCGCTGTACGCCCCGGAACTCTCCTTGGACCTGGAGTTGACTGCGCCCGGCCGATGCTTGCCCATCGACTTGCTCTCGCCAGTTCCCGCTCCCGCACGTCTGCCCGCAGACCCGCTGGAGCCGGAGCCGAGCCCCACGCCGGAGCCTTCAGGGGAGCCCGCGGCGTAAGGTCTCACGCGACCGCAAGAGTCGCGGTCTTCGTGCTCTCGACATAGCCTGGACGTGTGAGCACCACTCCCACTCCCAACACCTCCGCGTACGCGGTGCAGCCGCAGCGCGATCCGGCGCGTGCGCTCGCCGCTGTCAACCCTGGCCCGCCCACCAACTCATTGGCTGTGATCGCGTTGGTGGTGTCCATTGTGGGAAGCCTCTTGTTCCCGCTCGTGGGTTCAGTGGTGGGCATTGTGCTTGGACACCAGGCACGCAAAGCCATCGCGACTTCAGGTGAAGGTGGTTCCGGCGCTGCGACAGGGGCGATTGTGGTGGGCTGGGCGTGGATCGGACTGTTCGCGTTGGCCGTGGTTATTCCCACGTTCCTCGCCGTGGCGGGCTTCGTGTTCGCCGTCATCGCCAGTTCTTGAGCCCTCAACGCCAAGAGCCTCGCATTGAGACGATGCTCAACACGAGGCTCTGGAGATGGTGTGGCGGTGCCGGTGGGATTTGAACCCACGGTGGACTTTCACCCACACACGCTTTCGAGGCGTGCTCCTTAGGCCGCTCGGACACGGCACCGTGTGCGAGGATACCGTCCCCGCCACTGCCGTCCAAACGCGCGCGGGAACCGGGCCCTAGCGTCGGGCAGTGAAGAACTCTTGGAGCAGAGCGGCCGACTCCGCCGCCCTCACTCCAGAGATGACCTCCACCTTGGTGCCGATGCGCGCATCACGCACTACGTCCCACTTGCTTCCTGTGGCGCCAGCCTTGTCGTCCCACGCGCCTATGACAAGGCGCGGGATGCGCGCGGCAAGCAAAGCTCCCGCGCACATGAGGCAAGGTTCAAGAGTCACGACGAGAGTGCAGTCATCCAGGCGCCAGCGGTTGAGGTGCTTGGAGGCGTTGCGCAACGCGAGCACTTCCGCATGGGCAGACGGATCCGCAGTGGCTTCCCTGCGGTTGTAGCCTTCCCCCACAATGCGGCCCTCGGCATCGGTCACCACGGCACCCACCGGCACGTCCGAGGCTTTCGCAGCCTCCCGTGCCAGACGCAGCGCGCGGTCCATGGGAGCGTCCCACGCATCGTTCATGGCGCCAGGGTACCCGGGCGCCCTCTGCGCGAGTAGCCTCAGAGCATGCACTTGCACATCGCCCAGCACCCGCTCATTGACCACAAGTTGACCATCCTGCGGGACGTGACCACTCCGTCGCCCACGTTCCGTTTGCTGGTGGATGAGTTAGTGACATTGCTGGCGTATGAGGCGACGCGGCACGTCAAGACCGAGCCCAAGAACATCGACACTCCGTTGCAGCCCATGGTGGGTACGCGCATTGCAGGGCCGGCGCCGCTCATCGTGCCCATCCTGCGAGCCGGGCTGGGAATGCTTGAAGGCATGCAACGCCTTTTGCCGAGCGCCGAAGTGGGCTTCCTGGGCCTCAAGCGTGACGAGGAGACCCTGCAGGCCATCACCTACGCCAACCGCTTGCCCGAGGACCTCACGGGCCGTCAGGTGTTTGTTCTTGACCCGATGCTTGCCACGGGTGGCTCGCTCGTCGCGGCAGTGGAGTACGTGCTTCAGCGTGGGGCCACAGACGTCACGTGTGTGTGCTTGCTGGCTGCGCCTGAGGGGATTGACCATGTGCGTGACTCGGTAGGCGAGCGCGCGAACGTCACCGTGGTGGTGGCGGCCGTGGACGAACGCCTCAACGAGATCGGCTACATCGTCCCTGGATTGGGTGACGCAGGAGACCGCTTGTACGGGGTGGTGTAACCGCTGCTTGGGTTATGACGAGCAGGTAGCGGCGAACGTGGCCGCGATGCGGTCGGCTGCCGTGCGCTGGTTTTCAATCAGCGTGCTGGTCGCCTCAGACTGAATGAGTGGGCGCGCCTGCTCAAGGAAGTCCACAAAGTCGTTGGTGTCCGAGCCGAGCTCACCCAGCGCAACTCCGTACAGTTCCCAGTAGTCGATCACTGCGTCAAAGTCGTCTTGCGAGCCAGCGTCGGCAAATGACTTGGCGGTGGCGAGTGCGTCGGTGTAGGCGCCGCCGGCGGTGATGACGTTCGCGCTCGCGGCGTTGAGGTCGCTGAGGTCCGCGTCAGGGTCGTAGTTGGCCTCGTTGGACATCTCATCAAACAGACCGCTGAGCGCAACGGTCGCGGCCGGGGCCGCGTTGGTCACGGCGGCCATGGCGTCGCAGAAGCCCTTAGCGGGATTCTCGCCAGGGGTTTGCGGAGGCGTGGCGGATCCGCTGCACGCGGCAAGAGCCAGTGCGGATGCGGTGATCAGGGCACCAAGTGCCAAGCGCTTCGAGGCTTTATTCACGCGCATAGTGTGCAGTCAAGTAGGGATTTTCGCCAACTGAAGGGAATGACCCCGCTGATGTCAGACCCCGGTGAGACGCTTGAAGCTGGGAATCGGGTGTTGGCCGCGAAGTCTTCAACAAGCAAGGCAGGTTAGTCCACACGACACGCCGCGTTATCCACAGAGAACTGCACACTTTGTTAACAAGACCACAATATCTAGGGGGAAAACGCCGTCTGGACCCCAGATGTAGTGGAGTCGTGCTAATCTCCAAGAACACCTCAAGGCCCCCGCGGCGCCCCCTCAGTGGCCGCGACCGGAGGGTGAAAAGAGCTTGAAGTACACGTTTGAAAACAGGCGGTAACCCTCAGCAACAACCGTCGCGGCGAAGCCACAAGCCTCGTCCGTAGCGGCATCGGCCCAGGACTTTGGTCCGCACCCAAGGAGAACTCGTGACGATCACTCAGAACAGCCCCACCGACGTCAATGGCGACGTCACCAAGGCCGTCGACGTCCCCGTGCGCGCAGGCATTCACGTCACCAAGCGCGACGGAACTCGTGAGCCCTACAACGCCGACCGCATTAATAAGGCCATTGAGCGCGCCGCCGCCGGCCTGCCCGACCAGATCTCCATCACCACCCAGGTGGCGTCGGAGCTTGCCATCACGCTCTTTGACGGGATCACCACCGAGCAACTGGATGAGGCCGCCATTGGTGTGGCCGTCCAGAACGTCAAGGATGACCCCAACTTCGACACGGTTGCTGCCCGCCTGCTACGCAAGGTGATCTACAAGCGCGTTCTGGGTGGATACGACACTGATCTCGAGCTCGCGTTGCTGCACCAGGCCCGTTTCCCTGGCTACATTCGCGACGCCGTGGAAGAGGGTCTCTTGGACACGCGCCTGGAGACGTTGTTCGACCTCGATGCACTGGCCGCCGCTCTTGACCACCACCGCGACGACTACCTCAAGTACATCGGTACCGTCACCATGCGCAACCGCTACATGATTACGGACCGCCACGGCAAGTCCCTTGAGGTTCCGCAGTACTTCTGGATGCGCGTCTCCATGGGCCTTGCGCTCAACGAAGACAACCCCACCGAGATGGCGCTGAAGTTCTACGACAAGATCTCGCGCCTGGACTACCTGCCTGCAGGCTCTACCCTCGTCAACGCGGGAACGTCCTACCCGCAACTGTCAAACTGCTTCGTCATGCAGATGGAAGACGACATGGACCACATTGCCAAGACCGTGGGCGATGTCATGTGGCTCACCAAGGGAACCGGTGGAATCGGCCTGTCCGTCACCAAACTGCGTTCCGAGGGTTCGCCCATCAAGTCCAATAACACCACCTCCACGGGACCCATCCCGTTCATGCACACCATCGACTCCACCCTGCGCGCCGTGAGCCGCGGCGGCAAGAAGTTCGGTGCCTTGTGCTTCTACATGGAGAACTGGCACCTCGACTTCCACCAGTTCCTTGACTTGCGTCAGAACTCCGGTGACCCCTACCGCCGCACCCGCACCGCTAACACCGCCGTGTGGATCTCGGACGAGTTCATGAAGCGCGTTGAGGCAGACGACGACTGGTACCTCTTTGACCCTGCCGATGCTCCCGAACTGGTGGAGCTTGTGGGTTCCGAGTTCTCGCGCCGCTACAACGAGCTGATCGCGCTGGCTGAGGCCGGCAAGATCCGCCGCTTCAAGAAGATGAAGGCACGCGAGCAGTACAAGGCGATCCTCATCATGCTGCAGACCACGTCCCACCCGTGGCTCACGTGGAAGGACACCATCAACAGCCGTGCCCTGAACACCAACACCGGCACCATCCACTTGTCGAACCTCTGCACCGAGATCTGCTTGCCGCAGGACCGTGACAACATCGCCGTGTGCAACCTGGCATCGGTGAACTTGTCGACCCACCTCGTTGACGGCGCCATCGACTGGAAGCGCATGGAAGAGTCGGTGCGTCTAGCGGTGCGCCAGTTGGACAACCTGGTGGACATCACGCTGTCCTCCGTGCCGGAATCCGAGCACGCCAATAAGGAGAACCGTGCCATCGGTCTGGGCCTCATGGGCTTCACCGACCTCACGGAGCGCCTGGGTATGGCGTACGAGTCCGAGGAGGCCTACGACCTCATTGACGAGATCGTGGAGTTCATCTCTTTCCACGCCATCGATGAGTCGGCCGACCTCGCTCGCGAGCGAGGCTCCTACGCCAACTTTGAGGGCTCAGGCTGGTCGCAAGGACTAGTGCCCTTTGACACCATCGAGCGTCTTGAGGCGGACCGCGGCGTGCCCGTAGCCGTGAACCGCACCACGCGTCAGGACTGGGACGCACTGCGTGCCAAGGTCAAGGGAGGCATCCGCAACGCCACCCTCATGGCCGTGGCACCCACCGCCTCCATCGGCCTGGTGGCCGGCACCACGCCTGGCTTTGACCCCCAGTTCTCGCAGATCTTCTCCCGCGCTACGTCCTCCGGAAAGTTTTTGGAGGTCAACCGCAACCTGGTCAAGGACCTTCAGGACCTGGGCCTGTGGGAGCAGGTCAAGGACGAACTCCTTGCGGTGCAGGGTGACCTGTCGCAGATCGATGCCGTTCCGGACCACCTCAAGGAGGTCTACAAGACCTCCTTCCAGTTGAGCCCGTACGCGTTCATCGAGGTTGCTGCTCGAGCGCAGAAGTGGATCGACCAGGCCATCAGCCGCAACATCTACCTGGAAGACCGTGACGTAGACAACATGATGGCGTTGTACTCGGCCGCATGGGAGCGTGGAGTCAAGACCACGTACTACCTCCACATGAAGCCGCGTCACACCGCTGAGCAGTCCACTGTGCGCGTCAACAAGACCGAGCGTTTGGCCACCACTGGTTCTGCCGCTGGTGCCGGTATCAGCTCCAAGCCCACCGGTGGTTCCTCCGCTCCCGCTAAGCGCGGATTCGGTGGATTTGGCGGCACCACTAAGAAGGGCTTTGGCGCTGCCAAGCCAGCCGACGAGGCTGCCGCACCCGCGGTGGACGTCGTTGAAGACGGTGCCTCGGTGCCGTTGACCGACGCCCCTGCCGCCGAGGCCGCAGCACCTGAGACTCAGGCAAAGGAGGCTCCTGCAACCTCGGGTGCCATCACCGCCGCACCGGCCGCCGTGCTCAACGCGGTAGCCACCAAGGCCTTTGCCCCCGCCCCGACGGAGAAGCCGGCTGTCCCGCCGGCTGCCCTGCCTGAGGCATCCCCGCAAGCGGAACCTGCCACGGCATCGGCCGAGCACGAGGCTCCGCAACCAGAGCAGCCAGTGACCATGCCCGAAGGGGCAAAGTCGCTCGACTTGCTCGGTAACGCCGTCGCCCTCGGTGACGACATGGAAATGATCGATGGTGTGGCTTGCCCCGTGGACCCCATGGAGCGACTCCAATGTGAGTCCTGCCAGTAGCGGCCACAGAGCAAGAAGGAGAAAACGATGGGAATTCTCGGAACAGGTATCCAGGACGGTCTGCTGCTCAAGCCGATCACCTACCCGTGGGCCTACGACCTGTACAACCAGGCCGTGGCGAACACATGGTTCCCCAACGAGATTCAGCTGGGTGAAGACCTTGCAGACTTCAAGAAGATGACGGACGAGGAGAAGCACGCCGTCACCTACTTGATGTCCTACTTCAACCCCAACGAGTTGCTAGTGAACAAGGCACTCGCGTTCGGCGTCTACCCGTACATCAACGCTCCCGAGGCGCACCTCTACCTCGCCAAGCAGATGTGGGAAGAGGCCAACCACTGCATGTCCTTTGAGTACGTGCTGGAGACGTTCCCCATCGACCGCGAGGCCGCCTACGAGTCTCACGTCGAGGTGCCCTCCATGCGCGCCAAGGAGGAGTTCGAGGTCAAGTTCATCAAGCGCATGACCGAGGACACCCTCGACATCACGACGACTGAGGGCAAGAAGGACTTCATCCGCAACCTCATCGCGTACAACATCATCCTCGAAGGCATCTGGTTCTACTCCGGCTTCATGGTGGCCTTGAGCTTCCGCCAGCGGAACCTGTTGCGCAACTTCGGTTCGCTCATGGACTGGATCATCCGCGACGAGTCCCTGCACTTGCAGTTCGGTATCAACCTCATCCTCACCGTTCTGGAAGAGAACGAGGACCTGCAGGACGCGGAGTTCGCGGAGGAGATCCGCCAGATGATCCTCCACGCCGTGGACATGGAAGAGGCGTACAACCGCGACCTGCTGCCCACCGGCATCCTGGGCCTTAACGCCGACTACGTGAACCAGTACGTCAAGTACCTGGCTGACCGTCGACTCGAGGAACTGGGCTTTGAGGCTCACTACAACGTGTCCAACCCCGCCAAGTGGATGGCAGCGGCTAACGACACATTGCAACTCGTGAACTTCTTTGAGGCCACCAACACCTCGTACGAGGTCAACGCGCAGGCGACCAAGGCGTCTTCGTAATCTCGCCGTTGGCGCGGCGGGGGAAGCGGATATCTCCTCGGGGCGATCAGGCTTGGTCTCCTCGCAGCGACATCCTCCCCCCGCCGCGCTCTTCTTTTCGGCTACCTTCCCAACTGGCGGCCGCAAGCCACTCCCGACGCGGGGGCGGGAATAGACTCGGGCCTGGCGCGTTGGAAAACTAGGCGGTGAGTGTCGCGGCTCCCGTCTGCGAATCGTCTACCTCGTGTAGCCGACGCCCCATTCTTGGAAGAGAGCCCCTATGTCCCGGCGAACCATCGTCGACACTGAAACGATTGAGCCTAAGAACGACGTCGCCCCTGACGCCGCGGATGAGGTGAACGCGGGGATTGAACTCACCCGCGCGCAACGCCTCATGTACGTGGTGGTGCTCGGTGCGCTCGTGGCATTGGGCCCGTTCACGGTTGACCTCTACCTGCCTGCGTTCCCCGCAGTTGCGCTGGACCTCGTGACGTCCGATGCCGCCATCCAACTCACGCTCACGGCCACCGCCGTGGGTTTCGGGCTGGGTCAATTGATTGTGGGTCCGCTGTCTGACTCGCTAGGCCGTCGCCGACCCCTCATCATCGCTACCGCGGTGCACATCCTCGCGAGCGTTGCAGTGGCTATGGCGCCCACGGTGGAACTGGTCATGGTGGGCCGCGTGTTCCAGGGCATCGGTGCTGCGGGCGGTGGTGTGGTGGCCATGGCTATGGTTCGTGACCTCTTTGGCGGACAGCAACTGATCCGCATGCTTTCTCGCCTGGCCCTAGTCATGGGCTTTGCACCGGTCTTTGCACCTGTCATCGGGTCGCAGCTGTTGCGCATCGTGGAGTGGCGAGGCATCTTTGTGGTGCTCGCCGCGTACGGCATCGTCATGTGCATCGTGGCCGGCTTCTTGCTACGCGAGACGCTCCCGCCCACACGCCGTGGGGGCTTGTCGGTGCGCGCCATCGGCAAACGGTACGGCAAGCTTCTGGGCGACCCCGCGTTCATTGGCATCGCGCTCATTGGCGCTGCCACCTTCACGTCGCTCTTCTCGTACCTCTCGGCGTCGTCCTTTGTGCTCCAAGGTGAGCACGGCCTGACGCCCCAGCAGTACGGATATGTATTTGGCTTGAACTCCATTGGCCTCGTGGTGAGCACTCAGGTGTCGGCGCGGCTCATGCGCCGCATCACCCCAAGTACGGTCACCGCGATTGGCTTGAGCATCATGACTGCCGGCGCCGCCGCGTTACTCGCGGGAGCCTTCTTTGGTTGGGGCTTCCTCGGTGTCGTCATCCCGCTGGTGTTCGCCGTAGGTGCAGCCGGCCTGGTCTTCCCCACCGTGCAGGTGCTGGCCCTCAAGGACCACCCGCGTGAGGCGGGTACCGCCGCTGCGCTCATTGGTGCAGTGAACATGGGCGTCGCGGGCGCTGTATCGCCCGTCGTGGGAGTCTTTGGCAACACCACCATGGCGATGGCCACCGTGATGGTCTCCGCGCTGCTCGTGGGTCAGGCATCGCTGTGGATCGTGGTGCGCCGCCGAGTCTCACACGAGGTTGTCCACTAGCCCCTCTGCCCGTCAGTTGTCAGGCGTGATGGTGACCGTGAAGGTACCCAGCAGGTAGTTGTCACCGTTGCCGGTGAACCGCAGCATATGCAGTCCGGCATTCACGTGGACGGGTGCGAACAACTTGGCATCGGTACCCAGAGTGTTGGCGTACTTGGAGCCGATGGCAGTGGACGATGCGGCATTGCCCGAGTCCCCGGCTCCCGTGATCGTGGTGCCGTTCCAACCCACCGGTTGCAAGGTCTGTCCGCCGCCGGTGATTGGGCCCAACTCCACGCGATCGCCTACGGTGCCTCGGTCGCCATCCCACGCTACAAAGCCCAAGGTGACGTTGGCACCGGTGTCAGTGTGGAACTGGAAGTCGGGGTGCACAGTGGAGGACACCCAGTCTGAGCCGTCAAAGAACGTCACGTGGGACTCGGGCAGGGACGGGTGCTCATACACGATGGTGATGGCAAAGCCGCTGAGGTAATTGCGGTCGCTCACTTGGTTAAGGGTGATGGACTGGGCCACGTCAGCGAGCGAGTAGTCACCTGAGCCGGCGGCTGCTACTAGCTCGGTGATGTCCGCACGCGACTGGTAGTAGGTGCGGTTGGAAACGTCTGTGGTGATGGTGACCGAGTCTGCCGTCAGGTCCACGTAGTCGGCGCCCGGCACACGGATGCGTGCTGATTCCTCAGGGCCGTCAAAGCCACCATCGACGGGCGCGTAGTTGGCCGCCCATTCGACGGCCGCGTACTTCACGACTGCGCCAGCAGGGATGGTGACCTTGGTGGTGGCGGAATTGCGCTCGCCGCCAGCGTCGTTGATGGGTTGCATGGCCCAGTTGTTGTTGTTGTATCGCGATTCGGATCCGTTGCCGGCAAAGTTCATGATGCCGCGGCACGTGTCCTGCTCGGTGGCGTTGCCGCCCTTGCAGCCCATCAGCGGAGCTCCAAAGTGCAAGGTGGCCAAGCGGCCCGAACCGGTGAACACGTCCTCGAAGTTCTCGTCGGCGGCGACAAGGCCCGTGCGCACTGAGTAACTCACTTCGTCGTCGCCGGACTTCACCACAAAACTGGTCACGGCATCGGGAGAAAGCGACTCGGATGCGCCTACGGTGACCTGGAGGTCCAGGTTCAGACTTGCCTGCGTCTGAGCGGCGACCGCGTCAATGGAGCACGAGGCCTCGCTGAGGTCATCAGAGAGGGTGCACGTCCAGGAGTCGACGTCCATGGTGCCGTAGAGCGCAAAGTTCATGTACGCGCTGAGCCGGTCAGCCTGGCGTCCCGTGGCACCCGAGCCGCCCGCGGGAGGGGCGAACTGGACGCCGTCAGGCAAGGTGATCTCCGCGGTGACAGGGTCTGAGTCGTCGTCACCCGTGTTGGACACCTTGAGAGGCACTTGAGGGCTCGTGCGAGAGATCTCGAGGTAACCCAGTGGAGCTTGCACGATGCTCAGCGTGAAGAGCTTGGGGCCCGGTTCAGGAGTGGGGTCCGGCGTGGGATCGGGCGTCGGGTCAGGAGTGGGGTCCGGCGTGGGATCCGTGGTCGGCTCCGGATCGAGATCTGGTTCCTTAGTGGGATCAGGCTTGGAGTCTTTGGTCGGTTCTGTGGTGGGGTCAGGGTTGGAACCCGGGCTATTGGTATTGCGGTCGTTGGTACCGGGATTCTGTGAGTGCGAGTTGTCTCCCGTATTGCGACCGGGTTCCTGTGATGGTTCCTCGGATACCGAAGGCGAGGGGCTAGGGGTGACCACGGGGTCAACGATCCCAGGCTCGTCCTCGTCTGCGCCCGCACCAGTTGCGTCATCGGGAGGCGTCGTTTCCACCATGGGCACTTCAGCGAACGGATCGGGCTCAGGCAGAGTGGAGAAAAACCCCAAGTACCCCGCGCCGGCCACCGCCAAAGCGAGCACACCCACCACAGCAGTGATGGGGGCAACCATGCCGCTAGCGCCTGCGATCAAGGCGGTAAACCCACCGGCCGCAGCGGCACCGCCAGTGGTTGACGCTACGCCTGCTGTGGTGAAGCCGGTAGACGTCAGGCCAGCCGTGCCAACAACGCCCGATGTCGTGGCCGCGCCCGCACTCATTGCGCCCGCAGCGCCCAGGCCCTGACCCGCACCCAGCGCACCGCCAATAGGCAAACCGCCTTCGAGGGCCGCCATGCCTGCGGCGCCCAAGACGATGGGCGCGATGACTCCGCGCATTCCGCGGTTCACGTCTTCAAGTTCCGCGACGAGCGCGGAGCAGCGTTCGCACATCTCGATGTGCTCGGTGACCCGCATGGCCTCGCGTTTGCTCAGACCGCCGCGCACATATGCGCCCAGCTGAGCGTTGGCCTCGAGGCAGCTCACTTGCTCCGAGGAGTTCAGGTGCTGCTGAAGGTAAGCCTGGCGCAACGCCTCGCGCGCGCGATAGGAGAGCGCGGCCACGCCGTTGGCGGACAGGCCGAGCAGGGGAGCCACCTCACGGGGAGACTTCTTCTCCACCTCGGTGTACCAAAGGACGGCTTGCCACCGCTCGGGGAGCGAGCGGAAGGCCTCGGCAACCATGCCGTGTTCGAAGCCGTCCAGCGTCGGCTCGTCGGACGATGCACCAAAGCCGATCTCCGTCTCGTACTCGGACATGTCCTCGCGGGGCTTGGTGCGGATGCCCTTGTTGATGATGTCCATGCCCGTACGGCGCACGATGGTGAAGAGGTAGGCGCGGAACGCGAGGTCGGGGCCATCGCCTTGCTGCAAGGCGCGCAGTACCCGCGAGAACGATTCAGACACGACGTCGTCGATGTCGCTCGCGGCGTTGGTGTACATCGACGCGACTTTGCGTGCCGCGTCAACGTGACGTTCGTAGAGCACGCCAAAGGCCGCTGTGTCGCCGGCGCGCACGCCTGCGATCAGCTCGGGATCGCTGGACGTTTCCGTCCACAGCGCGATCGCCTCGTGACTCATGTTTTGTCCTCATTTGGCGCGTTAATACGGGTATCAACCATGTTCCCCTGTTATGGGGGCAGTAGCAAGGACAAGAATGGCGGATTCGTCACAGTTGTCGTATGTACTCCGGTTTGTCATAGGAGATTCTGTGCGAAAACTGCGTCATAGCGTGTGATGTGCACGCTCTCATGGGCCATGACGAGTGACCTCAACGCTCCCGGCGCGGCCATTGCGCCCGGTTTGCTACGCAAGTGGCAAGACACCAGCATCGAGTCAGTGTGGTTGCGTCCAGGAGACTGGTACACACCTGCAGCTGAGGCGCTCGTTGAGGCGCTAGAGGCTGGACTTGACACCGCTCCCGCCGCCTTCCGTTTGGGACAGGCACGTTGCGCGTCCGGAGTTGGCATCACCGAAGCCATTGACGACATGGCCGTCCTGTTCCGTTCCGCAGGTTTTGAGTCCGCACCCATCCGTTCCATCCGTGCGCTGTGCGCTGGGTGGACCGAGGGTTCGCCCGGTTCCGTAGCCGCCCCCACCATGACCGATGCCGAGTCTGGGTTGGGCACCGCGGAGTACTTCATCCAGCGCCTGGCCGAGGTGTACGGCACCGCTCAGCGCAGCGCCACCAAGGTCACGGCTACTCACGCTTTGGTGATGATCGACGTGTCAGTGGCGGACTCCGACCCGTGGCAGCGCATTGCGCGCAACGCGGCAGTGGGTCAGGCACTGAAGAGTGCGTACGGTGAGGGCCACCCGATGGCGCGTCTGGGTGACGGTCTGTACGCAGTGCTCGTGGATCGCGGCCCCGCGCTGGGCACGGGCATCTCATTGCTCCGTGACCACATTGCAGACAAGGCCCTCGCCATGCGCGTGGGCAACTTGATGCGCCAACCTCCCCGGGTGTGGATTGAATCCTTGCCCGACTCCTTGCACTACGCCAACGAATTGATCGATTCGCTGCAGCGGTAGTGCCACACACTGTGCGGCGCGTGGCGAGCTGAGGGCGCCACGCGCCGCCTTTTTGTGTGTAGGCGGCCCCGAAACTAGGCCTTGCGGTTGTATGCGCGGATGGCCAGTGGGGCGAACAGCAGGATGAATCCCGTGGACCATCCAAGCGTCCACAAGACGGGGCTTTGCCATTCGCCTCCACTCCACAGGGCGCGTAGCGCACTGATGAGGTGAGACAGCGGATTGGCGTTGGCGAACGTGGCCAACCAGCCGGGCATGGTTTCGGTAGGCACGAACGCGTTTGACGCGAACGTGAGCGGGAAGAGCGTCATAAACACGATTCCCTGAACCGCACGCTGAGAACGGGCAATGAGTCCGACGAGCATGGGCGCCCACGCGAGCGACAAGGCAAAGAAGATCGCGAGGGCGCATCCAGCGAGGAAGCTCAAGGGGTCCGTGGTGACGCGGTAGCCGAGGATGTATCCCGTGCCCACCATGATGGCGATGAGCAGCACGTAGCGGACGATGTCGCCAAGCGCAGCGCCCATGAGCGGAGCGATCCGAGAGATGGGCAGTGATCGGAAACGATCAAAGATTCCCTTCTCCATGTCCGCGTTGAGTTGGATCCCGATTCCCACCGATGCGAAGGCAATGTTCTGGCCGATCAAACCGGGGATGAGGATCAATAAGTACTCCTTGGAGGAGCCAGAAATGGCCCCACCAAAGATGTACGTGAACAACAAGGTGAACATGATGGGGGAGAGAGTCACGTCGATGAGGACTTCGGGCGCGCGCCAGGTCTTCACGAGTGACCGGCGCGTGAGGACCAGCGAGTGGCGCACCACGTCCAGTGGACCGCGCTCGATGACGGCGATGTCATGGGTAACGGTTGCGGTGCTCATGCGCTCACCTCTTCGGTCTCAGTCGGGTTGTCCTCGGCGGTGGAGCGCTGCCTTTCGCCGGTGAGGGTGAAGAAGACCTCATCGAGACTAGGCAGCAACAATGCCAGTTCGGTGACCGCGATCTTGCTCTTGGTCAAGGTGGCGACGGCCTTGCTCAAGGCGGCGTCACCGAGAACAGGGACGGTCAGTTCGCCCTTCTTGGGCTCGTCCGCAGTGGTGCCCGGCGTAGCGACGTCATTGAGGATGGCGCGGACCTTGTCGAGGTCGTCCACGTTGGTGGGACGCACCCGCAGAGTCTGGGAACCCACCACTCGCTTGAGGTTGTGAGCGGTGTCGTGCGCGATCACCTCGCCGTGGTTGATCACCACGATGTCGTCGGCAAGGGCGTCCGCCTCTTCCAGGTATTGAGTGGTGAGCAGCACCGACGTGCCGCGGGCCACGATGGCGCGTACCACGTCCCACATGTCCTCACGCTTGGCAGGGTCAAGGCCGGTGGTGGGTTCGTCGAGGAACACAATCTCGGGATGACCCACCAAGGAAGCAGCAAGGTCAAGGCGGCGCCGCATGCCTCCCGAGTACGTGCGGGATGTTCGGTCCGCTGCTTCCGTGAGGTCGAACCACTCGAGGAGTTCCGCCGCACGGGCCTTGGCCGATGCTGAGGACAAGTTGAGAAGTCCCGCAATCATGAGCAGGTTCTCGCGTCCCGTGAGTTCTTCATCGACAGATGCGTACTGGCCGGTGAGGCCCACGCGTCGGCGAACCTCAGCGGGGCTCTTGGCTACGTCAAAGCCTGCGACTCGGGCGACGCCGCCGTCGGCGCGAAGCAAGGTAGCGAGGATGCGCACGGCCGTTGTCTTGCCAGCGCCATTGGGGCCAAGGACGCCCAGGACGCTCCCACGCGGGACCGCAAAACTGACGCCCTGCAAAGCTTTGGTTTGCTTGAAGTTCTTGACGAGGCCTTCAGCCTCGACCGCTAGGTCTTTAGTCACCTTGCGAGACTAAAGGCCCACTCTGACATCCACCATCGTTCGATCGGATGATTTACCAGCCGCAAACCCTGAGGCGTCACTCCGTGGGGGCGAGTGCCCAGACGCCCAGCTCGTTGCCACTGGGGTCGAGGAAGTGGAAGCGTCGGCCTCCCGGGAAGTCAAAGATCTGGCGAGTGATTTCGCCACCCGCGGCCTGCACCGCAGCAAACGAGGCTTCGAGATCGCGCGAGTACAAGACCACCATGATGCTTCCGCGGTCCACCGTGCCCATGAGCGAGATGCCGCCGCCTTCACGGCCATCGGACGTGACGATTCCCAAGTACCCAGGACCGTACGGCGCAAAGCGCCAACCAAAGGCGGCTCCGTAGAACTCCTCCGCCACCGCAAGATCTGTCGCTGGAATCTCGACGTAGTCGAATCCGTGGTGGACGTGGATGGACTCTGGGTCTGCCATAGCCCCATCGTGAGGGCCCCCCACGTTGGGGTCAACCTGAATGTGGCAAACGACACGCGTCTGCGCCACGATGGAGACATGGCGACGGACAAACGCCGCATGCGGATCATGGTCAAACCCGGCTCGCGCAAGGGCCCTCTCGTGGAGACCGGCGAGGGTGGTCAGTTCACGGTGTACGTGCGGGAACGGGCCGTCGACGGAGCCGCGAACGATGCCGTGGTGACAGTGCTGGCTCGGCACCTTGAGTTGCGGCCTCGACAAGTGCGGATAATCACGGGACACACTGCGCGGGTGAAGACCGTGGAGATCTCCGAGGATTAGCGGGGCGGCGTTGGACGCTTAGCGGTGTCCTCGCCACAACACCACGGCACGCCCTTCACCGCGGTCGGCGCGGCGTCCGCGCTCCACGATGATGACGTCTCCAGTGGGGCCGGACGTGAACACGCGCGAGCCTACATCGGCCCGAGGCCGAAGGCGCTCCACCTCCGCACGCAGGTGTTCCACTTCTCGCGCTAGGTGCAAGATGCGTGCAATGCCGGCCAAGTTGATCCCCTCGTCGTGGCTCATTCGCTGCACTTCACGCAAGGTGGCAATGTCGCGCAAGGAGTAGCGGCGGCCGCCGCCGGGCCGACGCTTGGGCACCACAAGCCCCAAGCGGTCATATTGCCGCAGGGTCTGGGCATGCATGCCGGACAGCTCTGCGGCGGCGGAGATCAGGAACACGGGCTCGTCGACGTCGGGCTGTTCCATCGCTCCTCCTCTTCCTCGCCGTCGCTACTTGCCAGCGTCTTGGTAAAGCCGCTCGCGCGGGTCGTCCTTGGCGGTCTCAAGCGCAAAAGTCTGCAAGGCCTCGCGCGCGCCCTTACTGAGGTTGGACGGCACGGCTACCTCAATGCGCGCGTGCAAGTCGCCGGTGCCTTCTTTGGTCTGGATGCCTCGTCCCTTGACGCGCAACACCGTCCCGGAGGACGTGCCTGCGGGCACCTTGACCTTGACGCGGTCGCCATTGAGAGTGGGCACTTCTACCGTGGCGCCCAGCACTGCCTCGTCAAACGAGACGGGCACAGTGACGCGCAGGTTCCGGCCGTCCATCGCGAACACGGGGTGCTTGGCCACGTGCACGGTGAGAATGAGGTCGCCAGCCGGCCCACCGTTGGGGCTGGGGCGGCCCTTGCCACGCAAGCGAATGCGCTGACCATCGGTCACACCTGCGGGGAGGCGCGCCTGCACGGTGCGGCCCTCGATGGTGAGCGAAATGAGCGAGCCGGCCGCGGCATCGCGGAAGCTCACCTCAGCCGCAGCCGCCAGGTCAGCGCCCTTCTGGGGCCCACGCTGGAACCCTCCGGCACCCGCACCGAACAAGCCGCTGAGGATATCCTCAAAGCCACCGGCGCCTCGCGCACCTTGGCCAAAGGCACTGCCAAACATGTCTTCAAAACCCGCGTCGCCCCGGCTACCAGCCTGGAACCTGGCGCCGCCACCCATGGCGCGGATGGCATCGTATTGCTTGCGCTGTTCGGAGTCGGAGAGCACGGCGTATGCCTCGCCCACGTCCTTGAACTTTTGTTCCGATGCCGTGTCGCCAGGGTTGCGATCTGGATGGTGATCTTTGGCGAGCTTGCGGTACGCCTTCTTAATGTCAGCGTCGGAGGCGTCTTTGGGTACACCAAGGACTTTGTAGAAGTCCTTGGAGAACCAATCTTGACTCGTCATGCCACCTCCTTGCGTCTACGTGCGAACTTAGTCTTCAGGTTGCGCTACAACCACACGGGCAGGGCGCAATACCTTGTCACCGAATTTGTGCCCCGGCTGGGCGACCTCGGCAATCTCGGGGGCCTTCACGTCGGGGTTGGTCTGCGTGAGCAGGGCGTCGTGGATGGTCGGATCAAAGGGCTCACCCTTGGCACCGTATGAGGACCAACCCAAGCGGCCAAGAGTGGCCTCGAGCTTGTCTGCGATTGATGCGAACGGTCCCTCGGTGAGGTCTCCGTGGTCGCGGGCCGCCGCAATGTCATCCAGCACTGGGATGAGAGCCTCGACGGCGCGCGCGGTAGCTACCTCACCCGCGAGGGCTCGGTCGCGCTCCACGCGCTTGCGGTAGTTGACGTACTCAGCCTGAAGGCGCTGAAGGTCATTGAGGTGCTCGCTGGCTTTGGCCTCGGCGGCTGCCAAGGCGTCGAGAGCCTCGGCTTCGTCGGCCTCGGCGGCCGCGAGTTCGGAAGGCTCAAGCACTCCGTCGCCGTCGCGGTCGATTTCCGATGCCGCGTCGTCAATGATCTTCTGGGCGTCGTTCAGAGCGCCCTCGGCACCCTCATCGTCGGGCGTATTGAAGCCTGTGTTCTCGTTCACTGATCCTCCATCACAAGCGGGTGAACGTCGGCGAGCGGGGTGAGCCACTCGCCGACGTTCACGCTACTCGTCGTGACTACTTCTTCTCGTCTTCGTCAACGATCTCGGCGTCAACAACGTCCTCGTCGCCCCCGGAGGTCGAAGAGTCGGATTCGGATGACCCGCTTGCGGCCTCTGCCTGCTGCGAGGCGTAGACGGCTTCACCGATCTTCTGCGCCTTCTCCACGAGGGAGTCGTGAGCAGTCTTCACGGCGTCCGCGTCTTCGCCTTCGAGCGCGGTGCGGACGGCCGCAATGGCCTCCTTCACCTCGTCGGCTACCTCAGCGGGGACCTTGTCCTCGTTGTCCTTGAGGATCTTCTCGGTGGAGTAGGCGAAAGATTCGGCGTTGTTGCGAATCTCAGCCTCCTCACGGCGCTTGGCATCCTCGGCAGCGTGCTCCTCGGCGTCCTTGATCATCCGATCAATGTCTTCCTTAGACAGTGCCGAGCCACCCGTCACGGTGATGGACTGCTCCTTGCCGGTGCCACGGTCCTTGGCGGACACATGGACGATGCCGTTGGCGTCGATGTCGAACGTGACCTCAATCTGCGGCACGCCGCGCGGGGCAGGTGCGATGCCGCTGAGCTCAAAGGTGCCCAGCAGCTTGTTGTCGCGTGCAAGCCCGCGCTCACCCTGATACACCTGAATGAGCACCGAGGGCTGGTTGTCGTCTGCCGTGGAGAACACCTCGGAGGACTTGGTGGGGATAGCGGTGTTGCGCTCGATGAGCTTGGTCATGACGCCACCCTTGGTCTCGATACCGAGGCTCAACGGCGTGACGTCAATGAGCAGCACGTCCTTGCGCTCACCACGGATCACACCCGCCTGAAGCGCAGCACCCACGGCTACTACCTCGTCCGGGTTAACGCCCTTATTGGGCTCCTTGCCACCGGTAAGCTCCTTCACCACGTCGGTGACGGCGGGCATGCGGGTGGAACCGCCCACGAGCACCACGTGGTCGATCTCAGAAAGCTTGATGCCGGAGTCCTTGATGACCTGCTGGAACGGAGCCTTGGTGCGCTCAATGAGGTCCTTGGTCATCTCCTGGAACTGTGCTCGCGTGAGCTTGGTGTCCAGGTGGACGGGTCCGTTTTCGCCGATGCTGAGGTACTGCAGGGAGAGGGTGGTCTGCTGAGCGGTGGAGAGTTCCTTCTTGGCCTGCTCGGCAGCTTCACGCAGACGCTGGACGGCGGACTTGTCCTTGGACAGATCCACACCGTCAGAGTTCTTGACTTCCTTGATGAGGTGGTCAACGATGCGCTGGTCCCAGTCGTCTCCACCCAGGCGGTTGTCACCGGCGGTGGCCTTAACCTGAATGGTGGCGAAGTCGTCCTCGTCCTTGCCCACCTCAAGCAGGGACACGTCGAACGTGCCACCACCGAGGTCGAAGACCAGGATGAGTTCGTCTTCCTTGCCCTTGTCTAGGCCGTACGCAAGAGCGGCGGCGGTGGGCTCGTTGACGATGCGCAGCACGTTGAGTCCTGCGATCTCGCCAGCGTCCTTGGTTGCCTGACGCTCGGCGTCGTTGAAGTATGCAGGGACTGTGATGACCGCATCGGTCACCTTCTCGCCCAAGTACTCCTCAGCGTCGCGCTTGAGCTTGCCCAGGATGCGCGCGGAGATTTCCTGCGCCGTGTACTTCTTGTCGTCAATGGTGGTGCTCCAGTCGGTGCCCATGTGGCGCTTGACGGAGCTGATAGTGCGGTCCACGTTGGTCACCGCTTGGCGCTTGGCGATCTCGCCGACCAGCACTTCGCCGGTCTTGGAGAAGGCGACCACCGAGGGGGTGGTGCGCGCACCTTCCGCGTTGGCGATGACGGTGGGCTCACCACCTTCGAGGACCGAGACCACCGAGTTGGTGGTTCCCAGGTCAATTCCTACTGCTCGTGACATCGTGCCTCCTAGATAACTTTCTGTGCGGTGTGCGTGTGATGCATCCGCCTCCGCGCAACCCAGTTGAGAGTTGAGCGTCCTGCACTCAAGTTAACTCCGCGCAACGCCGGTGTCAAGAGGAAGCGGGAAAACTTGAGCCAGATGGACTCAAGTTACGCTCGGGCCCATGACCCTCTCGCGTGACCGAGCCAGGCGCTAGGCTCGGTGCCACACGAGGATGCGAGGGGGAATGTCGTGAGCAAGCTGGGTCAGAACCTGATTGTTGGGGCTACCGCGGCGTGGGCGCTCGTATTGGCGGGCTGCTCCGCGGCCGCACCAGAAGTGTCCATGTCTGCTTCTCCTAGCGTCTCTGCGGCCGCCCTAGACGACAGGCCGTTGCAAGAGCAGTTGGTGGATGCCGTGCTCTCGGGTGACGTTGCGCTCGCCGCGCTCGTGATTGAGGCGGGCGGTGAACCAAGCCTCTACAACGACGAAAACGACAACAGTCCCCTCTCGCTCGCCATCACGCGGGACGATCTCGCGATGGTCCAGTTGTTCCTGGACTCAGGTGCGACCTTCGAATGGCCCGAATTCCTCTACAGCGAGTTGCAGACTGCAGCGAGCTTTGCAGGCGCAGATGTGACTCAAGCCTTGCTTGACGCCGGAGCGAATCCCGATGGCGTAGAAGGAAACATCGGCGCTCCACTTGCGTTTGCGGCGTATGCGGGCAACACCGAGGTGGTGGGAGTCTTGCTTGACGCAGGTGCCAACCCCAATGTGGTCCTCGACGACGGGCGTCAGACGCTCACACCGCTCTACGGTGCAGCTTACGCGGGAGACCTGGAGTCAGTGCAGATGCTCCTGCTCGCGGGCGCGGACCCGTCGTTCCGCTCCAACCGCGGATTCAGCCCCTCCGAGTGGGCCGACTACAACGGGCACCGGGACGTTGCTGAGTACTTACGCCTCGCAGGTGCGTAGATACGGTCCAAAGCCACGCCAGTGCACGCTGGACTGGCACGCGCAGCCGGGCGTAGCGTCGGCGCTATGACAACGCCAGCCGACGCCGCACGTCACTTTGCCGCACGCCTCGCCTTTGAGACCGACGTAAGTGACGTCTACAACGCGATCCAGACCGGGGACCCCGGCTTTGTGCTCATCGACACCCGCAGTCAAGAGGCATGGGATCAGGGGCACGCGCGCGGTGCGGTGCACATCCCCAAGCCACTCATGCCCGAGCGGATCCCAGCGGAGTTTCCGGCGGACACCCACTTTGTGGTCTATTGCTGGGGGCCTGGGTGCAACGGTGCCACCAATGCAGGTCTCATCATCTCCAACCTCGGCTTCGCAGTGAAGGAAATGATCGGCGGGTTCGAGTACTGGGCCCGTGAGGGCTTGCCGGTGGACCGAGTGGTGACCGATTCCTCGGGCGCCAAGGTGACCATTGATGCGACCCGACCGGCAGACCCTCTCACCGCTCCCGTGGGAGCCAAGACCTCACCGATTGCTTGCGACTGTTAAGCCACAGCGTCCCAATGGGCGGGCGGTAGGATCGGGGTGCTGCCCAACGAACGGAATCACGCCATGCCTCGCGCCCTCATCACGGGAATCACCGGCCAAGACGGCTTGTACTTGTCGGAGTTGTTGCTCTCCAAGGGCTACGAGGTTTACGGCCTGATCCGCGGTCAGAACAACCCCCGCTGGGACCTGGTGGAATCCACAGTCCCCGGCGTGAAGTTGCTCACCGGTGACCTCATGGACATGTCGAGCCTCATGCGTGCACTGGAGACGGCCCAGCCCGACGAGGTCTACAACCTGGGTGCCATCTCCTTTGTGGCGTACTCCTGGGAGAACGCCCACCTCACCGCCGATGTCACGGGCAAGGGTGTGCTGAGCATGCTTGAGGCCACACGCCTCTACGCAGGCAGTGAAGCCGCCCGCGTGAGGTTCTACCAAGCATCGTCCTCAGAGATGTTTGGCAAGGTGCAGGAAGTGCCGCAGCGCGAATCCACTCTGTTGTGGCCGCGCTCGCCTTACGGTGTGGCCAAGGTGTTCGGCCATTACATGACCATCAACTACCGCGAGTCCTACGGCATGCACGCCTCGAGCGGGATCCTGTTCAACCACGAATCGCCGCGCCGTGGCACCGAGTTTGTGACGCGCAAGGTCTCGCAAGCTGTAGCCCGCATCACGTTGGGCCTGCAGGATGAGATTGTCATGGGCAACCTTGACGCTCGCCGTGACTGGGGATTTGCGGGTGATTACGTGGAAGCCATGTGGCTCATGTTGCAACAGGAGCAAGCCGACGACTACGTGATCGCTACCGGCGAGACCCACTCGATCCGTGACTTGCTGGACGCCGCGTTCGCGCACGTGGGCATCGACGACTGGAGCGGCTTGGTGCGCCAAGACCCGCGCTTCATGCGGCCCGCTGAGGTGGAGTTGCTCATTGGCGACCCGAGCAAAGCCCGCGAGACGTTGGGCTGGACACCCAAGGTGGCGTTCCCGGAACTGGTAGCGATGATGGTGGAACACGACCTCGCGGAGCAGCGGGCGCTGGCTGGACTGTGACCCGCGTCCTCATCACCGGGATCACGGGCCAAGACGGCTCGTACCTGGTTGACCGTCTTGTTGAGGACGGCGCCGAGATCTGGGGCCTTGTCCGACCCGGTGACGCCGATGCCGTGGCCGTCCGGCCTGAAGTCTCTCGTGATCGTTTGATTGAGGCCGACTTGGCCGAGCCTGCATCCATTGCCGCTGCCGTCACTCGGGTGAAGCCTGACGAGGTCTACCACTTGGCCGGGGTGAGTTCCGTGGCGCAGTCGTGGGCCGAGCCAGTGCTGACAGGTGCCGTGACCGGGCTGGGTGCCGTGGCCGTGATGCGGGCCGCTCTTGATGCCAATGCAAACTGCCGCGTGCTGCTGGCCTCCTCTGCCGAGGTGTACGCGGGAGTACCGCAGGGACGCTACACCGAGGACAGCGCCATCGCCCCGCTCAACCCTTATGGCGCGGCCAAGGCTTACGCGCACCAGATGGCGCGTGTGTTCCGTGCGCAAGGAGCCTTTGTGGCCACGGCGGTGCTGTTCAACCATGAATCACCTCGCAGGCCGTTGAGCTTTGTCACCCGCAAGATCACCCACGGTGCCGCCGCGATTGCCGCAGGTCAGGCATCGGAACTGGTGTTGGGAAACCTGGACGCCGAACGAGACTGGGGCTGGGCGCCCGACTACGTGGATGCCATGGTGCGCGCTACCCGGCACCATACGGCGGATGAATTCGTAGTGGCCACCGGCATCGCCCACTCGGTGCGCGAGTTTGCGCTCGCGGCCTTGAGTGCGGCCGGCGTGGAGGGCGGAGCGAGCCTCATCAAGACTGATCCGCAGTTTGCCCGCGCGTCCGATGCTCCGGTGCTCCTCGGTGATTCCAGCAAGGCCCGCACTCAACTCGGTTGGGAAACCACCAAGAGCTTTGAGGAGATCGTGACGGAGATGGTCCGCGCGGATCTAGAGGCGCTGCGAATCTAAGGCGCTACGCCGGCTGGACGAGGTCCCGCAGGATGTCCTTGGTGCCTTGGCTGGACAAGGCAGAGTAGTTGCCGTCCTTGGCGTTGAGCAGGACCGGGGCGAGCCTCAGGAGCCTCCACCGCGGGTAGCGTGCGCGGCGAGCCTCAAAAGACTGCTTACGCCGGGCAAGGTCCGTCACCGCTGACGGGACGTCGCGTTGCTCAAGCCGTTCCACGAGCTGGGTAGATCGGGAGGCGAACTTCTCAAGTCGGTCCCCGCGGGGAACTCGCAATTGGGCAAGGCGGTGTTTGAGGGTGGGTGCCTTGACGCCTATCTGGTTAGCATCGTGGACCCGGTAGTCAATGAGAGGCCGCTCTATCGTGTCCATGCCGCCGCGCGCTGCGGCGAGGATGGCGAGCCATTCGTCGTGCACCCAATCCGGAGCTAACGGGAGGGCGTCCTCGAGAAGCGAACGTCGCAGGATCGTGGCAGCCCCTGTCACGATGTTGCGGCGGATGAGCTGTGGGAAGCCATGACCTGCGTGGACTTGCTCGAGGTCCCTTGGGCTGACGTAGAGGGCGCTTAAGAGAGTGTCGCCGGTAGGTTCGCCATTGGCGTCGACGACGCGCCCGTCAGCATTGACCACTAGCAAGTGCGGGTGGTCGGTGAGATGGCCTACGGCTACCGCGAGCCGGTCCGGGTGCCAGACGTCATCCTGGTCGCTTAGCGCAATGAACTCGCCCGTGCACGCCGCGAGTGCGCGCTCAAAGTTGGGGACCACACCCCCTGCGCGCTCAGTGGATTCAAGGCTGAAGCGCGTGGGTCCGTCGTAACTGGCGATGAACTCCCTGACGCGCTGGGCTGTGGCGTCCGTGGAAGCATCGTCAAAGATCAACACTTCAGTGGCAGGGATGGTTTGCGCAGCGATCGATTCCAGTTGAGCGGTGATGTATCGCTCCCCGTTGTACGTGCACAGGGCTACCGAGACGGCGGGCGCTCTCGAGGACATGCGGTCAGCCTAGTGCGGGCTAGGAATGCAACCGGTGCTCACTGTCCATGCTCAGCACTCGCGACGCCATCACCTTGGCTTCAGCAAGGTCATGCGTCACCACGATTCCCGCAATCTCGTTGCTGGTGAGAATGTCTCTCACGTCCACCGCCAACCGCTTGCGCAACGCCGCGTCAAGAGAACTGAGCGGCTCATCCAACAACATGACGCGCGGAGCCGGTGCGAGCGAGCGAGCAAGCGCCACCCGTTGGCGCTCGCCTCCCGAGAGTTGGTCCACCGAGCGATCACCCATACCTTCAAGACCCACCACAGTGAGGAGTTCCTCCACGCGCTGGTCCCGCGCGGGTGGGTCCACCTTGCTCATCTCCAGCCCAAAGCTGATGTTGCGCGCCACCGAACGGTGAGGGAAGAGTTGCCCATCTTGGAACACCATGCCCACCCCGCGCTTGTGCACGGGCAGAGCTGAGAGGTCCTCGCCGTCCCAGCTAATGCGCCCTTCACACGGCACGATGCCAGCGATAGCGGCGAGCAGTGAAGACTTGCCGCTTCCGGAGGGTCCCACCACCGCGACGATTTCACCGGGGGTCACGGTGAGGGACGCGCGATCCACAGCCACGTTGGCCCCATAGCGCACCGTCACCTCATGAACGCTCAGTCCCTTTGATGCTGTCGACGGGTTCTTTCTGGTCATGGGTTCACCACCGCTTCCAGTCTGCGATTGTCGGCCGCGAGCATCAGCGCCGCCGTAAGCACTGCGAGGATCACTGCAAGAGCGAACGCAAGGCCCACACTGTCCGATCCGGGTCGCCCTAGCAACCTGAAAATCAACACGGGAAGGGTCTCGGTTCCAGGCCGGGCCAAGAACGTCGCGGCACCAAACTCGCCCAGCGAAACGGCCGCCGCGAGTCCCGCCGCCATGGCGGTAGAGCGGCGCACCAGCGGCCACTCCACGTGCGTCCACACCCGCCACGGCGACGCACCAAGGCTTGCGGCGGCATTGAGCAAAGAAGGGTCGATGCCACGCATGGCAGGCACGATGACGCTCGCCGCTAGGGGCAAGGCAATGATGGTGTGAGCCACAGGCATAAGCAACTGGTTCTCCACCAGAGACAATCCGCCTGGCAAGGGCTTGGCGAGCGTGAGCAATGAACCCAATCCCACCACCACCGAGGACACTCCAAGGGGCAAGAGCAGTGCGCCATACAGCAACCCGCCGCGGGGCCGCCGCGAGATGACCACGGCTGCCGCGAGCGCGAGCACCGTGGCGGTCAGGCCCACTATTACGGCGATTCCCAACGAACGGCTCGCCGCGCCCAAGGCTGAAGATCCCGTTCCAGCGAGTAGTTCACCGGAGAGGGCGCGGGTGTAATGAGCCACGCCTGGGCGGCCATCGACGGTGAGTGACCTGCGCGCGAGGGCCGCCGCTGGCGCCACAAGCAGCGCCAATGACGGAGCCAGGGCGAGTGCCACTGCCACGCGTGCGCGGCCGGTGGCCAGCCCTTGTGCCGCGCTGTGGGCACGCGACTTCCACGCCCCGCTGTGGCGCGATCTCAATCGAGACACCACCAACAGCGTCACAGCGATGACCATGATCTGGAGAGTGCCAAGCACCGCCGCCGCGCTGAGGTTGAGGAACCAGTTGGCCTGCAAGTAGATCTCGGTATCGATGGTGGAGACGGTCCCGGCCCCGATCACAATCACCACCCCAAACGAGGCGGAGCAAAATAGCCACACCGTGGCCGCCGCCGCCGCCAGGGCGGGCGTCAACGCAGGCAGGCGCACGTGCCACATGGCCCGCCAGTGGCTCGCGCCCAAGGTCCGCGCCGCGAAGTACGCGCGGTCATCAAGGCTCGCCCACACCGGGCCCACAATCCTCACCACCACCGCGACGTTGAAGAACACCAACGCGGCAAGAATGGTGAGCGTGGCGCCCGAGTCACCATCGCCCAGCGCGGTGTCGCTCGCCAAGGCCCTGAAGGCCGTAGCCACCACAATCGTGGGCAACACAAACGGCACCGTAATGAGGGCGATCAAGACTCGGCTGCCGCGCCACGGGCGCCGGAACAAGGCCCACGTGGCAGGTAGGCCCACTGCGAGTGTCAGCACCGTGCCTGCCCCCGCCAGCCAGAGGGTGGTGAGGGCGGCATCGGCGATGCGCGGCCATGGCATGGTGGCAGTTCCCGCCCCGCGCACGCCCCGCGCAATGAGCGCGAGGGTAGGCCAAGCGAAGAACACGGCAAGGAACGCCGCAGGTGGAACCGCCAACCACCATGACCGCACGCTGACGGGGCGTGCGGGCGTTAGCCGAGCACGATCGATGTCCACGTCAGCACTAGCTCTTCCCGCTGTTGGTCAATGCGCTCTGAGGGCATTGACCAAGGCGTGTCAGCGAGCGGCGCGTAGTCGAGCCACTCTTGAGGGATGGTGGCCGTCTCGGAGACGGGGTAGACGTACATCGAGTAAGGAAGCTCAGACTGGAAGGCGTCTGAAAGCATCCAGTCGATCACCCGCTGGGCGCCCTCCGGGTTTTTCGCGCCCGCCAGCACGCCCGCGTACTCCACTTGACGGAAGCACGTGTTGAGCAGCGCCGCAGTGGTGGGCTCGCCGTCAATGACTTCCGAAGGCGGAGAGGAGGCGTAACTCAGCACGATGGGTCGGTCGCCCCCGTAATTGGGCGCCGAGAAGTCCACAAAGTAGGTGTCAGACCAGCTGCCTGTGACGCGCACGCCGTTGTTGCTCAGCGCCTCCCAGTAGGTGGGCCAGTCATCACCGTAGGCCGACACGGTCGCCAGCAAGAACGCCAAGCCTGGTGACGAGGTGGCCGGGTTAGTCACGGACACCAAGTTGGCGTATTCAGGCTTGAGCAGGTCGTCAAAGCTCGCGGGCACGGCCAGGGAGTTGGCCTCAAAGTACGTGAGGTCCACGTTCAGGCACACGTCAGAGAAGTCGATAGCCGTCAGCCCTTCCGCTACGGGGAGGCTGCGGTACAGCGCCGATTCGGTCGCGACCGCGTCAGACACGTAGGGAGCGAGCACGCCTTCCCCGGCCACGCGAGAAGCAAATGAATTGTCGATGCCATACACGGCATCGGCCAAAGGCGCGTCCTTGGTCAGGATCAGTTGGTTGACCAACGCCCCGCCGTCACCGTTAGACACGAAGATCACGTCCAGGCCTGACTCGGCTTCAAACGCAGCCACGGTCTCTTCAGGGATGCTGAAACTGTCGTGCGTGAGAACGCGCACTGTCCCGGTCGCCTCGCCGGGCGACTGAGACGCATTGTCAGTAGTGGTGGAACTGCAAGCCGCGAGTGCAAGCACGGTCACGGAGATGGTGGCAATGCCAAAGCGCATGGTGCGCATGAATCCTCCAACGGATTGGAGGGGACGAGACTCGACTCCCTACGCCGGTGTTAGCCGGATCAGGTTCGAGGGTCTGCGGCTCTCCGCACTCTCAGCGCTCTTGATCCGGCTCGGTGCCGGGAAGCGCTCCCCTGTCGTCCTTTGAGTCTAGCTCTTCCAGGCGCAACCTCAGCAAAGTGACCTCCTCGGCGAGGTCGCGGGCTTTGGCTTCAAGCGAGGTGAGCTCTGCCGCGTGCTGGATGCTCACCAGGAACAAGATGGCGATGGAGACAAAGAAGACGAGGTTAACGGGCAGTTCCACGCCGGTGATCCGCGCGCCCCACTCCAGCGACTTGGGAAACACTCCCGCCAAGAGCGCCAAGGTGCCAGCGAACATCCACCAAATGGCGTGGCGCTCGCGTAAGCGGCGCTGACGTAGCAGGGAAATGACGACCAAGAGCACAACGGCTGCTGCCGCTACCGCGAAGATGTAAGTCCGCAGGGTCACGATGCCACTCCTTCTTCGCTCGTCACTTGCGGGCGGACATACGCGAAGATGAGGGCGATGTTGGCGCGGGCAAGATACAAGCCCGCCTTGAGCGGATTGTGGGAAGGCACTCCGCCTGCCCGATCCCGCATCGCCACGGGGACTTGAGTGACCCGCAGACCGGCACGACTTGCCATGACGAGAGACTCGATTGTGTCGCCCAAGTATTCGGCCGGGTAATTGCGGGCAAAGAAGCGGATAGCCCGGGGTCCCGATGCCCGCAAGCCCGACGTCGTGTCTGTCAGTTTGGCGCGGGCAGTACGGCTGATGGATTTGGCCAGCAACCAACTGGCCCAGCGCCGCGGGCCTCGCATCTTGTACGAGCCCACTCCTGCGAACCGAGCACCAATCACGATGTCGTGGGTGTCGAGTTGCTCCAGCAGGCTAGGAATGGCGGCCGGGTCATGCTGACCGTCGGCGTCCACTTGGACGACGGCGGTGTATCCGTGCTCTTGCGCATACTTGAAGCCAAAGCGCATGGCGCCGCCCACACCAAGGTTGAAGGGCAACTGGGCCACTCGCGCACCGGCCTCTCGTGCCAAATGGGCAGTGGCGTCCGTGGAGCCGTCATCGACGACGAGGACGTCCACGTCGGGCAAGGTGGAGAGCGTCTCCCGGACGATCCCACCCACAGAAGCGGCCTCATTGAATGCGGGCATCACCACCAGAGTTCGCGCCGCAGGGTACGCCATGGGGGAACTCTAGCACCGAGCCTTTTGCCGATTACGGCGGTGCTGAATCAGGCGCTCGAAGCGTTAGTGGCGGTCCGCAGAACGGTGGTTCCGGTGCGTGCTGATTCCAGCACGGCGTCGATGACAGAGGCGGTCTCAACGCCTTCACGCATGGTCACGTGGTTGTTCGCCTTGCCGAGCACCGCGTCGCGGAAAGCGGCGTGCTCGGCCGCCAAAGGCTCCACCTTGGGAATGGCAAAGCGAGTGACGTCGCCTTCTGCCACACCCCGGAAGCCTGCGATGGCATCCCAGGTTGTGGCAACCGTCCCGTTGGCATAGAACGTCAGATCTGCAGTGAGGGTGTCAGCCACGAACGCGCCACGCTCACCAGTCACCACCGTCATGCGTTCCTTCATGGGCGACAACCAGTTCACCAAGTGGTTTGCCACCGTTCCGTTGGCGAACAGGCCGGTGATGGACACCAAGTCCTCGTGCTCGCGGCCGCTTTGGTGGGCTACCTGCGCGCTGATGGACGAGTAGGTGGACTGAGCGACCCACGCGGCAAGGTCCACATCGTGAGTACCGAGATCTCGCACCACGCCTACGTCGGCAATGCGGGCAGGGAAAGGGCCCTGACGGCGCGTGACGATCTGGTAAATGTCTCCAAGGTCGCCATTCTCCAAGCGCGCGCGCAAGTTCTGCACGGAAGGGTTGTAGCGCTCAATGTGCCCCACGCCACCCACGAGGCCCTTAGCCTCAAAGGCATCGGCCACGCGAATCGCAGATTCAAGGTCGTGGGCTAGCGGCTTCTCCACGAGCGTGTGTACGCCAGCTTCAGCCAGGGTGAGCGCAATGTCCTCGTGGTAGATCGTGGGCACCGCCACCGTCACATAGTCAACGCCGGCCGCGATGAGCGCCTCGATGTGGGGCAAGACTTCAAGGTCACCGGCAACCTTGTGGGGGTCGCCGCCGGGGTCAGCCACCGCTACCAGGTCGACGCCGTCGAGTGCCCGCAGCACTCGTGCGTGGTGGCGGCCCATCATTCCCAGGCCGATGAGGCCAGCGCGCAAGTGAGCCATTAGGCACCCGCCGCCGCTACAGCGTTGACACTCGCGATGATGCGGTCAACGTCGTCATCTGACAGTGAGGGGTGCACCGGGAGGGAAAGTGCTTCTTGAGCTGCCTTGGCCGTGACAGGCAGACTCACGTCGGACTTGAGCGACGGGAGTTCGTGGTTCGGGATGGGGTAGTACACGCCCGTGCCGATGCAGTGTTCGTCCTGCAGGGCTTTGGCAAAGCCGTCGCGGTCATCCGCCACGCGAATCGTGTACTGGTGGTACACGTGCACTGCCTCGGGGGCCACCGGCGGCACCGTGACGCCTTGAAGTTCTGCGTCAAAGCGGGCCGCAATCTGCTGGCGGCGCTCGGTCCATGCGGGAAGCTTGGTGAGCTGGACGCGACCGATGGCTGCGTGGATGTCTGTCATGCGGGCATTGAAACCGACTACTTCGTTTTCGTAGCGGCGTTCCATGCCTTGGTTGCGGAGAAGTTTGACCATGCGGGCGATCTCGTCGGTCGCGCACGCCACCATGCCGCCCTCACCGGAGGTCATGTTCTTGGTGGGGTAGAGGCTGAACATGGCAAAGGTGCCGAACGAACCCACCGGCTGGCCGCTCCACTGGGCGCCGTGTGCCTGTGCAGCATCCTCGAAGAGCATCACGCCACGGTCCGCAGCAAGCTTCTGGAACGCGGTCATGTTGGCAGGGTGGCCGTACAAGTGCACCGGCATGATGGCGCGAGTGCGGTCCGTGATAGCCGCGGCAGCAGCCTCGGGATCCATGCAGAAGTACTCGGGCTCAATGTCCACAAACACGGGAGTGGCGCCCGTAAGGGCAACCGAGTTGCCAGTGGCGGCAAAGGTGAATGAGGGAACCAGCACCTCGTCGCCCGGGCCGATGCCCGCGGCAATCAAACCCAGGTGCAGACCCGCGGTGCCAGAGTTGACGGCCACGTTGGTGCGACCGCCCACGAGCTGATCGGCGAACTCGCGTTCAAAGGCCGCCACCTCGGGACCCTGGGCGATCATGCCGGATCGCATCACCCGGTCTACAGCTGCGCGCTCTTCGTCGCCAATGATGGGACTTGCTGCAGGGATCTGGTGCAGGGTCATATCGGTGCTTCCTTACCTAGAGAGAGCCGACGCTTGGGCGCCGTCCGCTAACCCGTAACGGGACTCAGGACGTCGCCGGCTTGGCGGTAGAGCGAGCCCGTCTCCGGGCATCGGAAAATGTTGTCGCCTTGCGATTCAAGGGGGACCCCAGCCTCGCCAACCCAGCCTACGCGGCGTGCTGGCACGCCAACAACTAGGGCGTAGTCGGGAACATCCTTGACCACTACAGCGCCTGCGGCCACTGTGGCCCACGCGCCGATGGTCACAGGCGCCACGCACACGGCGCGGGCGCCAATGGACGCTCCACGCCGAACTGTGACACCCACTGGCTCCCAGTCATGAGCCGACTTGGGGGTGCCGTCCGTGTTGATGGCGCGGGGGAAATGGTCGTTGGTGAAAACCACGCTGGGCCCCACGAAGACGCCGTCTTCGAGGACTGCCGGTTCGTACACCAAGGCATAGTTCTGCACCTTGCAGCCGTCACCCATGGTGACACCGGTACCTATATACGCGCCGCGTCCCACCACACAGTTGGCACCAATACGTGCACTCTCGCGAACCTGCGCCAAGTGCCAGATAGAACTGCCCTCGCCGATCACCGCATCTGGGGAAACATCGGCGGTGTCAACGACCCGGTATGCCATGCCGCGAGAATACCTCAGCGCCGCTCGGCGGCCGAGCGACAAAGGTCCTCACAGATCAACTCAGCGTGATGAATCCGACACGTGTGGTGCGTGCCCACCTCCCACAATCGCGCGACACGCTGGGTTAACCTGACAAAATGAAGCGCCCGGTAGTCGTCACTGTTGGCGTCTTGTTGGGGGTCGGGGCGCTAGCGCTCGCGCTGTGGTGGTTCCTCATGCGTGAGGAAGCCACTCTCGCCCCCGCGCCCTCCAACGAACCGTCCGCGAGCCCTACCGTCACGGTATCCGTGACGCCCACGGAAATTGAGGAGCCCACGCCCACCCCTTCTGACACGACGGCTGAGCCTGATCCGCAGCCCACCCAAGCGGCCCCTGACCTCGCCGCGCGGTCCAACATCCCGGGGGCTAGCGCCATCCTGACCCTCGCCAGCTGGGATGCGAACACCCGAACCGTGCTTGTTGGGGGGTTTATCAGCGGTGTTATAGAAGACGGCGGAAATTGCCGATTCATAGTGACAGCGGCGGATACAGGTGCCGAACGCAGTGTCGAGTCTGTGGGTGCCTTCAACGTCGATTCGACAACGTGCGGTTCGCACGACGTAGAGCTACCCAGTTCGCAAAACGGACAAATCCGAGTCAGACTGGTCTATTCAAATAACACGGGGACAGCAATGTCCGAGGTCATCACAGTGGAGACGAAATGAAAGCGGCACGACTCAGGCCAGTAAGCGTGGCCCTAGCCGTGGCAGCCGTCTTGGTGGCTGCAGTGGCAATGAATCCGCCTACGGCTTCTGCCGCCATGCCCAATCCTGCCTTGTGGGATCCCGGCTTCATCGTGAGTGACGAGCAGTTCTACGACGCAAACTCCATGACGGAAGCCGAGATTCAGGCCTTCCTTGACGCACGCGTGCCGGTGTGTGAGACATGGAGGACATTGGGGCCCAGCGACCCCATCATCTGCCTCAAGGACTTCACGATGACCACCCAAACGATGACGGTGGATCAGTTCTGTCCTGTCGAGTACAAGGGCGCTGTCGGTGAGCGCGCTTCCACCATCATCTACAAGGTGGCGCAAGCTTGTGGCATCAGCCCCAAGGTCATCCTCGTCACGCTGGACAAGGAGACGAGCCTCGTCAGTCACACCTGGCCCAGTCAGTGGCGCTACACCCGCGCTATGGGCTACGGGTGCCCAGACACCGCACCCTGCATTGAGGCATACGGCGGTCTGCAGAAGCAGATCTACCTCGCCGCAAAGCAGATGAAGCGTTATCAGGCGAACCCGCAGAACTACAACTACCGAGCTGGCCGCTGGAACAACATCGCGTACAACCCCAACCCGGCGTGCGGCTACTCCGCCGTGTACATCCAGAACGTGGCCACCGCGAGCCTGTACAACTACACGCCGTACCAGCCCACTGCCACGGCGCTCGCCAACAACTCCAACAGCGACGGTTGCTCGTCGTACGGCAACCGCAACTTCTGGCGTTACTGGTGGGACTGGTTTGGCGACCCTGCCACGGGTATTCCTGCGGGTATCACCGTGGACCGCATCGGCGGAGACGACCGTTATGCCGTCGCTGTTGGTATCAGCCAGCAGTACTTCCCAAGCGGTGCCAGCACCGTGTACATCGCCACAGGTGATAACTTCCCCGACGCCTTGAGTGCCGCCCCTGCGGCGGCGCGCAAGGACGCTCCACTGCTCTTGGTTCCCGGCAAGTCGATCCCCAATGCGGTGGCGGCTGAACTTGTGCGGCTCGCGCCCTCGACGATCGTGGTGAGCGGGGGCTCCGCCTCCGTGAGTGACGCCGTGGTGAACCAACTCGCGCAGTACGCACCCACTGTGGTGCGCATGGCCGGTTCCGACCGCTACGAGGTCTCCCGCAACATCACGCGCGATGCGTTTGGCGGCACGGGATCTAACGTGGCATACGTGGCCACCGGCGTCACCTTCCCCGATGCGCTGTCCGCGAGTGCTGCGGCTGGTGCGCTGGACGCACCTGTCATCCTGGTGCAAGGCGCCCAACTCCAGTTGGACCCCGCCACGGCGGCACTCATTGCTGAACTGGGCGTCAAGGACGTTCGCATTGCAGGTGGAGCGGCAAGTGTCAGCACCGGCATTGAGAACAGCCTGAAGGCGGTCTCTGGCGTCACATCAGTGACTCGTGTGGGTGGTAGCGACCGCTTCCAAGTCTCTGGTGCCATTAACCGCGCGGCGTTCACTTCTGCCTCTACCGTGTTTGTGGCGAATGGCATGAACTTCCCCGATGCCCTGAGCGGCGCGGCTGTGGCAGGTGCCAACGGTTCACCTCTTTACGTGATCCCCAGCAACTGCATGCCCAACTACGTGGCAAATGACATCGTCAACTTTGGGGCTACCAAGATGACTATTCTCGGTGGCCCTGCAAGTGTGACCGGCGATGTCACGGTCTTCACCAGGTGCCGCTAAAACTCGTCCCGCACGTCCCGGCTGGGCCTGCCCCACAAGGACGCACACAGGGTGATGTCGGCCACTGAGTAGCTCGGCGGGCGCGGTTGCAATGTCACGTGCTCGCGCACCTCAGGGGAAAGCAACTCGAACAGATGTTCATTGGTGGTGGGTGTGCCGCTCCCCACGTTGACCACGAGGTACTTGCTGGGCATCCCATTCAGTAGCGCCTGGTGGAAGACTCTAGCGACGTCATCACCATGGATGTAGTCGCGCACAAATGAAGCTCCGCCGGCCAGGACGATGTCGGATTCGGGAGTCGCCTGCCGCAATCGCGTGATCAGTGATTGCGGGAAGTCGTCTCCGTACACATTGAAGATGCGCAGCGAAATGACCTCCAGGCCGGTTTCGTCGGCCACCTTCGCCAAGGCGCGCTCGGCCTGGATCTTGGACCGGGCGTAGACCAGGGTTCCCTCGAGGGGGGCTGCCTCATTCAGGGGTGTAGTGGCGTTGGAACCGTAGACGGTCGCGCTGGAGGCAAACACCAAACGGCGCGCACCTGCCTGCGCGGCGGCGCGGGCCAAGTGCTCCGTGGCATCCACGTTGACTAATTGCGTGCGCCGTGGGTCTCGCTCCGCACGAGGGCCTGTGACTCCCGCCAAGTGGATGATGGCATCAGGCTGGATGCGGGCCAACACTGAGGTGACATGCTCGAAGTCCGCGATGTCGCCGCAATCACTGCGAGTCCACCCCACCGCCTCGAACCGGGGGTCGGAGGCGAGGGCGCGCATTACCGCCCGGCCAAGTCCGCCGGTTGCTCCCGTGACGAGCACTCGCCGTGGCGTGGCGCTCATTGGAGTGGGAATCCCAAGGAGCGCAGTGCCTCCACGGCTTCCGTGTTGGTGAGTTCGTGCGCACCTGCGCGCCTGATCAACTCGCCAACCTTGGCCATAAAGTCCGCGTAGTCGAATTCCTTCTCGGCCCTGAGCACAAAGATTTTGTCACTGTTGGTCTCTTGCACCTTGTCGGGGTCGTAGCTGAGCTCTTCAAAGAGTTTCTCTCCAGGACGCAGTCCGCTGATCACAATCTCAAGGCCGGGGCGCGTGGCCTGCACGAGCCCGCGCGCGAGGTCCAGGATGCGCACGGGCTCGCCCATGTCGAGGACAAATATCTCCCGGTCGCTACCGAGGCTTGCTGACTGGATGATGAGTTGGCTGGCCTCGTCAATGGTCATGAAGAAGCGCGTCACGTCCGCATGAGTCACGGTCACAGGCCCGCCCGATGCGATTTGCTTGCGGAAGGTCTGCATCACGGAGCCGTTGCTCTCAATGACATTGCCGAAGCGCACCCCCGTGAAGATGGTGGCTGGAGTCCGCTCAGCGATGGCTTCCATCATCATCTCACCCACGCGCTTGGTGGCGCCCATGACGTTCACAGGGTTCACTGCCTTGTCGGTGGAGACGTAAACCATATTGCGCACGCCGTGGCGGGCGCTGGCTTCAAAGACGTTGAGTGTGCCGCCAATGTTGTTGGTGATGGCCGCAACGGCGTTGGCTTGCATCAGTGGCACGTGCTTGTACGCCGCGGCGTGGAAGACCACCTCCGGCTTGAACTCTCCAAAGAGTCGGTCCAAGCGGTTGGCGTCCGTGATGTCACCGATGCACAGTTCAATGTTGTCAAAGTCTATGAGGTCTTGGCCCAGGTAGAACATGCCGTTCTCCCAGCGGTCCACGCACACCACCTTGGCAGCGCCAAGGCGCACGACGTGGTTGACCAAGCGGGACCCGATGGAGCCTGCAGCACCGGTGACCAGCACGCGCTTGCCACTGATGAACTTGTGGGCCTCCAGCAAGTCATGTTTCACGGGCTCACGGCCCACGAGGTCCAGGACGTCGACATCAGTGAGGTCGTTGATGTCCACGACCTCCTTGGAGATGATGTCGTAGGTCCGGGGGATGATCGCGATTTCGAGGTGCGGTGAGTCGATGGTGCTGAGCAGGTCTCGCACGCTCCCGGCCCCGGCCGAAGGGATCGCGATGTGCAGCACATCAATCTGGTGCTCGCGCACTACCTCGTTGACGTCGGCAAGTGTGCCCAGGATGTCGTCGGCCGTCTTGACGTCGTCGAGGTACCCCACCACGGTGCCTCCGGCATTCGCGATGCTCGCTGCCAGGCTGCGCCCCGCGGTACCGGCGCCCACAATCAGGATGCGGCGCAATGTCATGGCTTGCCTGCCCCCTCATAGGTGCCTTCAAGCACTGAGTCCAGCACTGCATTGAGGCGTTCACCAGCGCCGCGCGCGGTACCGTACTGACGGGCCCACTCAAGGCCGCGCTCCGCTATGCCTCGCCACGACTTGGGGTCATCAAGCAGCTTGCTGAGGTTGTCGTAGACCTGGTGGTGCGGCGTGACGACCCACGCTTGGTTGGACCCAGCAGGCAAGTCGGTCTCCACAGTCTCATCGGCGCTCATCATGACGACGGCGCCAGCACACAACCCCTCCACCCCAAACACGGCGGGAGAAAAGCCGTAGAACTGATTGAGCACAATGTGAGCGCGGCGCAATTCTCTGACCACTACTTCATTGCCCACTCCCATGAGCTCCACATACTCAAACGTACGGCCCTCGGCGCGCAACTTGTCGATGGCCGCTCGCACCAATTGGGTTCCCTTGATAATGGGCGACGTGGTGGCGTGCACCAATACGGGAGTGGACGTGTCGTCAAACTGCGAAAGGTCGCCCAAACGGTCATCGGGCAAGAAGTACAAGAATGGTTCGGTGCGCATCGTCACATATCCCGTGTGATCCACCGTATTGCTGAAGGTGGCGTCCGCCCACTTATCGCACGCTGCAGCGAGCGAGCGTCGGGCATTGTCGGATACCTCGGTGTTGAGCGCCGGCGACGTGAGGTGGATGTACGTGGCGATGTTGGGCCTGCCCAGCGTGGTTTCGAGTTCCTTCATGCGAGGCAAAGATCGGATATCCGAGCCGGTCCAGTAGCAGACCACCTTGAGCCCGCGACGCTTGACCCACGCGAACTCATATTCGCGTCCGTCTTCGGTGTTCTCCAGGAATCCGGCGGCCCCTAAGTAGATGATTCCCTTGGCCTCGTGTGCCAGTCGGCCAAGAAGGATTGGCGAGCAGATACGGCGAGACCAGTCTCGCTTACTGGTGCCGCGGGCGCCCTTGATGACGTAGTCGTACGTGAGCAGACCGTCGTAGTAAGGGTCCTCGTCGAGCGCCACAGAGAAGGACCCGGGAATGGCGCGCGCGATCTGACTAATCATGGACGCAATCTCGTAGGTGCCCACTACCCAGGTGACGGGCCGCTTACGTGACTTGCGCAACGTGAGCCTGTACCAGTGATACGACAGCCACAAAAGCGTGCGCTGGACAAGCAGTACCAACGTGGCCATGTGTAGCGACTCCCAATCCAATGCGCGGCTCGGCTGTGGCTCGTGTTGCTTCGCGAGCGAACGTTGCGCGGGTCTGTGCCCGCCCCCTGCCGAGTCATGCGTCTCAACACGGTGGCGGTGCCTCAGCCATAGAATAGCCGGGTGCAACCCACCCGTGTCCTCATCGTGACTGGTGCGGAGGTAGGTGCACGAATTGCGGGTCCGGCCATCCGCGCCATTGCTATGGCGCGAGTGCTTGCTGCGGACGGCCACCACGTGGTGCTGGCCAGCACTTCTCGCGTGGAACGCGATGCCCAGCCCGAAGGTTTTGACGTGACTCACGTGACGCCGGGCGACGCCGCTGGCTTTGCGGTCCTCGAGCAACAGGCCGATGTCATTGTGGTTCAAGGCCACGGCTTGGAGCAGTTCCCGGCGTTGGCGAGAACAGACCGCGTGCTTGTTGTCGACGCCTACGACCCCATGCACCTGGAAATGTTGGAGCAAGGACGTGAGCAACCGCGATCCACGTGGGAAATGCTGGTGCGCTCTCGGGTGGCGCTACTCAATCAGCAACTTTTGCGCGCTGATCTGGTGCTGTGTGCCTCGGCCCGTCAACGCTCCCTCTATATAGGCCAGTTGGCCGCGCTCGGTCGTGTCTCGCCCGCCACGTATGAGTCTGATCCCCACCTGGAGAAACTCATTGCGGTGGTGCCCTTTGGGCTTGATGCGGCTCCTGCCAAGCAGTCGCGCTCTGGAGTGCGAGGCGTGTTTCCGGGGATTGATGACTCGTCCAAGGTGCTGCTCTGGGGTGGCGGAATCTATAGCTGGTTTGACCCCAAGGTGCTGGTCCGCTCGGTCCACGCGCTGGCGCAACGCAAGCCTGAGACCAAGCTTGTGTTCCTGGGCACCAAGCATCCAGGAGTGGACACCATGGGCATCGTCCACGAATCCGTGGAGCTTGCTCGTTCCGTAGGTGCGCTCAATGCGTCAGTGTTCTTCAACGAGGACTGGGTGCCCTACGAGGAGCGAGCCAACTTCTTGCTGGACGCCAACGCGGGTGTCTCAACGCATCACGCTCACGTGGAAACCGAGTTCTCGTTTCGCACCCGCATTCTCGACTACTTGTGGGCGGGGCTTCCCATGGTGGTCACTCAAGGCGACACTTTTGCGGACTTGGTGGAGGCAGAGGGGCTGGGGGTCGCGGTTCCAGCGGGCGATCAAGCGGAGCTGGAACGCGCACTTGAGAGAGTGCTCTTTGATGATGCCTTTTCCGCTAAGGCCCGCAAGCGAGTGGCAGCCGTCCGCGAGCGTTTTGCGTGGGAGTTGGTGCTTGAGCCGCTGCGTGAACTTGCCAGGAACCCGCGCGTGGCGCCTGATGTGACAGCGGCCGGTGGCCGGGATGCACTGGCCAATGGCGCTACGGCGCTACTGGCACCGCAGGATGCACCTGGCCTTCGCCGCAACCTGCGGATGACGTGGCATTACTTACGGCATGGTGGTGTGCGCGTGGTGCTCAGCAAACTCAAGGCCAGGCGAGAGCGCCGGTGACGGCCCAAGGGCGAGGAGCACCCGGCGGCTACGGGAGCCGAAGGTCGCTGGCAAAGCGGATTGTCGCGTTCGCAGGCGTGCCCTTTGTGTCGCTCATCGCGCCGCTCATCTTCCTTCCCGTGCTTGCACGCTTGGCCGGAACCGATGTGTGGGTGGCGATCGCGCTAGGCCAGTCGGTGGGCGGCATGGCCGCCGTAGTGGCTGGCCTTGGATACTCCACTCTCGCTCCGCCTGAGGTGGCCTTGGCATCGGAGCAGGACAGGCGCCGCATCCTGGCCACGAGTGTTCACGTGAGGGGTCCGGTATGGGCCGTTGCGGCACTGGTGGCCGTGGTGGTGGCCGTGCTCATGGCGCCGGATTCCAGCCGACTAGAGGCCGGCCTCATGGCCTGTGGCATGAGCCTGGCCGCTCTAGCGCCCACCTGGTTCTGGATCGGAGTGGGTCGCGCGGTGCCCATCTTGTGGACCGAAGTCCTGCCGCGTATGGCGGCGACGCTCGCGGCGACAGGGATTCTGTTGCTTGGTGGTTCGGCGATCTGGTACCCAGTGCTGCTGACGGTGGCGATCGTGACGGGCCCGGCCCTGGTCTACGTGCGGTTCGCCGGCGAGGAGCTCAAGCGCCCGCACCGTGGCGAGCTCAAAGAGATATTGCGCCGTCACCCTCCGGCTGTGGTGGCGGAGGTGGCGGGAGGCGCATACAACACGCTCGCGGTAGCGCTCGTGACGGCCGTGACACCCCTGGCGCAGGCAGCCAAGTTCGTCTCGGGTGATAAGGCCTACCGCATTGGTCAATACTCGGTCTCAGCGTTGGGCAACGCCTTGCAGGGCTGGGTGGTGGAGGACCGTGAACACGGTATGGCCCGACGCTTGCGCTTAGTCATCATGTTGCATGGCGCTCTGGGGCTGGGCGGCTTGGTGGCGTTTGGACTCCTTGGGCCGTGGGTCACCGTGTTGCTCTTTGGCAGCGAGAAGTCAATTGGATCGCTCCCCGCGTGGGGCTTTGGGCTGGCGATATTGGGCATCGCCGCCGGCACGGCGTTTGGACGCATTGGGCTCATTGTGATCGGCGCGCGCAAGGCGTTCATGATGTGCGTGGTGGTGGCCTCGGCCGTGGGTGCTGGCAGCTTGCTGATGGCGGGTGCGCTGTGGGGAGTGGTAGGCGCCGCGTGGGCGCTCGGCATTACCGAATTGCTTTCGGGCGCGGCGCAAGCGACGGTGTTCACGGTGCTGTGGCGTCGCAAGCGCAACGCAGGTGCCCTGGGACAATGAGACGTAGGACTACAACGGAGGAATCGTGAGCGAAGCGCGCGAGAAGGACAGAGGCGGCGATGTGGTCGACCGCCCCGCTGCTACCGCGCGGTGGCGTGGATTCAAGTGGATCTTCCTTGCGCCGGCCTTTGCATTCCTCGCCCTCACTGCGTGGGCCTTCGCCTCACCCGTGGGAGCTGGACCCGATGACGACTACCACTTGGTGAGCACGTGGTGTGCATTGGGCGGCAACGACGTGTGCTTGCCGGGCCCCGACTCCGCTCAACGCAACCTGCCCATCGTGTTCCGCGAAGTCACCTGCTTTGTCCAAGTGGAAGAACGCAGCGCGGCGTGCCAGGACGATCCAGGCTTGGAATTCACCGACGTGCGCTTTGACACCAAGCGCGGAAACTTCGCGGGCGAGTACCCGCAGGTCTACTACTCCACTATGCGTATGTTCGCGGGCGACGACATGGAGACGAGCGCCCTCACCATGCGCGTCTTCAATGCGTTCCTATTCGTGGCCCTCGCCACGGCTCTCTCCGCCTTGCTACCCGCGCACAGGCGCAACACTCTGCTGTGGGGCTGGCTTGTCACCTTGGTGCCGCTTGGCCTGTTCCTCATCCCCTCTAACAACCCCAGTGGGTGGGCCATTACGGGAGTGGGCACGGCGTTCCTTGCCCTCCTAGGGTGGTTCGACACCGATGGCCGCCGCCAGTGGGCGCTAGGCGCTATGTATCTGCTGGGTGTGGTAATGGCCGCGGGCTCTCGAGGCGATGCGGCCGTGTACGCCGCAGGCGCCACCGTGGTGGCAATGATTCTTTCCGCTTCCAAGAATCGCGCCTGGCTAGTCAAGGCTGCCCTGCCCGCGCTGGGCCTCATTGTGGTCCTCGGCCTCTTCATGACCTCCGCACAAGCGGGCGTGGGAGCTGACGGCTTCTCGGGTGGAGGGCTTGAGGGCGAGACCGGCCCCGGAGTGATCGATAAACCGCTCGCGGGCATGGCGCTCGCGGCCTTCAACCTGCTGCAGTTGCCGTTTCTGTGGACGGGTGTCTTTGGGACCTGGCCCCTGGGTTGGTTTGACACCACGCTCCCGGCGATCGTGCCGTGGTCCGCTGGGGCGGCTTTCATTGTGGTGGCCTTTGCGGGTCTCGGGAGGCTCGACTGGCGCAAGGCGATTGCCAGCGCTGGCGTGCTCGCAGTGCTCACCGCCATCCCGGTGTACGTGCTCACCGTAGGCGGAGACCGCGTGGGCACTCAGTTGCAGCCGCGTTACCTCTTGCCACTCATCGTGCTCTTCAGCCTGGTACTTGCCACCGTTCCACGCGGACGGGCGTCTTTCACGTTCACTCGGGTTCAAACCTTTGCCATCACCGGCGCGCTCGCACTCGCCAACTTGGTATCGCTGCAGGTCAATATTCGCCGCTACGTCACAGGGGCCGACCAGCAAGGACCCAACTTGGACGATGGCGCCGAATGGTGGTGGGACGGCGCAATTCTTGGACCCACCGGCGTATGGGTGCTGGGGTCCCTTGCGTTCGCCGGGCTGCTCGCCGTGCTGTGGCCCGAGCTGCGCCGGGGCGCGCAGAATCTCGGCTAGGAAGCCTTGCCGATCACGCGATAGGTGACGCCCGGCCACTGCGCCGCCGTGCTGACCCTGCGACCGTCTACCAGCGCCTTGATGCCAGGGAGCGATTCGGGACCAATGGAGCGATACTCGCCGTGATCAGCCTGGATCACCGCAGCGTCCACCGGCTCGCCAAAGTGATACGGGTCAAGGCCCAACTTGTCGAGTTCGGCGTCTTCGTACATGGGGTCGTGGACCACCGGCACGGCACCGCGCGAACGCAATGCTTCCACGGTGCTGAAGACCCCCGAGAAGGCCGTCTCCTTCACACCGCCACGGTACGAGGCACCCAATACTGCAACCTTGGCGCCTGACAGGTCGCCATACGCACCTTCAAGCAACCCGATGGTGAAGTCCGGCATGCCTGCATTGGCCGCCCGTGCAGCTGAGACCACCGTGGCATCGGGGTCATTCCACAGGTACAGGCGCGGGTACACCGGGATGCAGTGGCCACCCACGGCAATGCCGGGTTGGTGGATGTGGCTGTAAGGCTGCGAGTTGGAGGCCTCGATCACCTTGTAGATGTCGATGCCATTGGCGCCGGCAAAGCGCGCAAACTGGTTTGCCAAGCCAATGTTGACGTCGCGATACGTGGTCTCAGCGAGCTTGGCGAGTTCGGAGGCTTCGGCGCTACCCAAGTCCCACACGCCATTGGCGCGCGGGAGGTCGGGGCGCTCGTCAAAGTCGAGCACTGCCTCGTAGAACTCGATGGCACGCTGGGCACCGCGCTCAGACAGACCACCCACGAGTTTGGGGTACTTGCGCAAGTCCGCGAACACGCGGCCAGTCAGCACACGCTCGGGGGAGAAGACTAAGTCGAAGTCCTCACCCTCCTTGAGGCCGGAGATCTTCTCGATCAACGGCTTCCACCGAGTGCGGGTAGTGCCCACGGGAAGGGTGGTCTCATAGGAAACGAGCGTTCCGGGAGTGAGGTGTTGAGCGAGCGACTCGGTGGCCGCGTCCATCCAGCCAAAGTCGGGCCTGGCGGTGACCTCGTCCACGAAGAGTGGGACCACGATGACGACGGCGTCGGCGCCGGGCACTGCATCGGCGTAGTCGGTCGTGGCGCGCAAAGCGCCTGCGGGCACTAGTTCGCTGAGCTTTTCCTGCAGCTGGGCCTCGCCGGGGAACGGCTCAATGGCCTTGTTGATGAGATCTACGGCTTTGGCGTTGACATCGACGCCAACCACCTCGTGTCCCTTGCCAGCGAACTGTACTGCGAGTGGGAGGCCAATCTTGCCTAGGGCGATAACGGCGATCTTCATAGGTGGGCCTGCGCGCAGCAATTCATGGTGAAAATCCTACTCTGGTCCAACTAGGCTCATACTCGTGCTCACTACCCGTTGCGCGATGCTCGCGAGCGAGTACTTGGCCCGGGCCCACGCGCTCAGTTCAGCGCGCGCTACCGGCGAGGGTGACGTCGCGATGGCCCGCTCCAAAGCTTGTGCCACCGCATCGGCGTCGTACTCGACAGCCTCACCCACGAGCGGATTCTCCGCGCCCTTGAGAAACGGCACCGTGGGACCCACTCCCGCAAACACCACTGGACACCCTGCGGCGAGGGAGGAGTACACCTTGGTAGTGAACGCGTAATCGTAGCCCTGCTTGGGCTTGAGGCTTGCGAGCGAAATGGTGGCGTGCGAGAGGATGAGTGATAGCTCGGTGGGGGCGATGGGTGCGCTGAACCTCACTGCGTGGCCCAAGCCCAAGGCCTCTGCTCGAGCCTTGAGTTTCTCGCGGTCTTGGCCGTTGCCGATGAACCACAGCAGGGTGCCCGGGTGCTTGGGCGCCACTTGCGCCAAGGCATCTAAGAAGATGTCCGCGCCGTGCCATTCGGAATGCGTTCCCGCGTATACGAGCAGTGGCGCTTCAGGCGCTGGCTGCTCCGTGTAGCTGAATGAATCGGTGTCGGCGCCAAAGCCAATAGGAGTGGCCGGCGCGTTGATGCCCAGGTCATGGAACCGGTCAATGAGCGGCTGGTGGGCGGCGAACAGATGCCGGGCCCCTCGCAAGCCCCACAGTTCCACCGCGCGCAGCGCCCACAGCACAAAGCGCGAGCTGGTGGCCATCGCCGCAGCATCGGACCATAGATCCGCGGCGTCCACCACGTACGGACGACGCTTGAGCGCCGCGATCACGCGGACCACGGCCACGGTGGTGGGGGGCGGCTCCACCACATAGAGGTCTGCCCGCTTGGCGAACAGCAACCTAAAGAACAGCGGGATGTCATAGCTCATGTAGGACATGTAGCCGCGCACGTACTGTTGGCGATCGCGCAGCACGGGCCTGCGACGCACGCGGATGCCCGGTGGGTCGGAAGGAGTCATTCCCTGCGGCGGCGTGGTGGTCACCACGGTCACATCGCATCCGCGATCGCGGAACTCGGTCGCCCAAGATTGCAAGAGGCCCGACGTTGCAGACACCTCGGGCGCGTAGATCCGGCTTGCAATCGTGATGCGCATACTCACCTCGAACCCGCTCCGATCAATCCTGGCCCAAGAGGCGGGCCACGAGCGAGCGTTGGGTTGCCAGATCGGCATCGTTACTGAGTTCCCTGGCGGCCGTGTGAGCCGCCGCCTTGAATCCTTCGATTTGCTCCACGGTGAGTGCGCTGAGGGTGGTCACGAGTTCGCTCGCGGACGCGCCGGCCGTCACCGCGCCCAGGTGGTACTCACGGATGAGCCGACCGGTTTCCTCGGAGGGAGCAAATACCAGTCCCAATCGAGCCTGCACGAACTCAAAGAACTTGTTGGGGAGCATCAACTTATGGTTGAGCGACTTGGTGGGCAGTATGTACACGCCCAGGTCATAAGTGTTGAGCGTGCCTGGAACTTGAGCGGGAGTGAGGGAATCATGCAACGTAACACGCTCGGCCTTGGCCACTAGCTCGCGCAGGCGTCCGAGGTATCCGGCAGGGTCACCCACCAGGTACAGGTCTAGGGTGAAGCGCTCGCTCAGTTGTTGCACCGCCTCCACAAGGCCCTCAATGTTGCGCTCGGGCGCGGCCACACCGCTGTGCACTAAGCGGATGTTCATAGGGTCCACAGGGCGCGGCTTGAGGTCTTGGAACGGGATGGCGTTGCGCAGCACTTCAGGGGTGACGCCGTAGTGCTCGGTGTAGAGCTGGGCGATGGCCCCGCTCACGGTGGTGACGGCCGCAGTGCGCTTGAGGTAGCGGCGGCACAGTGCATTCATATACGGAGCGACGAGTACTCGCCAGGGCAGGCTCGCTGCGTTTTCTTGCGGCGCCCACTCATGCATGTCTGCCCACACTGGCGCGTCGCCGCGCACAGCGAAAGCCAAAGGCAAGGCGCGTGCATCGTTAGCCACCACCAAGTCGAACTTCCCGGGCGAAGACAACTTCTTGAGCGCCGCTCGCTCCGCGGGCGCGGTGAGTTCCACGCTCTTGTGCCTGCGCAAGGCCAGACGGGCAACACCACTAGGGGTCTGGGGCAGCGACGGCACACCTTCCTCAATCTCGATGTGCGCGTGAGCCTCATCGGGGGCGGGGCCGAAGCCCACCGTGGTCACGTCCCCAAACTCGCTCAATACCGCAAGTTGTCGTCGAACCCGAGAGTCCCGCTGCAACGGAGAAAACGAGACACAGAGGATCCGCGGCCTGCTCACGTTGACGATCTCCTACGGATCCCCAAGCGGTCGGTGAGACCGATCAGCAGGTCAAAGAGCCATTCGCTGTTGGGATACGCCTTGTAACTCACTGGCGGAGCGGCAATGAGTTCGTCGAACTCCGTCACCGAGATGCCGAGCTTCTTGGCAATGAACTCGTGGTCTTGGCGCTCGAGTGCCACAGGGTAGTCCTTGCGCTCGAGCTCGGCCTCGGCAAAGTCGCGAGTGATCTGGCCCGACAAGATGAGCGAGGATAAGTGCGCCTTGCGCTTGTCAAAGCCAAACTTCTTGGGCAGGTACGAGCCTTGGAAGTAGCGTGTAAACACCGATTCGTAGTGCTTGCCGCCGTAGTCGCGCCAGCCTAGTTCCTCGGAAATGATCTTCTTGGCCTCGTCCTTGCGGTACGGCAAGTAGTTGAGCATTTGAATAGTGGTGATGGGGCGGATGTAGCCGTACCACACGTATCGCTTAAAGATGCCCATCGTGGGATAGGTCTTGAGGCGAACGCTTCCAAACCGCCGCTGGATGGCCTTGACGTGCCTCGCGTCCGCCGCGTTGTAGCCCCAAGCCTTGGGCATGATCGACTCGGTTGCCAGGTTGTGACCGGAGAGGATGTAGCGGATGCCGTACTTTGCGGCTTCTCTGTAGGCCACCGCAGGAAATGCGTGGTCAGTGGGGATGTCACAGTTGGCTACGCCTGACTTGAAGAACGACAACTGCAAGTCCCGCATCTCGCGCCAGTCCACCACGTCTGTTGCAAGGTCCAAGCCCAGGCGGCTGACGATGTTGTGGATGTTGTCGACGGCGAGTTCGGAGTTCCAACCCGAGTCAAAATGCACGGCAAGTGGGCGCAAGCCCATCTTCACTGCCTGGTACGCCAGGTAGGAACTGTCCACTCCGCCGGAGATGCCGATCACGCAGTCGTAGGGCTTGCCCTTGCCAGCTTTCTTGATCTTCTCCACCAACATGGCAAGTTCGGCTTCCCGCTTGCCTGCCATGGCGTCGTCCAACACCTTCTTCATGGTGCGGTCAAATTCGAGCGCGTGGTTGCTCACGCCATTTTCGTCGAACGTAATGTCAGGGTCGGTGGTGTCCATGACGGTACGCGTGCACACCTGGAAGGGACGGGACTCAGTCATCTCTTGAAGCGCTCCGAAAACGTAGGGCGGGACCGGTTCAGTGTATAGGCGCATCCGCGGGGGACAGCGGCCTGCCTTGCCTTGCCGATGACTACGACGGGCGACCGGTGCGGCGCTGAGGATCGTGCTCGGCAAGTCCTGCGAGCTTCACTTGAAGACCGAACTGCGGGAGCGTCTTGGCGAGTTGCTTGAAGGATCCCTTGCCCAAGATGTGGCCGCTGTCCAAGTAGCAGATCTGGTCGTAATCCTTGATGGTGGAGATGCGGTGAGCCACGGCAATGATAGTGACCTCGCCGTGGAGTGCCTTGATGGCCTGGACTACGTCGTCTTCAGTCTTGGTGTCCAATGCGCTGGTGGCCTCGTCCAGGACCAGCACCAAGGGGTCTGAGTACAGTGCACGTGCGATGCCCAGGCGTTGTTGCTGACCACCGGACAGCGACATCCCGCGCTCGCCCAACCTTTCGTCGATGCCATTCTTGCGAGACTTCAGAAGCGAACCTAGTTGCGCCTTGTGAAGCGCCTCCACCACCTTGTCACGGTCGTAGTCTTCATCCCACGTGAGTGCCACGTTCTGGCCGATGGTGCCGTCAAAGAGCGTGACGCGCTGGGGGACGTAGCCGATGCGCCCGCGCCAAGCATGAATGATGTCCCTCAGCGGCAGGCCGTCAATGGTGATCTGACCCTCGGTGGGCACCCGCAGACCTAGGAGAATGTCGATGAGCGTGGACTTCCCCGAGCCACTGGGGCCCACCACGGCAAGGGAGGAGCCGAGCGGCACCTCCAGGTCCAGATTGTGCAAGACCGGCGCCACGCCGGTGGGGTAGGTGAAGCGAATGCCCTCGAGTTTGAGCGCGCGAGGGTTCTCCGGAAGTTCTTCCGGATCAACGCCACCCAGCGCGTCCACGACATTTGCCTCGGCACCGCGCAGGTCATCCACCACGTCACGAACCCACGGCACACTTGCCATGGCGGTGATAAAGGCGCCCTGAATGGCAGTGAGAGCGGGGATCAGGCGGATTCCTGCGGCCGCGAAGAGCGCTACGGCTACGATCGCTGCGGTGATGCCTCCGCGCACATAACCAGTGCCACCCACCAAGAGGAAGCCCACGATGAGCGCGGCCTCGTAGCTATGGCGAGGAATGATGGTCAGGAATGACAGCGAGGCTCGCGCTTTGACCGCTCCGCGCCGGTGGCGAGCCACGACGGTCTGAACTTGTTCCAGGCGCCCGCGCAAGGTGAGCTCCTTGAGAGCTTCCACCATCTCGGTGAGCAGCGTAGCCACGCGGTAGGTCAAGTCCAGGTTGCTCTGGGAGGCCATGAGCGTGCGCTTGGTCACCAGTTGATTGAGGGCGGCCGCCACTAGACCCAGGTAAACGAGCGAGACGAGCGCGATTACGGGCTGGGCGACCACGAGTACCGCTAGCGTCAGCACGATCGTCAGCACATTTCCGGGTACCGTGAGCAGCGACAGGACCAGGCTGGATATGGCCACGGAGATGCCCGTGTCAGCAATACGTGTGAACTCCACGGTGCTGCGCTTGGAGCGCTCTTCCCAACTGGAACTGACATAAGCGCGGAACATTCGTGCGCCAATCTCAAATTCGTACAGCGCGAACTGGCGCACGGCTACGGCGTGCATAGCAATAGCAAGGGCGCTCTTCACAATAATCAGACCACAAGCCACAAGCAGCACCCACGGAGTGGCACTCTCAGGAAGCTCTCCCAGGACCGGCAATACCACTGGCGTGCCCGCCGCCACGGGCGAGATGACGAGCACCAGCAGAGACATCGCCGCGACGTCGAACAGCGCCAAGATGACGGTGCAGATCACGTAAATGGTGAGAAATCGCCGCGCGCGACCAGGCAGCAACGGCAAGAAATCGCGGAGTGAACTCCACAAGCTTTTCATCGCGGCAACGCTACCATCGGCGGGCAGGGCGCCCTAATGAGTGCTTGTCGTCCATGAGAAGATGCTAAGCGTCCAGCGCCTCGATGGTGTCTGGACTGCGCACGAGTGAGGTGGAGGAGCTGTGGCGGCGGTTCTTCAGCATTCTCCTCGGTGGTTGCGGCGGTTTGTGAGGCGGACCGTGGCTGGTCAAGGTGTCGCGGGCCGACTGGCTGATGCCGTGCGCTTGCGCTACTCCGAGGCCGACATCCCCGAGCCCCCACCCTTGCGGTCCGCCGACATCCGTCTCCTCATTGGCCCCGCTAACGAGGCGGGACAAGGCGTGGAGTGGGGCCGCGCTGTGGAGCGCCACGTGCCTCATGCTGCCGCGGTGGCGATGCGGGGCATCGGCCCAGATCCGTTCCAACCCTTGGTTGACCTGATCGTCCCCGTGGCCGTGTACCAGCGTTCCAAGACGTGGCACCTCGCATTCGAGGAGTACCTCAGCCAACAGACCCATGTGATCTGGGAATCCGGTTTTCCGTTGCTCGGTCGGCGCTACCGTTCCCGGATCCACCTGGAGATGGACGAGTTGAGCCTCTTTGGCGTCCGCGCAGCCTTGCTTTTCCACGGCAGCGACATCCGACCGCCGAGACTTCACGCGGAGTCCAACCCGTGGTCTCCTTTCGCTGACCGCGGGGGAATCACCCCTCTGCTCGAGGAGGTGGCAGCCAAGAACAGCAAGTTGGCTGCCGAGTGCGGGGTGCCTGTATTCGTGACCACGCCTGACTTGCTCCAGTGGGTGCCGGGCTCGGTGTGGTGCCCGGTGGTGGTCGACTCCCAGCGTTGGCGGGAGGCTGCGGCCATACGGAGTGAAGGCGGACGCCGCCTGGTGGTGGTACATGCTCCTTCAAACCCCTGGATCAAGGGCACGGATCGCATTGAGCCGATGCTGCGCAGGCTACAGGCGGAGGGCCTCATCGACTATCGGCAGATCGTCGGCGTGCCACACGCGTCCATGCCGGACTTCTACGCAGCCGCGGATGTCGTGCTCGACCAATTCAGGATCGGCAGTTACGGCATCGCCGCCTGCGAAGCCATGGCATCCGGACGGGTGGTGATGGGTCACGTGGACGACGCCACGCGTGAGGTGGTTCGCGAACAGACCGGGCTTGACCTACCCATCCAGGAAGCCACCATCGACTCGCTTGAAGAGGTGCTTCGGCACGCGGTCGCTGACCCTGAGTCTTTGCAGGGCTTGCGCGACGCGGGTCCCGGTTTCGTGGACGCAGTGCACGGCGGCAAGCGCTCTGTGGAGGCGATGGCCTCCTACCTGGGCATCACCGCATAAAGGCAAGTGCCGCCAAGAAGCGCAACGGCGCTTCGCGGTGGAGCACGTAGCGAAGCCGCGCGGGCATGAGGTTGGTCGGTCGCCAGAACTGGGTGCGGCGGCGGCTTTCTGCGGCGAGGTCCAGCCCCTGGCTTGAGTCCACGAGATGCCGAAGGATGCGCGAGTCGCGGCGGCTCACCACGTGGATCGCGGTAGGCGCCATCGTGAGAATCCGTAGCACGGCGTCCCTCAATGCGGCCCGGTCCTGGTCAAGACTGTCTGCATCCAGAGCACCGAACAGCACGTCCATCACGGTGGATCTCAAGAGTTTGACGCCGAACGACTTGCATTGGCCCGCACTGAGGGTGTTAACAAACTCAGGTGCAAGCACTGCGTCAAGGAACCGGAAAGTCTCCGCGGCCGGCTTGGGTGCTGCAGAGGTGCGACCCTGAGCATCGTCCACATGAATGAGATAGCCAGGGCCACCGCGAGCCATGCTGATTCGGGCCCCCGAGTACCACAGCGTTGCTCCCTGGATGATGTCCTCTCCCGTCCGCAGCCCCTCGGTCATGCGCACGTGGCCAAACTCAGAGCGCGCCGCAAGGCCCAATTGCACGGAGCGGTACGCGAGGCGGTCGCGTACGCCGTCGAGCTTGCGCGAGCGGAACGGCCGTGTGGGGGGGCTGAGAGAGGCCCCACCGGGAGTGACGCGCAACGGAGGAATCACCAGGCTCGCGTTGTCGCGCCGCGCCACAGCCAACCAGGCATCGATGGCACCGGGTTCATATTCGTCATCGGAACCCAGTAGCGCGGTGAACTCGCCGGTAGCGGCTTCGAGGCCAGCGTTGATGGGCCCGGCAGGGCTAGGCAAGCCGTCCTCAAGATGAACGAGGCGCACCCGCGGGTCCTCGGCCCAAGAGCCCAGTGCCTCGGAAATCGCGGCAGCGGCCACGTTGTGGCACACCACTGTCACCCTGGTCTCCACGGTTGCCGTGGCAAGGACCGATGCCGTGGCGCGCGCCACGGGCCGCTGCGGCGTGTGGACGGGGATGACCACGTCAACCACGGGGTCGGTCACGGATGCTCCGTGCCTACAAGCTTTACAATGGCGTCAGCCCACACGCGCACTTGGTTCTCGGACGACAGTTCGTGGGCGCTTGCGGCGGCGCGAGCCTTCCACGCCCTCACGCCTTCCACGGTGAGCGCATCCAATACCGTGGTCAACGCTTCTGCTGTGAACGCTTGTGTTACGGCGCCCACTTGGTGGCTCTCTACCAAGCGTTGCATCTCAGGAGAGGGGCCCACGATGAGGCCTAGACGCGCCTGGACGTAGTCAAAGAACTTGTTGGGAAGTGCCCAGTAGTTGTTGAAGTTGGTGGGTGCCATGACGTGGATACCCACGTCATAGGCGTTGAGGGTGGCAATGAGTTCGCTGTACGGCACCGGGTCCAGGAAGCGCACGCGCGGCGAATCGCCTGCCCGGTCGCGCAGCATCGCGATGTAACCGGGGTCATTGCCCATGAGATAAAGGTCAAGGGTGAGGTCGGTGGAGGTGGCGACGGCGGCATCCACCAGCATTTCCAGGCGTCGGTTAGGCAAGGACGCACCGCTATGCACCAAGCGGATGGGAGAGGTCACGGTGCCCGGCTTCAGGTCGGCAAAGGGAGTGGCGTTGGTCACCACTCCCGGTTGCACCCCATACCGACGTTTGTACTCATCGGCAATCCCCTGACCGACGGTGGTGGCAGAGGCAACCTTGGTCAGGAAGGTTCGGCACATCCACCGCACGTAGGGCGCCACAAATAGTCGCCACACCAAGAGTTCCTCATTTTGGCGAGGCGCATACTCGTGGAGATCGGCGTGGACCCCGTGCGCCGGCTCGAGCGCAAGTGCAAGGCCTACGGAGTCAAGGTCGTTAGCGAGGATGACGTCAAAGCGCTCCCCGTTGCTCAGATCCTTCAGACCCTGTTGGATCCCCGCTTGGTTCCAGTACATGCGCTTGAACCGACGCGCGATCAGCTCTTGGCGCGTCCACTTGCGCAAGTCGTGAACCTCGTCCAGTTGCACGTGGTGCACTCGCCGGTCCGGGCTCGTCCCATAGCCGTACGTCGTGACGTCGTACTCGCCTGCGAAGTACTCGACTTGCTTCAGGACCCGGGCATCGGCGGCGATGTTGGAGAACGAAAGAATCAGCAGCCGAGGCTTGGTCATGCGGAGCGCTCCACAAGCGCCTTGGCCACGGCCTGGGCGGCGTGACCGGTGCCGTACGGAGTGGCGCTAGTGTCGGCGGGGCGAGGGCGAGCGACTGCGGCCGCAATAGTGTCCACCTCGTTGGCGATCACATTCCAGCCAAGGTCCACGGTCTCGACCCATTCGGTCTCCGGGCGGACGGTGGTGCAAGGAACGCGCAGGAGGAAGGCTTCCTTCTGCAGGCCACCAGAGTCGGTGACGACGCCTGCACTGCCCATGACCGCGGCTACAAGTTCCGGGTACGGCAAGGGTTCATGGACTCGCACCGCACCGTATTCAAGGTCGATGCCGTGTTGGGAGGCGAAAGCGCGCAAGCGCGGGTGGGCCAGCAGCAGCACAGGTAAGGGAAGCGAACTCAAGGCCTCGATGATTCCGCGCAGGCGCAAAGGGTCGTCGGTGTTGTCGGGGCGGTGAATGGTGGCCACAAAGTACTGCCCAGATTCCATACCAAGCGGTACGGGCGAAGGGTGGGCCAAGACGCGGTCACGCACCCGGAAGAGCACATCTGTCATGACGTCACCCACCATCACGGAGCGCTCGGCAAGTCCTTCATGGGCGAGATGCTCCATCGCCACCTCAGTGGGAGCGAGCAAGAGGTCCGCCGCGTGGTCCGTGAGTACGCGATTGTGCTCCTCTGGCATCCGGCGGTTGAACGACCTCAAACCTGCCTCGAGGTGAGCTACGGGGATATGGAGCTTCACGGCAGCTACCGCCGCAGCGAGTGTGGAGTTGGTGTCGCCGTACACCAGCACCCAGTCGGGGGCGATGCGCAAGAACTCGCGCTCCAGGCCTTCGAGCATCCGACCGGTCTGCTGCCCGTGACCACCCGATCCGATCTCGAGGTTCACATCCGGAGTGGGGATGCCCAGGTCGCGGAAGAACACATCGCTCATGAGGTCGTCGTAGTGCTGACCCGTGTGGATGATCGAGTGCTCACTCACGCCCTCGAGTGCGCTCGCGATGGGTGCAAGTTTGACGAACTGAGGGCGGGCGCCCACGACGCTCAGAATGTTCATAGGTGACCCTCCGTTGGATGCCACGAGTCTAGCGGGGAGGAGTGCGGCCACCTCGGCCGGTGAGAGGCGTCAACCCCGTGCGCAAATTCCTCCGATCCGCTACCAATTACTCACGTACGGCGGGATAGGCTTACCGCGTCGCAGAGATGCACAACGACCATGCACATTGGGTGAGTGTGATGCGCTGGCGGCGGGGGCAACAATCCAATGTGGGGGACCGGTTGAGGGTGGACTGGAATGACGATCAATAGGAGCGAGCCCGTGAGTACTGAGGCACGCCGTTATCAGAGGTGCACCCGCACCATCATGGACACCACGGACCCGGACATCTGGTTCGACGAGAACGGTGTCTCCTCGCACGCGCTGATCTTTGACGAGCACCTGGCGGACGAGGTGCGAGCCATCCAGGCCGGCGAGAAGTTGGAAGAGCTGCAGGCACTCGTGGCCACCATCAAGAAGGCGGGCGAGGGCAAGCCCTACGACTGCGTCATCGGCATCTCGGGCGGAGTGGACAGCTCCTACCTAGCGCTCCAGGCAGTACGGCTGGGTCTGCGTCCACTGGCGGTTCATTTTGACTCCGGTTGGAACAGCGAGATCGCCGCTGACAACATCCACCACCTCGTGACCCGTTTGGGACTTGACCTCTACACGCAAGTGGTGGACTGGCGTGAAATGAAGGACCTCCAGTTGGCGTTTTTCAAGGCGTCGCTTGCCAACTGCGACATCCCTACCGACCACGCGTTTGGATACGTCTCGTACCAGCAGGCTGAGAAATACGGCATCAAGTACGTGCTTTCTGGCCACAACTACGTGAGCGAGTCGATCTTGCCCAAGGCCTGGGGCTATGACTCCGGCGACGCCAAGCATCTGAAAGCGGTGCATAAGCGTTTTGGCACGGTGAAGCTCAAGAGCTACCCCGTGATGGGTTTGGCCAAGCGCAAGCTGTGGTACCCCGAAGTGCGCCGCATTCAGTCGATTCCGCTACTCAATTACATGCCATACGTCTACAAGGACGCCAAGGGCGAAATCTCAGCGGAACTGGGCTGGCGAGACTATGGCGGCAAGCATTACGAGTCAGTCTTTACCCGCTACTTCCAGGGTTACTACTTGCCGCGCAAGTTCGGCTACGACAAGCGCCTGGCTCACTACTCCTCGCTCATTCTGTCCGAGCAGATGACTCGCGACGAGGCGCTCGCGATGATGGAGTCCACCAACTACCCCGAAGAACTGCGCAAGCAGGACCACGAGTTCATCGCGAAGAAGCTGGGCCTCACGGTTGATGAGTTCGACGCCATCTACGACCTCCCGCCTGTGGACTACACTGCGTACCCCAACGCCCAGGCATCGATGCGCCGCGTCTTTGCCGTGACCGGGCGCCTCGGCCTGATTTTGAGGAAGTTGCGGATCCTGCGATGAGCGTGTCGATCATCTCCTATGGTCTGGGCAACCTGGGGTCAGTGCTTAACATGCTCAAGCGTGTGGGCACGGAGGCGCGGCTCGTCAGCACCCCAGAGGAGGTAGCGCTGAGTGACAGGCTGCTGCTCCCGGGCATCGGCGCCTTTGATACCGGAATGCGCCTATTGGATGAGCAAGGATTAACGCCAGCCATCAAAGAGTTCGCCCAGACGGGCAAGCCCGTGTTTGGCATCTGCTTGGGAATGCAACTGTTGCTCGATGGCAGCGAAGAGGGCGCAGCCCCCGGTTTGGGCCTGATCTCCGGCAAGAGCATCCGTTTTGCGGATCGGCCCGATCTGCGTGTGCCGCACATGGGCTGGAATCTGGTGGAGCCGGTACGCGAAGATTCTCTCGTGGAGGGTCTCGATGCAGAGAGCCGCTTCTACTTTGTGCACAGCTATCAAGTGGTCCCCGCCGCCAGTGACCACGTCTTAGGCGTCACTACGTACGGAGAGAGGTTCGCTTCGATGGTTCGTTCGGGCAACGTCATGGGTGCACAGTTCCACCCCGAAAAGAGCCACGCGTTTGGCAAGCAGATCCTGAAGAACTTTTCCACGATATGAGTGCCTTCCCTCGCGTCATCCCAGTCCTGTTGGTCAGTGGCGGGTACCTGGTCAAGCCCGTGAAGTTTCAGGGCGACAAGTACATCGGCGACCCCATCAACGCTGTCCGCATCTTCAACGAAAAACAAGTGGACGAACTGGTGATCTGCGACATCGACGCTTCCGTCAAGGGCAGCGGGGTGAACTACACCCTGATCGAGGAAATAGCCAGTGAGGCTTTCATGCCCGTGGGCTACGGCGGTGGCGTGGCATCGGCCGAGGAAGCTCGGCGTGTCACGGGTATCGGTATTGAGAAGGTCATTCTCAACTCAGTGGTCCAGTCGCGCCCTGAGACTGTCACGGAGATTTCCGATGCCCTGGGTGCCTCCAGCACTGTGGTGAGCGTGGATGCCAAGAAGAAGCTCACCGGGGGCTGGGACACCTTCACCAACAGGGGTAGCCGCAAGACAGGTTTGAGCCCAGTGGAGGCTGCGGTGCGGGCTCAAGAATTGGGCGCCGGCGAGGTGCTCGTGTCCTCCATTGACAAGGAGAGCACTTTTACCGGCTACGACCTCAAGCTCATCGAGGCGGTGGCTAGCGCGGTGAGCGTGCCCATCATCGCCTTGGGTGGCGCATCGGGCTTTGACGACTTTGCGCCGGCGCTTCAAGCCGGTGCCTCTGCTGTGGCTGCGGGAAGCATGTTCGTTCTCAACGGCAAGCACCGCGCCGTGCTCATCAGCTATCCCACGCCGGCGCAAGTGCGGTCGCTCGCGACGTCAGTGTGACATCGGCTCGCGACTTTGCGCGTCGCGACGATCCTTCCACGCGCGGATCCTGCGCTCTGCGGGGTGCTCCACCCATCGGTGCAAGGCGTACGCACCTGCGATTGCAGCGGCAAGCGCCACCGCGCCCCACGCGGCTCCCGCCTTGAGCCCTTGTGCGTAACCCACGATGCCGACCAGGGCGTAGATGACCGTGGCATGCACCAAATAGAACGCGTACGACCACACGCCCAAAGTGACCATCGGCCGGGACTCCAGCCACGTGCGCCGGCCGTTCAAGGAACTCACCGTCACACCCAGGATCACTACTCCACACAAGACTGTCATGATCTCGTTGGTGAACTGCGATCCGAACGCCACCGCGGCATGCTCGCCGAACTTCTTGGGAAGCACAGAAATCAAGCCGATGCCCAGCAGGAAGATCCCCACAGAAGGCCACGTTTGCATGCGAGGTCGCCATCCGCGGCGCACTGCCCACGCAATGGCAATGCCGAGCACAAACTCGGGCAAGCGGGCGATGGGCCACGGCATGGACGCCGCCCACCACGCGGCGGGGTCTTGAGTGCACGCCAGGCGATACATAAAGGCCACCACGACGCTTCCCGCACCCAAGAGCAGAGAGCCCCGCACCTGGAACCTCACGACAGCGCCCATGATCAGCGGGTGGAGTGCGTAGAAGAGCAGTTCACAACTGAGAGTCCACGCCGCGGGGTTGCCGGAGAACAATATGTCGGGGTCGCGGCTCCAGCCTTGTGCCAACGGGACTGAGAGGGCAAGCACCCCTGCATCAAAGGATTTGACCCAGCTGTGGTCCGGGTTCGGGTTGAACGAGTAGAACACCGGAATCGCCAAGAGGAGCGCCACGATGTGCGACGGCCAAATGCGCGCAAACCGCCGCGTATAGAAGGTCGAGACGCTGACCGATGCCGAGCGCGACCACGTGAGTACGAATCCTGACAAGACAAAAAAGAAGGTCACGCCCAAGTAGCCCTGCTCAATGGGCCACACAAACGGAGGCGGGAAGTGCACCAGCGCGCGCAGGTGATAGACGAAGACCCAGAAGGCGGCCCACCACCGTAGCCCCGTCAGGGCATCTAGCCTTGGGTTGTCTCGCTCTATTCGCGGCGCGCTGTCAACCGTGCTCGTCAAGCGACTACAGCTCAGTCCGGTGGAAGCTCTGGAAACTACGGCTCGCCGTGGGCCCACGCTGGCCCCGATACCGCGACGCGTACTTGGCCGAGCCATAAGGGTTCTCAGCGGGCGAAGACAGCCTGAAGAAGCACAATTGCCCAATCTTCATCCCGGGCCACAAGTTGATGGGTAGCGTGGCCGTGTTGGACAGTTCCAACGTAACGTTCCCCTCAAAACCAGGGTCAATGAACCCCGCGGTGGAGTGCGTCAGCAACCCAAGCCGCCCGAGCGACGACTTGCCTTCCAGACGAGCCGCCACATCGTCGGGCAAGGAAACGGACTCATAGGTGGACCCGAGCACAAACTCCCCGGGGTGCAACACAAAAGGCTCGTCACGGCCCACCTCAACAAGCCGCGTCAAGTCAGGTTGCTCCACCGCGGGATCAATGGCCGCGTACTTGTGGTTGTCGAAAACACGGAAGAACTTGTCCAGCCGCACGTCAATGGAGGACGGCTGAATCATGGCCGGGTCATAGGGGTCAAGAGCGACCCTTCCGGCATCGATTTCGGCAAGGATGTCGCGGTCTGACAGAAGCATGGAGACAACCTACCGTGAGCACGGACAGCGCGTCAGGCACACCGTGGGCCCACCGGGACCTTGCCCGCACTGAGCGCACCCAAAAGTCGGTAGGCTGAGCCACGGCTGCGCGCTGATGCCAGCGCTCTCACCGCGGCCAGGAAAGGCTCTCACCATGCAGTTTGGTCACTTCGACGACGAAGCCCGCGAATACGTCATCACCACGCCTCATACGCCGTACCCGTGGATCAACTACCTGGGCGCCCAGGAGTTCTTTGGACTCGTGTCCCACACGGCCGGCGGGTACTGCTTCTACCGCGACGCCAAGATGCGCCGCCTCACGCGCTACCGCTACAACAACATCCCCGTAGACGACGGCGGCCGCTACTTCTCCATCAACGACGGCGGAGACGTGTGGAGCCCCGGGTACCGCCCGTACAAGAGCGAGCTCGACTTCTTTGAGACCCGCCATGGCATGGGTTACTCGCGCATCACGGGCGAGCGCGGCGGCGTGCGCGCCTCGGTGCTGTTCTTTGTCCCGGTAGATATCAATGCTGAGATTCACCAGGTCACGCTCACCAATACGTCCGACGCTCCCAAGAAACTTTCGCTCTTCAGTTTCATTGAGTTCTGCTTGTGGAACGCAGAAGACGACCAGACCAACTACCAGCGCAACTTGAGCATCGGCGAAGTCGAGGTAGAAGACGGCGCGATCTATCACAAGACGGAATACCGCGAGCGTCGCGACCACTACGCCGTCTACGGCGTCAACGCGCCTATCGCTGGCTTTGACACTGACCGCGACGCCTACCTTGGCTACGGCAACGGCTTCCACGAAGCGACCGTGCCGCACACCGGCAAGTCAACCAACTCGGTCGCTTCGGGCTGGTACCCCATCGCTTCGCACCAGCTTGAGGTTGAGCTCGCCCCCGGTGAGTCCAAGCAGTTCACCTTTGTATTGGGCTACTTGGAGAATGCGGACGATGCCAAGTGGGCTTCCCCTGGCGTCATCAACAAGTCTGGGGCCAAGGAGTTGCTGGCGCACTTTGCAACCAACGAGGCCACCGACGCCGAGTTCGCCAAGCTCAACGCGTACTGGGACAACCTGCTTGGCTCGTACACGGTGAACTCCGGTGACGACAAGCTCAACCGCATGGTCAACATCTGGAACCAGTACCAGTGCATGGTGACCTACAACATGTCCCGTTCCGCCTCATACTTTGAGACCGGCATCGGCCGTGGCATGGGCTTCCGCGACTCCAACCAGGACCTCTTGGGCTTTGTCCACTTGGTGCCTGAGCGTGCTCGCGAGCGCATCATTGACATCGCGTCCACCCAGTTTGAGGACGGCAGCGCTTATCACCAGTACCAGCCGCTCACCAAGCGCGGCAACAACGCCATCGGCTCCGGATTCAACGATGACCCGCTGTGGCTCATCGCCGGTGTGGCTGGGTACATCAAGGAGACCGGCGACTTCGCCATCCTTGACGAACTGGTGCCGTTCGACAACGACGAGTCCAAGGCCACCAGCCTCATGGACCACCTCAAGCGGTCCTTTGACCACCCGCTCAACAACATGGGCCCCCATGGGTTGCCGCTCATTGGGCGTGCCGACTGGAACGACTGCCTCAACCTCAACTGCTTCTCCACCACTCCCGGTGAGTCGTTCCAGACCACCGAGAACCAATCCGGCGGGGTGGCTGAGTCAGTATTCATCGCAGGCATGTTCGCGGCCATTGGCCCTGACTATGCCGCCCTCGCGCGCCACCGCGGCGACGAGGCAGAGGCAGCGCGCGCCGAGGCCGCGATTGACGCGATGAGGCAGGCTGTCCTCGACCACGGCTGGGACGGTGAATGGTTCCGCCGCGCCTACGACTACTACGGCAACCCTGTGGGCTCCAAGGAGAACGAGGACGGTCAGATCTGGATTGAACCCCAGGGCTACTGCATCATGGGTGGCATTGGTCTGGACGACGGCAAAGCCATCCAAGCCCTCGACTCGGTGCGCGAGCGACTCAACACGCCGCACGGCATCGTGCTGCTCAACCCCGCGTTCAAGGAGTACCACGTGGAGCTTGGCGAGGTCACCAGCTACCCGCCTGGCTACAAGGAGAACGCTGGCATCTTCTGCCACAACAACCCGTGGGTGATCATCGCAGAGACCATCGTGGGCCGTCCCGAGTACGCGTGGGAGTACTACAAGCAGATCACTCCCGCCTACCGCGAGGAGATCTCCGACGTGCACCGTTTGGAGCCGTACGTCTACGCCCAGATGATCGCTGGCAAGGACGCAGTGCGCCACGGTGAAGCAAAGAACTCTTGGCTCACCGGCACCGCGTCGTGGAACTTCGTGGCTGTCTCGCAGTACCTGTTGGGCGTACGCCCCGACTGGGACGGACTCGTCGTGGACCCCTGCATCGGCAAGGAAGTGGGCGAGTACACCGTCCGTCGCACCGTGCGCGGAGCCACGTACAACATCCGCGTGACGTCCTCGGGCGCCAAGGGAGCCTCGCTTACCGTTGACGGCAAGGAGATTGAGGGCAACACCGTGCCCTACGCGCCCGCAGGCTCCACCGTTGAGGTTGTCGCCTCGTTCTGACTGTGATGGCGCCGATGCCGGTACCTGGCTTGGACTGATTCCTTGACGTCCTTCGCCACGCACCGGCATCGGCGTTTTCAGCGCCGCCCTGCGTTCGCGTCCAGGCTCGGCTACTTCTTCGCTGCAGGGGCCTTCACCGCTTGAGAGGCCGGCTCGACAGCGGGCGTCGAGGCCGCCTGGCGGGCCTTTGCGGACAGACTCGCTCGTACTATCGCGATGATGCCAAACGTCAGGATCGCCAGCAGTGCGAGCCACGGAAGCAAGACACCAAGGACTACCAGCCCGCTCTGAACGAAGGCGGTGAGGCCGTTCCAGCCCGTCTCCAGGCCCTCAAGGAAGTTCTGCGGTCCGTCATCCACGATGATGACCACGGGTTCAGTGGTGAGGGACAAGTAGATGGTGGACATGGACACCTGATCCTTAAGTCCACGCTGGCGCGCCTCAAGGCTCTCTAGGTCGGCCTGGCGGCGAGCCAGCTCGTCCTCCAAGTAGATGATGTCCGAGATGTCCTTGGCGTCAACGATCAGACCCTCAATGCGGGTGATGGAAGCACGCAACGTGGAGATCCGCGCGTCGAGGTCCCTCACCTCATTGGTGACGTCGCTGGCATCGGTGCTGTATTCGTCGATCTCCCCGAGCTCACGCAAGCGGTCTACTACTGACTCCAACTGGCCCGCCGGGATGCGCAGCGTCATGGACGCGGCACCGCCGTAGCCCTCGGAGGGTGCGGTCTCACGGCGAGCATCGATCCGCCCACCCGCCGCCTGCACGATTCCCACTACCTTGTCGGCCGCCTCAATTGGCTGCTCCACGGTCATGTAGATGGAGCCAGTGATGATGACCGCGCGGTCCTCGGGGGAGTACTTGGCGGGGTCTGCGGCGCCGTCGGCCGCGCCCATGTCGCCCTCGTAGGCGTAATCCTGGGCGGGAGCAGCTGCGCCCGTCTCGTAGTAGCTCCCTGCAGAGCACCCAGCAAGCATGCCGCTGGCCGCAAGAACGGAAGCAATGACTGCGGCCAGCCTCAAGCGCCGCGGGACGGTGGTGCTGTGTGTGGAGCTCATATCGGTCATGCTATTGAGACGCTTGTCACGCCGCGAGCGTTGGGCGGCATCGTGGCCTAATAGTGATGCGGGACCTTGGCTTCCCTGCTCAGGCGCCGGTCCGGGGTATTGTTATCGCTTATGTCCGCGCCAAAGCGCGGAGGACCCAAGGAGGATGAATCGTGACTAGTGACGTGGTGTGGATGACGCCCGCGGCGCTCGAGCGCCTCCACCAGGAGATCGCAGAGTACGAAGCACCCGGCCGTGAACTCGACGACCAGGAGCGCGCCCAACTGGTGGAGCTCAAGCAGCTTGCCAGCAAGGCACAAGCGGAGGCCAAGCCGGATGATGGCCTCGTTGAGCCGGGCATGCGCGTGAGCGTGCGCTTTGAGGACGACGACGCAGACACGTCGTTCATCTTTGGCTCTCGCACCCTGTTGGGTCTTGATGATTCTCTTGACGAGGACATCTACTCGCCGGAGTCCCCGTTGGGCTCCGCCATCAACGGGTTGTACGTGGGTGACACCGCTACTGTCACCACGCCCAAGGGTCCGCGCAAGTTGACCATCACCAAGGCCACGCCTTACTGATTCCCTTGACCGGGGTCAGGCCCCGGGACACAGACCGGGCTCCTTTCCCCAGCACATTGCGAAAGGAACACCATGCCTGTCTTGCACGAAAGGCTCTTGCCCGTCTACGACGAAGTAGTGCAACGCAACCCCGGTGAGTTGGAGTTTCACCAGGCTGTGCGCGAGGTGTTGGAAAGCCTGGGTCCGGTGGTGGCCAAGCACCCCAAGTACGCCGATGCTGAGGTGATCCGTCGCATTTGCGAGCCGGAGCGCCAGATCATCTTCCGCGTGCCGTGGGTGGACGACGCCGGCCAGGTGCAACTCAACCGGGGCTTCCGTGTGGAGTTCAACTCCGATCTGGGCCCGTACAAGGGCGGACTGCGCTTTCACCCGAGTGTGTACTTGGGCATCATCAAGTTCTTGGGCTTTGAGCAGATCTTCAAGAACTCGCTCACGGGCATGCCGATTGGTGGCGGTAAGGGTGGCTCTGACTTTGATCCCAAGGGCAAGTCGGACGCCGAGATCATGCGCTTCTGCCAATCGTTCATGACGGAGTTGTACCGGCACATCGGTGAGTACACGGATGTCCCCGCGGGAGACATCGGAGTCGGTGGACGCGAACTTGGCTACCTGTTCGGCCAGTACAAGCGCATCACCAATCGCTACGAGTCGGGTGTGCTGACTGGCAAGGGCATCACATGGGGGGGTTCACAAGTGCGCACGGAAGCCACGGGCTACGGCACTGTGTTCTTTGTGGACGAGATCCTCAAGTCCGCGGGTGAGTCGATCGATGGCAAGCGCGTGCTGGTCTCGGGTTCGGGAAACGTGGCGATCTACGCCACGGAAAAGGTGCACCAGTTGGGTGGCAAGGTCGTCGCAATGTCTGACTCCGCGGGATACATCGTGGACGAGTCAGGGATTGACCTTCAGGTGGTGAAGGACATCAAGCTCACTCGCCGTGGCCGCATTTCGGAGTATGTGGACGAGGTCAAGGGCTCCGCGCGCTACATGGCCAATGGCGGCACCATTTGGGACGTGCCGTGCGATGTGGCCTTGCCGTGTGCCACCCAGAACGAGCTCACCGAGGCGGACGCTCAGACGCTCATCAAGAACGGGTGCACAGTGGTGGCCGAGGGTGCCAACATGCCGTGCACGCCAGAGGCCGTGCGCGCCTTCCAAGAGGCGGGCGTGAGGTTCGCACCCGGCAAGGCTGCTAACGCCGGCGGTGTGGCCACGAGTGCCCTGGAGATGCAGCAGAACGCTTCGCGCGACTCGTGGAACTTCGCGTACACCGAGGAGCGCTTGCGCATCATCATGCGAGACATCCACGACCGCTGCCGCGACACCGCGGAGGAATACGGTAGCCCTGGTAACTACGTGTTGGGTGCGAATATCTCCGGCTTCACCAAGGTGGCCGATGCCATGCTCGCGTTTGGTGTCATCTAGGACTTTCCGGCAGGTATTGGACGTGCCAGACTCAAGGCATGGCCAACGTCGGTTCTACTTGGGCCCGCACCCATCACTTTGAGGCGGCGCGGCTGGTAGAAGCCCGTTCAGTTGACGACGTAGTCAAGGTCGTGAGCGCGGGCGGCAAGGTCCGTGCAGTGGGCACCAGGCACTCGTTTAACGACATTGCTGATACCGGAGGCACTCTCGTCAGCGTGACAGGACTGCCGGTTGATGGCGTTCTGGATGAGGTCGAGGCGACCTTTACCGTGGGCGCTGGCGCACGCTACGGCGATTTTGGTCCACGCCTGGAGGAGCTGGGCTGGGCGCTCGCCAACGTGGGGTCGCTGCCGCACATCTCGGTGGGCGGCGCTATTGCCACAGGAACCCACGGCTCGGGCCTGCGCAATCGCTCACTTTCGGCGGCTGTTGCGGCACTTGAGTTCGTGGGCGCAGACGGTGACATCCACAAGGTCAAGCGCGGGGAGCCCGACTTTGATGGACTCGTGGTGGGACTCGGTGCCTACGGCATCGTCACCCGCGTCACTCTTGACGTGGAGCCTAGTTTCCAGATTGCCCAACACGTCTACAAAGCCATGCCTTGGGAAGCCTTGCTCCAGGACCCAGCAGCCATTCTGGGAGCCGCCTACTCGGTGTCGGTGTTCACCACATGGGACGAGCCGAGCATCGAGCAAGTATGGGTGAAGTCGCGGCCGGATCGTGACGCAACGTTGCCTCGCGACTGGATGGGCTCCCGGCGAGTAGACATGGGCACCACGCAACTGGCCGGTGGTGACCCAGCCGCGTTGACACCGCATCGGGGTCAGCCGGGGCCGTGGATTGAGCGCTTGCCGCACTTCCGCTTGGACTTCACGCCCAGTAACGGTGATGAGATTCAGACGGAGTACTTTGTGCCCTTTGCCGATGCTACGGCTGCGTTGGAGGCGGTGCGCAGCTTGGGTGAGCGCATTGCTCCGCACTTGCACGTCAGTGAAGTGCGGACGATAGCTGCGGAACCCTTGTGGCTCAGCGGGGCATACGACCGTGACACCTTGTGCATCCATTTCACGTGGCGCAATGAACCCGAGGCGGTGGCTGAGCTCAACGTCCTGGTGGAGGCGGCGCTCGCGCCCTTCCATCCGCGGCCCCACTGGGGCAAGGTCAACTCAATGTCAGCGAAGGCTATTGAGGCCGCGCATCCGCGCGTTGCTGACGCCAAGGCGCTGTGTGATCGCCTGGACCCACAAGGGATGTTCGCTAACGAGTATCTGAAGCGAGTGGGGTTGCGCTGATCACGGTGTCCCACCGTGAGTGGCTCTTTACGCGCCCTCGGTCAACTCCGCAGGTGCTGACTCGTGCTGAGGCGTGCCTCTCGTGACCGCAGGCTGGCCCGGCGCGTGAGCAGAATAGTCCTTGATGAGCCGCACCAGAGCGGCATACGAGAGGCTGATGAGCACGATCATCGCGATGAGCCAGCCCCGGCGAGCATCGCCAAGGTCGACGGAACTCACTACGCGATCCGCGATCACATAGCCAAGGAAGGTCAACCACCACGCGCCCACCATCAGTTCATCCGTGCGCGCGCGCGGCGGCCGGATCTTGCCCATGGCGATGGCCGGTCCGATGAACCCATAGAGCGGGATAAACCATGACAACCAGATGGTCCACCCGCCTGGGGTGGTCATTCGCGCATCGTGGAGGCGACTTCGCACGGCGGTCATCCAGCCGCACAGACTGAAGTAGCCGATGGGGCCGGCAGTGAAAAACCCGATCACGACCAGAGTCGCCCATGACTCCCTCAACGCGCCTTCGTTGCTGAGGAGCACCAACCCTGTGACACACAGAGCGATTTGGAATGCGGCGTAGATGCCCGTGCCGATGACCGCGATGAGAGGTTCTATGCCGAGGGGCCGCACCGTGGGCGGAGCAGTCCGCCGGTTGATTCCCCACTCTTGCCGGTCTTGCTCGCTCACGCGGCCTCCCAAATCACGGGGTCCATGCTCGCGCGCACGATGCGTAGCGGATCGGTCATGGTTTGTCCCCTCAAGTTCCAGGCAGTCTAGGGGCGTTGAGCAAAGCGCTCAAGCAACTCCCCGTCGCCCGCGACTACCAAGAGGTCGTCAGCGTGGATAGTGGTCTCTTTGCCCGCGTACTCAAAGTCCTCGCCGGGGCTCTTCACACCAATGACCTGGATGCCGTACTTGTTGCGCAAGTCCAATTGGTCCAGCCGGAAGTTGTGCGTCTCCTTGGGCGGGCGCATCTTCACAATGGTGAAGCCGTCTTCCACCTCGATGTAGTCGAGCATCTTGCCACCCACGGAGTGCGCCACCCTGGCCCCAGCATCGGACTCGGGCAACACCACATGGTGCGCTCCGATGCGTTCCAGGATGCGCTTGTGTTCCGCAGAGACTGCCTTGGCCCAAATCTCAGGCACGCCCATGTCCACGAGGTTTCCGGTAATGAGCACGGAGGACTCGAGCGAGTTTCCAATTCCCACCACGGCGGCGGCGAACTCCTTGGCGCCCAGCTGTTCAAGCGCGCGCGGGTCTGCGGCGTTTGCCTCCACCACGGGAAGCCGAGCCGACCACCGCTCCACTAATCTCGGGTCGCGGTCCACGGCGAGGACCTCCACGTCCATGAGGTCCAGGGTGTCAGCTATGGCGGATCCAAAGCGGCCCAGTCCAATGACGAGCACGCCTTGCCTTGAGGTCTCGTTAGCCAATGAGGGGCCTTTCGCTGGGGTAGCGGATCACGCGACGTTGCCTATTCAACGCTAGCGCTGCCACCACCGTGAGGGAACCTACACGTCCCACATACATGAGCGTGATGAGGGTGATCTTGCCCGCCGTGTTGAGGTCGCCGGTGATGCCGGTGCTGAGCCCGCACGTGGCGAACGCAGAGATGACCTCATAGAGCGAGCGGTCTAGGGGGATGTCGGTGACCGCCATGAACACCACGGTGCCCACGATCACAATGAACAAGCTGACGAGCGTCACCGAAACTGCGAGACGCAAGATTTCTGTGCCGATGCGCTTTCCAAAGGCTTCGATGTCACGGCGGCCGCGCGCTTCCGCCCAGATCGCCAGCAACAATACGGCCAGGGTGGTGACGCGGATTCCACCGGCGGTGGACCCCGAGCCGCCCCCAATGAACATGAAAATGTCCTCGATCATCCACGTCTCTTGGCGTGCGACACCAATGTCAAAGGTGCTGAATCCACCGGAGCGCTGACTGACTGAGTGGAACAACGCCTTACTGAGCGTGGAGACCGCGGAATCGCTCTGTAGTGTGCCCGGGTTGCCCCACTCAAAGAAGGACACCAGTGCGGTGGACGCCACTGTGAGGGCGCCTACCGTGGCGAGGCTGAGCTTGGTGTGCAAGGTCCAACGGCGGGGAGTGCGCCACGAGCGCAACAGATTGAAGTAGACGGGAAAGCCTAAGGCTCCAATGAACACGCCAAGTCCAATGGGGAACAGCACCCACGCGTCGTTTGCATAGGGGATCAATCCCGAAGGATCGGGGGTGAAGCCGGCGTTGTTGAATGCCGAGATGCCGTAAAACACTGAGTAACCCATGGACTTCCACAGTCCGTAGTCCAAGGACAAGAAGCGGGGAAACAGCACCGCGGCGATGATGAGCTCGGTCACTGTGGACACCACGATGATGGTGCGCAGCAGTGAGCGCACGTCGCCCAGTCCTGTGGCGCGGGCCTCGCGGGCAGCCAGAATGCGCTGAGTGAGCCCAATGCGCCGCGCCACAGCAAAGCCCACGAGTGAGGCGAGGGTCATGATGCCCAGGCCTCCCACCTTCATGCCCACCGCGATGATGGTCAGTCCCAGCGGTGACCAGTAGGTCCCCGTCTCCACCGTGACGAGTCCGGTGACGCACACCGCGGAGGTTGCCGTGAAAATCGCGTCCACAAACGGTGCGCGGACGCCCGATGCCGTGGCAGCGGGCAATGACAGCAGTCCGGTGATGATGAGGATGACGAGGGCGAAGGTGGCGAGCACCAGCCGAGCTGGCGACCTCAAGGTCTCGCGGTCAATCCACTCGGACACCGCAGCGCGAATCACGCTCAGTTGTCCCATGACACTCCTCGACTCGCGCCGTAACGAGCGCGCTATGGGCACTACTGTGCCACCACGGCACTGCCCCCTTGAAGTTCATCGGCAGATGAGCGCATCTTCACAACAGTCACACCAGCCCCTACAGTGGGAGCACGTACACGCCGATACACGGGGCGAGTGCTTCCAAAGGAGATCCAGTGTCTGACAACGCGCCCACGCGCTTCCTCACGGTTGCCGAGGTTGCTGACATGTGCCGCGTTTCGCGGATGACCGTGTATCGCTGGGTCCACGCCGGCGATTTGCCAGCTGTGCGTTTTGGCAAGTCATTTCGCGTGCCAGAGGCGGCCATCACTGCCTTTATGCAGCAAGCGGTGCTGCACGGTGGTGAGGGCGAGGATGACGTGAGGTCCGCGGGCGCTGTAGGCTAGGGGGCTGTCGTGCCGGACCAACCGGTGTGTCCGTAAAGTTTCCACCCAAATCAAGGTAGGTCCCGTGGGCTCCGTTATTAAGAAGCGCCGCAAGCGTATGTCTAAGAAGAAGCACCGCAAGTTGCTTCGCAAGACGCGCCACCAGCGTCGTAACAAGAAGTAGACCAGCTCGCTGGTCAGCAGTAGCCCGTGTCGCGTATGAGCGGCGCGGGCTTTGTGCTTTGACAACCACGATGCTTTGTTTGACCTTGCTCGCCGTGGCCGCTGGCGGGCACGCCACGGGACCACGACAATATGGGGGAGCCATCAACAAGTGAGGGGAGCACCGTGACGCTGACCGCCGTGCGCGAGTGGTTCACGGGCTTTCTCAAGCACGAACGCCGCACCGCTCCACGACTGCTTCCCATGTGGGCCATTGCGCTAGTGGTCCTCGCTGGCTACCAACCCGGTTCCACCGCCTGGCTCTACTCCACCGTGGCTGCGTTGCTCTTGGGCGTGGTGGTAGTGCCGCTAGTGGGATCCATTGCGCCTACCTACACCGCCTATCTCACGCTCCTCACGTTGGTCGTGGGAATGGTCGTCGTCAGCGCCGTGCTTCCGCTGCACGAGTGGTATGACAAGGCGTGGCTTGACCAGGCTCCCACCGGCGCAGTAGCCATGATCGTGTTCGGCGCGGCTGTGGTGGGCGGGTTCACCTCGGTGCTGTGGGCGGGTCTCGTGCTCGCGGAGACCACCCGACGCTTGATTCGCAAGTTCCGCACTGGCAGCGCTCTTCCGCCCGATGCCTCGGTCCAGTCGGGCCCTGTCGCGGTAGTCCCGGGTGCTCGCCGCCCACGCAGGTGGCTGCGCAGGGTCTACGTGGCCATGGTGTGCCTCGCGCTCGCGCTGCCCTTGCCGTCGTTCTTTGTCATGTCTGGACTCTTCGTTCGCCCCATGGCTGGACCGCACCAAGGCATCGGCGGGTTCTTGGGAGATCTCGCCACCGCGCTCACGTGGCCGTTGTTGACCACCTTGTGGCTACTGACGGGAGCGGTGATGGCATGGCTGTTGGAATCGCGGGCCATCTTCAAGACGTGGTGGGCGCTCGGAGCGTTGGTGGCGCTGTCGCTGGTGGTGGTGATTGTGGTGGTGGCAGATCCCACCTTTGCGATGGTGCCTGGACCTCAAGCGCCTGGCTTTGCCCCGTCCGTGTTGGACTACTGCCCCACGGGTGCTCGCGCTTGTGAGCCGGCCTGGTTGTACTCGCTGCCATGGGTGGTGGAAGTAACGGAGGCCGTTGGCGCATGGATAGTCGCGGGAAACCTCGCGGCTACTGCTGTGGCGGCTGGTCTGGTGTGGAGTCGGCGCCGCGCCGCTTGAATGGCCGCATGAGCGCGTGCTTGATCCCACGCAACACTGCCATGTTGGCCCACACAAAGCCCGTGATGGACGCACGCAGGATGCTCCGGCGTCCCTTGGAGTTGCGGCCGCGAAAGTCCTTGACGGGCCAATCCTCAGATTTCGCGTAGGAGCGCAAGCGGCGATCGGGGTTGATGGCACATGGGTGACCCACAGTGCGCAACATGTGGACGTCGTTCATGGAGTCGCCGTAGGCAAAGGACTGATCGAGTGCGTACTTGTTCTGAGTGGCCAACTCACCCACGGCCACCGCTTTGGCTGCCCCGTGAAGCATCTCGCCCACCAAGCGGCCTGTGTAGTACCCACCTTCGTGCTCGGCGATGGTGCCGAGCGCGCCGGTGGCGCCAAGCCTGCGCGCAATGGTCCGGCCCACCTCCACCGGCGAGGCGGTCACGAACCACACGTCGTGCCCTTGGGCACGGTGCTCGTCAATCAAAGCTTTGGTGCCGGGGAAGATTCTCAATGCGAGAACCTCGTCGTAAATCTCTTCACCAATGGCCGCCATTTCAGCCACTGACCAACCCTTGATGATGGATAGCGCCTCGTTGCGAACGTCACGAATCTGCTCGTGGCTCTCACCAAAGACGTTGTACTTGAGTTGCTCCCACGCAAAGCGGAGGATGTCTCGCCATCGGAAGTAACCGCGCTGGCGCAAGCCGCGCGCAATGTGGAACGCGCTCGCTCCGCGGATCACCGTGTTGTCAACGTCAAAAAACGCCGCAACGCGGGTGGGGGTGCGTTCCGACCGCGCCATACGACCACCCTACAGATGTCGGGGAGGGTCAACGCTCGTTAGGGTGTGTTTGTGACGAGCCGTGTGAAGGTCTACAGCCGCCAGGGTTGCCACCTGTGCGATGACGCCATCGCCATTGTGGCGGACGTGTGCAATGACGCAGGCGAGTCCTTTGAGGTGGTTGACGTCGACGCTGACGCCGAGCTCAAGGCGCGATTCCACGAGGACGTTCCGGTGGTGCAAGTGGACGGCGAGACCGTGGGGTTCTGGAGGATTCGGCCCGACGCGCTGCGGGCCGCCTTGGGCGTGTAGTGCGCTCGCGTGAACCCAAGGAACAATAGAAGCCATGCCTACCGTCCACTTGGTCCGTCATGGCCACGTGCACAACCCTGACAAAGTCCTGTACGGCCGCCTTGAGTCATTTGGGTTGAGCGAGACGGGCCATGAGATGGCCCGCGCCGTGGCCCGTCACTTTGTGGACGCCGACGTGCCGGTAGCGCGAGTGATTGCGTCTCCGCTGCAACGCGCACAAGAGACTGCGGCGCCCATTGCCGAGGCGTTCTCCCTTCCCGTCGACACCGACGCACGCATCATCGAGGCGTGGAACATTTGGGAAGGTGAGCCGCTCCAGAGCGGGCCCAAGGACTTCATCCACCCCAAGAACTGGTGGCGCTTGCGCAACCCGTGGCGGCCCTCGTGGGGTGAGCCGTACACGGAGCAAGCCGAGCGCATGTGGGCGGCCATCCACGCCGCGGCGCAGGCCACCCCGGACGGCGACACCGTCATGGTGAGCCACCAATTGCCGATCTGGGTGGCGCGGTCAACCCACGAGGGGCGCAGTCTGCTGCACGACCCGCGTTCGCGCGAGTGTGCCTTGGCGTCGGTCACGAGTTTCACCATTGGTCCCGATTCGATCGTCACGGGGTTCTCGTACGCGGCCCCCGCCGCAGGCATCGAGGTGCCCAAGTGAGGCGCGGGGCGCGGCTGATTCTGCTCGCAGCCATTGTGGTGGCGGTGGTGCTCACCGTGGTGGCGTGCACTCCTCCCGACGCGGTGTCCTCACCTGGATACGTCTCCGGCGACGGCACGGTCACCGAGTGGCAGTCGGGGTCACGGCCGGGCCCTCTTGAGTTGAGCGGCACTGATTTTGACGGCAACCCGGTCCACTTGAGTGACTACGAGGGACAGGTGGTATTCATCACCACGTGGTACGCCGCCTGCCCGCCGTGCCGTGCGGAGGCGCCTGACCTTGTGGCATTGGACGCCCTTGACGGCGTGGCGGTGATTGGTGTCAACACCAAGGACGATGCCGGCACGGCCCAAGCCTTCGAACGCAACTTTGGGATTACCTACCCCAGCATCGGCGACTCCGACGGCCAGGCCGTGGCTTCCATGCAGGGCCTCGTGGCCATCAACGCCGTGCCCACCGGATTGGTGATTGACCCTCAAGGCTTTGTAGCCGCCAGGACCGTGGGGCGCGTGGAGTTGTCCACCCTTCAGGCACTCATCTCTGCGGCAGGGAGCGCGCGTTAGTGATGGCCGTCATGGGAGGCTCCTTCGCTCAAACTGCCCTCAGCGGTTCACTCCTGGCGGCGCTCGCGGTCTCGCTTCTCGCCGGACTGGTGAGTTTTGCGAGTCCGTGCGTGGTGCCGTTGATCCCCGGCTACTTAGGCTACGTCTCTGGGATGGCTGGCGCCGGATCCACCGGAAAGACCTCCAGACCGCGGCTCGCGCTAGGCACGCTGCTCTTTGTGTTGGGCTTTGCCACTGTGTTTGTGGTACTGGGCTTCGTGTTCGCCTCAGCTGGCGCGCAACTCAAGAGTGAGTTGGACATCGTCACTCGGGTGCTGGGTGTACTCGTGATTGTGCTGGGTTTTGTGTTCATGGGCGCCGTGCCGTTTATGCAACAAGAACGGCGCTTTCACGTGAACCCGCGCGCCGGGCTTGCAGGTGCTCCGCTCCTCGGCGTGGTGTTCGGCTTGGGCTGGACCCCGTGCCTCGGCCCTACCTTGGCGGCAGTGCTCACGCTTGGCCTCACTGAAGCGACGCAGGGTCGCGGCATAGCTCTTGCGGTGGCGTACTCACTGGGAATTGGATTGCCGTTCTTGTTCTTGGCGCTATGGATGGAGCGCACCGAGAAAGTGCTGGGGTGGCTACGCCGTCACCGTGTGGCGCTCATGCGTCTGGGCGGAGGGCTCCTGGTGGTGTTGGGCGCGTTGCTCGTGACCGGACTATGGGAGCGCGTCACCGGCTTGATGCAGGGCTGGATTGACGGATTCTGGGTGGCGGTATGAGCGAGAACGCACCCAAGCGTTTCACGGTAGACAACTACGCCATTGCCGAGGCACCGCGACTTGGTGTGGGCGGTTGGTTGCGGTGGGGGTGGCGTCAGGTCACGTCTATGCGCCTGGCGCTCGTCTTGCTCTTGCTCTTGGGCTTGGCGGCGATTCCGGGCTCACTCTTGCCGCAATGGCCTCAAGACGCAGCTGCCGCTCGCGGCTTCACTGAGCGCTACGGATTTTGGGGTGAGGTGGCGGACACGGTGGGCCTGCTGGATGTCTTTGGCTCGGCGTGGTTCACTGCCATCTACCTGCTCTTGTTTGCATCGCTCGTGGGGTGCATCGTGCCGCGTAGCCTTGCGCACGCAAGGGCCATGCGAGCCGAGGTCTCGGCGGCACCCTCCTCGCTTGAACGCTACGAGGCCGTGACGGCCACCGTGCCCGGCACTCCTGCGGAGGTGGCCACACGTGTCACTCAAGCCCTGCGCCCGCGACCCGGGTTGCTAGGCGCCATCGGTGGGTACCGGGTGAGAGTGGATGAGCGCGGGGAGGGCCTTGCCATTGCGGCGGAGCGCGGGCACGTTCGCGAGCTGGGAAATCTCATCTTCCACTTGTCGCTCGTAGCGATCCTGTTGGCTGTGGCGGCCGGCTCTTTGCTTACCTATCGCGGCCAGGCGGTCATCGTTGAAGGCGGAACCTTCACCAACGCCGTGGCCGACTATGACACATACGAGTCAGGGCGACTCTTTGACCCCGCGCGCCTAGAGCCGTTCACCATCACCCTTGACCGACTCGACTCCGCCTTCTTTGACGATGGCCGTCCCGCCGCGTTTGCGGCTCACGTGCTCCTCAAGGAACCGGGCGCTGAAGCGGTGCCCACTCGCATTGAGGTGAACCGCCCACTCCAAGTTTCTGGCGGAAAGATTTACTTGCAAGGCAACGGCTTTGCGCCTTCGTTCACGATCACCGACGCCGACGGCCAAGTGGCTTTTGCCGGTCCCGTGCCCTTCTTGCCTCAAGACGCGGTCTACACGTCCACGGGCGTCATCAAGGTTCCCGACGTGGCCAGTGGTGAGCAGCTCGGGTTCTCAGGAACTCTGCTTCCCACCGCCGTGGACACGCCTTTTGCGGGAACCGTCTCCGTGTGGCCGGAGCCGCTGGACCCCGTCATCTACCTCTACGCGTATACAGGCGACTTGGGCCTCGACGCCGGCATCCCGCAGAACGTGTACCAGCTGGACATGACGCACCTCTCGCCCGTACGCGGCGAGGACGGTCAGCCATTCCTGGTCGTGCTCAGGCCCGGCGAAACCGTAGAACTTCCTGCGGGCTTGGGCTCCATCACGTGGAATAAGTTGCCCCGATTCATTGCCGTGGACTTGCGCGCTGACCCGTCCTTGCCATGGCTACTTGTCGCATCCATCGGCGCGTTCCTGGGCATTGCGCTCTCGCTCTTTGGCGCGCGCCGCCGCGTGTGGATTCTGGCGACACCCGCGGGCAAGCGAGGCGAAAGTACACTCGTGCACGGAGCGGTGCTCGCTCCGGCTCATGACCAGGCCGCCCCACGTGAACGTGACCGGGCCATGGCCGCCGCCGCACTGGAGCCGGGGAGCACCCCGCAAGCCGAGGAGTAATCATGGATGTCACCGCACTGAGCGTGTTCGCCTTGTGGACCGCGACTGTCCTGTACGCCATCGCGATGGTCACTTACAGCGTGCGCCTCGCCAAGGTCGCGGACTTGGCTGTGGAGCGTAAGCGCGCAGCTACCGTGACACCGGCGGTGACCAAGGCCAAGGGCAAGATCACTGCCACCCTGGAGAAGGAGCCGGCCCGGGCATCGGACGGGAATGCCGAGACGGCACGCGTGGCGGCAAAGTCCTTGGGCATCGGCCGCTCCGCCACCGTGGTGGGCCTTGTGGCGCATGCGGTGGGCGTGGCGGCTCGCGGCATTGACGCCGGTCACGTGCCGTGGTCAAACATGTACGAGTTCTCCATCTCAGGCTCCCTCGTGGCCGTTGCGGTGTTCGTGGTGGTGCAGCGACTGCGAGACGTCGCGTTTCTTGCGCCCGGCGTGGCCGGACTGAGCACCCTCACGCTGGGCTTGGCGCTTACCGTGATGTACCGCGAAGTCACCGGCCTCCAACCGGCCCTACAGAGTTTTTGGCTTGTCGTGCACGTGTCCGTGGCAGTGATTGCCACCGGCATTCTCATCGTGGGTGCGGTGGCCTCGGGAATGCAATTGCTCCAGCACTCACGCGAGGGCGGAAGTGGGCGGCTAGAGTCCCCGCGCTGGCGCTGGCTCCACGCCGTCCCTGGCTCCCAAGACCTCGAGGCCCTGGCGTTCAGGCTCAACGCCGTGGGCTTTGTGCTGTGGACCTTTACGGTCATGGCCGGTGCGGTGTGGGCCGAGCATGCGTGGGGCCGCTACTGGGGCTGGGACCCCAAAGAGGTGTGGTCGTTTGTCATCTGGGTGATCTACGCCGCCTACTTGCACGCGCGTACTACTCAAGGCTGGAGTGGTCGCCGCGCAGCGTGGCTCGCGCTGGTGGGTTTTGTGGCCGTGGTGATGAACTTCACCGTGGTCAACCTGGTGTTCCAGGGAATGCACTCCTATGCCACGTGAGGCGAGCTGAGCCGTGAAGGTCGCCTTTGTCATTGACGATGCCCTGGACAAGCCCGACGGCGTCCAGGCCTACGTCCGTTCACTAGCGCTGTACTTGGGTCAAGCAGGCCATGAGGTGCACGTCTTGTGTTCGGGCGAGGCGGGGCAGCCCCCCACGGGAGTCAAGGCCGTCCACTCGCTGACCCGCAATGTGGGTGTTCGCTTTAACGGAAACTCACTGCGCACACCTCTTCCCGCCTCGCGTGCGCGGATTCGCCGCCTGTTGGAGGCGGAGCGCTTTGACGTGATCCACGTCATGTCTCCGCATTCGCCGGTGTTTGCCGCGCGCGTGGTGGAGGAGGCGAGAGCTCTGCAGGCGCGCACGGTGCGGATTGTGGGCTCCTTTGTGATCCTTCCTGACGGGCGTGGCTCTGACTTTGGCACCAAGGCGTTGGGCCGTATGTTGCGCCGCAATGTGCGCAAGTTTGACGCCTTCACGGGCCTTTCGGGGCCAGCCACCGAGTTCGCCACCTCCGCATACAAGGTCGCATGCGTCACTAGCCCGGCCCCCATTGAGGTGGAGGCCATGCGCTCTCAGGCCACGCGCAAGCCCTGGCCGGCAGGTCGCGAGGGTGCGGTGGTGATCGCCTTCTTGGGGCGCCTTGTGGATCGCAAGGGTGTGCTGGAGCTAGTGGAGGCGCTCGCCGCAATTCCGTATGAGCTACGCCAGAAGATCGAGGTGCGCATCGGCGGCCGCGGGGCGCTTCTCCCGCAAGTCGAGGCGGCCGTGGAGAGCAATGGGCTCGCCAGCGTGGTGAGTCTGTGCGGCTTTGTGAGTGACGAGGACAAGGCGGGGTTTCTCGCCGCTGCGGATATCGCGGTGTTCCCCGCCACGGGAGGCGAGAGCTTTGGCATCGTCCTCATTGAAGCGATGGCTGCGGGTGCGGGTGCGGTGCTGGCCGGAGACAACCCCGGCTACTCGTGGACCATCGGTGACCCCGAGGCCGTGGTGGACGCCACCGACACCGCCGCGTTTGCCGCCAGACTCACCGCGCTCATCTCTGACGCCTCGTTGCGCGAGACCTTGAATGCGCGCCAGCAAGAGCGGCTCAAGGAGTTTGACCTCGCACGCGTGGGCGAGCAGCTTGAGGTCGCCTACGGGTGGCGCGAGGCCCCGCGCGCCAAGGCTTAGCGCTCGCTAGGACTCCGACGCACGGCGCTTTCGTTGCTGCTCAAGCCACCTCAAGTACTCGGGATCGTCGTCCGGCGCCACTGGCTTTCCACGCGGCGAGCTACCGTCACCCCCGGTGGTGTACTTCACGATGAGCCACGCGAGCGCTCCCACCACGGGCAGGATGAGGATCGCAAGCACCCACAAAGCCTTGTGCACGCCGTACGGCTTGCGCTCGGGGTGTTGGGCGGCATCAGCAACCGCGTACACGGTCAATGCCAAGTAGGCGAGGATTCCCACTAGTCGCAGCATTGGGGAATCGTAACCCGCCACTAGGTTGGACTCTATGCATGTGCTCGCTTATTGGCTGGTTCGCACGGCGATCTTCCTCGCCGTGTATGGCGCCTTCTGGGCGCTCAAGTGGTTCGACATTTTCGCTGTGCTCGTGGCCTTTGTGGTGGCCTGGGTGCTCGGCTACGTGGCATTCCCCGGCATGCGCCGCAAGGCTATGGAGCAAATGGACGGCTGGATCACCAGGTCACGCAAGGGCATTGAGGCCGATGCCGGGGATGAGGACGCTGAGGCGGCCACCGGCCGCGGGACAGGTGAGAAGTAAGCCCTAGAGCGCGAGGCCCAAGGCAAACAACAAGCCGTACACGAGTCCCACCAAGCTCACTCCACCGAAGATGGGGCGTAGCGCCAGTCCCTGAGGACCCAAGCGCATGGCCGCAGCAAAGAACACTGTGGGTGCCGCAGTGACAAGGGTGAGTAGCACCCACGGGTGGGCAAACGACACGACGATCGCCAAGAGTTGCGTAGTGATGAGCGTGAGCGCAAAGACATTGCGAGCGCGAGGGCCACCCAGTTGAACGGCCAGGGTTCGCTTGCCTGCGAGCGCATCACCGTCGATGTCGCGAATGTTGTTGATCATGAGCAACGCCACCGCCCACAGACCCACCGCGAACGAGGCCACCACTGCCCACCACGTCACCAGCCCAGCCTGCAAGAGCATGGTGCCCAGCACGGCGACGGGACCAAAGAAGAACAACACGCTCATTTCGCCCCAGCCGGCATAGCCGTAAGGACGTGGCGAGGCGGTGTAGGTCCATGCGGCCACAATCGCCATGGCACCCACCGCGAGTAGCCACCATTGACCTGAGATGATCACCGCATACAGGCCGAGCGCTGCGCCCACTCCAAAGGCAATGAACGCTGCGCGCTTGACGGCAGAGGGAGTGGCGCGTCCCGACGCTACGAGCCGCTCAGGGCCCAGCCGGTTCACGTCCGTGCCACGCACTCCATCGGCATAGTCGTTGGCGTAGTTGGACGCGATCTGCAGCGATACGGCGACTCCCAAGGCGAACAGCGCCGGTTCGAGCCTGAAGCCGCCCACCGCTCCCGCCGCTGCACTTCCCACGGCGACCGCGCTCACTGCGGTCCACAAAGTGCGCGGGCGCGCGCCCGCAACCCAGTCTTCAGAGCTAGGCATGTGACTCCTTGACCAGTTGGCGCGCTCGTGCGCGATCAATCTTGCCCGAGGCTAGCCGGGGCAGTGCCTCCACCACCATGCAACGTTTGGGAAGAGCGGCACGGTCCAGCACCGAGGCCAGTGCTTCACGTGCCTCAGCCCACGGGGCGGCCGCCATGCCAGGCTTGGTCTCCACCAATGCCTCAATGCGCTCTCCCCACTCAGGGTCGGGTACGCCTACAGCCACGGCCTCGCCCACCCATGGCAAAGTGCGTACGGCAGCCTCGATGGGCCCCGGGTGGAACTTCACCCCTCCCGAGGTGATGACGTCGTCAACACGTCCGAGCATGCGCAAGCGACCGTCCGGACCCAGTTCGCCCTCGTCATTCGTGACGAACCAGCGCGTGCCTTCGTGTTCCACAAAGCGCGAGTTGTCGCCATCCGCGTAGCCATCTGCCAAGGTGGGCCCGGCGAGGCGAATCACTCCGTCCACCACCGCTACGGACGTGCCTTCCAGCGGCACCCCGTTGTAGACGCAACCGCCGCTGGTCTCACTTGCTCCGTAGGTAGCCACTACGTTGGCGGGGAGATCTCCGGCCGGCAAGGCAGCGCCTCCCACGAGCACGGCGTCGAGTTGAGTCAGCGTCTCCCGCCCCCGCGCAGAGTCCATGACCCGCACCAGTTGCGTAGGCACCAATGACACGTAACGGCGAGCGCTTGAGTCCATCCCGGCCACGGCATCGGCAAAAGACCGGGCCGTGAAGGGGCCCGCAGCGATACGCATCAGGTCCGTCCCCGCGAGGTGAGCGCGGGCAATCACCATGGCGCCGGCCACGCGGTCCGCGGGCACCGCGAGCAACCATTGGCCCGGTCCGCCGAGCCGGGAGTGTGTGGCCTGAGCCGATGCCGCCATGGCCCCGGCGCTGATCAACACTTCGCGAGGTCGGCCCGTGGAACCTGACGTCTCCACCGCGATTCCCCTTGCGCTGCCTGAGAGAGCCTGGCGGACCGCCGCTTGGGGAGACTCTTTGAGCCGCGCGTATTCCACTCTCACAGCGTAAGCGGCGCCTAGAATCTAGGCATGCGCACCGCTCGCCAAACACTCTTGGCTCTCGCAGCCGTCACTGCATTGGCGCTGGCAGGTTGCGCTCCGGCGGAGATCACTCCCGCGTTCGTCACGTACACCGAGTCGCCACCTACCGACAAGACTTTCGCGCCCGAGCCTCCCGAAGACCCTAAGCCCGCCATCGCGTGGCCCATCACCGGTCTCGACGCTAGCGAGGCGAGCCCCGAGGAACTCATACGGCCCGCGCTTGCCATCAAGATCCCTAACGACTCCAAGGCTCGTCCCCAGAGCAACCTCGAGTACGCGGACATCGTGTTTGAGCACTACATTGACGGCGGCATCCCTCGTCTGATCGCGGTGTACCACTCGGTGTACCCGCCCACTGTGGGGCCCATCCGTTCCATGCGTGAGCACGATGCGGACAGCATTGGGCACTTGGGTGGACCGCTCGTCTTTTCGGGAGCCAACCCCAAGGTGATGCAAGTGGCGCGCAACACCGGCCAATTGCTCATCGCGCAGGACTTGGGTGACGACGGCTTCTTCCGCACCAAGGACAAGCCCGCGCCTTACAACCTGCACATCGACATTCCTAAGATCGTGGCTCAAGCTGGCGACTCGGTGGCCCCCGGACCGCAATTCAACTTTGCGTACCCGGCCCAGGCCGCCACGGCGGTGTTGCAAGGCACGGACGCGACGCACATCGACTTGCGGTTCTCGGGATACGGCGAGCCCAGTTGGGACTGGGACCCCGCCACCAACACGTGGTTGCGTTCGGAGTTTGGTGAGCCTAGCTCCACCGTGGCTGGTACTCGCTTGTCTGCCACCAACGTGCTGGTGCTCCACGTCACGGTGCGCACCAGCAATAGCCTGCCCGTCTCGCAAATGATCGTGAGCGGTAGTCCTGGCTATGTGGCCACGGGTGGAAAGTACATCCCCATCTTGTGGACCAAGGCTGATCGTCTGTCCGCTTACGAGATGACGACTCTTGAGGGTGAGCCGGTGTTCTTGGCCCCCGGTCAGACGTGGGTAGAGTTTGTGCCCAACGCCGGTGTGAGCGGTACGCGCGCCAACTTCAGCTAGGTCGCGCGGGCACACGCCGTCTCAATAGGCGTAGGGGAACCGAGTCCAATCGGGAGAGCGGCGCTCCAAGAACGCGTCCCTACCCTCTTGGGCCTCCGCCGTCATGTACGCCATGCGTGTGGCCTCCCCGGCGAACACCTGCTGACCAGCAAGGCCGTCATCCGCGAGATTGAAGGCGAACTTCAGCATGCGGATGGCCTGGGGGGACTTGGTGGCGATGAGGGCTGCGTACTCGAGAGCCTTGGCCTCCAGCTCTGCGTGAGGCACAGCCTCATTCACGGCGCCCCAGCGCTCAGCGTCCTCAGCGGAGTACTCGCGGGCCAAGAAAAAGATCTCCCGCGCACGCTTATCACCCACTTGGCGCGCCAGCAATGCTGAACCGTAGCCCGCGTCAAACGAGCCCACATTGGCATCGGTCTGCTTGAAGCGCGCGTGTTCACGGCTCGCAATAGACAAGTCAGACACCACGTGCAGGCTGTGCCCGCCACCGGCTGCCCAGCCGTTGACGGCCGCGATGGTCACCTTGGGGCTCGTGCGCATGAGGCGCTGCACCTCGAGGATGTGCAAGCGCCCACCGTACTCGGGCGCATCGGCCGCCGTGCCTTCATACAAGTAGCCGTCTTTGCCCCGGATCCGCTGGTCGCCACCCGAGCAAAACGCGTGCACGCCGTCTTCGGCCGGACCATTGCCCGTGATGATGATGGCGGCTACGTCAATCGTTTGGCGCGCGTGGTCGAGCGCCCGGTACAACTCGTCCACCGTCTGCGGACGGAAGGCATTGCGCACCTCGGGGCGGTTGAACGCAATGCGCACCGCGGGCAAGTCACGCTCCGCAGAGCCGCTGCGGTCCACCCACCGGTGGTACGTGATGTCGCCATCGGGGAATCCCTCGATGGCTCGCCACACGGTGGCGTCCATGAGATCCGAGACGGCTGGAGGAATGGCGCTCATGGAAGCGAGCCTATCCCCGACGCTGTGGCAAGCGGCGCGAGTTCGTAGGCTGTACCCATGCTGTACCGGCCATTTCGCGTCACCCTTACCACCACGTTCAGGGGTGTCAATGAGCGTTCCGGCGTGCTCGTCCGGCTCGACGATGGCTCGGAAGGCAGATGGGGTGAGTACTCCCCGTTCCCTGACTACTCGCCCGAGCGTGCCCACCGATGGTGGCTCAGCGCGGTAGAGGCCGCCAAAGGACTGTGGCCTGCTCCTGTGCAGGATGCGGTGGCGGTCAACTCAATCGTGCCGGCGGTGGAGCCGGGTCGCGTGGCGGCCTTCGCCACTGCTCACGGTTGCCGCACCGCCAAAGTCAAGGTGGGTGGACCGACGTCAACGCTGGATCAAGACATCGCGCGAGTCGAAGCGGCGGCGGACGCCATGGGCCCGGGAGGCGCGGTGCGGGTGGATGCCAACGGAGCCTGGAGTGTGGATGAGGCCGTGGCGGCCATCAAGGCGCTCGATGCCGCGGCGCGCACAGGCGGTGTGGACGGGCTTGAGTACGTGGAACAGCCATGTGCCTCCACCGAGGACCTGGCCCACGTGAGGCGCCGCTCGGCAGTGCCCATTGCCGCTGATGAGTCCGTGCGCATCCCAGGAGATATCGATGAAGTCTTGCGCCTCGATGCTGCAGACATACTGGTACTCAAGGCGAATCCGCTGGGCGGGGTGCGCGCATGCATGGAACTTGCTGAGCGCGCCGAGCGTCCGATAGTTGTGTCGAGCGCAATGGAGAGTTCAGTGGGTCTACAAGCGGGCCTCGCTTTGGCGCTCGCGTTGCCTGCGCAACCTTACGCCCACGGCCTCGGCACGGGGGCCCTTCTGGCTACCGACACCGTGGCGCGAACCCTGTTGCCTGAAGAGGGGCGCATGCGGATGACCACATTGGTTGTCACGGCGTGAGTGGTAATCCCTCCGCGGCCTTCGCGCGGGAAATGGTGGCGGCGCTGGTCGCGTTCGGCGTCAAGGACTTTGTGTTGTGTCCCGGTTCACGCTCGGGGCCATTGGCGCACGCGTTGGCTCAGGCCACCAGCAAGAATCGCCCAGAGGGAGCGCCTGAACTCAACTTGCACGTGCGCATTGACGAGCGTGGCGCAGGGTTCCTTGCGGTGGGCCTTGCCCGGGGACGTGCTCTCCAGGGCGACTTAAGCCCCGTGGCCATCATCACTACATCCGGCACCGCGGTGGGCAATCTGGTCCCTGCGGTGATGGAAGCCCACCATTCAGGCTTGCCGCTCATCCTCCTCACGGCGGATCGCCCCGGCGAACTGCGCGGTGTGGGCGCCAACCAGACCACGGACCAGGTGGGCATGTTCGGCACCTTTGTGCGCTTGTCTACCGACGTGGCGGCCCCTGAGCCCGCCGAGCGAGGCGGACGTGCCACCCGCATCGTGGCAAGGGCAGTGCGCGCAAGCCTGGGTGACCCTGACCGCGATGACATGACCGCCTCTCCTGGCCCCGTCCATGTGGACGTGGAGTTCCGTGATCCTCTCAATAGCGACGACGGCGCGTGGCCGCACGTGGACGTCGACGAGCCCTCGGTGCTCGACCGGGCCCGCAAGCGACTGCGAGCAGTGAGCCTTCCTGCACGCCACTTGCCCGAAGTGACGCGCGGCGTGGTGATCGCGGGAGACGGTGCCGGTGACATTGCGCGCCTCGTGGCGGAAGCTCACGGCTGGCCCCTCCTTGCGGAGCCCACGTCAGGCGCCCGGGCAGGCAAGCACGCCGTGGGTCCCTACGTCGCGTTGTTGCGTGACAGTGCAGGCGTTGAGCTGGCCTCGCGGATCAGCCAAGTGGTGGTGATCGGCAGGCCTACGTTGTCCCGCGTCATCAGCCGCATCATCAATGAGTCCACGGCGCTGTACGTCGCCAACCACGGGGCACGGTGGCGTGAGGCGCCACTGCATGCCCAGCGGGTGCTGGCGCGCGTGCCCTCCGAGTGGCTCGAGCGCAGCCAGAGCCACCCGTCTCGCGAGCGCGAAGACGTGGGAGCCAAAGCCACGCTCAAGGGCGGGGAAGCATCGGAAGCCGAAATCAAGGTGTCGTGGCTGGACGAATGGCTGCTCGCGGCATCGGACCTGGAGACGCCAAAGCCGGTGTGGAACGCACGCGGCGTAGCCAAGGCGGTAGTGGACTCTCTCAAGCCCACGGATGTGGCGGTAGTGGGATCTTCCGGGCCCATCCGTGCGATGGACAACGTCGCGCCGGTGTGGGAGCCGGGAGCGGTTCCCGCACTCATTGCGAACCGCGGTTTGTCAGGGATCGACGGCACTATCGCCACGGCGTGCGGCGTTGCGCTCGCGTGCGAGCGGCCAGTGACGGCGCTCATGGGTGACGTCACCTTTTTGCACGACGCTGGAAGCTTGCTCGTCGGCACACGGGAGCGCATCCCGGATGTGCGGATCGTGGTGGTGAACGATGGCGGCGGCACCATCTTTGCGAGCCTCGAGCACGCCAGCGCCCCGGCTGAGGAGTTTGAGCGAGTGTTCACCACTCCTCACCAGGCGAACATCGCGGGATTGTGCGCCGGCTACGGCGTCACGCACGTGCTCGCCGAATCATTGGCTGAACTGCACAAGGCTCTGAAGAAGCCCGTGACGGGGCTGGAAGTGGTCGAAGCGCGCTTGAATCGCGGGGCCTAGACGGCGCCGAGCGCCTTGCGCATCGGCTCCAACTTGGCCTCTGACTCGAGCCACTCGGACTCTGGGTCGGAGGCGGCCACGATTCCGCAACCCGCAAACAGTCGCATGCGCCGCGGGTCCTCAGGATCGATCTCCGCGGAACGCAGCCCGATGCACCACTCGCCATCACCTGCCCCATCCACCCACCCCACGGGCCCGGCGTAGCGTGCTCGGTCCAGATGCTCCAGGTCGTCAATGACACGGCCGGCGTTGAGAGTGGGCGTGCCGCACACAGCGGCGCTGGGGTGAAGTTCGCGGATGAGTTCAAGGGCGGAGACGTTGTGACTCAGCACCCCAGTGACGTCGGTAGCCAAGTGCATGACGTTGTGCAAGTGCAGCACGGAGGGCTCGTCAGGAACATTGACGGAGGCGCAGTGCGCGGCGAGCACTTGGGTGACCGAACTCACCGCATACGTGTGTTCCTCACGATCCTTGGAGGAGCGCGCCAGTGCCGCGGCACGTGCCAAGTCGCCCATGTCGTCGCCCGTCATGCGAATGGTTCCCGCAAGCACTCGGGAGGTGACGAGCCCGTGATCCACGCGCGCCAACAGTTCCGGAGTGGCCCCGACCAGCCCGTCGACGTGGAACGCCCAACACGTGGGATAGTCCGCCGCGAGTGGGCCAAGGACGGCACGCACATCCACAGGGCGCTCTGCGGTGGCGTTGACTGCGCGGGCCAACACCACTTTGTCGAGTTCGCCCGCGCTGATCCGAGTCACGGCGGATGCCACTGAGGCTTCCCAGTGGGCCTGATCCCCGGCATCGACTGTCACTGTGCCCAGAGGTGTGGGGGAGCTGCGGCGCGTCAACGCGTCGGCAAGTGAAGGCATGGGCTCATCAAGTTGGTCTGACACAAAGGTCAACCATGCTTTCCCTTCTCGCCTGCCCACCACAAAGCGAGGCACTATCAGCGCGCCTCCCGCCGGTGACAAGTCGGCGAAACTGAAAGAGCCAAAGGCAATGAGGCCTGTACCGCGCTCTCCGACTTCGTCGCGTACGGTGGCGTGCCGCACCAAGAGCCGCCACCACGTGTTCGCGTCGTCAATGCGCGTGGGACCGGCCACGTGTACCCTGGAAACCTCGCCCCAGGCCACCATTCCTTCGCTGCGGCGCACCCAGGACGTGCCGGGTTCTGGGAGTAATTCCAGCAAGTCACCCGGGTCCGGGATAGCCACCGTGTGCACGGTGAGCGGCGCAGGTGTCGAGGCGTGCACGGTCACACTGCCCAGCGTACGACGTAGTAAACCCGCCACCCGCGCGGCATCGGCCCTCGTGGATCGCCGCTAGGCTCCCCTGAACGCGACGGCGACCGCCGGTGCTGAGGGAGGTTTACCTATGAAGTTCTATGACGCCCGTTGGGTATCCGTGGCGTGGCTCGACACGCTACTCAAGCGCATCTTCGATCTTGCACTCGCAGGGACTGTGACGCTCCTCGCCGTATGGGGGCTGTCATTCTTGGACGCGAGTGACGTGCGCCGGAAGAACGTCCTGTACGGCATGTTGCTCTTGGTGGGCTGGCTGATCGTCGCCTCGGTGCGACTCATCGTGCACACCATCCGCGCCGCCATCTCCGGGAAGTTCCTTGACGAATACGCCGCGGCCAAGGCATCCAAAGCCCAGCAGGTCAAGACCAAGGCAGCAAAGGCCTACTCGCCTCCCGTCTTCGATCCACACTTTGTCTACAAAGGGCAAGATCCGATCCAGGCCGGCCGACCGCTCAAGCGCCGCATTGACGAAGTCTGGTTCTTTCAATCGCACCAACGGCGCATGCCTGCGCTCGATGCTCCGCACGGTACGGATGAGTACTTCTTTGCGGAAACCCTCAAGACGTTGGCGCGCGCGGTCAACAGTGGAGTCGCGACTCCGGATGAGCTGAAGCGAGCCAAGTACGTGGACTCGTTCGACAACACGTGGCGTGAGGTCTACGGCCGCGCCTAGCCTTTGGCCACAGGCGCGGGCCGTTCTCAGCATCGGCCCGCGCCTCGTACCCTTGACGGTGTGAAAACCGAAGCCGATGTCATTGTCATCGGCGCGGGCCCCGGGGGGGCGGCGGCTGCGCGCTACCTCGCCTCCGAGGGCTTTGACGTCATTGCCCTAGAGAAGTCGTTCTACCCGCGTGAGAAGGTGTGCGGCGATGGCCTCACCCCACGCGCTGTGCGTGAACTGAACCTCATTGGGCTGCCTACTCCGCGCGAGGAAGGCTGGATCCCCAACCAGGGCTTGCGCATGGTGGGTGGTGGACACCGCTTGGAGTTCCCTTGGCATGAGTTGGAATCCTTCCCCCACTATGGCTTGAGCCTGCCGCGTGCGGCCTTTGACCACCGCCTCGCCGAGCACGCACGCGCCGCCGGGGCCGATGTTCGCGAAGGCTGGCACGTGGACGCGGCCTTGCGCGACGACAGCAAGGCTGGCTACCAAGGGGCCGGCCGGGTCGTAGGCGTCGTGGCCAGGCAAGTGGACGAGGCCGGGCGCAAGAGCGGCGACCCAGTGCAATTTCGTGCTCCGCTTGTCATCGCCGCCGACGGAGTGAGCGCGCGCATCGCCTTGGGCCTTGGCATTGAACGCAAGAAGAACCGTCCCATTGGCGTGGCAGTGCGCACCTACTTCACCACTCCTCGTGACACCGAGGAATGGATGGAAGGCCACTTGGAGATTTGGGACGGCGAGCGCGGCAAGTCCAAGCTCTTGCCTGGCTACGGCTGGATATTCCCGCTTGGTGACGGCACTGCCAACGTGGGACTTGGCACGCTGAGCGCCAAAGGGACCCCTCCCAAGCTTGATCACCGCGCGCTCATGCGCGACTGGCTCGACCACAGCGCGCAGGACTGGGAGTTCGGCGAGCAAGTGGGCGAAATCAAGGGAGCAGCCATCCCTATGGCGTTCAACCGTCAGCCCCACTACGTGCCAGGAATGATGCTCGTGGGCGACTCAGGAGGCATGGTCAACCCCTTCAACGGCGAAGGCATTGCCTACGCGATGCAGGCCGCGCGGCGAGCTACCGAGGCGGCTGTTGCTTGGCGTTCTGCGACCACGGCATCGGAGCAAGAAGCGGCGTTGGCTTCCTATGCCCGGATGATGAAAGCTGACTTGGGCGGCTACTACTCGCTGGGACGAGTGTTCGCCTCGCTAGTGGAACATCCCACAGTCATGAAAGTGTGCACCCGCTACGGGCTTCCCCGTCCGCTCATCATGGAATTTGTCTCTAGACTGCTAGCGGACGTCTACGAGCCGCGCGGCGGCAACTGGGCCGACCGCCTCCTCGTCGCGATCACCAAGATTGCGCCAGCGGCATGAGGCACGTGACTGTGATGACGACAATGCAGCAGCGAGCGGGAAGGGCTGAACGGTGAACCCCTACGTTCCGATCATCGTGATGATCGTGATTGCCGGTCTACTCGCCGGGGCTGGGCTGTTGGTGAGTCGTTTCTTGGGCCCGCGTCGTTACAACGCTGCCAAGCTTGACCGCTACGAATCAGGCTTGCAGCCCACACCTGGAGCCACGGGCGGTGGCCGCGTGCCCATCAAGTACTACTTGGTGGCCATGACCTTCATCGTGTTCGACATTGAGGTGGTCTTCCTTTACCCGTGGGCCGTGGCTCACGACGCATTGGGAGTGTTTGGCCTCGTCGCCATCGTCACCTTCTTGGCACTCATCACGATTCCCTTTGTGTATGAGTGGCGCCGCGGCGGATTCGAGTGGGACTGAGAACGGACGGGAGGCACTGATGGGTATCGAAGAGAGCGCCCCGCCGTTCATGCTGGGCACCGTTGAGGACTTTGTGGGCTACATGCGTGCAGGGTCCATGTGGCCTGCCACATTTGGGCTTGCATGTTGCGCCATCGAGATGATGGCCACGGGCACCCCGCGCTTTGACATCTCCCGCATTGGCATGGAGGTGTTCCGCGGTTCCCCGCGCCAGGCGGACATCATGATCGTCGCTGGTCGCGTGTCTAACAAGATGGCGCCCATCGTGCGCCAGGTGTACGACCAAATGGCAGAGCCCAAGTGGGTGCTCGCCATGGGGGTGTGTGCTTCGTCCGGTGGAATGTTCAACAACTACGCGATCGTCCAAGGCGTGGACCATATCGTCCCCGTGGACATCTACCTTCCCGGCTGCCCCCCTCGCCCTGAGATGTTGCTCAACGCCCTGCTTAAGGTCCACGAACTCGCCCGCGAGTTGCCCATGGGCGCGAACCGTCGGGAGATCGCCGCCGCTGCTGAAGCCGCCGCACTCCAGGCGACCCCCACGTCGGACATGAAGGGGCTGTTGCGATGACCGACCCCACCCAGACCGCTGCCGAGATCGACGCCATTGCTCCGGGCGGACGTACGCAAGTTCCGCTCATCAACGTCCGCGAGGGCATGTTCGGCGCTCGCGGCGACACGTCCGGTTACGACGGACTGGTGCGCCACGTACAGATGCCCGGCGCCTCCGAGCGCCCCTACGGTGGCTGGTTCGACGAGGTAGTTGACATCCTTGAGGAACTCTTGGGCGCCGATGCCAAGGCGGCAATCCAGCAGGTCACGGTCCACAACGGCGAACTGACTCTGTACATCGCTCGCGAGCACTTGCTGGCCGTAGCGCAGCATTTGCGTGACGACCAAGACTTGCGCTTTGAGATGTGTTTGGGCGTGAATGGCGTGCACTACCCGGCCGATGCTGGACGCGAGCTGCACGCGGTGTACCCCATGCAGTCCATCACTCACAATCGTCGCATCCGCGTGGAAGTGGCCGTCAGCGAGGCTGACCCGCACATCCCATCCCTCACCGCCATCTACCCCATGAACAACTGGCACGAGCGTGAAACTTGGGACTTCTTTGGCATCATCTTTGACGGCCACCCCTCGCTCGCGCGCATCGCGATGCCCGACGACTGGGTAGGTCATCCTCAACGCAAGGACTACCCGCTCGGCGGCATTCCCGTGGAGTACAAGGGTGCGGAGATCCCCAGCCCCGACCAGCGCAGGCAGTACAGGTAGGCCGGCATGACTTCAGAATCCACCTACAAGGCCACCGGCTCGCTCGGCGACGACTCCGGTCTTCCTGAGTTCACCGCATACGGCGGCGACTGGAGCGAACTCGCTGAAGAGGCAGAGCGCCTTGGCGAGCAGCGCATCGTCTTTAACATGGGTCCCCAGCACCCCTCCACTCACGGAGTGTTGCGCGTGATGCTGGAAGTGGATGCGGAGACCGTGACGGAAGCTCGCGCCGGTGTGGGCTACTTGCACACGGGCATCGAGAAGAACATGGAGTACCGCACCTGGACTCAGGGCGTGACCTTCTGCACCCGCATGGACTACGTGGCCTCCATGTTCAACGAGGCCGTGTATTGCCTGGGCGTGGAGAAGCTCCTCGGGATCACCGATGACATCCCCGAGCGCGCCAGCATCTTGCGCGTGCTCATGATGGAGCTCACGCGCATCGGCTCGCACCTCGTGGCAGTGGGCACCGGTGGTAACGAGATGGGCGCCACCACGGTGATGACCACGGCGTTCGTTGGCCGTGAAGACACCTTCCGCGTCATTGAGCACATCACGGGTCTGCGCACCAACAACGCGTACATCCGTCCCGGTGGTGTGGCTCAAGATGCGCCGCCGGACGCCGTGCAGATGATCCGCGACATGATCCCGCTCGTGAAGCAGCGTCTGGATGAGTTGGCGCTACTGCAACTCAAGAATCCCATCTTCATTGGCCGTCTCAAAGGCGTGGCAAACCTCAACCTCGCGGCGGCGATGTCGCTCGGTGTGACCGGCCCCATCCTCCGCTCCGCCGGCTTGCCGTACGACTTGCGCAAGACCGAGCCGTATTGCGGTTACGAGACCTACGACTTCCAGGTGCCCACTTCCACGGACGCCGATGCGTATTCGCGCGTGGTCTTGCGCCTGGAGGAGTGTTACGAATCGCTCAAGATCGTTGAGCAGTGCGCGGACCGCTTGGAGGCCACTGAGGGCCAACCCGTCATGGTCGCTGACCGCAAGATTGCGTGGCCCGCTCAGTTGGCACTGGGCCCTGACGGTCAAGGCAACTCGTTTGAGCACATTCGCCAGATCATGGGCACCTCCATGGAAGCGCTCATTCACCACTTCAAGCTAGTGACGGAAGGCTTCCCCGTGCCCGCGGGTCAGGCGTATGCCGCGGTGGAGAACCCCAAGGGCCTGCTGGGTTGCCACGTGGTGAGCGACGGCGGCACCAAGCCGTGGCGCGCCCACTTCCGCGACCCAGGATTCAATAACTTGCAAGCGCTGTCGATGCTGTGTGAAGGCGGTCAGATCGCCGACGTCGTGGTCGCCATCGCCACTATCGACATGGTTTTGGGAGGCGTCGACAGATGACGTACGACGAGTCCACGCTCAAGAGCCTCGCGGCTGACAGCGCCCAGATCATGGCGCGTTACCCAGTGCCGCGCTCAGGCTTGTTGCCGATGCTCCACTTGGTGCAGTCGTATGAGGGCTATGTCTCGCCTGACGGCATCCAGTTCTGCGCAGACCAGTTGGGAATGACCACTGCCGAGGTCAGCGCGGTGGCCACGTTCTACACCCAGTACAAGCGTCGTCCCAACGGCGAGTACCAAGTGGGCGTGTGCACTAACACGCTGTGCGCCATCATGGGCGGCGACGAGATCTGGCGTCAGTTGCGTGAGCGCACCGGCGTGGGTCACGACGAGACCACTCCTGACGGCAAGGTCACGTTGGAACGCATTGAGTGCAACGCTGCGTGCGATTACGCCCCGGTGGTGATGGTCAACTGGGAGTTCTTCGACAACATGACCCCGGAGTCAGCTCTCCAACTGGTGGACGACATCCTCGCTGGCAAGGACATCGTCCCTACCCGTGGCCCCGACAAGGTGGTGACGTTCAAGGAAATGTCGCGAGTACTCGCGGGCTTCCCTGACGGCCGTGCCGATGAAGACCAGGGCGCAGGAACTGCCAGCCTTGCCGGCATTGAAGCGGCCAAGAAGCAAGGGTGGAAGGTGCAAGGCAAGTGACCTCTTCGTCCTCCACCAAGTTGACACCTGTCCTCTCCGCCACGTGGGGTCTGCCCCAGTCGTGGAACCTTGACACCTACGCCAAGAACGGCGGGTACGACGGCGCCACCAAGGCCCTCAAGTCTTCGCCGGCGGACCTGGTCCAGGCCATCAAGGATTCGGGACTTCGCGGCCGCGGAGGTGCCGGATTCCCCACGGGCATGAAGTGGGGCTTCTTGCCCGCTCCTGACGGCGGCCCTCGCTACTTGGTGGTCAACGCCGATGAGTCCGAGCCGGGCACGTGCAAGGACATCCCCACGATGCTCAACAATCCGCATGCGCTCATCGAAGGCATGATCATCACCGCCTTTGCCATTGGTTGCAACCACGCCTTCGTGTACGTGCGCGGCGAAGTGGTGCACGTGTACCGCCGCCTACTGAAGGCGGTCCAAGAGGCACGCGACAACGGCTGGCTAGGGACCAACATCAAGGGCTCCGGCTTTGACCTGGAGATCACGGTGCACGCTGGCGCTGGCGCGTACATCTGTGGTGAAGAGACCGCGCTGCTTGACTCTCTTGAGGGCCGACGCGGTCAGCCTCGCCTGAAGCCGCCTTTCCCTGCCGTGGCAGGTTTGTACGCACGCCCCACGGTGGTCAACAACGTGGAATCGATTGCGTCTGTGCCAGCCATCGTCTCCAAGGGCGTGGAGTGGTTCACGTCCATGGGAACCGAGAAGTCAAAGGGAATGGGCTTCTTCTCCCTGTCCGGCCACGTCGAGCGCCCGGGTCAGTACGAGGCACCACTTGGCATCACCTTGCGCGAGTTGCTCGACCTGGCTGGTGGCGTGCGCGGTGGCAAGAAGCTCAAGTTCTGGACTCCGGGAGGCTCCTCCACCCCGTTGTTCACGGACGCACACCTGGACATTCCGCTCGACTACGAGAGCGTGGGCGCCGAGGGTTCCATGCTGGGCACTCGCGCGCTCCAGATCTTTGACGAGACCACGTGCGTGGTTCGTGCAGTGGCCCGCTGGACCGAGTTCTACCGCCACGAGTCTTGCGGCAAGTGCACCCCGTGCCGTGAAGGCACCTTCTGGCTCACGCAGATCATGAATCGCCTGGAAGCCGGTCACGGCACCGAGGCCGACATCCAGCAACTGCTGGACACGTGCGACTCCATCTTGGGCCGCGCGTTCTGCGCCCTCGGTGACGGCGCCACCTCGCCAGTCACCAGTTCCGTCAAGCTCTTCCGCGAGGAGTATGAGCGCCACGTGCACGAGGGCGCTTGCCCCTTCCCGCGCAGCGCCTCGGCCCTGTTCCCGCACGAAGACGTTGATTCCTACCCCGTGGAGGTGCACGCATGACCGCCACCGCGGACAAGGCTGCTGCCGTGACGAGCGACCTCGTCAACGTCACGATTGACGGTGTGAATGTGTCAGTGCCCAAGGGCACCCTCATTATTCGCGCCGCGGAACAAGTGGGAATCGACATCCCCCGCTTCTGCGACCACCCGGCACTTGCCCCTGCCGGTGCGTGCCGCCAATGCCTCGTGGACGTAGCCTCGCCCGGTCCCGACGGAAACTTGCGCGCGTTCCCCAAGCCCCAGGCATCGTGCACCATGACCGTCACCGAGGGCATGGTTGTCAATACTCAGCACACCTCTGAAGAGGCCGAGCGAGCCCAGAAGGGTGTGATGGAGCTGTTGCTCATCAACCACCCGCTGGACTGCCCCGTGTGTGACAAGGGTGGCGAGTGCCCGCTACAGAACCAGGCGATGAGCCACGGCCGCGAGCACTCTCGCTTTGTCGATGTGAAGCGCACCTTTGAAAAGCCACTCGCCCTGAGCAGCGAGGTTTTGCTGGACCGCGAGCGTTGCATCTTGTGCCAACGTTGCACCCGCTTCTCCAAGGAGATTGCGGGCGACGCGTTCATTGACCTGCAGAACCGCGGCACCATTCAGCAGATCGGCACGTTTGACGAGGACGTCCTCAACTTTGACGGTTACGGTCCCGTGGGCTTGGCCGCTGAAGACGAGTCCGGCCGCGCCTTCTCGTCCTACTACTCGGGCAACACCGTGCAAATCTGCCCCGTGGGTGCGCTCACGTCCGCGGCTTACCGCTTCCGTTCCCGTCCGTTCGACCTCATCTCCAGTCCTGGCATCTCCGAGCACGACAGTTCCGGTTCTGCCATTCGCACCGACCACCGCCGCGGCAAGATTCTGCGCCGCTTGGCGGACCTGGACCCGGTAGTCAACGAAGACTGGATCACCGACAAGGACCGTTTCGCGTTCACGTGGCAAAACCAGCCCGACCGCATCACTCGTCCGCTTATTCGCAAGGACGGTGTGCTGGTCGAGGCTTCGTGGCCCGATGCGATTGCCGCTGCGGCCGCGGGCTTGCGTGCCGCTGCTGGACTCACGGGCACGGCGGCCGACAAGAAGGCCAAGGGCGTGGGCGTGCTGCCCGGCGGTCGCGTGACTGTGGAGGACCACTACGCGTACCAGAAGTTCGCGCGGCTCGTGCTCGGCACGAATGACATCGACGCTCGTCACCGCAACTCTTCGAGCGAAGAGCAGAGCTTCCTCGGCGCGCACGTGGCAGCGAAGAGCCTGCCTGTGACGTTCACGGACTTGGAGAAGGCTCCCGCCGTGCTGCTCGTGGGATTTGAGGCCGAGGACGAAGGCGGCGTGGTGTTCTTGCGCTTGCGTAAGTCGCTTGGCCGCCAGCGAGTGTTCACCGTCGCACCCTTTGCCTCGCGGGGCTCGCAGAAGCTCGACGCCACGCTCATCCCCACTGTCCCGGGTGCTGAGGCCGATGCCCTGGCCGCCCTCAAGGGTTCCCACGAGGCGTTCAGCGCGCTCAAGGCAGAAGGTGCAGTGATTGTGGTGGGCGAGCGCCTTGCGACTTCGCCAGGAGCGTTCACTTCGGCGCTCGACCTGGCACAGCGCACCGGCGCCAAGCTGGTCTGGATTCCCCGCCGTGCAGGCGAGCGCGGAGCGGTGGAGTCCGGAGCCCTGCCGGGCCTCTTGCCCGGCGGCCGGGATGTCGCCAAGAACTCGGCGCGCAAGGCAGTAGCAGCCGCGTGGGGTGCTCAAGAACTGCCCAGCTCGCGTGGTCGGGACGTGGCCGGAATCGTGGCCGCCGCTGCCGCCAAGGAGCTCGACGGCTTGGTGCTCGGTGGCATCGAGGCTGCGGATATCAACGGCGACTTGCTCAAGGCGATCTCCGTTGCCAAGTTCACCGTGAGCCTCGAGGTGCGCCTCTCTGAAGTGGCTCAGGCTGCTGATGTGGTCTTGCCCGTGGCGCCGCCGTCCGAGAAGGCGGGAACGTTCGTCAACTGGGAAGGCCGATTGCGCTCCTTCCCCGTGGCCATCCACACCGATGCCATGAGCGACCACCGCGTGCTCGACTTGCTTTCTCGCGAGTTGGGCAGGGACCTCGGCACCGCCACTGTGGAGGCCATCCACCGCGAGTTTGCCGCATTGGGCCCCGCGGCCGATGCTGACCGCCCGGCCGCACCCACGGCATCGGCCGTCAAGACAACCAAGCCCAAGGCGGATCAACTCACTCTTGCCACGTGGCACCACTTGGTCGATGAAGGAGCACTCCAAGACGGGGAGCCTCACCTCGCGGGCACCGCGCGTGCCTCCGTGGCTCGCGTTTCGCCTGCCACTGCCAAGAAGCTCGGACTGACGGTAGGCATGGTGACGCTCACTGGTCTGCGCCGCAACGGCATCAGCCTGCCTCTGGTGGTCACGCCTGACATGGTGGACGACGTCATTTGGGTTCCCACTAAGTCGTCTGAGTCCTGGGTTGCTCAAGACTTGGGACTGGTCCCCGGTGACGCCGTCACGGTGAAGGGCGGTGTCCGATGATCGATCTCACCCCCGCCCAGCAGGCGTGTGGAGTGCTCGACCCCTCCAAGATCACGGTGGAGCAGCGCGAATGCATCAAGGCAATTGACCTTGACTACTCGCTTGCCGGTGACCCGTTGTGGTTGGTCATCGTCAAGGCAGTACTCGTTGTGGTGTTCCTCCTCACGTCCGTGTTGTTCGCGGTGTGGTTTGAGCGCCGTGTCATTGCGCGCTTGCAGCAGCGCCCCGGCCCCAACACGGTAGGCAAGTTCGGTCTGCTGCAGTCGGTGGCCGACGCCATGAAGTTGCTCTTCAAGGAAGACATCACGGTGCGCGCCTCGGAGCGATTGCTGTACATCGCGGCGCCCATGATTTCGGTGTTCTGTGCGTTGCTGATCTTTGCGGTGATCCCGTTTGGTCCAGCTACGCAGATTCCGGGCACCGACATCATCACGCCGCTGCAGCTCACCGACTTCCCCGTGGCCGTGCTGTACGTGCTTGCGTGCGCGGCACTGGGTGTGTACGGGATTGTGCTTGGCGGTTGGGCATCGGGATCCACGTATCCGCTCATGGGTGCCGTGCGCTCCACGGCACAAGTGATCTCGTACGAACTCGCCATGGGCCTGTCACTCGTCACCGTGTTCATGCTGAGCGGCTCCATGTCTATGGCCGAGATCGTGGACTCACAGACCAGGGTGTGGTGGGCACTGCCGCTACTTCCGGCCTTTGTGCTCTACATCATCTCCATGGTGGGCGAGACCAACCGTCTGCCCTTCGACCTTCCCGAGGCAGAAGGCGAGCTGGTCGCAGGCTTCATGACTGAGTACTCGTCTATGAAGTTCGCTTGGTTCTTCTTGGCCGAGTACATGAACATGATCAATGTCTCGGCAGTGGCGGCCACGCTCTTCTTGGGTGGTTGGCGCCCGCTGTGGCACGCCGACTGGCCAGGCTATGAATTCCTCGCCTCCGGCATCTTCCCGCCCATCTGGCTGATCATCAAGATCTGGTTGCTGATGTTCTTGTTCGTGTGGATCCGTGGCTCATTGTTGCGCTTCCGCTACGACCAGTTCATGAAGTTCGGCTGGAAGATCCTCATCCCCATTGGCTTGGCTTGGGTGGCGTTCTACGGCATCGGCACAGTCCTGCTTGACCACTTTGACCGCAACGTGGGTCTGTTCTTCTGGGCGGCGCCCGTGGTGTTTATCCTGCTCGGTTGGGCCGTCGCCACCTTTGTGCAAGAGGGCCGCGACAAGGCTGAGGCGGAGCCGCAAGAGCCGCGAGAAAAGATCTACCGCAACGCCGACGGCAAACTGGTGCGCCGCGTTGTCAAGAAGCGCGATGACGCACCGACCTTCGATGCCTTTGCGGGCGGATTCCCCGTCCCACCGATTCCCGGTCAGCAGTTGCCGCCCTCGCCGCGCAAGGGCCGCACGGTGGAGGCTGTGAAGCGCCCCACGCCGACCGTTGATGAGCAAGCACAGTCCAAGGAGGGCAGCGATGGCTGACGAGACCAAGGGCGTGTGGGCCACTCCTGCGGACGCTCCCGAGCCCGCAACGTTTGAATCGAATCTGCCTGCGCCTGGCGGCATCGCTGGTGCACTCTTGCCAGTTGCCGGCTTTGGTGTGACCATGCGCAACTTCTTCCGGCCCACGGTGACCGAGCAGTACCCGCGCGTGAAGACGCCGCCCATGCCTCGGTACCACGGCCGTCATCAACTCAACCGTTACCCGGATGGACTGGAGAAGTGCATCGGCTGTGAGTTGTGTGCGTGGGCCTGCCCGGCAGACGCCATCTACGTGGAGGCTGACTCCAACACACCCGACGCCCAGTTCAGCCCCGGCGAACGTTACGGTCGCGTCTACCAAATCAACTATTTGCGTTGCATCTTCTGTGGACTGTGCATTGAGGCGTGCCCCACGCGTGCGTTGACGATGACGAACGAGTACGAACTTGCTGGTCCCACGCGCGAAGGACTCATCTTTGAGAAGCAAGATCTGCTTGCTCCCATGGAGGAGGCCATGCTCGCGGCGCCGCACCCGATGGTGCCCGGCACCACGGACACCGACTACTACCGTGGCGTGGTCACGGGACCGGTGCTAGAGCAAGAGCTGTGGGTCCGCGCGCACCGTCCCGACGATGAGACGTTGCCTGAGAACCGTGAAGCTGAGAATCGTGCTGCGGCCGTAGGGGAGGCCAACTGATGATCTCGCCCGTGTTGTTCTGGATCATCGCCTTCATCACGGTGATCCCTGCGCTGGCGTTGCTCTTTGCACGCAAGCCGGTTCACATCGCTATGGCGGTGGTGTTGGTGATGGTGGGCCTTGCCGTGGCCTATGTGTCACTTGAGGCCCCATTCCTGGGCGTGGTCCAAGTAGTGGTCTACACCGGCGCCGTCATGATGATGTTCCTGTTTGTGCTGATGTTGGTGGGCGTGGACAAGCGCGAGGTGCTCAAGGATTCCATCAAGGGTCAGCGTTGGCTGGGCCTCGCTTTGGCCTTGGGAATCGCGTTCTTGCTGCTCTCGGTGGCGAGCCGCACGCTCATTAACTTCCAAGGTCGCAACGTCCCCGCGGACCCGGAGACCATTGCGGTCTCCCTGTTCTCCAAGTACGTGATCGTGGTGGAAGTGCTCGCCTTTGTGCTCATCACTGCCGCCGTGGGCGCCATCGTCCTTACCTTTGTGCCGCGCCTCAAGGAACGCATGACTCAGAGGGAACTGCACGCCGCGCGCATTGCCGCTGGCGCAGACCCTGTCAACAAGCCGATGCCCGGTGTCTTTGCCCGTCACAACGCGCTCGATGCTCCTGCGCTGGACCCGGAAGGCAATCCCATCGAGGACTCCGTCTCGCGAGTGCTTGAGGTGCGACACCAGACTCAAGATGGCAAGCACTTCCCCGCCCAGGTGGAGGAGATCAGGCGAGAGCTTCGTGCCGACTCCGACCCAGAATGGGACGGCAAGCCCGAGGAGGCCGACCAGTGAGCCCCATGGCCTTTGTGTACTTGGCGGTCATCTTGTTCGCCATTGGCGCCGCCACGGTGTTGTTGCGCCGCAACGCGATCATCGCCTTCATGGGTGTGGAACTCATGCTCAACGCCACCAACTTGGCTCTCGTGTCTTTCGCTCGCCTCCACGGGCAGATCGAGGGCCAGATCATGGCCTTCTTTGTCATGGTGGTAGCCGCTGCGGAAGTGGTGGTGGGCTTGGCAATCATCATTGCCTTGTTCCGTGCACGCCAGACCATTTCACTTGACGCTCCCTCAGAGATGAAGGGCTAGCCGATGCTGACACTGTCCTGGCTACTGATCGCACTGCCTCTGGCAAGTGCCTTTGCCCTGATCCTGTTGGGCCGCCGTGCCGACGCATGGGGCCACTGGGTGGGAGTGGCGGCATCGTCCGCTGCCCTGGTGGTGGGCGTGGGCGCTTTCTTCCAGATGCTGGGTCGCGACGCCGCCCAGCGTGCCGAGTCCGTCCACTTGTACAGCTTCATCCCCGGCGGCGAACTGAAGGTGGACGCAGGCCTATTGGTGGACCCGCTGTCTCTCACATTCGTGCTGCTCATCACCTTTGTGGGCACGCTCATTCACATCTACTCCGTGGCCTACATGGAGCACGACCCGCGCAGACGCGTTTTCTTTGCGTACCTCAACTTGTTCATCGCCGCCATGTTGTTGCTGGTGCTCGCTGATAGTTACTTGTTGCTGTTCGTCGGATGGGAAGGCGTGGGTCTGGCGTCGTACTTGCTCATTGGCTTCTGGAACCACAGGCCCGAGTACGCCACCGCTGCCAACAAGGCGTTCGTCGTCAACCGCGTGGGTGACATGGGCCTCATCATTGCGATGGGTCTGATGTTTGCCCACTTTGGCACCTTGGGCTTCGAAGGCGTCAACGCCGCTGCCGGTTCAACCTCGCCCGCAGTGCTGACGGGCATCGGCCTCATGCTGTTGCTGGCCGCCACCGGTAAGTCCGCGCAGTTCCCTTTGCAGTCGTGGCTTGGCGACGCCATGGCGGGCCCCACGCCGGTGTCCGCGCTCATCCACGCCGCCACGATGGTGACCGCCGGCGTTTACCTCATTGTGCGTTCCGCGGCGATCTTTGATGGCGCACCCGATGCCCGCCTCGTCGTGGCCATCATCGGTGCCATCACCCTGTTGATGGGTGCCATCATCGGTACCGCCAAGGACGACATCAAGAAGGCCCTTGCGGCATCGACGATGTCCCAGATTGGGTACATGATGCTCGCCGCTGGCTTAGGTCCGGTGGGTTACGCCTTTGCCATCTTCCACTTGGTGACGCACGGCTTCTTCAAGGCAGGCATGTTCCTCGGCGCAGGTTCAGTCATGCACGGAATGCAGGACCAAGTGAACATGCGCCGCTTTGGCGCCCTGCGCACCGCCATGGTGGTGACCTGGGTGACGTTCGGTCTTGGTTGGCTCGCGATTCTGGGTGTGCCGCCGTTCTCGGGCTTCTGGTCCAAGGACAAGATCATTGAGGCCGCATTTGTGGGCGAAGGCTGGCAACCGTGGCTTCTCGGTGGAGCAGCGCTCCTGGGTGCGGGTATCACCGCGTTCTACATGTCGCGTCTGTTCTTCATGACCTTCCACGGCCGCGCTCGCTGGACCGAGGGTCAGCACCCACACGAGAGTCCCTGGCTCATGACCGTGCCCATGATCATCCTCGCGGTGGGCTCGGCGTTCTTGGGGCTATTCCTGGCGGTGGGCAACCGTTTCTCGCACTGGCTGGAGCCGGTCACCGGACATGTGGAGCACCACGAGCCGGTGCTTGCGGTGCCCGTGATCATGGCGGCCACACTCGTGCTCGTGGCTTTAGGTGCCTTGCTTGCGTGGTGGATGTACGTGCGTCAAGACGTCTCCACCGACGATTCAGCCCCGTCGCTCGCCGTGCTCACTGCGCGCAATGACTTGTTCCAGGACTCCATCAACCGTGCAGTCTTTGAGCACCCAGGCAAGCACCTCACGCGCACTCTCGTCTACGCCGATGCAGCGATCGTCGACGGCGCGGTGAACAAGCAGGCCGCAGGGTTCGCCAAGTTGGGCGAAGTGACGCGCCAAGCCGAAACCGGCAATGTGCGTACCTACGCCTTGCTCATGTTGCTTGGCCTCGTTGTAGTTTCCGTCTTCGCAGTGTTGGGGGTCTAGGTGAACTTTCCACTCTTGACCGTCTTGGTCGCAGTCCCCGCCGTAGGTGGCACCTTGCTGCTGACCGTGCCTGCGTTGCGTTCCCGCGCCCGCGAGTTCGCCTTGGGAGTGGCACTCCTTGAGCTCGTGGGTGTGATCGCCCTGCTCGTGGGCTTTGACCGCAGCGCGGCCGGCCAGATTCAGTTCTCCGAGACTTACGCCTGGATCCCACAGATCGGAACCAGCTGGGCTTTGGGTGTGAACGGCATCGGCTTGTCCATGATCGTGCTGGCCGCAATCCTGACCCCGCTCGTGTTGCTTTCCGGTTGGAAGACGCCCGATGCCCCGCACAAGGCCGCGCAGTATGTGGGCTTGATCCTCATCTCGCAAGCATTCATGGTGGGCATTTTTGCAGCACGCGACGTGCTGCTGTTCTACATCCTCTTTGAGGCGATGCTCATCCCGCTGTACTTCCTGATTGGCGCTTTTGGTGGTGAACAGCGCCGCTATGCCGCCGTGAAGTTCCTCATCTACTCACTCGCGGGCGGCTTGATCATGCTCGTGGCCGTGGTGGCGCTGCATTTTGTGGGCCCCGGTGGCGAGCAGGCGTACTTGATCGACAACCTGCAGGGCCTGGCCTTGGATCCCACTGCCGAGAAGCTCATGTTCCTCGCGTTCTTCTTGGCCTTTGCCATCAAGGCACCGATGGTGCCGGTCCACACGTGGCTGCCCACCGTTGCCGAGAACGCCCGCGTGGGTACCACCGCGCTGCTCGTGGCGGTGCTGGACAAGGTGGGCACGTTCGGCATGCTCACCTTGTGCATTGTGTTGTTCCCCAAGGCCGCGGCGTGGGCCGCTCCGGTGATCATCGGCTTTGCGGTGCTATCAGTCCTGTACGGCGCGCTCGTGGCCATTGGTCAGACCGATATGTTGCGCCTCGTGGCGTTCACCTCGGTGAGCCACTTTGGTGTCATGGTGCTTGGCATCTTTGCCTTCCAGCAGACGTCCATCGAAGGCGCCGCGCTGTACATGTTCAACCACGGCTTATCCACCGGGGCACTGTTCCTGATGGTGGGTTTCTTGGCCGAGCGTCATGGCACCGTGTCCGTCAACGCTTTTGGCGGTCTTCAGAAACTCACCCCGGTGTTGGCTGGCACGTTCCTGGTAGTAGGACTCAGCGCGTTGTCCCTGCCGGGTCTGGCACCTTTCGTCTCCGAGATCATGGTGCTTGTGGGCGCCTTCCCGGTGGCCTCGGTGGCTGTCATCGTCTCCACTCTCGGTGTGGTGTTGGCCGCGCTGTACATCCTGCTGATGTACCAAAAGGTATTCACCGGACCTCCGCCCTCCACCATGGAAGGGACGTCCGAGCTTTCAGTGCGGGAGCGTGTGGCCACATGGCCGCTCATCGCTCTCATGCTGGTCTTGGGCTTTGTACCCGGACTCGCCTTGGCCTACCTCAGCGCACCCAGCGCAGACCTCGTACACCTGATTGAGTTGGTGGGAGCATGACGTTCATTACGCCGTTGATCGACTGGGTGGCCTTGGGGCCGGTTGTCATTGTGTTGGGCGCCGGCGCGCTGGGCATCCTGGTGGAGGCGTTTGTGCGCACCCCTGCCACTCGCCGTAACGCCCAGATTGTGCTCACTCTGCTCGCATTAGTTGCGGCGTTGGTGTACGCACTCGTGTACTGGAGTGCTGTCACTGGGCCCGGTGTGGAAGCCGTAGACATGCTCGTGGTGGTGGACCGCCAGGCGCTCCTGTGGCAAAGCATCTTGCTGGTGTTCGCCGTCTTGGCGGTGCTCCTCTTTGCCGACCGCACCCGGACCGGCGAGACCGCGTTCGTCCCTCTCGCGTCTGCCCCGCCAGGATCCGTTGAAGAGCAGGCGGCCCGACGCAAGGGCTTTGAGCTCACCGAGGTGTTCCCGCTTGCGCTGTTCTCCGTGGGCGGCATGTTGCTCTTTGTCTCTGCCACCGAACTGATCCTGCTGTTCGTGGCGCTCGAGCTGTTCTCACTGCCGTTGTACATCATGGTGGCGCTTGCGCGCAGGCGCCGCATGCTCGCTCAAGAAGCAGCCGTGAAGTACTTCCTGCTGGGAGCCTTCGCCTCCGCAATTTTCCTGTTCGGTGCTGCACTGCTCTATGGCGCCACTGCCCAGACCGGCTTTGCGGAGATCGGTCTCATTGTGGTGGTCATCGGCAGCCGTGACCTCATGGTGGTCACAGGCATGATCTTTGTGATGGTGGGCCTGCTGTTCAAGCTGGGCGCAGTGCCATTCCACGCTTGGGTGCCGGACGTCTACGAGGGCGCGCCCACGCAAGTCACCGCTTTCATGGCTGCGCTCGTGAAAGCCGCTGCGGCCGCGGCGTTACTGCGCGCCTCATACACGTTCTTGTACCGTTTCGCCCCGGACCTCGACTGGTTGATCTGGGTTGTGGGTGCCGCGTCCATGCTTCTAGGTGCCATTGTGGCGCTGCGTCAGACGGACGTGAAGCGCATGCTCGCATACTCCTCCATCAGCCACGCAGGCTTCATCCTCGTAGCCTTCGCCGGGTTCCCTGAAGAGGCACTGTCCGCCGTGCCGTTCTACGTCATCACGTACGGCCTTGCGTCCATCGGTGCCTTTGCAGTGGTGACGCAGGTGCGCGAGCGTTCAGAGGATGGATCCCTGGGCGCGGAAGCAGTGCGTCTTGGCCAGTGGACCGGTCTGGGCAAGCGCAGTCCGCTATTGGCTGGGGCCATGGCACTATTCCTGCTGAGCTTTGCTGGCATACCGCTCACCGCAGGATTCATCGGCAAGTTTGTGGTCTTCAGTGCCGCTGTCCGGGAGGGCGGTTGGGCGCTCGTGCTGATCGCCGTCGTGGCATCGGCTATTGCGGCGTTCTTCTACGTGCGTTTGATTGTGCTCATGTACTTCACCGACGCTCCTGAGGATGTGGCCAACGCGGTGTCGGTCGGTACCACTCCGCTGAGCAAGGCAGTCATTGCCGTGACCGCTGTCCTCACCGTCTTGCTCGGTGTGCTCCCAGGGTGGTTGCTGTCTGTGACCGCTGACTCTGCGGTCCTTGTGGTGCCGGTGCTGTAATGGCTCTGCCACTGGGCAACCCCCTGCTTGAGCAGGCCATCGAGCCGCGCCTGGAGCTGGTGGAAGAGCGGCTCCAGGATGCGGTGGCACAATCAGATCGCCTTGCCGATGCCACGAGCCGCCACTTGGTAGACGCTGGCGGCAAGCGCTTACGTCCCATGCTGACGTTGCTTACGGCCCAGTTGGGAGAGGGTTCCCGTCCGGAAGTGTTGGACGCGGCGGTGGTGGTTGAACTCACTCACCTCGCCACGCTGTATCACGACGACGTCATGGACTCTGCCCCGACTCGTCGAGGTGCGCCCGCCGCCCATGAGGTGTGGGGCAACTCAGTGGCAATCCTCACCGGAGACCTCTTGTTTGCACGAGCCTCTCGCGTAGTGGCGGGACTGGGACCCGATGCGGTGCGCATCCAGGCCGAGACGTTTGAGCGCTTGTGCCTAGGCCAACTCCACGAGACGGTCGGCCCCGCTGAAGGCGACGACCCGGTGGACCATTACGTGCAAGTCCTCGCTGACAAGACCGGCTCGCTCATTGCCACGTCCGCTCGGTTTGGTGCGATGTTCGCAGGTTGCGACAGAGACACCGTTAGTAGGGTCACCCAATACGGAGAGCTGGCAGGTGTTGCCTTCCAGATTGCCGACGACGTGCTGGACGTGCGCTCTGACGCTCACATCTCTGGCAAGACACCAGGCACCGACCTGCGTGAAGGTGTAGCCACCATGCCCGTGTTGTTGTTGCGCCAGCGGTTGTCCGCGGGCGGAGGTAGCGGAGCAGACCGTGACCTCCTGGCCGCCATTGACGGCGACTTGTCAGACGATGGCGCGCTAGCGGATGTGCTGGGCACCCTGCGTGAGCATGAAGTGCTGGAGCAGACTGCCGCCATGGCGCGCGACTGGGGTTCCCGTGCCAAGGACGCGGTGGCGGACTTGCCGCCGAGCGACGTCAAGGATGCGTTGCTCACCTTTGCCGATGCCCTCGTCGCCCGCGCGACGTAGACCGCGCCGGGCCGCTAGCCTGACGCCATGAGCAACCTCATCAGTCCCGATGGTCCCGACCGCTGGCGAGCAGTGGATGCATACATTGAAGAGCTCTACACCGCCAACGACACAGTGGCCGCGCGGGTGCTGGAGAATCAGCGCAACGCAGGCTTGCCCAATATTGCTGTGAGCCCCGCTCAAGGCAAGTTGCTGGAGGTCTTGGCGCGCGCTGCGGGAGCCAAGCGCGTGGTGGAGTTTGGAACTCTCGGCGGCTACTCGGCATTGTGGTTCGCGCGCGCACTGCCTGCCGGAGGACGTGTGGTGTCCTTTGAACTTGAGTCGCACCACGCGGACGTAGCTCGCGGCAGTCTGGAAGAGGCCGGGGTGGGCGACAAGGTGGAGATCCGCGTGGGTCCCGCGAGCGACAATCTGCACACTTTGGACGCCGACGAGCCCTTCGATGTGGTGTTCATCGATGCCGACAAGCCCAACAATGTCCACTACTACGAGGCGGCCATGGAGCACGTTCACCCGGGGTCGCTCGTGATCGTGGACAACGTGGTCCGTAGCGGCGCTCTTGTGGAGGCTGACTCCACAGACCCGAGCGTCCAGGGCTCTCGCGTGGTGCTCGAGCGTATCGCTAGCGACGCGCGCGTGAGCGCCACGGTGATGCAGACCGTAGGCGCCAAGCTCTACGACGGCATGCTGATCGGCACGGTTCTGTAGTCCCGAAAGGGACGGCGAGCGGGACGCGGCCTACACGGGCTCGGTGACTTCGCCCGACTCGGCGGCCTTCACGTCAGTGACTCGCGAACGCGCGCGCCACGAGTCGGCGGTGATGAGGACGAGTGCTACCCACACCAGCGCGAAGCCAGCCCAGCGTGCCCCCGGCATCGGCTCTTTGAAGTACCACACAGCCAGCGCAAACTGCATGGTGGGCGCAATGTACTGGAGCAGGCCTGTGACGTTGAGGGGGAGGCGGCGCGCACCTGCCGCAAAGAGCAGCAATGCTCCGGCGGTCCAGGTGCCGGTAGTAAGCAGGAGCACGTCGTGCACCGCGCCGAGGTCGGGCGAGCCACGAGTAAACAAGGTGGCATCGCCCGCGAGCGTCACGAGCACGAGCACCACGATGGCCGCAGGTGCAATGATCGCCGTCTCGATGGTGAGACCAGACAAGGCATCAACCTTGTGGCCTACTCCCTTCTTGATGAAGGAGTAGATGGCAAAGCTCACGGCCAGGCTTAGCGAGATCCACGGAACGCCGCCCATCTCCACCCCCAACACCGCCACGGCCACGAACGCCACGGAGATGGCCACCATCTGCAAGCGACGCAGCCGCTCGCCCAGGAACACGATGGACAAGGCCACGGTAATGAGGGGGTTGATGTAGTACCCCAAGGCTGTCTGCGCCACGCGATCGGTGAGCACGGCGTAGACCATGACGCCCCAGTTCACAGTGATCACCGCGGCGGCGATCACGAGGCGCCACATCACTTGGCGGTCAGTGACCAGGCTCCATACCCTGCGCCATACGTGCATGACCGCGATGATGATGACGCACACCACGAGCGAGGACAGTGCTCGCCACGCGACAATCTCGAGCGCGCCGGCGGGCACCAACAGGGCCATGAAGATGGGGAAGAAGCCCCACACGGTGTAGGCGCTGATTCCAAACGCGAGTCCGCGGCGGTCGAGAGGTTCATTCACTTGGCCATTGTCACAGCCGCACAAACGCGCGCCGCGCCAATTCTTAGGGCCGCGACCCGCTCAACTGGCTCCCTGATTGCGGGGCCAGCCGCGTGGTGCTGAGTCGGGCTAGATGGTGAGGTAACCGTCCACGCCCGTGCCAGGCGTCGCTGCCCGCGCGGTACCAGCGGCCAAGGTGGCGCCATCCTGCGGGTCTACCAGGACAAACGCGCCAGTGCGGCGGTGTCGCCCGTAATCCTCCACTGCTAGCGGCTGGGCAAGCAATACCTGCACGATGCCGATATCGTTCAGCCCCAACGAGTCACCAGGGACGATGCTGGTTTCCAACGTGCCACCAGGCAACGAGATGTCCAACACGCCAGTGATGCCCGTGATCATTCCCTGCACGAGCGAGGTTCCGTGCTGCACCAGCACGCGGTCACGCAAGCGTACGGGGCGCTCGGCAAGCCACGCCACGTGGGCGTCCACATGCTTGGTGGGAAGCGCCGCGTCCTCGGCAGAGCTCAGCAAGTCCCCGCGAGCTACATCCACGTCGTCCGCCAAGCGCAGCGCCACTGACTGACCAGCGCGCGCCTCCAGCAACGGGCCCGTGGCGGTGTCAATACCGGCCACCGTGGTGTGGCGGCCAGAAGGCTGCACTGCCACGGAGTCACCCACGCGAACCACCCCCGCCGCTACTTGACCGGCGTAACCGCGGTACTCGCGGTATTCCGGAGTGAGCGCGGCGTCTTGCGGCCGCAACACATACTGGACGGGGAAGCGCCACCCAGCCGTAGCGTCGGCGGTCTCGATCTGGTCTGCGGTGGGAAGAGTCTCCAGCAAGTCCAGTACGGTCGGCCCGGTGTACCAGTCCATGTGGGTGGAGGGCTCTGCCACGTTGTCGCCCAGCAAAGCGCTCACGGGCACGGTGCTGATGCTCAGTCCCAGGCGCGAGGCGTGCTCAGCCACATCCGCAGCGATCCTGGCGAACGGGGCCTCGTCAAAGTTCAGCAGGTCAATCTTGTTGACCGCCACGATCACATGAGGCACACGGAGCAACGCGGCCACTGCCAGGTGCCGGCGGGTCTGTTCCACTACGCCCGTGCGCACGTCGATCAACACCACGAGGGCATCGGCAGTGGATGCCCCCGTCACGGTGTTGCGCGTGTACTGCACGTGACCGGGGCAGTCAGCGAGAATGAAGGTGCGTCGCGGCGTGGAGAAGTAGCGGTAGGCCACGTCAATAGTGATGCCTTGCTCGCGCTCGGCACGCAGGCCGTCAGTGAGGAGCGCAAGGTCCACGCCCTCGCCTCCGCGCTCGCGTGTGACTCGCTCCACCGCCTCATAGGCATCCGCGAGAATGGACTTGGTGTCATAGAGCAAGCGACCCACCAAGGTGGACTTGCCGTCGTCCACAGAGCCCGCGGTGGCAAAGCGCAACAGCGAAGTGGCGTTGGAATCGGGAACGATGCCTACAGTGTCGATGACCGCCATTAGAAGTAGCCTTCCTTCTTGCGGTCTTCCATGGCCGCTTCGCTCATGCGGTCATCGGCACGAGTGGCGCCGCGCTCGGTGATGCGGGTGGAGGCTACCTCCGCGATGACATCGGCCACGGTAGCGGCGTGGGACTCCACGGCACCTGTGCACGAGGCGTCGCCCACTGTGCGGTAGCGGACCACTCGCGTCTCCAGAGCCTCGGAGTCTTTGCGGCTCACGGCCGGGTGGTCGGTGAGAAGCATGCCGTCACGCTCAAACACGGGGCGCTCGTGGGCGTAGTAGAGGGACGGCAACTCAATGCCTTCTCGCTCGATGTACCGCCATACGTCCAACTCGGTCCAGTTGCTCAGTGGGAACACTCGCACGTGCTGTCCGGGCAAGTGGCGGGTGTTGTACAGGCTCCACAGTTCAGGGCGCTGGTTGCGAGGGTCCCACTGGCCAAACTCGTCGCGCAGAGACACCACTCGTTCCTTGGCCCTGGCCTTCTCTTCATCTCGGCGAGCACCGCCAAAGACCACGTCGTAGCCGTGGCCGGTAATGGCATCGAGCAACGGAATGGTCTGCAAGGGGTTGCGAGTGCCGTCGGGACGCTCACGCAAGCGGCCATCATCGATGTAGTCCTGCACGCTCGCCACCTGCAGGCGCAAACCAAGGCGTTCCACGGTGCGGTCGCGGTACTCGAGCACTTCATCGAAGTTGTGCCCGGTGTCTACGTGGAGCAGCTCCACGGGCACGCGGCCGGGCCAGAACGCCTTGGTGGCCAAGTGCAGCACCACCACTGAGTCCTTGCCGCCTGAAAACAAGATCACAGGCTTGCGCGCCGTGGCCACTGCCTCCCGGATGATGTGGATGCCTTCAGACTCGAGAGCATCAAGCGTGGACAGTCCCGTCTGTACTGCTGCGCCGCTCATGCGTGGATCCCACATTCAGTCTTGTCTTGACCAGCCCAGCGGCCAGCGCGAGGGTCTTCGCCGGGAGCCACGGCCCGGGTGCACGGTGCACAGCCGATGCTCGGGTAGCCCTGCGCTACCAAGGGGTTCCGGGGCAGGTTGTACTCCACTTGGTATTGCTCCATCTGGGCGTCGGTCCACAGCGCCAAGGGGTTGATCTTCACCAAGCCGTGCTTGGTGTCCCACTGCACTACCGGCATTTGCGCGCGGGTGATGGCGTCCGCTCGGCGTGCTCCCGTCACCCAAGCCTCATAGCCGGCGAGGGAACGTTGCAACGGTTCTACCTTGCGTAGTGCACAGCACAGGTTGGGGTCACGCTCGTGAAGGCGTTCGCCGTATTGCGCGTCCTGCTCGGCCACGGTCTGGACAGGAAGTGCATTCACGACGGTAATAGGGAAGCTTCGTGCGGCCACTTCGCGCGTGGCGAGCGTTTGCTCAAAGTGGTAGCCCGTCTCAAGGAACAGGATGTCTACGCCCGGGAGTCGTTGGCCAAACATGTGCGGAAGGATCGTGTCTTGCATGGACGATGCCACGGTGAGGCGCTTGCCAAACGTCGCTACCGCCCAGTCCGCGATGTGCGCGGCAGAGGCGGCTTCAAGGCGCTCGTTGACCTCCGCCGCGGTGGTCTCATTCCACACGGTGGGGTTCAAGAGGGTGAGATGGATGCTCATTTGATGAGCTCCTCATCCACGCGGAAAGCCCAATCAGCGAAGGCTTCATCCGCCTCGCGAGTGGCGAGATAGTTGCGGGTGACGCGCTCCACGTACTCAGGCATGCCGTCGGCCTTGACCTTGTGACCTCGAATCTTGCGGCCAAACTCGTTGTCGTCGCCGCGGCCCAAGCGTCCGCCGAGCAATACCTGGAAGCCCGGCACTTGCTCGCCGGATTCGTCGTCAAGCACCAACTGGCCCTTGAAGCCAATGTCCGCCACTTGAATGCGGGCGCACGAGTTGGGGCAACCGTTGACGTGCACCGTGATGGGAGAGTCAAGCGTGGGGAAGAAGTCGTCGAGCTTCTTCACCACCTCGCGCGCGGTGGCCTTGGTCTCCACGATGGCGAGCTTGCAGTACTCGATTCCGGTGCAGGCAATAACGTTGCGGTGGAACTCCCCAGGGTTGGACTCAAGCTCTAGCGCACGCAAACCATTGACGACGTCGTTGACGTTGGCCTCCGGAACGTCCAGCACCAGTATCTTCTGCAACGGAGTGAGACGGATGCGGCCGGAACCGGCGGCTTCTGCTAGGTCTGCGATGGCGTTGAGCTTCTCGCCTGAGATACGGCCGGCCACGGGAGCCACGCCCACGTAGTACTTGCCGTCGTTCTGCTCATAGATGCCCACATGGTCACCGCGGTGACCGGGTACAGAGTTCTGAGGCGCGGGACCGTCAGGCAACTTCCATCCCAAGTAATCGTCTTCGAGTACTTGACGGAACTTCTCGCCGCCCCATTCCTTGACCAAGAACTTCAAGCGGGCTCGCGCGCGCAATCGGCGGTAGCCATGATCACGGAAGATGCCGGCCACTCCGGCCCACACCTCGGCCACCTTGTCGGGCTCCACGAATGCACCCAAGCGCACGCCGAGGTGCGGGTTGATCGACAAGCCGCCACCTACCCACAAGTCGTAGCCGATTCCACGTTCAGGATGCTCCACCGCGCAAAACGCCACGTCCTGCACCTCGTGGAGGATGTCGGGGATCGGCATGCCCGTGAGGGCGGTCTTGAACTTGCGGGGCAGGTTCGAAAACTCTGGATTGCCGATGCCGCGGTCGATGATGGCGCGAATCTGCGGGGTGGGGTCAATGAGTTCTTCTTTGGCGATTCCCGCTACCGGAGAACCCAGAATCACTCGCGGGGTGTCACCACATGCCTCGGTGAGCAACAGACCGCAATCCTCAACACGCTTGAAGATCTCCGGCACGTCTTCAATACGGATCCAGTGCAATTGAATATTCTGGCGATCACTGACATCCGCCGTGTTGCGGCCATAGCGGATGGAGATGTCCGCGATCACGCGGGCCTGGTCAACGGTGAGCTGTCCGCCATCCGAGCGGATGCGGAGCATGAAGTACTCGTCGTCCAGCTGGTGGGGATCCAAGATGGCGGTCTTGCCGCCATCGATCCCGGGACGGCGCTGAGTGTACAGCCCCCACCAACGGAACCGTCCGCGCAGATCAGTGGGCGGAATCGACCAGAACCCCCACTTTGAGTACATGTTCTCGATGCGCTCGCGCACCAAGAGCGGATCGCCCGTGGACTTGAACTCCTCGTTGGGGTTGAGAGGGGTGCGGTCACCCGATGCCCATTGGCCGTCGCGCGCCGCCGTATTTTTACGCGCGGCTGCTTCACGGGTGCGAATGAGGCGCGCTTCTTCGCGGTGGCGACGGCGCTCCTCAGCCTCGGCAGCAGCTGCCTCGGACAGGGGTGAAGACGCGCCGGGACGCGACACCACGTCAGACTCGGTGTGAGAACTCACCGATCCTCCTCGCGGAGTTCAGTGGGGCTTGGCTTGCCGTGCGCATTGCGCTCGGCTGGCCGAGCGCCCAGGGCTACACAGGATGAGTGTCCGTGGGCGACTAGGCCGAAAGACACATGACACAGCACACACAGCACATCTCAGTGGAGGCGTTGCGGGTGGTGTTCACGCGGCAAGTGTGCCACAGGTCACACTGCCAGCGCCACCAGCGCTGTCGCGGGCAAAGCGCCGATGGCCGGGACGGGAGTACCGTTGACCGTGGGACAAGCGGCACAGTTCTATAGGAATTCCTGTCTATACTTTGGGCCGTTCCGTCCGCGCGCCTTCACCAGGGGGGTGCACTCGACGTTGGAGAATCCGCGTGACCTATGACCGTCCCCTCCGTGTCGCCATCATTGGCGCCGGCCCGGCAGGCACTTATGCCGCCGACATTTTGTCCAAGTCAGGCATTCCCGTCGAGATCGACATCATCGAACGCTTGCCCGCTCCGTTTGGTCTCGTGAGGTATGGCGTAGCCCCCGACCACCCGCGCATTAAGCAAATCATCGTGGCCCTCGCCAACGTCTTGGGACGCGGCGACATTCGCCTCTTAGCCAACGTCAACATCGGCACTGACCTCACCCTTCAGGACTTGCGCGAGCATTACGACGCGGTCATCTTTGCCACCGGCGCATTCAAAGATGCCGACCTGAACATCCCTGGTATCGACCTGGATGGCTCGTACGGAGCTGCCGACTTTGTGAGCTGGTTTGACGGACACCCCGACGTCCCTCGCACATGGCCGCTCCACGCCAAGGAAGTAGCCATCTTTGGAGTGGGCAACGTGGCACTAGACGTGGCCCGCATCCTTGCCAAGCACCCCAAAGACTTGCTGCCCACCGAGATCCCTGAGAACGTGCTGAAGGGCCTTGAAGCCTCGCCCGTGACCGACGTGCATGTCTTCGGTCGCCGCGGTCCGGCCCAAGTGAAGTTCTCCCCCCTTGAGTTGCGCGAGCTCGGCCACGTCCCGGACGTGGACATCATCGTCTACCCCGAGGACTACGAGTTCGACGAGGGTTCCATGCAAGCCGTGGAGGCCCATCACCAGACCAAGCAAGTAGTGAAGACGCTCACCGACTGGACCTTGAGAGAGCCCACAGGCGCTTCTCGACGCATTCACTTGCACTTCTTGCAGGCTCCTCACGAGGTCTTGGGCGAAGACGGCAAGGTCACGGGCGTGCGCATGGAACGCATGGAACTCACCGGTGACGGCAACGCTCGCGGTACCGGGATGTACATCGACTACCCGGTGCAGGCTGTCTACCGCGCCGTCGGGTATTGGGGCACTCCCATTGAGGGCATTCCCTTTGATGGCTCACGCGGTACCATCGCCAACGTGGGCGGCCGCGTGGTCGACGAGAACGGTGCTCCCGTCCCGGGCGTGTACACCACCGGCTGGATCAAGCGCGGACCCGTGGGCCTCATCGGCTCCACCAAGTCCGATGCCGCAGAGACCATCGCCAACCTCGTGGACGACGCTCAGGACCTGTACGCCAACACTCAGGCCGGCCCCGAGCAGCTCAGCCCCGACAACGTGCTCCGCTTGCTCAAGGAGCGGGGAGTGGATGTCATCCAGTGGACCGACTGGGAGGTGCTGGACGCCCACGAGCGTGCGCTGGGAGAGGCTGAAGGCCGCGAACGCATCAAAGTAGTGCCACGCGACGAGATGGTGAACATCTCGCTCCGCCGCTCCTAGACTTCTTCTGTGTACAGCGCTGGAACAGCGCTGGCTCACCGCCCGTTCTCGTGATGCACGCACAGTGCGTCACGCCAAAGGGGGAGGGACTGAGCCAGGAGGAGCAAGGTGGAAAGCGGTCGCTACTTCAACGGAGCTAAGACTTTTGGTCTCTTTGTGCTCTTGTGGGTGGTGTTGCTGGGAGTCGGCTCCTTTGTCTCTGGTGGAAAGTACCTGTGGGCATTCGCGTTGCTGTCAGTGATCGGCACCGCCTATGGATACTGGAACTCGGACACCCTCGCGTTGCGCGCCATGCATGCCCGCCCGGTGACTGAGGTTGAGCAGCCTGCCATGTATCGCATCGTGCGGGAGTTGTCCCGTGAGGCCAACCAGCCGATGCCGCGTCTCTACATCTCTCCTACCTCCGCTCCCAACGCTTTCGCCACCGGACGCAATCCGCAGCATGCTGCCGTGTGCTGCACGGAAGGCATCTTGGAGCTACTGGACGAGCGTGAGCTTCGCGGAGTCCTGGGCCACGAACTGATGCACGTCTACAACCGTGACATCCTCATTGGCTCGGTGGCGGCGGCATTTGCAGGCATGATCACTGCTATCGCCCAAATGATCTACATCTTTGGCGGTCGTGACAGTCGCGACAATCCCTTTGGCCCGCTCGGTTTGCTCGCCATGCTGTTCCTGGCACCCATTGCCGCCACGGTGATCCGCATGTCCATCTCTCGCACTCGCGAGTTCGACGCGGACGAAGATGGTGCGCGCCTCACCGGCGACCCTGCGGCGCTGGCATCGGCCTTGCGCAAACTGGAGTTCGGCACGGCGGCGCGCCCGTTGCAGGCAACTCCGCAAGTAGAAAATGTGAGCCACATGATGATCGCCAACCCGTTCAAGGGTGAGGGCCTGGCTCAATTGTTCTCGTCGCACCCGCCCATGCCCGAGCGGATCGCCCGCTTGGAAGGCATGGCCAAGGGCGGCGCACCGGGGATATCTCGCTAGCGGTAGTTCACAAATTGCAAGTCGGTGTCCACGTCCGCGTTGCGCAACAGCGCCTGAGTGGACTGAAGGTCGTCCCGTGACTTGGATGAAACGCGCAGTTCGTCGCCCTGAATGATCGCCTTGACGGACTTGGGGCCCTCGTCACGGATGAGCTTGGTGAGCTTCTTGGCGGTCTCCGAGGAGATGCCTTCCTTGATCTCCGCTACCAGGCGGTATTCCTTGCCCGAGGGCTGCGGGTCGCCGTATTCGAGGGACTTGAGTGAGATGCCGCGCTTGGCCAACTTGGCGATGAAAACGTCCAGCACAGCCTTGACGCGGTCCTCGGTATTTGCCTTCATCAGCACGTTGTCGCCCGAGAACTCGATGGACGCTCCCACGCCCTTGAAGTCGTAGCGCTGAGCGATCTCCTTGGCCGCCTGATTGAGCGCGTTGTCCACCTCTTGACGGTCAACCTTGCTCACCACGTCGAAACTGCTATCTCCTGCCACGGTGGCCTCCTCGCTATGTAACCGGTGGCGACCACGCTGGTTCGCTAATGGTCGCTCTTCCTTGCTATCCTTCCATGCGCGCTGCTTGACGTTTGGGCAGACGCAGGGCGGGTTACCCGAGCGGCCAAAGGGGGCTGACTGTAAATCAGCTGCGAGAGCTACGGGGGTTCGAATCCCTCACCCGCCACGACGAAGGCCCGGTTCGCCGGGTCTTTGTCATTTCTACGCTCAGGAGTACGGCCGATGCCACAGCCGGTTCACGTTGCCACCGCCGCCTCGCGCAGGCTCGCCGCTAGATCGCCGCGCTCGGCAACCACCATGTCATTGAGCCCTAGCCACTCGCACGCCATGCGCAATTCCGCCGCCAACGCCTTGGCTACCTCCGCATCGGGCCTGCGCCGCGCGCCGGTTGCCACGCGCAGCTCTCGCCATGCTGATTGCACCAAAAGCACCTTGGCCTTGCGGTCCGCTTTGAGGTCAGCGCGCGCCACGATCTGATCGCCCAGCAGGAACGGCAAGCAGTAGTAGCCATACACGCGCTTGGGCGCTGGCGTGTAGATCTCGATCCGGTAGTCCACGGCGAACATGCGTTCAAGGCGCGGGCGGTACCAGCACACAGGGTCAAAGGGACTGAGGAGCGCGGCGCCGGTGGCGCGTCCAGGATCACTCGCAGAGGTGGATACGAGCGCGGGCGCGTCCCAGCCTTCGATCTCCGCCCATGTCGCCAAGCCGCGCTCTACGGCGGAGTCCGCCCACGATTGGGCGTGACTCAACGTCACCCCAGTGGGCCCCAACAACCTGAAGTGATCTGCGATGTCCCGTAGAGTGCCCACTCCCGTGGCGGCGAGTCCTCGGTCAAACAGGGCCTGCTGAGCATCCGCGGTAGGCACTCCCCACTCACCTTGAGGCGCGGGCGGCTCTGACCACACGGCCATCGTGTCCGCGTAGGTGCGCTGGAAGTTCTTGCCTCGTGATGCGACCACTTGGCCGGTGATGAACAGATACTCCAAGGCGTCCTTGACGTGCCCTGAATCCCACCACGTGCCGCGAGGGGTCTCGCGGGGTGCTAAGTGCTCCAGTGCGCCCGCCGTCACTGGGCCCTGCTCCCGCACCGCATCAAATACTGCTGCGATGAGCCCCGGGCGCTCGGCCTCCAAACGCGCTCGCACTCTGGTCTTCCACGTGGAGTCGCTCACCATGCGGTGGTGCAGCGCGGGCAGCAGGTCCCGTGGCATGACGGATGCCTCGTGCCCCCAATGCTCGAAGGTGTGGGGAGAGTGCCCACCGGCGTCGCCCCACAAGAATGAGTCAAGCTGGGAAGTCTCGTAGAACCCGTAGCGCGAGAAGACGGGCATGTAGTGGGCGCGGACGAACACATTCACGGTGTCCAGCTGTAAGACTCCTTGCCGCTGCAAGTACTCGTCAAACTGCGCGCTTGCCACCTTGCGGGACGCTCGGGAACGCGCCAAACCTTGGGCTGCGAGGAACACCCTCCGGGCTTGCGCCGCGCTCATGGACACCGTCACATCGTCACCATAACCCCAAGCCCTGACGGCGATTTCCGTCGATGGCTAGGGCGCGTGTATCCTTGACCGGCTTGCCCCGATAGCTCAGTCGGCAGAGCGTTTCCATGGTAAGGAAAAGGTCCAGGGTTCGATTCCCTGTCGGGGCTCACAGTGAAGGCGTCGCCAACGTAATGGTGGCGGCGCCTTTTCACTTGCGGCGGGGTAGCTCAGGTGGTTAGAGCACACGACTCATAATCGTGGGGTCGCGGGTTCGAGTCCCGCCCTCGCTACAAGATCTCATCATCCGGTGGGGTCACGCGTGTCATGCGCGTCTCAACAAGGCAGGGAGAACCTGATGGCTAAGAACGACATTCGTCCCAAGATCACGCTCGCGTGCACCGAGTGCAAGGACCGCAACTACATCACGCGCAAGAACCGCAGGAACACTCCCGACCGCGTGGAGCTCAGCAAGTTCTGCCGCAAGTGTGGCAAGCACACTCCGCACCGCGAGACCCGCTAAGCAGTCTTGGCCTCAACGCCCGCCCGGCCTAGCCGCGGCGGGCGTTGTGCTTGGAGGGCGTTCTGTGGCACCCCTTGGCCGATGCCAGAATGGCAAGCATGACTGACGAGGAGATGGCCGATGAGGCTCCCCGTCGCAAGGGGGCGCGACTCGCAGAATCCTCAGCGGTGATCGTGATTGTGGTGACATGGATCGTCGCCCTCGCTCGACTCACAGGCATTGAGAACGAGCCGCTCGCAGTCATCATCGCCTTCACGCCGTGGTTCGTCGTGGTAGCCGTTCTTGCATTGGCGCTCGCGATCTATGCGCGCGCATGGGCCGCCGCAGGCGGGGCACTCCTGCTGTTGGTGCTGCACGCCTGGTGGCTCGCTCCATTGTTCGTAGGGGAGGCATCGGGCCAAGCCGAATTCACCGTGGTCACACTCAATGCCGAGTACGGCGAGGCCAATGCCACGGAGATCGTGCAGATGGTTGAGGACACGGGCGCTGACATCCTGTGCATCCAGGAGCTCACACCTTCATTGGTGGAAGAACTTGTCAAGGCCGGTCTCGGCGCCCATTTACCGTTCTCTGCCACCAAACCGGAGACTAACCACGCGGGAGTCGGCCTGTGGTCTCGCACCCAGATCACGCGCTGGACCGCGCTTGACGAGTTGTCGTCATGGGCGATTCGCGCTGAAATGGGCACCGACGCCGGGGAGGTGACGGTCTACGCGGTGCACCCCTTGCCTCCGATGCCTACGAGCCAGGCGCGTTGGGACGAGGACCTCCAGGCACTTGTCGACGTGGTGAGCGAGGCGGCCGGTCCCGTGATCGTGGCGGGAGACTTCAACACCACTCGCGATCACGCAGTGTTCAGGGAACTGGAAGCCTTGGGCTTCGTAGACGAGTCCGACGAAGCAGGTGCCGGCTTGCAGTTCACGTTCCCTCAAGGCGGGCCCTTGCCGCCGCTAGTGGCTATCGATCACGTGCTCACTCGCGAGTCGCCGTGGGTGGCGGTAGGAGTGCGCACGGTAGTCATCTCTGGAACTGACCACCGCGCTCTCGTGGTCGATTACGCGGCCCGGTAGGGTGGACCCGTGCCTGTGAACGTTGAAGCAGTTGGCCGCACGTATGGCCCTTTTGAGGCCTATGAGGTCACGCGCGTGAAGATTCGTGAGTTTGCCGATGCCGTGGACGCCCGCTCGGGCGCACACTTCTATCCCGAGGTGGCGGCCGCAGAGGGTTTCCGTGATGTGGTGGCCCCCACCACTTTCGCGGTGGTCATTGCGCAACAAGCGGAGTTCCACGTGGTGCAAGACCCTGAGGTGGGAGTCGACTTCTCCAAGGTGGTCCACGCTGACCAGCGTTTCACCCACCACCGCCCGCTTATTGCAGGCGACGTGGTGCTCACCACGGTGACCGTGGAGAACATCACTCAGCGGGCAGGCATCTCCATGGTGACTACCCGCTCAGAGATTGCCGACATCGACGGTTCGCCCGTGTCCACAGTCATCTCGAGCCTGGTGGTGAGGGACGACGCATGAACGGCAACGCAGACAACGTCGTGAACGCGGATCCATTGGAGACTGCGCCGTCTCTTGATGGACTAGCCGTGGGCCAAGAAGTGGCCAAGCGCCAGGTACTCGTCACGCGGGACACCCTCGTCCGCTACGCCGGGGCATCGGGTGACTTCAATCCCATCCACTACAACGACGCGTTTGCCCAGTCAGTGGGCCTTCCAGGCGTCATTGCCCACGGCATGCTCACCATGGGACTTGGAGCATCGGTAGTGGAGGAATGGGCGGGCGCCGGCAACGTTGCCGACTACCAAGTGCGCTTCACTCGACCCATTGAGGTACCCAACCCTGGCGCCGCCGAGGTGACCATCACCGCCACCGTGGGCACCCTCGATGAGGAACTCCGCACTGCCCGCATTGACCTCGCCGTGGAGTTCCAAGGCGCCAAGGTGCTGGGCAAGGCCCAGGCCATCGTCGCCTGTTCCTAGGCGCACCAAGTCCCCATCAGGGTGAATAGTCCACGGCGTACCATTTGTGACAACGCGTTTGTGGATGACCTACAAGAACGCGCCGTGATGCTTGGAGTGAGTTCGGCGAGCGCTCAACCCTCAGCACTGCCACGATGCACCTATGGCAGATACAAAGGAGAAGTCCGGCTTCGCCGCGAAGCTAGACAACTATTTCTCGATCTCCGCTAGGGGATCGTCGTTCGGTCAGGAAATCCGTGGTGGTTTCACGACCTTCTTCACGATGGCGTACATCGTGGTCCTCAACCCCTTGATCCTTGGCTTCATCCAGGACAAGGACGGCAACTACCTGGGTGGCGGTAGCGACGGGCCCAACCTGGGCATGATCGCCGCAGCAACGGCCCTCATCGCGGGCATCCTGACGATCCTCATGGGTTCGTACGGACGCTTCCCGTTGGCGATGGCCACCGGCCTTGGCCTCAACGCCTTTGTGGCGTACGGCCTCGTCGGTAGCGGTCTGCTCACGTGGCCCGAGGCTATGGGTCTCATCGTGATCCAGGGTGTCTTGGTGTTCGTCTTGGTGCTGACCAAGCTCCGTCTGAAGTTCCTCCAGGCGGTGCCCATGGTGCTCAAGCGCGCCATTGCCGCCGGTATCGGTCTGTTCTTGGCGTACATCGCCTTCTGGGACTCGCGCCTCGTCACTGACAACGCCAGCGGTGCCACTCCCGGCGGCTTCGGTCAGGGCGGCGCTATCAACACCGTTCCCACGCTGCTGTTCGTGGTGGGCATCCTCCTGGGCGCGTTCCTGCTGATCCGCAAGGTCAAGGGCGCCCTGCTCATCTCGATCCTGGGCATCACCGTGCTCGCAATCATCGCCGAGGCGATCTGGGGCTTTGGCTCGGTCCAGGACAACACCGCCGGTTGGTCGCTGGTCGTTCCCACCTTCGCTGGCCAGGACTGGACCTTCGCTCCTGACTTGAGCCTCCTGGGCCAGGTGAGCGTGTTCGGTGCCTTCACGTCAGGCCCCGCGATCCTCACGGTGCTGTTGCTGATCTTCTCGCTGTTCGTGGTGGACTTCTTTGACACTCTCGGCACCATGACCGCCGTGGGTGAAGAAGCTGGCCTCAACGACGCCGAGGGCATCCCCGTCGGTTCGCAGGAGATCCTCATCGTTGACTCTGTGGGTGCCGTGGCCGGTGGCCTCGGTGCAGTGTCTTCCAACACTTCGTACATCGAATCCGCGGCTGGTGTGGGTGACGGTGCTCGCACCGGTTTCGCCTCGGTCATCACCGGCCTGGCATTCCTGGTGGCGGTGTTCCTGTCGCCGCTCGCTAACATCGTTCCCTTTGAGGCAGCCACTCCGGTGCTCGTGCTCGTGGGTCTGATGATGCTCGCGGGTGCCGTGGACATCGACTGGAAGGACTACCGCATTGCGGTTCCGGCCTTCTTGACCATCATCGTGATGCCGTTTGGCTACTCGATCGCGGCCGGCATTGGTATTGGCTTCATCGCCTACTCCGTGCTCAACGCCGCCACGGGCAAGGCCAAGGACGTCAAGCCGCTCATGTGGGTGGCCTCGGCAGCGTTCGCGGTGTACTTCGCACTCCCGGCTTTGCAGAACCTGTTCGGTCTGTAAGACCTTCACCGACCATGGGGCGTCGTCCGCGCAAGCGGGCGGCGCCCCTCGTTGTCTGCTGGGGTGTGGGTGGCGCCTGTGGTCAAGCCCGCCCTGGGTCGGCTAGCGCTCGCGCGCAGGGCCCGTGGAACTTCCCAAACGGAACTCGAGCGGAAGCTCCGCCACAGTGGCCTCGCCCTTGCTCAGCAGTGCCTGGACGGCCTTACCCAGCAAGTGGCCTTTGAGGGAGGCATCTTGGGTCATGGTCGTCAGTTCCAACGGGGCCAACCAGGCCAGGTCCAGGCCGTCAAAGCCGGTCACTGAAATGTCGCGCGGTACGTCTAGGTCCAACTCGCGCGCAGCAAGGATCACGCCACCGGCCAAGAGGTCTGATTGGCAGACCACGGCCGTGGGCTTGGATTCGTGAGCGAGCGCCAAGTGGCCCGCCGCGAGCCCTTCTTCCAGGAGCGAGGCCCGCGCTTCCACTACGACGCAGGGTGCCACGCCAGCCAGCTCAAAGGCCGAGAGGCGGTTGAGCGTGGGCGTCCATGCCGGCTCGCTGAGTGGCCCGTCGATAATGCGCGTCTCCGACTCTTTGCCCCACGGGAGGGTCACGGTGGCAATGCGCGTGTGGCCCAAGGACACCAAGTGGCGGATGAGTTCTGCGGTGGCCTCGCGGTCAGCCAGGTTCACTGCCGCCGCGCCCGGAGGAGTGGGGCCCTCTACCAAAGCAAAAGGGATGCCGCGGCGGCGCAGGATGTGGAGCGAAGGATCGTCGTGGTCGCGCACGCGAATCACCACCGCTGCGTCCATGGGCGCGGTCTCGAGCAAGGTCCTCTCGTCGGGGTCGCCGCTGGGCGTGGGGATCAGCAGCACGCCCACTCCCAGCTCGCCCAGGTCCTCGATGAGTGCATCGAGCAAGCGCAAGGCAATGGGGTCGCGCAGAGACAGCGCCAACTTTTCGTGAACTACGAGGCCAATCACGCCGGAGCGGCCCGATCGCAGTGCCCGGCCTTGAGGTGAGGGCCCCGCGTAACCGAGATCAGCGGCGGCCTTCTCCACTCGCGCCTTCATGTCGGGCGAAATGGGTCCCGAGCCGGAGTAGGTGAGCGACACGGTGGAGAGGGAAACGCCAGCGCGCGCGGCCACATCGGCCATGGTGGGGCGGCGCGACTCGGCCACAATTTCCTCCCGGGAGTGTGCAATGGTCACAGCGTAGCGGGGATATAGTAGAAACACGTCGAAACGTTTCGACGTCCTGTAGCCAGCGTCGGCCGTTCCGACGCGGCCATGAAGTGAGGTCCTTGAGTGTCCACGACCCTCGGCCCTGCAGAACTCACTGTGCCTGATCGCGCCAGACTGCGCTCCGCCCGCTGGGGCGTCCTTGGCCTCTTCTGGATCATGGGCATGCTGCTTGCGACGTTCTTGTCACGCGTCCCCAGCGTCACTGAATTGCTTCACGTCTCCACGGGTCGCTTTGCCATCCTCATGCTCACCGGCGCCATGGGTGCGCTTGTGGGTCTGCTCGTCACTGGCTACTTGGTGGCGCGCTTGGGCACGCGATCAGTGCTGTGGTGGTCCTCGTTCGGCTACCTCGCGGCGTTTGTCGTCGCCGCCGTGGCAGTGGGGATTGGCAGCCAGCCCCTGTTCGCTCTGGGACAGTTCTTTGTCTCCTTCATGTTCGCCTTCACCAACGTCTCGATGAACGCCGAGGCGGCCAACTTGGAGAGGTGGTTGGGCAAGGCGATCATGCCTCACTTCCACGCCGCCTTTTCAGTGGGTATGGCCATTGGCTTGGCGCTGGGTGCGGTGGTCTCGCACTTTGACGTGGCGCCCACCTTGCACTTCATCGTGATCGCGGTCATTCTCACTGTGGTGAGGCTGGGGATCATCCCGGCAGCGGTGGTCCACGGTGAGCCCCAGCGTGAGGGCCTCGCGGCAGGTCTAGGCGGCCCCTTCAAGACCGCCCGCAACGAGTACCGGGAGCGCCGCATCATCATGATCGGCCTCATCGTGTTCGCCGCGTCCACGATTGAGGGCGCCGCCGCGACCTGGTCATCGTTGGCGATCGTTCAAGGTTTCTCCACGACTGAAGCCATTGGCGACATCTTCTATTGGGTCTTCCTCATCGCCATGGTGAGTACTCGTGGACTCGGGGCGCAGATCATCGAGAAGTACGGCCGCGTCATGTCGCTGCGCATCTCCGCCGTCTCCGTCTTTGTCGGCGTGCTGATGTTTGCCTTTGGTCCCTCATACGTGTGGGTCGGCATCGGCATGGTGCTGTGGGGACTCGGCGCTGGCCTGGGCGTGCCCATCGGCATCTCGGCGGCATCTGACAACCCCAAGCGAGCCGCCGCAAGTGTGGCCGCAGTATCGTCGTTCGCCACCATCGCGGGACTCGTGATGCCTCAAGTCATTGGCCAGCTGGGCAACATCATGCCTTTGCGTGAAGCCCTCACCGTAGTGGTGCTGGGAGCGATCATCTCGTTCGTGATCGCTCGCGCCGTCCGCGCGGAAGGTCCGCTCTTGCGTAGCCACAAGGCCATTGCCCGCAAGGCGCAAGCTGCGGCCGACGCTGAGGTGGACCGCGCAGCGGTGGTGATCGCCGATGCCGTGGAGCCCATTCAGGCGACCATCGACGAGCCGCCAGCAGACGGGGATACGCTGAAGGCATGACCTCTCTCGCGCAACTGACCACGTTGCGCGTTGGCGGGCCCGCCCGTGAGTACGTGGAAGCGAGCACCGAGACTGAACTCATCGAGGCGGTGCGCTCCGCTGACGCTAGTGAGACGCCCTTACTTGTCGTGGGCGGTGGGTCCAATCTCCTCGTGAGCGATGACGGTTTTGAGGGCCGCGTGGTCCGCGATCTTCGCACCACCATGTCCGTTCAAGACGACGGCTTCTGTGGCGGCGTTTCCCTCACGCTGCCCGCAGGCACCCCTTGGGACCATGCCGTGGCGCACGCTGTGACGGAAGGTTGGGTGGGCATCGAGGCGCTTTCGGGAATCCCGGGGAGCGCTGGAGCCGCGCCCGTGCAGAACATCGGTGCGTACGGAGCGGAGTTATCCGAGACGCTCGCCACCGTCAAGGTGTGGGACCGAGAGAAAGCCAAGGTGCGCACTCTATTTTCAGTGGAGCTTGCCTTTGGGTACAGGGACTCAGTGCTCAAGCGCTCCCTCACGCAAGGCTATGGCCCCACGCCCCGCTACGTGGTGTTGGAGGTCACCTTGCAGATGCGATTTGGCACGCGGTCTGCGCCCGTCAAGTACGCCCAGCTTGCCGATGCCTTGGGGCTTGCGGTGGGCGAGACGGCGAGCACCTCAGAGGTGCGCGAGGCCGTGCTCGCGCTGCGCGGCTCCAAGGGCATGGTCCTGAACGACTCCGATCACGACACGTGGAGCGCCGGCTCCTTCTTCACCAATCCCCTGGTGGAAGAGGCTTCGCTACCGGCCGATGCCCCGCGCTTCCCGGCATCGGGCGCCGCACCAGGTGTGGTGAAGACGAGCGCCGCGTGGCTCATTGAGAACTCCGGGCTGGGAAAGGGCTTTGGGCTCGCTGGTTCCCATGCGGCGCTGTCCAGCAAGCACACCCTGGCACTCACTAACCGTGGCGGCGCCACCGCCGCGGAATTAGCCGAGTTGGCGCGACACGTCCGTGAGACGGTGCGGGAGCGCTTTGGCATAGTGCTGGAGCCCGAGCCCGTACTTGTGGGCATCACGCTCTAGCGTCGGGCGGGCACGGCCGGGCAAGAGCAAAGGGGCCCGAGCCTTACGGCTCGAGCCCCCTTGCAGCATCACGCCGCTAGCCGTCGGCGGCAATCGCTTGAAGGATGTCCATCCTTGAAGCACGCCATGCTGGCCAGATGGCCGCCAAGACGCCGGCGATGGCAGCGAGCACTGTGTAGATCGCGAGCCACAGCCAAGGAATCGTGACCTGGTTGAAGCCGAAGTCCTCAAGCGCCTTCACCAAGGCTGCGCCCAAGCTCACGCCCAGGATCATGCCGAGGATGGTGCCAAAGACGGCCATCACCATGGACTCCACGGTGATCATGCGCCACACCGAGGACTTCTTGAGTCCCACCGCGCGGAGCAAACCAATCTCGCGAGTGCGCTCCGTGACAGAGAGCAACAAGGTATTGGCGACGCCGAGGATGGCGATCACGAGCGCTGCCGAGAGCAAGGCGGAGATGAAGCCGAGCAACATGTCCAGGGCCTGGTTGAAGAACTGCATCAACTCGCCAGGGGCTTGGATCAGAATGAACGGGAAGTTCTCATTGAGCGCCTCTTGGAGCGACGTGCGAACTTCCTCAACGTCGGCACCATCTTCAAGGACGATGTACGACTGCAGGATCGAGTAGTCACCAAAGAGTTCGGTGGCTTGCGCCTCGTCAACCCAGAAGTTTGCGTCGCCCTCGTTGAGGTACAGACCCGTGACCGTCAGTGTCAAGGTGCCCTCTGGCCCTTCCAGTGTGACCTCGTCGCCGAGATCTACACCCTTGCCCTGAATGGAGGGGTCTATGAAGACTCCACCGTCGATCTCGTCAAAGGTGCGGTCGGTGTTGTACTTGAACGCAAGGCTTGCCGTATCGGCTTCGACCGCCGCGACAGAGACGCCTTCGCCTTCGTACAGGCCCGGGTCCACGCCGAGGCTAGTGGTGAAGTCAACGCCCGCGACTCCCTCGATGGTGTCCAACGCGCCTCGAGGGATTGCCCCTTGACCGGAGAAGACAAAGAAGTCTGCCTCAGTCTGCGCGAACTGCGCCGTGGCTACCGACTTGAGAGACTCAGTAAACGTAGCCACCAGCGCGAGCAGCATGACGCCGATCATCAGGGCTGCGGCAGTGTTGGCACTTCGACGCGGCTCCCTGCGGATGTTGTTGGCGGCAAGTTTGCCGTCAACGCCGAACCAACGGGTAAGCAGTCCTCGTAGACCAAATGCCATGGGCACCAACACCTGAGCGGCCAATAGGGTCACGCCCAACACCAACAACACGGCTCCAACAGCCACATAGATGTACGGGCGCTCGAGGCCCGCGTACAGGCCCACCGTGGCGGCCACTACACCGAGCAGAGCGAGTACTCCGCCCACGATGTTGCGCAAGTGCAAAGGCTTCTTGCCGCCGGTTGCGGACTCACGCAAAGCCTCCATTGCAGAGATGTTGGAGGCGTGAATGGCCGGCAGGAGCGCCGCCACCAATGTGACGAAGATGCCGAGCGCGTAGCTCAACAGGATCGCCATGGGCGGAACAACGAGGGTACCAAAGATGTCTCCCGCACCAAGTGACACGAGGCCTGCCATAGCGAGTGCGAGTACGTAGCCCAAGGCAATGCCGATGGTGGTAGCAAGGACAGCAACGACCAGCGCTTCCAACAGGATCATGGTTCGGATTTGCTTGCCCGAAACACCAATGGCACGTAGCAGGCCGATCTCACGGGTGCGCTGGGTCACGATGATGCGGAACGTATTGACGATGATGTATCCACCCACGAACAACGCGATGAGTGCGAACACCACGGCGAAGATGTTGACGTAGCGGAACAATTCATCCAGTTGCTCTGCTTGCTCGGCTGCCTTGTCCAGTCCGGTGATGGCGCGGGTGCCGTCAGGAATGACATCCGCAAGGGCGGTGACCACGGCGTCGGCCGATGCACCTGCCTCCACTTTGACTGCAACGCCGGAGTAGTTTTCGTCGTCGGCAAGGCGCTTGGCGTCCTCGGGAGTGAAGAAGCCGAGGGTGGCGCCTTGAAGCGAGTTGCTCTCCCCGAAGCGCACGGTGCCTACGAGAGTGAACTCCTCGACTCCCGCCTCGGTGGCAACGAGTACCGGATCGCCGATCTCATAACCGAGGCGAGCAGGGGAGTCCATATCGAGCGCGATCTCGCCATGGTTCTCCGGTCCACGCCCGTCGACGACGGCCGAGAGGTCAAACTCCTCCACGCCGGTCCAGTTGAACAGTTGGCTTGGAGCACCGCCGCCGCCGAACGGGTTGTTGGGGTCTACACCGCCTGCAGGGAGCACGGCGCCCATGACCTGGACACTGCCGCTGGCGTCTGCCACACCGTCTACGGCGAGGATCGCCTCAACGTCCGCATCGGTGAAGATTCCCTTACTGGCAGCAAACGGGTCGGTGGGCTCTTCTTGAGCATGGGGGTCAGGCTCAACGATGACGTCCTGACCGCTGTAGATCTCTGAGAACAGGCCCTTGAAGCCCGCAGAGAGGCCATTGGTGAATGTGAAGCTTGCCGAAACCAGCGATACACCCAGCGCCACCGCAATGGCGGTGAGGATGAGTCGCTTGGGGTTGTGGCGAACCTGCTTGAGAGCAAGTCGGAACATGTCGTTAGTGCCCCATCTTCTTCATGCGGTCCAGCACCTTGTCAGCGGTGGGCTCGCGCATTTCGTCCACAATGAGGCCGTCTTCCAAGAAGAGGATGCGGTCTGCGTACGATGCCGCAGTCGGGTCATGCGTGACCATCACGATGGTCTGGCCGAACTCCTTCACCGCACGGCGCATGAAGCCCAAGAGCTCTGCACCTGAACGCGAGTCGAGGTTGCCGGAAGGCTCGTCGGCAAAAATGATCTGCGGGCGGGCGACGAGCGCACGGGCCACGGCCACGCGCTGCTGCTGACCACCTGAAAGCTCGGCCGGCAAGTGCGTGAGCCGGTCACCGAGGCCCAAAATGCTGATGATCTCGTCGAACCACGCTTTGTCCACGGGGCGACCGGAGATGTCGAGCGGCAACGTGATGTTCTCGCGCGCATTGAGCGAGGGGATCAGGTTGAACGACTGGAACACAAAGCCGATGAAGTCGCGGCGCACTTCGGTGATCTGCGCTTCCGGCAATTGAGTGATGACGATATTCGAGATGCTCGACGTGCCGGAGGTGAGGCGGTCGAGTCCTGCGAGGGTGTGAAGAAGAGTGGACTTGCCAGAGCCGGAGGGGCCCATGATGGCTGTGAACTCGCCACGGGCGATGTCCACGTCGATGCCAGCGAGAGCGCGTACAGCCGCCTCACCTTGCCCGTAGTCCTTGTAGCCACCGCGCATGTTTGCGGCGATGGGGGTGACCTGAGGTGCGGTCTCCGTTGTCATGATGCGCCTTTCAGAGGGTAGAGAGAGTAAAGCCAGGGATGATGTGTTCAGTGTGGCGGCAGTGGCGGTCGAGCGATATCGGCCGCAAGGACGGTTCTAGGAAGTCGTTCTCAGGGATGACCCTGGCGATCACAGACGCGGCGTCACGATTCCAGACTCGTACGCCTCCACCACTGCCTGCACCCTGTCCCGCACGCCCAATTTGGTGAGGATGTGGCTGACGTGGGTCTTCACGGTGGTGTTGGAGACAAAGAGCTCTTTGGCGATCTCTTGGTTGGACAAGCCGCGCGCCATGAGTTGGAGCACTTCCAGTTCGCGCTCCGACAAGTCGCCTATGGCCTCGGGCGAAGGGCCTTCCGGTGCGGTGGGTTCGGCATCGGTCGTGGCAGGGGTGCGCGCAAACTGCTCAATCACGCGCCGAGTAACCTCTGGCGCCAACAAGGCCTCGCCACTGGCAACTACTCGTACCGCGTTGACCAGGGTGTCTCCATCTGCGCTCTTCAGCATGAATCCCGACGCCCCCGCCCGCAGCGCGCCGTAAAGGTACTCATCGTCGTCAAAGGTAGTGAGGATGACCACCCTCGCGTCAGGGTGAGCCTGAGTGACTGCTGCCGTGGCGCTGAGCCCGTCCACGCCGGGCATGCGAACATCCATGAGCACCACGTCGGGGTGGTGGGCAGCAAACAACTCCGCGGCGTCGGAGCCGTCAGCGGCTTCGCAGCACACTTCGATGTCAGGCTCGGATTCGAGGATCATGCGCAAGCCCACGCGGACCATTGCTTGGTCATCTACGAGCGCGACGCGAATCACTGTTCCTCCTCGGAGCGATGGGCGCCACGCTTGGTGGCACCGGTGAAGTGGATCTGGTCGTCCACCACCGGGAGAACTGCGTGGACACGGAACCCTCCGCCCTTGCGCGGGCCGCACTCAATGCTGCCGCCCAAGGCGCCCACGCGTTCTTGCATTCCTACCAAGCCGTGGCCACCCGTGCTTTCTGCGGCCTCACTGATGGCGCCGCGGCCGTTGTCTTCAACCGTCACAGACACGGCCTCGGGCCGGCGCAGCACGGTGACTGTGGCTTGCGCCGTGGATCCGGCGTACTTCATAGCGTTGGTCAATGACTCTTGGATGATCCGGTACGCGCTCACCTCGACGCTTGCGGGCACGTGGGCCTTGCCTGCCACGGTGAGGGCCACGGGCAATCCCGCGTCCTCGACTTGAGCGACGAGGTGAGGTAATGCCGCGAGGGACGGCATGGGAGCGAGGTCTATATGCGCGTCCCTCGGACGCTCACGGCCTCGCAACCCGTCGGCCTCTTCCTGCGCATCTTGTTCGGAAGCACGCAACACGCCAATAACCCGACGCATTTCGGTGAGCCCCTTGCGACCTGACTCTGCAATGGTGGCGAGTGCCTCGGCCGTCACTTCGTCAGTGGACGCGATCCGGCGACGGGCGCCTTCGGCTTGAAGAGTCATCACCGTGACCTCGTGCGCCACCACGTCGTGCAGCTCGCGGGCGATGCGAGCCCGTTCGGCACGGACCGCATCGGTAGCGGCGAGTCTGTGCGCTTGAGCGCGCCGCTCTTGGTCCAGTTCAAGTTCGGTAAGGCGAGCCGCGCGGCGGCTATCAGCGACTCCGATGGCAAAGGGTACGCACAGAGCGATGACAAGTTGCGCCAACGACAAGATGGAGATCCCGTACGCGAAGACGCCCACGCCTGTCCACAGCGCCGTGATCCCCAAGACGAGGCCGCCGTGGATCAGCGCCGAACGCCGTGGCAAGTACAGTGCCGCCGAGTACATGGCGATCACGAGGCCAAAGATGTTGGACGCATCGATGTACCCCAGACCCACATACGAGGTCCAGCCAGTGACGCACAGCCACAACACTGACCTGGGTGCTCGGTGTCGCCACGCGACGGGCAGGGTCGTAAGGGCGATAAGCGTCACACCCCACGCGTCGGGAAGCTTGCCCTCACCGCTGAAGTGCTCGCCGATGGACAGCGCGCCAAAGACTGCCAACGCAAAAATACTGACCGCTACCAGGGAGTCGCCGATGCGGGGGAGTCTGAACTTCACGGAACCAGCCTAGGCGTCGCGGCCGGAGGTGCATCGGCCGGGAGGATGACTCGGCGAGTGCGCAAGGAGGATGGGGAATTCTCCCCGTTCAGGGCACGTGGCCGCACGGGTTATTGTCAGTGGTGCACATGGAGGTACTGGCAGCGAGGGAGGGCACCACATGCGCGGTGTAACCAGCCTGCGGCAAAAGCCTGCAGCGCTGGCTTCAGCGTCCCTAGTTTCGCTGACCGCCATTGGAGTGGGAATCCTCGCGTTTGTGGACCCCGGCGTTCCCTCCGCCGATGTTGAGCTTCACGACGGTGCCGTGTGGCTCACCAACCAGTCCACTCTCATGGTGGGTCACCTCAACCATCCGTCACAGGTCCTAGACGCTGCGGTACGCACTGCCACAAGCCAGTTTGATGTGCTGCAGCACGACGACGAGGTGCTCGTTCACGACTGGGCCAATAACCTCGTTTCGGTAGTCAACCCCGCCACCATGGCATCGGCGACCGATGTGGCATTGCCTCGGGATGCTCAAGTGGCCATGGGAGGCGGCGTCGTTGCGGTGCTGGACCCCAACGATGGTCGCTTGTGGGTCATGCCATTCTTGCGGCTCGCCGGCTTTGACGCGGACCTGGTGGTGCCTAACGCTGAGCTCGGTGAAGGTGCCACCGTGGCTGTCACCACGACGGGCGTTGCCTTTGCCGTCTCTGCCAATACTGGCAAGGCGGTCATTGCGAGCATCGACACCAACGGCCAGGTCGCAGTGCGTGATGCACGTGGACTCGAGGAGAGTTCCTCGTCCGTGACCGTCACCACGGTGGGTGAAGAGCCCATCATGTGGGACCAGGAGCACTCCACCTTGTATTTGCCGTCCGGGCGCGCAATGGAACTGCCCAAGGGGTCGGTGCTCCAGCAGGCATCCGCGTACAACTCGGTGGTGGCTGTGGCCACGCCGCGCTCACTCGTGTACGTGCCGCTCGATGGCAGCGAGCCGACCACCACTGAGCTGTCCAAGGACGGGTTGCCCGCCGCGCCTGTGTACCTCAACGGCTGCACCTACGCCGCGTGGGCAGGCTCCGGCATCTTTGTGCGCGACTGCATCGTGGACTCGTACGACCGCCTTGAGGATATCGACGGCGCCTTGCCCACAGGCGCACTTGTGTTCCGCGTCAACCGCGACCTCGTGGTGCTCAACGACTACATCAACGGCACCGCCTGGCTCGCCACCGAAGGCATGGAGCAGGTCAGCAACTGGGACGACCTCTTGCCACCACCGGAGCAGGAGAAGGAAGAGCAGGAGTTCGAGGAAGAGGAAGAACTCGATTCGCTCCCTGACCGCACTGAACCCAACACTCCGCCCGTTGCTGAAGACGATGAGTTCGGAGCGCGCCCGGGCCGCACCACGGTGCTGCCGATCGTGGACAACGACTACGACCTCGACGGCGACGTGCTCACGGCAATCGTGGTGGACGCCACCGGTGTGGATGGAGAGGTCCAGTCCATCCGCGGCGGCGCAGCGTTGCAGGTGGTGCTGCCGGAGACTGCCTCGGGCATCCAGCAGTTCGAGTATCGCGTGAGCGACGGACGCGGTGGCGTGGACGACGCCACGGTCACCATCAATATCTCGAGCGACTCCGCCAACGTGCCGCCAGAGCCCACGAGGCGCTCGCGGCTCTCGCTTGAGGCAGGCGCCAAGGCCTCCTACAACGTGGTGCCCGACTGGGGCGACGGCGACGGCGACTCTCTGTTCCTGCGGGCCGTGCAACCCAACGGCATCGACACCCTTGACTTCTCGCCCGACGGCGTAGTGACCGTCACCGCCAACCCGGACGTACAGGGCACGCGTGAGATTTCGGTGATCATCTCGGACGGCCGCACCGATGTGGAGGGTGTGTTGCGCCTAGACGTGTGGCCCACGGGAACTCAGGCACCGCAGACCAACCCTGACCATGTGGTGACATCGGTAGACATCCCCGTCATCGTGAGCCCGTTGGGCAATGACTTGTCTCGTTCGGGCCTGCCATTGCGTTTGGCCAAGCTGTCAGAAGTGCGCGGCGCCAACATCGTCCCCAACTACCTGGACGGAACCTTCACCTTCGCCTCCTCCACCGTGGGTACGTACTACGTGCAGTACTTGGTGACCGATGGACCCTCCACGTCCGCCAACTTGGTGCGCGTTGACGTCATGGCTCAAGTGCAGTCAAGCCTTCCGCCCATCGCTGTCTCCGATGTCGCCCTCGTCCCGCCGGGTGACTACACGCTCGTGGACGTGCTCGCCAACGACAGCGATCCCACGGGCGGTGTACTGGTGATCCAGGGAGTGGACGTCCCCGTGGGTAGCGGCCTCAGCGTGGCCGTGCTTGAGCACCGATTGGTGCGCGTGACCAACGTGGGTGGTATTTCGGAGCCAGTGGTGCTCACGTATCACGTCTCCAACGGGGTGATGGCCGCCGAGGCGGAGATTACGGTGATGCCCATTGAGCCGCCGGCACAGCAGTTGGCACCCGTCGCAGTGGACGACGAGGTAGTGGTCAGGGTAGGCGACATCGCCACTGTGCAGGTGCTTGCCAACGACTACCACCCCAGTGGCGCGCAGTTCCGGCTTGCTGGGCTGGTGGAGCCCGGAGTGGATCCCGCGTTCGCAGAGGTGTTCACCTCGGAGAACGAAGTGCGTATCAAGGCCGGCGCTGAGCCGGGCCAAGAGCTGGTCACCTACGACATCGTTGATGAGTACGGGCAGCGTGACTCGGCCGTGCTGCGCGTGCGCATCCTCGCCGTGGATGAAGTGAACAACGTGGCGCCTAGGCCCAAGGACGTCACGGCCCGCGTACTCAACGGCAACTCTGTGCGCATTCCGATTCCACTCAACGGCATTGACCCCGACGGTGACTCCGTCACGCTCCTTGGCGCCGATGGCACACCCACCTTGGGCCGCGTGGTGCAGTTGGGTCAGGACTGGCTCATCTATGAGGCGTACACCTCCACGAGTGGCACGGACGTCTTTGGATACGTGGTCCGCGACCGCCTGGGTGCCGAGTCCACGGGAACCATCACCGTGGGTGTGGCTCCGGCCGAGCACGTGAACCACCCTCCCATCGCTACCAAGGACGATGTCTCGGTCCGTCCCAACCGGTCCATCAGTTACCCCGTGCTCGCCAACGACTCAGACCCTGATTCAGATCTGATCTTCTTGGAGAGCGAACTCATCGTCCCCGAAGGCATCGCTGCGAGCGTGCTCGGTGAGCGCGTGGTGGTTGACGCCGGCGCCGAGGGTGAGTACACGATCCAGTACACGGTGACGGACGTCTATGGCGCCTCAAGCCACGGCACGTTGCACGTCACGGTTGACCCCAACACGCCCCAGCTTGCACCCATTGCACGCGACGACAAGGTGCTAGCCGCGGATATCGACGACGAAGGCAACGCGGTAGTGGTGATCCTCGAGAATGACGAGGACCCCGACGGCGTGGCGGCGGGACTGACTATCAGCATCGACCCGCTTGAAGCCACTCTCAACGCCGACCGTACCGTCACCGTGACTGCGCAAGAGGCGGCGCAAGTCATCACGTACACCATTACTGACCCCGATGGTCTGAGTGCCTCCGCGTTCATTTTGGTTCCTGGCGTGGGTGACACACCGCCGCGCCTCATCAGCGAGGCTCCTATCGAGGTGAAGTCCGGGGCCACTAAGACCATCAACCTTGCGGACTACATCCGCACCTCCAACGGCAACCCGCCCATCGTGACCGAGGCTGAGCGCGTGGCTGCGGCTCACACGAACGGCGATCCACTGGTGGTCAACGCCAACACCTTGACCTACACCTCCGCCGAGGGCTATGTGGGCAAGGACGGCATCACCTTGCAAGTCACGGACGGCCTCACGGTGGACGACCCGCTGGGTCGCACCGCCACCATCACCATCCCAGTCAACGTGTTGCCCACCGACAACAATCCACCGACATTCCGCAATACGAGCATTGCGATCACGCCCGGTGAGGCTCCTGCCACGGTGGACTTGCGCCGAGTCTCCTCGGACCCCAATCCGGAGGACGAGGACTTGCTCTCGTGGGCAGTGGTGGGCCAGGTGCCTACGGGCATCACCGCGGTCATCACGGACGGGGAACTTGCAGTATCGGCGGCCAGCTCCGTGGCCAAGGGCACCGAGTTTGAGCTGACCGTCACTGTCACAGACGGCAAGTCCGAGCCCGTAGAGGGCCTCGTGGTGGTGGCCGTCACGAGTTCCACGCGCACCTTGCCCGTGGCCAACGATGACTTTGTGGAGGACGCCCGCCCGGGGGTGGCGATTGACGTTGCCGCGGCAGCGAATGACCTCAACCCGTTCCCGGAAACACCGCTGCGCATCGTGGACGCCGTGGTGGAGAGCGGCACCGGCACGGCCTCACACCGCGACAACGCCGTGACCATTACTCCTGCCGCTGACTTCTTCGGCACCTTGGTGGTCCGCTACACCATCCAAGACGCCACCGACGACTTTGAGCGTCGCGTAGACGGTCGTATCACGGTCACCGTGGTCAAAGAGCCGGATGCTCCCACCAAGCCTGAGATCAAGACGGTGGAAGACCGCACCGTCATGCTTGAGTGGACCGCGCCGCCGAGCAATGGCGCGCCCATCACCGGGTACGTCGTGACGTCCGACCAAGGCACCACCACTGAGTGCCCGGCCACTATTTGCACCATCACCGGTCTCACCAACGATGTGCAGTACCGCTTCAGCGTGGTGGCGGTGAACCGCATCGGTCCCTCGCAGCCCTCGCCTGCTTCGGATGTGGCGCGTCCTGACGTTCGACCCGACCAGCCGTTCCCGCCCAGCCTGACGTTCGGCAACCAGTCGCTCGACATCGAGTGGATTCCTGCAGTGACCGCTGGCTCGCCCATCCGCTCATACACGCTGGAGATCTCGCCTGCACCGCCTGGTGGCGCCCAAAAGACCAACATCACCGGCACCTCCTACACGTGGACCGGTCTTGAGAATGGTGTCGCGTACCAAGTGCGGATCCAGGCGTACAACGACGCACCCGAGCCCTCCACGTGGAGTGACTATTCGGCGAGCGAGATCCCGGCTGGCCCGCCGGACCGCATAGAGAAGCCCTCCACGACTCGACTCACGCCGGTGGGTGATCGTGCGCAGATTGGCGTGGACTGGATCACGCCTAGCGGCAACGGTGACACCGTGAGCTCCTTCACCGTGCGTGCCTTTAGGGCAGGCACGGAGATCGCGAGCCGCACCGTCTCCGGCACCACCAACTCCACCGCCTTTGAGTTGGAGACGTCCAGTTCGGCATACACGTTCACGGTGACCGCCACCAATAAGGCAGGCACTTCCACGCCAAGCCCCGCCTCGGACCCCAGGCGAGCCTTCGTGGCACCCGGTGCACCTACGGCGGTCAACGCCACGCCTGGAGACCGGTCGCTGACGGTGACATTCACGCCCGGCGCGGCCAACGGCGCCGACGCAGCATGGATCACATACCAATACGAACTCAATGGCAACGGCTCGTGGAACGCTATGCCCGGTAGCGGCGTGATCTCGGGATTGTCCAACGGCACCTCGTACACGGTCCGCGTGCGAGCCGTCACCACCGCCGATGGTGCTACCTACACGGGTAACCCGTCCTCGGCATCGGCCGCCAAGATCCCGTTTGGACAAATTGGCAATCCCACCATCGCGTCCACCGGTGGAAGTGGCGCGGCAAACTTCACCATCACTGCCCCGGCCACAAACGGCCGCCCCATTGAGCGCATCGAAATGCGTCACCGCACGGGTTCGGGTTCGTGGAGCGAATGGGCCACGATTTCTGGCTTCACCTCCGGCACCAACACCCAGAATTTCTCCGGCCTAGGCGCTGGCGTGACCAAGACCATCGAAGTGCGCGTCTACGCCGTGGACACGCCTACGCCCGGTACTGCCTCCAAGTCGCAGACCACCGCGTCGCCTCAGTCGTGGGTCAGCAAGTCAACTGCGGTCCCACCTGAATGCTCTGGCTGTAGGTACTTCGTGGCCAACTGGGAGAACTTCCCGTCCGGCACGTACAGGGTGGCGTGCCGTGACGGCAACGGTCCCGACTCATATATTTCCTCGTACCGCTATGACATCACGGTGAACTCCTCGGGTTCGGGAAGTAAGCAGCTCCTGTGCTACTTCGGCTACCCCGGCTACGACGTGTGGCTCACATTTGAAAGCGGACCTTCGGGGCAGTCCTACCCGTTCGATTCGGAAAGACGTACCTGGTAAGAACGCACGCACCTGGCAACGACAAGGGAGATACACGCATGACGATGACGCCGGAGCAGGCCACCTGGTTTGCTGACACTTTCACGCGCATCGCCGACAACATCGGCCAAGCGCTCATGGGCAAGGACCGCGTCATCCGCTTGGTGCTCACGGCGCTCTTTGCAGAGGGCCACGTGCTCCTCGAGGATGCACCGGGAACGGGCAAGACCTCTCTTGCCAAGGCGCTTGGCGCCACCGTGGACGGCGCTCAGCACCGTATTCAGTTCACCCCTGACCTGCTGCCCTCCGACGTCACCGGTGTGACGATTTGGAACGAGCGCAGCCGCGAGTTCGAGTTCCACAAGGGCCCCATCTTTGCCTCGATCATTCTGGCGGACGAGATCAACCGCGCCTCGCCCAAGACGCAGTCAGCTCTGCTTGAGGTGATGGAGGAGTCCCGCGTGACCGTGGACGGCGTGACGCATGACGTAGGTCGTCCCTTCCTCGTCATCGCTACCCAAAACCCCATTGAGCAGGCAGGTACATACCGACTGCCTGAGGCCCAGCTCGACCGCTTCATGCTCAAGACCTCCATCGGCTACCCCGACGTTGCTACTACCGCGCAGGTGCTCGGCGGTGCCGCAACTCGTGACCGCTCCACCACCATCGGCGCCGTGGTGACCACCAAGGCTGTGGCCGAGATGACGGACCTCGTGGCAGGTGTGCACACCGACCCGGCAATCCTTCAGTACGTGGCAGCTCTCGCCGAGTCTTCGCGAGAGGCGCCCGAGACGACCCTTGGTGTCTCGGTGCGTGGTTCGCTGTCCATGGTGCGTGCCGCCAAGGTGTGGGCTGCGGCGGCCGGCCGTCACTTCATCACCCCCGACGACATCAAGTCGCTGGCCAAGCCCGTGTGGATGCACCGCATCGTGCTTGACCCCGAATCTGAATTTGAAGGCACGACGGCATCGGACGTCATTGAGCGCGTGCTCGCGGATGTTCCTGCACCTCAAATGCGGCTCTAGCACCTTATGACCACTGTGGACGCACTGCCCCCGCAACCGATTGCACCCGCAAGCGGCGGTGAAGCGCGCCCACAAGCTACGCCTGCTCCCGTCCCTCAGTGGGAGACGCCTCGCAAGAGGATGGTCCCTTCGCGGTGGTGGAATGAGAACGTGGCGCCCATTCTGGCGCCGGTTCTCACGCCTATTTCTCGCCTCACCTCCGTGTTCACGGGACTTGGCTGGGCCGTCCTCACGGCGACCATTGTGCTTGGGGTGGTCGGCACCTCCTTGGGCTGGTGGGAGTTCAGGGTGATGGCGTGGATCGGACTGGCGCTCTTGGCGTTGTGTTCGTTGTTCCTCATTGGTCGCACTGCCTATGACGCCCGGCTCGACTTGAGTCGCACCCGCGTGGTGGAAGGTGAGCGTGCGGTGGGTGCGCTTGAACTCGGCAACCCGGGTCGCCGCGCGTTGCTGCCCGTTCAAGTGGAGTTGCCGGTGGGTAGGGGTGTGGCTTCGTTTGCGATTCCACGCCTGGCTCCCGGCGCGGTTCATGAAGAGTTGTTCACCATCCCCACCCACCGCCGCGCTGTGCTCCAAGTGGGTCCCATCACGGCCGTGCGTGGCGATGCACTGGGCGTGCTCGCTCGCGTGGTGAAGTGGTCGCAGCCCGTGGACCTCTACGTGCACCCGCGCACCGTGGCACTGGATGGCTCTTCCTCTGGTCTGTTGCAGGACCTGGAGGGCTCGCCTTCTAAGGAACTTTCAAACTCGGACATCGCGTTCCACGCGTTGCGTGAGTACGTCCCCGGGGACGAACTGCGCCGCGTGCACTGGCGGTCGAGTGCGCGCACGGGCAAGTTGATGGTGCGCCAGTTCGAGGAGACGCGCCGATCACACTTGGCTGTGGCTCTGTCGCTGAGCGCCGCCGAGTACGCAAATGAGGCGGAGCTTGAGCTTGCGATCTCAGTCGCTGGCTCCTTGGGGCTGCAGGCGATCAAGGAAGACAAGCAAGTCTCCATCATGGTCCAGGGTGCCACGCTACCCACCAAGCAAGGCAAGCCGTTCTTGGACTCTCTGTCTGCCCTAGAGGCAACAGACCCGCGCCGCGGCACCATGGCGGACCTCGCCTTGCACGCAGGCAACGCCGTTCCCGATGCCTCGGTGACCGCGCTGGTAAGCGGCACCTTGGTGACACCGGCGTCGGTGCGCCGCGCAGCAGCGCACATTCCGTTGGGCGTCAAGGTGGTGGCGATCTATTGCTCTCCTGGCATGCAGATCAACAAGCGCATGATCGGTGACGTCACGGTATTGACCGTGGGTGACCTCAAGGACCTGCCACATGCCATGCGGAGGATCTCCGGATGACGCGCACCTTGAAACCCCTCACTGTGGTGCTCAACCTGGCTGTCATGGTGGTCCTCTTGGGCGTGGCCGCATGGGCCTTCGCTCCGGTGTTCGCGAGCACCGCGTGGGTACTGGCCAGTGCCGGAGGCATCGTCATTGGCCTGGCAATCGGCGCGGTAGCGGCGCTCAAGAAGTGGCCAGTGATTGTCACCGTGGGCCTGGGCGTTGTGGCGTACTTCTTGGCGGGTGGCCCGTTGGTGCTACGCAGTACTACGGCTGCGGGCATCGTTCCTACTCCCTCCACGGTGGTGGACCTCGCGCGCGGCTTGATCTCCACGTGGAAGGACCTGCTCACCGTGCAGGTCCCTACCGAGGGCCTGGAAGTAGTGGTGCTGGTGCCGTTCATCTCCACCTTGCTGTGCGCCATCGTGGGTGGGTTGCTGGCGCTGCGCACGCGCGGCTCGGGCTGGGCAGTGGTGGCACCGCTCGCCCTGCTCTGCGTAGCGATCGCGTTTGGTACCTATCGTGGCGCCGCGCCGGTCATTCAGGCCGTGGTGTTCGCGACGGTCATGCTCCCGTGGCTTGCATGGCGCCGCGAAGCTCAGCGTGCCCCTGAAGGCGACTCTGGCTACACCGTGTCCACTGAGGCGCGAGTGCGGCGCATGGCCATGGCCGCGGGTGTCCTCGCCGTGTCGCTCGTTGCGGGCACCACAGTGGCGCTGTGGGACAACGCTCCTCAACAACGACACGTGCTCCGCGACCACGTCACCCCGCCGCTTGAATTGCACGATTACTCAAGCCCCTTGCAGTCTTTCCGCAAGTACGTGCGCGATTACGAAGACGTCACCCTCTTCACCGTCTCCCACTTGCCCGCCGGCGCACGCGTGCACCTCGCCACACTCGACGCCTACGACGGAGTGGTCTACGCCGTGTCCGGCGACGGCACTGCCGCAGGGGGTTCCTTTGAGCGAGTGGGCAACGCGATCGCGAGCTCGCAGTCAGGCACTCCTGCGAGCATCGACATCACTATGGGCGCCATGTCAGGCGTGTGGGTGCCCACCGTGGGTCAGATCCGCACCGTGGACTTCACCGGTGTGAACGAAAACCAATTGGACAAGTCCCTGCACTACAACCGCGTCACCGGTACCGCAGTGGCCACCGTGGGCCTGCGCGAGGGAGACAGTTACAGGCTCGACGTCGTCATCCCACCGACGCCGTCTGAGGATGAGATGGCCGCCGCCGCATTCAGCAGCATTCCGTTGCCGCGCGTGAGCAACGTTCCCGAAGGCCTACGCCAAACGGCCGTCGATGCGGCAGGTGACGACCGCACCCCGGCATCGGAAGTGGCGTCTGTGGTGGCGTTCCTGGCTGGCTCCGGCTACTTCAGCCACGGCCTCGAGGGACAGGCACCTTCCCGCTCTGGGCACGGTGGCGAGCGCATCGCAGCGCTCCTGGGTGCCCCACAAATGGTCGGCGACGACGAGCAATACGCCGTGGCGTTCGCGCTCATGGCAAACGAATTGGGCATCCCGGCGCGCGTCGTGATGGGTTTCTACCCCGATGACCCGGTCACCGGCACCTACAACGTCACCGGTAAGGATGTGCACGTCTGGGCCGAGGTGGCGTACGACGGCTTGGGCTGGGTTCCCGTGGACCCTGCCCCGGCCGAGGACAAAGCTCCAGTGCAGGAGGATCAGCCGCCGCAGCGTGAACCTAAGCCTCAAGTGCTGCAGCCGCCGCCACCACCGCAAGAGCCGGCAAAGGTGCCGCCTGCCGTCCCCACCGACGACGAGGCCGTTGACGAGACCCGCCTGGACCTTGAAGCTGTGCTGCGCATCGCTGTCTACGTCCTCGCGGGCATCGGCGTGCTTCTCCTGTTCACTGGACCCTTCCTGGCGATTGTCCTCGCCAAGCTGAGCAGGCGGAGGCGCCGCCGCCGCCAAGGCGCTGCGCCCATGCGCATTGCCGGGGCATGGAATGAGTTGGCCGATGTGGCCATCGACCATGGTGTGGATGTGCCCGCGCATATCACGCGCGTGGAGAAGGCGGCCATGGTGGACGAGTTTGTAGGCATCCACATCGCCACTCCGCTCGCACACCTCGCCGATGCTCACATTTGGGTCGATCGCGACCCCACGGACGAGGAAGTGGCGCAGTTCTGGAATGAAGTAAGCGCAGCCGTGACGGCCTTGCGCAAGCAACGCTCCCTCCGCGACAGATGGAAGGCTCGATTCAGTTTGAGGTCCTTGGCGCGCGAGCGGCAGGCCAAGCGCGGGCGCAATGACCGCACGTTGCGAGTAGTGAGGTGACCGAGGTAGAGGCAGACGCCGTGCGCTCGTTAAGGTGTCTCCAGGCAGACGCGGTCGTCACCTTCAGTGACCGCGGTCCACTGAGTTGTGTGAAGGTACAAAGCCGTGAGGGAGGCGAGTACGCATGAGCGTTGCTGACCTGCCTCCGTTGCCGCCCACGGGCAAGGTGATCGGGCCGCCGCCAGGCTGGACTCCACCCCCGCCTCCTCCTCCCGCGGCAGGGCCCACCATCGCGCCCGCGCCGTTGGCACCCCCTGGGGCGCCCGGTGGTAGCCCCCTTCCGCCGCCGCCTGGCCCTGTTCTCGCGCCGCCACCCCCACCGCCTGCACCCACCGCTCCACCTGCACCCATGGGTCCGCCGCTTTCGCCGCCAGTGCTCTCGCCTCCGCCCCCTCCCGCCGCCACCGGTCCGGCCTTGTCCGCGCCCGTCGCTGTGAGCGACTTCGCGGTGCCCGTGGACACCGTTGACATCGTGATGGAAGAGACCCAAATGGTCTCGCGTAGCCGGCACATCGTGTTGCTGGATTGGGACGACGGCACCCAGACCCGCGTCAACGTGCCCACGCGTATTGGCCGTAATCCCGCCAAGAGTGATAACGAGCGCGCAGTGGCCATTGCGGATGACACCTCCTCACTGTCCAAGACCCACGCGCGCTTGAACATTCTTGACAGCGGTCCAGTCATTGAGGACATGCATTCCACCAATGGCGTTCAGATCGAGCGCGGTGGGGTGCGCTTTGTCCTCACCCCAGAAGTGCCCGCCGCTTTGCAGTCGGGCGATGTCTTGGTGTTTGGTCTGCGCAAGGCCACAGTGGTGGTGGACCCATGACGGCTCTACCTCCCATCGACACCAGGGCCGCGGCCGCCACTCACGTGGGAAACCGCAGGGAACACAACGAGGATTCGTTGCTGTGCGCGTCGCCCGTCTTCTTGGTGGCGGACGGCATGGGCGGCTACGAGGTGGGCGAGCTCGCGAGTGCGGTGGCCATCAACGCCTTTGCGCACTTGGTGGGCTCCGATTCCGTGACGATGCGTCAGATGCGAGATGCCTACAAGCAAGCAGGGCACAGTGTCATCGCTTTGGGTGATGGACGCACGGGTGGCTCCGGCACCACGCTGAGCGGCGTGGCGATTATGCGCAACGACGGCGCCGGGTACTGGCTGGTGATCAACGTGGGCGACTCGCGCACCTACCGCTTGCGCAACGGTCTGCTGGAACAGTTGAGCGTGGATCACTCGGTGGTGCAGGAGCTTATTGACGCCGGCGAACTGACCCAACGCGAGGCTCTGGTGGACAAGCGCCGCAACGTGGTGACACGTGCCCTCACCGCGCACGGTGTGAGCGAGCCTGACTTCTGGATGCTCCCCGCGGCTTTGGGCGATCGCATGGTCGTCTGCTCGGACGGCCTCACGGGTGAACTCAGTGACGCGCAGATTGCCCGGATCCTCCGCGAAGACGAGTCTCCTGAGGCCGCTGCACAGCGCTTGGTGGACGAGGCCGTCGCCCACGGGGGGCGCGACAACGTCACGGTGGTTGTGGTGGACGCGATCGCAGTAGAGCAAGCGGACGCGGATTCAGATGAAGACACCGCTCCTCGTCAACGGGAGGCAGTGTGAGGTACATCCCTGGGCCGTGGATTGGTGTGGCCGTGCCCGGCGCTGCTGCGTTGGTGGCCCCCACACTCTCGGCAGATCATGTGGAGCAGGCCCGCAAGGCCATGCTGGCGAGTGGGGTGTCAGGCTTCCTCGCCACGTTGGCGCAGATCACCGCTGATGGTGGGCCGTCGGCCGGGTTCGCCGCGGTGGGTGTGAAGGACGGCAAGGTCACCGTTGCTGCAAGCGGTGGCGGATCGGTCCATGAGCAGGTCGCGCAGGAACCGCGCTCTCACTTGGGAGAGCCTGATGAAGGCGAAGACGAGATCGCATGGGACGGAGCCACGGGAGTGCGTTTGGTAGCGCCAGGCCGCAGTGCTCAGGCTCAAGGCGTGCTGTGGCTCGAGGCCGGAGTGGTCTTTGCCGGAAGCATCGATGTTGACCTCACCGCCGTGAGCGCCGCTCCGCCCATTCCAGTGGCTGTTGTTGCCGCGCCGGTGGCAGTTGCGGTGGCAGAAGCTGCAGCGGAGCGTCAAGCGCAAGAAGTCGCGCACGCCGAGCCCGCGCCTGAGCCCGTGCCTGAGCCCGTGCCTGAGCCCGAGGACGGCCCGCCGCTCGAGACGATGATTCCCGACTTCACCATTGCGCTCGATGACTTTGAGGAAGGTGCCGAGCCTGATCTCGCCGCGACTCCCGCGCCGCCGGAGGCAGCCCCGCCTGCACCCCCAGCCCCCGCTGAGCCTGCAACCCCTGCTGAGCCTGCGGCTCCTGCCGACGCTGAGCTTGCAACCCCAGTTGAGCCTGCGGCTCCGGCCGACGACGAGGAAGACGCTCTAGACCTGACGTTTGGTGACATCTGGGGCGCCACATTGGCCATTGACGACCTTCCCAAGCCCGCAGCCCCCGCTACTCCCGCTGCCGCTGCTCCGGTGGGCCCCCTCGTTGATGCGGTCCCTCCTGTCGTGGCAAGTCCGTCTGCACCCGCACCGGTGGCGCCGGCTGCAGCGGCACCTTCCGCACCACCTCCCGCAGAGCAGGCACCGAAGGCGCCTGCCGCGGCCGCACCTAGTGGTTCCGGCCTGATAGACGGTATTCCCCCCATCGTCCGTGGCCCCGCAAGCACCGAGCCCACGGGAGCGGTGAGCGCCAGCGCACCCGCAGTGCCTGTTCCGTCCGCTGGACCTGTGCCCGCGGCAGCCCCCGCCGGACCGCGACTGGGCGACCACGATGGCTCCACGGTGTCAGTGGCTGAAATGCTCGCCATGCAGGCCAACCCGCCCACGGCCGCCATGAACACGGGCACCGGAAGCTTCTCGCAACGCCGCCGTGGCCGTGCGCGCTTGTCCACCGGCCAGGTCCTCGAGATCGACAGGACCATCATTGTGGGCCGCTTGCCAAGAGCCTCGCGTGTCACCGGACAGCCACCCATGCTCGTCACGGTTCCCAGTCCTGAGCAAGACATCTCCCGCAACCACGTTGAGATCCGTGGAGAAGGCGGGGCTGTGGTGGTGGTTGACCTCAACACCACCAACGGCACCGTGCTCTTGCGTGCGGGCGCCGACGCTGAACGTCTCCACCCCGGCGAGCCCACCGTGGTGCGCGACGGAGACATCATCGACCTTGGTGACAACGTGACTATCGAGTTTGAAGGTGTCGAATGAGTGCGCGTAGGGCACCCTCCACGCCCCCGGAGATCGCGGGGTTCGAGTACGTCCAGTTGCTGGGCTCCGGTGGCTTCGCAGACGTGTTCCTTTACCAGCAACACTTGCCAAAGCGTCGTGTGGCAGTGAAGGTGTTGTTGACCGATGCCGTATCCCAGGGAGGGGCATCGGCATTTACCGCAGAAGCCAACTTGATGGCGCAGTTGTCCACGCACCCGGCCATCGTGTCCATCTACCATGCGGATGTTGCTGAGGACGGCCGCCCGTACTTGGTGATGGAGTACTGCTCCAAGCCCAACTTGCAGGTGCGTTACCGTAAGCAACCGCTCAACGTGGCGGAGGCGCTAAGGATTGGCATCCAGGTGGCTGGCGCCGTGGAGACTGCGCACCGCGCCGGCATTCTTCACCGCGACATCAAGCCCGCCAACATCTTGGTGACCGAGTACGGCCGCCCGGCCCTTACCGACTTTGGTATTGCCGGCACCTCGGGCGCGGCAAGTGAGTCCGTGGGTCTGTCCATCCCGTGGTCGCCGCCGGAGTCTTTTGCCAGCGGTTCTCCGTCCAGCGTGCAGACGGATGTGTGGGCCTTGGGCGCCACGATCTACACCTTGCTCGCCGGCCGCTCGCCGTTCGAGGTTCCTGGCCAGCGCAACGGTGCCGCAGACCTCATGGCGCGCATTCAGAGCGACCCGTTGCGCCCGCTCGAGCGCGCGGATGCGCCGGATTCGCTGCACCGCGTCTTCTCCACAGCAATGGCCAAGAACCCCTTTGAGCGCTATGAAAGCGCGCTGGAGCTTGCCCTGGAACTGCAGAAGATCCAGGTGGAGTTGGCCATGGCGGTCACGAGCGTGGACGTCCTCGACGACTCCCATGAGGAAGAGGATTTTGACGATGACGACGACGGCCGCACCAGGGTGCGCTCCATCGTCACCATTGACCCGCGCGGCAACACTTCAAACCCGCCGTTGCCTGACATCAGCACCGGCACGGTGCCAAGCTGGTCGCAAGATCACACCTTTGCGGATCAGCATCGTCCGGCCGCGCCGCCTGCCCCGAGTGCTCCGGCACCAACGCAGGCGCCCATGGCCGCCCCGGCATCGTGGACCTATCCCACCGCCCCAGTGGACCACGCTCTGGACCACACGGTGGCACGTGACTCGTTGGACGCCGCCGCTGTGCACACCGGTGCTCACGCGGTGGCAGATGCCAGTCCCCAACAGTACGTGGCACCCGATTACGCTGCTCCGGCCGAGGCTGAGAAGCCCAAGCGTTCGCCACTGCCATGGATCCTCACGGGCGCCGCAGTGGTGCTCGTAGGCGCTGTGGTGGGAGTGGGCGCCTTGCTCAACTCGATGGGTACTGATACCGACCTCTCGCCCGAGCCCACCTTGGTCAAGCCGGTGGATGACGTGGTGCTTCCGCGGCAGGTTCCCATCGCCACCAACCTCACTGGCGAGATTGAGGGTGAGCAAGCGGTGTTTACGTGGAAGAACCCTGACCCAGAAGAAGGCGATCTTTACTTGTGGGGCGTCCGGGTAGGAGGCGAGGTGGTGGCCTTTGAGACGACTGATCAGGCGGAAGTTGCCGTGCCATACACGGAGGGTGACACCGTGTGCATCGAGGTGCTGGTGCGTCGCGCTGACGGCCGCGCCTCTGCTGAAGCCGCCGTGGGGTGTGTCCCGTGATCGGCGCCGCAGCACCGCCGCCTCCGCCTGACTCTGGCTCCCCGCGTTCGGAACGGATCTCACTCGAGTTCGCAGGCGAGTTCCACCACGCCTACCCCGGTGATGTCATCACGGTCGGCCGCGAAGGCACACTCGAGCTGGACGACAATCCATTCCTTCACCGCCACTTCTTGCACATCAGCCGCTCGGACGGGTTGTGGTGGCTCGCCAACGTGGGGACCCGCCTCACCGCCACGGTGACGGATGGCGGCGGCAGGGTGCAGGCGTGGCTTGCGCCGGGTGCGCGCTTGCCGATTGTGTTCCACGCCACGTACGTCATCTTCACCGCCGGCCCCACCACGTACGAGATGCGCATCTTCGCTGACGCTCCCAAGTTTGAAGAGATGCACGGCACCGTCAGCGACCACGGTGAGACCACGGTGGGTGCTGTGTCCTTCACTCCCAGCCAGCACTTGCTGTTGGTGGCGCTTGCGGAGCCGATGCTGCGCCGAGAAGGCGCGAGCATGTCCGCCATTCCCTCCTCGGCCCAGGCGGCCAAGCGCTTGGGTTGGACTCTCACTCGCTTCAACCGCAAGCTCGACAACGTCTGCGAGAAGTTGGACAAAGTGGGCGTAAGCGGCCTGCGCGGAAGTGGTGGCAAGTACGCCACCAATCGCCGCGGCCGGCTCGTGGAGTACGCACTCGCAGCCCGGATGGTGAGCCGTGCTGACCTGGCGCTCTTGGATCGCCCCCAAATAGACGACCCTGACGACAACGACTGAGGGAAAGGCCGTAAACAATGACCCTTAAGGTCACCTACACGCGTGGCGACGGCGGCACATCAATGCTGGAGCTCAATGCCGGCGGTGAGATCACCGTCGCGGATGTGGCACGCCAAGTGTTCCTCGCGGACCCCACGCGCCGCGGTACCACGCCACCCGAGGACCTCACCGTAGTAGTGACGGCCCTCAGCGCGGGCTCCAACGCCCGCCGCGGTGTGGAACGCGACCAGGAGCTCTCGGCATCGGGAATCCGTGCGGGCGACCACTTGGAGCTGGCCCCGGCCGCTCAAGCAGCCACCCTGGGCGAGGGTTCTAAGCCGGTAGCCGTGGTCACGATCCTTGCCGGTCCCGATGCCGGACATACCTTTCCCCTCGTGGCAGGTTCCAACGTGGTGGGTCGTGACCCCGACGTAGCTGTGCGCTTGAGCGACACCCTTGCGTCCAAGCGTCACGCGCGCATTGTGGTGGGCAACGACATCGAGATTGTGGACATGGGTTCCACCAACGGCGTGCTCGTGGGCGACACCTTTGTGACTCGCGCCAAGGTGCTCCCGGGCGACTCCATCTTCATTGGTGACACTGAGATGGACATCCGTCTGTCGGAGGGGGCCTCCGAGCGCTTGTCGCTGAGCTCCACTGTGCCATTCACGCGTTCTCCGCGGGTGGTACCGCTACTGCCGGAAGAGGAAGTTGACCTTCCTGACACCCCTGCCAAGCCGGTTCCAAGGCAGTTCCCCAAGACCGCACTCGTGGCGCCCATCGTCATGGGTACCTCCATGTACTTCATCACGGGCCGCATCTTGTCGCTCGTGTTTGTGGCAATGACGCCCCTGATGCTCATTGGTTCGTTCTTGGACTCCCGCGCCACACAGAAGCGTGACTCCAAGACCAAGACCGAGCAGTTCAACAAGGACCTCGAGGTGGCAGAGCAGACGCTGCTGCAGAAGCAAGAAGAAGAACGCTCCATTCGCTTGCAGCGCTCGCCTTCTGTGCACGATGTGCTTGAGGCTGGCCGCGTCTACGGCCCGCTCTTGTGGACCTCCCGCCCTGAGCACGAGACCTTCCTTTCGGTCCGCGTGGGTCTGGGTACTGTGCCGTCGCTCGTCAAGATATCTAGCCCGTCCATGCGCGACGCCGTGGGCGACACTTACCAGCGCGCAGTAGCTCTCAAGGAACGCTTCCAGCCGATCGACAACGTGCCTGTGGTGGCTGACCTTCGTCAGGTTGGTGGCCTTGGTATCACGGGACCTGCGGAAGTGGCCGCAGGCATCGCACGCGCGGTGTTGGTGCAGACCGCGGGACTGCACTCGCCCATGGAGTGCGTCATCGCTGGCTTTGTCTCGCCCGGAGTGAGCGCTGAATGGCGCTGGCTTGAGTGGTTACCGCATACGTCCTCGCCGACATCACCCATCACAGGTGACCACGTGGTGCAGACCCGTGGTGGTAGCCAGCGACTCCTTGCAGAGCTTGAAGGCATCGTTGCTCAGCGGGCTGGAGAGGACATCGGCTCCTACGACCCAGAAATGCGTGGCACTCTCAAGGACAAGCCCGGCGAGAACGAGAAGCCGCGCAAGCCTGCCGTCGTGGTATTTGTCCACGACGACGGACTGGCCGACCGTCCCCGGCTCATCCGCCTCGCGGAAAAGGGCGCAGACGTCAATGTCCATGTCATTTGGGTAGCGCCTTCACTCGAGACACTCCCGGCCGCGTGCCGTACCTTCGTTTCGGCGGATGCCACGGGGATGGCCGTGGTAGGTCAGGTGCGTCGCGGTTCTTCCGACGTTCCTGTGCACTGCGAGTCGATCACTATCGATGTCGCCACTCAGTTCGCGCGTCATCTCGCGTGCGTGGAGGACGTGGGCATTGTGGCCGATGCCTCGGCTGACGTTCCGCGATCGGTGTCCTTCATGGAATTGCATAGCTTTGATGCCCTGGAGCCGGCCCACTACGAGCAGCAATGGCGTAGCTCGCAAGCCGCCCCGGCGGGCAAGAAGCGGCCGTTCTCGTTGCGTGCACTCGTGGGTCACGCAGGTGCTGAGCCCTTCTACCTCGACATTAGGAAGGACGGACCCCACGCCCTAGTGGGTGGTACCACCGGTGCCGGAAAGTCAGAATTCCTGCAAGCGTGGATTCTGGGCATGGCAGCGGCGTACAGCCCTGAGCGAGTCACATTCCTCTTCGTGGACTACAAGGGTGGATCCGCATTCGCGGACTGTGTGCAGTTGCCGCATTGCGTGGGTCTCGTTACCGACCTGACGCCGCACTTGGTGGACCGCGCGCTCGCCTCCTTGAGGGCTGAGCTTCACTACCGTGAGCGCTTGCTTGCGGCTAAGGGCGCTAAGGACCTGGAGACTCTAGATAAGACCGGTGACCCTGAGACGCCACCGAGCCTCATCATCGTCATCGACGAGTTCGCGGCGCTCGTGCAAGAAGTACCCGCGTTCGTCGACGGGGTCGTGGACATCGCCCAGCGTGGTCGTTCGCTTGGTCTGCACCTCATCCTGGCCACGCAGCGACCCGCTGGCGTGATCAAGGACAACTTGCGCGCCAACACCAACCTGCGTCTTGCACTCCGCATGGCCGATGAGGCTGACTCCTCGGACATCCTCGGTGTTCCGTCGGCCGCACACGTTGACCCCTCGCTTCCTGGTCGTGCCATGGTGCGCATGGGTCCAGGTCGCTTGTCCACGTTCCAAGCCGCGTACGCCGGTGCGCACTCGGTGCCCGGCGGTGGCGTCAAGGTGGGTATCCGCGAGCTTGCGCTAGGCGCGGGCGAACCGTGGGAGCCGGCAGAGGATTCGCGCGCACCGGTTGCCGAAGGCGCGCCCGACGCTGAGCGGGCGGTGCACGCCATGGTGGGCGCGGCCCAACTCATGGGAATCCCCGAGCCTCGAAGGCCATGGCTCGACGAACTGGCTAGCACTTATGAACTGCGTGAACTCGGCAAGCGCGCAGGGGGAGGCGCCGCGTTCGGTCTCATTGACGACCCGGCCCACCAGGCACAGTTTGTGGCGACGTACGACCCGGACAGCGACGGCAACTTGCTCATCTTGGGTAGTTCCGGCGCTGGTAAGTCCACCGCGCTACGCTCCATTGCCATCGGTGCCACGCTTGCGCGCGACATCGCACCCGTGCATGTTTACGCAGTGGACGCGGCAAGCGGTGGTCTCGACATGCTCAAGCCCCTCCCCAACGTGGCAGACGTCGTCGATGGAGACGACCTCGAACGAGTGGGCCGCATGATGAAGCGTCTCGCTGGCATCGTCAGCGACAGGCTTGAGAAGTTCTCTGCCGCACGTGCCTCCAACTTGGCCGAGTACCGCTCCAAGTCGGGTGAGCGCGGCCTGCCGCGCATCGTCTTGCTCGTGGATGGCTATGGCACGTTCCAGACCGACTACATGCTGGAACCAGGCCGCATGCAGGTGTTTGAGGACTTCCAGGAGGTCATGGCTGCTGGCCGTGCGGCGGGTGTGCACGTGGTGTTGGCCGCGGACCGTGTGGGTGCTTTGCACACCACTATCCAGGCCCTCATTTCACGCACCATCGTGTTGCGCCTCGCGGACGAGAATCAGTACGGCATGGTGGGCCTGCGTAAGACTGGGCTCGGCCCCGACTCGCCTGCTGGCCGTGGTGTGGACGTTGCCTCGCGTCGCGAGATCCAGTTCGCCGTGCTCGGTGGCGTGTCGCGTATCGACGAACAGTCCAAGGCGATCGAACAAATGGCTGCCAAGATCCCGGACAGGGAGGAATGGAAGGCGGAGCCCATCCCGAGGATGCCTGCGCTGGTTCCCGGCGAGGACATGCCGGTGGACGTCAACGGCTTGCCGGTGCTCGGCATCGATTCCGAGACGTTGGCGCCGCGTGGCTTCGACACCGATCGTTCCATCATGATCGCTGGCCAGGCAGCAACGGGCCGTACGAACGCCCTGGAATGGTTCGCCACCGCAATCCACCGTGTCCACCCCAAGCGCCGCATCGTCCATATGACCCAGCGCCGCACAAGCATCGGCGACTTGCCGCTGTGGGAAGCCTCGTATGTAGGCCCCAATGCCGGCGACGAGTTCTTGGAAAAGTGGGGCAAGATCCTCGACAAGCCAGCCGACGGCGATGGGCAGTTGGTGGTGTGCATTGAGAACGTCCAGGACTTTGGTGCATCGATGAGCGATGGCGCTTTGGTCCAGGCCATCAAGATGGGCCGACGCAATGGTCACCTCATCATCGGTGAAGCGGACACTCAAGGCTGGAGTAGCGGACAACTGGTGTCTGAGCTCAAGGGAGCCCGCCGCGGCTTGCTCTTGGCTCCTGAAGGTGCCGACGCCCAAATGCTCTTCGCCGCACAAGCTCCCCGGCTCAGCCGGGCGGACATGCCTCCTGGTAGAGGTGTGTGGATCGAGAACGGCCGCGTATCGCTAGTGCAGATCCCACTGGCAAATGGGGAGTTTTCCCCAGATAAGTAGCCCGACGCTAGCCCTCCCACCCGGGGACGGCTAGTTTTGCACTACGCCACCGAGGGGGTGGCACCGGAAGGAAGATCAGCATGGCAAACCTTAACGTTACGTTCGCGGACCTTCGCACTGCCGCCAGCCAGCTCACTTCGGGCCAGGGCGACCTTGAGAACCGTCTGTCGGAGCTCAAGGCATACATCGACAACTTGGTGTCCGAGGGCTACGTCACCTCGGCGTCGTCTGGTGCGTTCCAGGAGCAGTTCACCAGCTTTGTGACTGGTGCCAAGCAGACGGTTTCGGCCCTCGAAGGCCTGAGCCAGTTCCTGAACTCTGCCGCAGACACGCTGCAGCAGACCGACGAGCAGCTCGCGGCTCAGATCCGCGGCTAAGTCTCAATCGGGTGGGGGGCGCGAAGCTGCGCCCTCCACCCGAAGTCATAAATGACCACATTTTCTTGAAACTCTTTGGCTGGGGGTAGGTTCCATGAGTGAGAAGCTGAAGGTTGACCTTTCGGCACTCGGTGAGGCGGCCACGTCGCTTGGTCGGATTGCGGGCGATTTCTCCACTACCGACATTTCGGTGAGCCAGATGCAGTCGTCGATCGGCCAGGCCAGCGAGACGAGCAAGTTGCGTAGTGCAGTCGAGCACTTTGCCAACTCATGGAGTGTCCGCCGCAAGAAGGTGCAGGAAGACGTTACCTACCTCGCCGACATGGCACGCACGGTGTCTGATGTGTTGTCGAAGACCGATCAGGATATGGCGACCAGCGTTTCCAACACGACGACCAACACGGGCCTTACGCCCACCGGTAGCTACACTCCGGGCGGAAGCAACGGCGGTGGCTCGGCCGGCGGTGGTGGCGGTGGCGGCGCAGTGGGAGGCTTCTAATGGCCAATGCAGCTAGTTACCAACGAGCCGTTGACGGTACCGTCACGGAGATCGCTGGCCACTCCGCGTACTACACGATGGTTACCGAGGCGATCGGCGACACTATCACCAACTTGAAGACGGTGACCAACAGCCTCATCACCGAGTCGGAGGCAGTCGTTGCCTTCGAGGAAGTGGCGCTGCGGGTTCAAAGTGACCTGGAACTCCTCAAGGGGCGGTACGCCACCCTGGCCCAACAACTGGGGTTCTATGCGAATGCGCTTGATGGCTATCAGCAGCGCGGCGACTACATCCAAAGCCTCGCACGTAACGCGAGCGACACCCTTGAGACCAAGCGCACCGCCATCACCAATAAGGAAGCGCTCCTGGGGAACATGGGCCTGGACGACCCTGCGCGGCCTCGTCAAGAACAGGCACTGCGAACTCTCTACACGCAGTACAACGAAGCTGTCACGACCCTGCGCAATGCTGATTCCAACCTTGATGACGTGTTGGACGAGTGGCGCGCATACGCTGACGCCTGCGCGCAACGAATTCGCGACGCGGTAGATGGTTCCGAACTCAACGACAGCTGGTGGGACAAGTTCACCGATTGGGTAGAGAACTCTCTTCCTGACATCGAGTTCTGGCTCGACATTATTTCCATTGTGCTCACCGTGATCGCGATCATCCTGGTATTTACCGGCGTGGGTGCGGCTATTGCACCGTTCTTGATGCTCGCCGCGAGAGCCGCCCAATTTGTCTCCAAGGTCCTCAAGGTCATCAAGACCCTTACCTTGGTCATCCAGGTCATGCGTGGTGAGAAGTCGCCCACCGCACTGGTCGACTTCGCTTTGCAGATGGCAGTCGACAAGCTCGTAGGCAAGGCCATGGAGATAGGTCTGGACAAGTTGGGAAGCCTTGCGTTCAATCAGATTGCCAAGTCTGACTGGGCGCAAGACCTCATGCTCAAACACGCAATCGCCACCGGCAACGACACGATCCTTGAAAATTTCGACCTCATTGAAGCGTTCGGGTTCGACGATTGGACTGAGGGTGTCTTTGACAACGCCATCAAGTTCCCAGGCAGCGACTTCCTCCAAGGGACTACTAACTTCTTTGACAAGGGAGCCGACTTCATTGACGCTCCGTTCAAGATGGGAACGAACTTCCTGCTAGATAGCCTCAGCGGTATGCCGGGCAGCTTCACTCAGGCCGATGGAATTGGAAGCATGATGATCGAGCATTTCGCCGGGCCGTCGACAACTCTGTCGGGCTTGGGGGTTGACATCGTCAATCTTGGCCTGGAACCGCTAGGCATTGAAATCAAGATTGAGAACAGTCTTGGGCTGGCCACTCCGCCGCCGCCCACCTATGACCAAATCATGGCGTCGGTAGACTGATCTCCATCATGACTCAATCCTTGACTGTCGCGCTTCCTGCCGGCTGGCGCAAGATCGATGCCGGGCCCTCGGAGGACGCAGAGATCGCCCAAGCAGTAGACGAAGCTTTCGCTGGCGCGGACCGTGACTCGTCGGCTGTCCAGAAGCACTGGATGCGCCAACGCCTCAAGTCTTCGCTGCACCCGGACGGGGAAGTGGACGCCGAGGTGGTGTCAATCCTGTATCCGGAGAAGGCGACAGGCGGGGTGCCGCTTCCCGTTTCAGCCACCATTCTCCGACTGGGTCTCGTGAGCGATGATGCTGAGGCGGCGATGCGCACAGTCGCGCTCCTCATGAGCGAAGACAAGAACGCCGCACTCTTGGAGACCCCGGCGGGGATCGTGGTGCGCACCCAACAGGTTCGCGATGTTCGGCAAGCCTTCGATCAGATTGTTGATGAGGCGCCGCTCACCGAGGCAGAGCGCACGCAAGTTCACGAGACGGGTGCTGGCCTGCCAACTTTGAGGGTGCGCTACGTCCTTCCGGCAGCGCCTGGGGCCCACTGGCACGCGATTGCCTTCTCTGCCGTGCTGGGATCCGATGAACCCGAGCTGATCGACCAGTACATCACGCTATTCGACGCGTTCGCCAACACGATCGCGCCCAAGGCGGCACTCTGATGAGCAATGAGTGGGCATTCGCGGTAGACCCGGATCATTGGCTCCCCATTCCACCGGTAGACCGGCTCGACAACGAGCGCAGGGCCGTGTGGGTGGAGCGTGCTACTGCTCTCGCTGCACGTGCGAACCTCGCCGAACCGGAGGAGATCGACGCGCTTCGGACACTGTGCACAGAGATCATTGCCACTGCAGACCATAGGGAAGCTTGTGCCTTCTTCCCGGTCATGGAGGGTGGCCCCGTCCGCGCTGAGATGACGACATTGCCTAAGAGTGAATGGCGGGCTCAGCTGAGCACATGGGAGCGGCATGATGACCGCACCCGCAACTGTGATTCGACTGCGTACACGCACAATGCGTTTGACGACGCCCAGAGGATCATGCGCGTGGACGAATCGCCCACCGGTGAAGTGCTCTTCTCCGTCGCCTTCCTTGGTCACGACGAGGCACGACTGCTCTGCCTGTCGATGACTACGACGAACCCGCTTGTAGCGGGCCAATTTGGTGCTTTTGGCGAACGCTTCTTTATGTCCTTCCGGGCGCTTGACGCCGCAGCCCATGGGTAAGGCCGAGTCTTACGCTCTAGAGCGACGGGACGGAACCGTCGTAAGTTCTCAAGTGCGGTATCGGTTCCAGGCGGTGACGGCGATCGCCTACGTGCTCTCGTTTGTCGCAGGCTTTGGGGCGTTCATGCTGCTCCTCGTCGACCGAAAGTTCAGCCCAGCGGTCGGTGTCTGCGCTGCGATCGCCGTCGCGCTCTCGCTGTTTGCCGCCGGGCTCGCCAAATTGCTACAGCGCGGTGGGGACCGTCATCGGCGCATTGCGCGTCAGATCTACGAATTGGCATCCGTGCGGGGTTGGTCAGTGGAGAAGCGTATGCGGGATTGGGAAACAGGATGGGTCACCGCTCCACTGGCGAACCTCAAGAATGTGACGGTTTCTCCGGGCGCACTGGGCGCGTCGGGCTCAGTGCTAGTGGGCGTTGCCTACCTTGAGGGCGACAGTGCCGTCGCGTCAGCTGAGGTGAGGACGTTTTCGACGCGGTTGGCCATCGCGGAGATCGGCGAGACGTTGCCTTCTATGACGCTCGTTTCGCAAGGGCTCAAAGAGGAGTTCCTGAAGCTCCTGGGTGGTGGGGACCTGACAGTCGAATCAGAGGACTTCAACCGAGCCTGGCGTGTCAAGACTGACGACGATCGCGGCGCTCACGGGGCCTTCACACCGCGAGTCATCGAGTACCTAATCGGCGCCGCCCAGCGCGGTGTTGCAATCCAGTTTGACGGGTCCCGGATCGTCATGTGGGACGACGGCACCAACGCCAAGACCGATCTTGGCGCCAGGGTTCAGTTCCTCGAAGGGCTCATCGAGCGGTTGCCTCGTTTCTTGAAGCCGCGGGAGCAGTCAGCAAGTGTCAACTAAGCGCCCCGGGGACCCGGTTGAGGTCACTGGCGGCCGCCTGGTTCGAAGCGAAGTCCGCACGGCAGTGGGTTGCTGACTCTTTGCCGTCATGGGCTTGGTGCTGGCGCCTTCCGCATTGTTCGCGGTCGCCTCAATCGCCACCTTCCTACTGGGCCGCATAGCCGACAAACACAACCGCCGCCACAGGAACACCCAGGCCATGGTCAACGCTCTCGCTCACTCCAGGAAGTGGCCAGTCTTGCAGCGCAGCGAGAAGTGGGAAAGTGGTTGGAAATCCCACCCCTTTGCGGACCTGCGCAATGTAGTGGTCTCACCAGCGACACAAGGCATGAACAAAGGTGCCATGGTGGGTGCTGGGTACTTGCAAGGTGACCTCGCGCTCGCCAACACCAACGTGCGCGTGATCGCGAGCCGCATCGCCTTTGTGGATACCGGTGTCGCTTTGCCCACTGCGGTCTTCGTGGGGCAGGGATTCAAGGACGAGGTGGCCAAGCTATTCGGTGGCAAGGACCTCGACGTTGAGTCCCACGCGTTCAACAAGGAATGGCGCATCCTCACGGAGGAGCCGGCGGGTACACATGGCGTACTCACGCCTCGCCTGATCGAGTTCTTGATGGGCGCGCGTCAGCCTCGTACGGCCATCAATCTTGACGGCACCCGCATTGTGGTGTGGGACGACGGCACCCGTACCGACGTGGACCTGCAAGAGCGCCTGGAGTTCCTCGAGGGCTTTGTAGAGAGGCTGCCTAGCTTCCTCAAACCCAAGCGCTGAGCGGGATCATACGAACCAAGGCATCGGGCCTACTTGTCGTCAAACCTCATCCAACGGAACGTTCGCGCCGCTACCACCAGGCCCAGCGCTAGCCAGATCGCCAGCATGATGGCAGTGGTCTGATGTTCCCAACTGCCGCTAGCCTCTGCCGCCTCAAAGTAGTCAGGCAGGAACACTGAACGCATGCCTTGAGCCAGCCATTTGAGCGGGAACACCGAGGCGAAGTCCTGCAACCACCCGGGCAGTTGAGTGAACACCACGAACACGCCCGACGTGAACTGCAGCACCAGCACCACCGGCGTCAAGATAGCCGATGCCGCCTTGCCGTTGCGCAATAGCGATGACGTGGCGATACCGAGAGCGGACGATGCCGCAAGGCCCAGCAGGAACACCCACGCGAACGTCCACCACGTGCTGGCATCGCGCGGAAGCTGAACGTCGTATAGCGCGGCGCCAAGTGCAATAAGAATCGCCACCTGGATGACCGAGACCACCAGCACCTGAACCACCTTGCCCGCAAAGAACGCGCTCGGCGGAAGGGGAGTGCCATGAATGCGCTTGAGGATGTCCTCCTGGCGGTCAATCGCAATGCCCATGGCCAGCGACTGGAATCCGGTGTTGATGATGCCGGTGGCAATCATGCCGGCCAGAAAGTACTGGGCGAACGTGACATCGGTGTCACCCAGGTACTGGCCACCAAAGATGGTGCCAAACAAGAGCAGGAAGATCATGGGAAACGCAAAAATAAAGATCATCTGCTCGCGCGAACGCATGAACTCGATGGTCTCAAGGCGGAAGCGGTCCCATGTCATAGTGAACCAAGACGGGTGCGCCACCGGCGTGTCGCTTGCGGCGGGAGCGGTCATGCCTGAACCTCCTCAGTCGTCGCGTCATTGTCTTGGCCGATGAGGTCCAAGTAAATGTCCTCAAGTGAGGGCCTGGTGACCATCAGGCGATCAATCTCACCCTTGTGCTTGGCAAGGAGCGTCCTCAACAAGGCGGTGGGCTCGGTGGTGCGTTCCTCGTGAGGCTTGCCATCCTCGTGCCATTGGACGTGCGTCTCGTTGGCCATGGCACGCAGGCCCGCTGGAGTGTCCAGGGCCACCATCGCGCCGCGAGCAATAATCCCGATGCGGTCAGCCAAGTAGTCGGCTTCGTCCAGATAGTGCGTGGACAGCAACACGGTGGTGCCGTCGTCGGTAAGCGACTCAATGAGCCGCCAGAACTGACGCCGCGCCTCCGGGTCAAAGCCCGTGGTGGGCTCGTCTAGGAACACCAACTGCGGACGCCCAATCACCGCAAGCGCCACGTCCAGCCGCCGCCGCTGCCCGCCAGACAAAGTGGAGGGCTTGGAGTTGGCCTTGTCCTCGAGTCCTACTGCGGCAATGACCTCATCCACATCCTTGGGGTTGGGGTACAGGCGGCTCGCAAAGGTCAGTGATTCACGCGGAGTGAGCAAGGTGGCACCGGACGTGCTCTGCAGCATCACGCCGATGCGCTCGCGGAATTCGCGCGAGAAGTGCTGGGGGTCTTGCCCCAGGACCCGCACGTCACCAGCGGTGCGCTTGCGGAAGCCCTCAAGTATCTCGATGGTGGTGGACTTGCCTGCGCCATTGGGCCCCAGGAGCGCGAACACTTCGCCGGCGCGCACCTCAAGATCCAGGCCATCCACTGCGTGGAGCATGCCGTAGTGCTTAGCGAGGCCAGCCACCTCAATCGCCAAGTTGCTCATGGAGCGAACCTACTGCCCTGCGGCCCGCAAAGGAGTCCTTCGCTGGAATGAACCGCAGTCATCTACTTGGCCGAGGGAGACTCGGGTTCGCGCGAAGTGTTATGCCTCGGCCAACAGCGATTGGATGCGCGAAACGCCCTCGACGAGGTCGTCGTCACCGAGTGCGTAGCTCAAGCGCAAGTAGCCGCTGGGGCCAAACGCCTCCCCAGGCACCACCGCCACCTCGGCTTGTTCAAGGATGAGCGTGGCGAGGTCGGCACTGGAGTTGATGGTGGTGCCGCGGATGGTGGTGCCCATGAGCCCCTCCACCGAGGGGTACGCATAGAACGCACCGCGCGGAGTGGGGCACACGACGCCGTCGATGGCGCGCAACATGTCCACCATGGTCTGGCGGCGGCGGTCAAAGGCCTTGCGCATAAGGAACACATCCTCAAGGCTGCCCTCGAGGGCGGCAATCGCGGCCCGCTGGGAGATGTTGGCCACGTTGGACGTGAGGTGGCTTTGGAAGTTCGCGGCCGCCTTGGTCACATCAGCCGGCGCAATCATCCATCCCACACGCCAGCCGGTCATGGCGTACGTCTTGGCGACACCGTTGACCACGATGGTCTGCTCGGCGAGTTCCGGCACTTCGCGCACAATGGGTGTGAACGCGGCGTCGTCGTAGGTGAGGTGTTCGTAGATCTCGTCGGTGATGACCCAGATGCCGTGCTCAAGCGCCCACTGACCAATGGCACGAGTCTGCTCCGCGGTGTACACCGCGCCGGTGGGGTTGGACGGCGAGCAGAACAGCAGCGCCTTGGTGCTGGGAGTGCGAGCCGCCTCCAACTGCTCCACGGTCACCAGGTACTCCTGGTCCGCGCCGGCAAACACCTCAACAGCACGGCCGCCCGCCAACTGGATCGCCTCGGGATAGGTGGTCCAGTACGGCGCGGGCAGGATGACTTCGTCGCCCTCATCGATGATGGATGCAAATGCCTGGAACACCGCTTGCTTGCCGCCGTTCGTGACGATGACGTGGGCAGGGTCTACCGCGTAGCCGCTGTCGCGCAGAGTCTTGGCAGCGATGGCCTCCCGCAGCTCCGGAAGACCCGTTGCCGGGGTGTATCGGTGGTTCTTGGGGTCGCGCGCGGCGGCCACCGCAGCCTCCACGATGAAGTCGGGAGTGGGGAAGTCTGGCTCACCCGCGCCGAACCCAATGACCGGCCGGCCAGCGGCCTTGAGTGCCTTGGCCTTGGCATCAACAGCTAGGGTGGCAGAAGGCGCAATGGCGCCCAGTCGTGCGGACACTCGACGTGCGGGAGCGGTCATACCGCAATCCTGCCACGGCCGATAAGTGCAGTTCGCCTTTCGGCCCGAATGCACGTAAGATGACACCTCGGCGATTGACAATCGTCACGCTGGCTCGCGCCCAAAACGCGGCTAGCGCGGCAGTCAAGAACCAGCAGGGGCGCAACTCCCCTGAAGGGCAGTGGCGCAATTGGTAGCGCATCGGTCTCCAAAACCGACGGTTGTGGGTTCGAGTCCCGCCTGCCCTGCGTTACGGAAGTACGCAGGTGCTTCAAGAAATCAAGCAAAGGACCACAGGTGACTGAGTCTGCCGTTGTCGAGACCGGAGACAACGACCCGCGCCACGAAAAGCGCGAGGGTCGCAATGTCTTTGGCCGCATGGCGCTGTTCGTGCGCCAGGTTGTCTCGGAGTTGCGCCGCGTAGTGACGCCCACGCGCGACGAGACCATCCGACTCGTGTGGGTGGTCCTCGGCTTTGTGGCAGTGATGATGGTGATTTCGTTCGTGCTCGACTTTGTGTCCGGTGCGTTTGCCCAGTGGGTCTTTGGCGACCCAACAGTTTGATAGAGAGTGTGGAAACAGTGAGCAGCGATTCCTACGACACCGTCGCAGACGACGAGGTGATTGACACCACCGTCTCCGAGGACGACGCCGTAGACGCCGCAGCGGTGGACGCTGAGGACACGGTGGCACCGGTCGACGAGGCCGGCCTGGGTGACGCACCCGTTGACGCCGTCGTTGAAGGCGACGACGACACGGTTCCCTCCGAGCCCGCGCAGCCCGCTGAAGAAGCGGCTGTGCACGCGGACGACGTTCCCGTCGAGGACGCTGTCACGGCAGATGCCGACGGCGATGACCCCGCCGCCGCGTTCATCGCGGACTTGCGCTCGCGTGAAGGCGATTGGTACGTGGTACACAGCTACAGCGGCCATGAGAAGCGCGTAAAGGCTGCCATTGAGCACCGCCGCGAGAGCCTCAACATGGAGGAGTACATCTTCCAGGTAGAGGTCCCCATGGAGGACGTGGTCGAGTACAAGAACGGCCAGAAGAAGCAGGTCACCCGGGTGCGCATGCCCGGATACGTGCTGGTGCGCATGGACCTCACCGATGAGTCGTGGGGTGCCGTGCGCAACACCCCCGGCGTCACCGGCTTTGTGGGTCACGCCCACCAGCCAGTGCCGCTGACGCTCGACGAGGTCTACGGCATGCTGGCCCCCACCACCGCTCAAACCATCTCCGACGAGCCCGGCGCCACGGTATCGGGCCCCGCGGTGGAAGTCGATTACCAGGTGGGCGAGGCGATCACCGTGATCGATGGCCCATTCGCCACGCTGCCTGGCACCATCTCCGAGATCAACGTGGAAGCCCAGAAGCTCCACGTGCTCGTTTCAATCTTTGGCCGGGAAACCCCGGTCGAGTTGTCGTTCTCTCAAGTACAGAAGCTCACGTAGCCAACGAACCCACGGGAACGATGAGGCGGCAAGCCGCCAGTATCAGTACCAGATAAGGACCCACACAGACATGGCACCTCCCAAGAAGAAGGTTGTCGGCCTGATCAAGCTCCAGATTCAGGCTGGCAACGCGAACCCCGCACCGCCGGTTGGACCTGCACTTGGTCAGCACGGCGTCAACATCATGGAGTTCTGCAAGGCCTACAACGCGGCTACCGAGTCGCAGCGTGGCAACGTGATCCCCGTGGAGATCTCGGTCTACGAAGACCGCTCCTTCACGTTCATCACCAAGACTCCTCCGGCAGCTGAGCTCATCAAGAAGGCCGCAGGCGTGGCCAAGGGCTCTGGCGTACCGCACACCCAGAAGGTCGGCACCCTCACCGAGGCTCAGGTCCGCGAGATCGCAGCCGCCAAGATGGAAGACCTCAACGCCAACGACATCGACGCAGCAGCCAAGATCATTGCTGGCACCGCTCGCTCGATGGGCATCACGGTCAACTAGACCTCACATCCAGTGGGAGAGCCTGCGCTGGCTCGTCACCACGACTGCATAGGAAAGAGAAGCAGACATGAAGCGCTCTAAGGCATACAAAGACGCCGCCCAGCTGGTCGACCGCGACCAGCTGTATACCCCGATTGAGGCTGTTCGTCTCGCACAGAAGACGTCCTCCAAGAAGACCGACTCGACCATCGATGTCGTCTTCAAGTTGGGTGTCGACCCTCGTCACGCGGACCAGATGGTCCGCTCCACCGTCATCCTGCCCCACGGCACCGGCAAGACCGCAAGGGTCCTGGTCTTTGCTAACGGTGACAAGGCCGACGCCGCTCGCGAAGCTGGCGCTGACATTGTGGGTGGCGACGAGCTGATCGACGAGGTTGCTGGCGGTCGCCAGGACTTCGACGCCGTGGTCGCGACTCCCGACCTCATGGGCAAGGTGGGTCGCCTGGGTAAGGTGCTCGGTCCCCGAGGTCTCATGCCCAACCCCAAGACCGGCACGGTGACCATGGACGTCGCCAAGGCTGTGTCCGACATCAAGGGCGGAAAGATCGAGTTCCGTGTGGACAAGCACGCCAACCTGCACACCGTGCTGGGTAAGGCGTCCTTTGGTGACCAGAAGCTCCTGGAGAACTACCAGGCTGTGCTCGAAGAGGTGCTCCGCGCCAAGCCTTCAGCGTCCAAGGGTCGCTACATCGTGAAGGCATCGATCTCGGCCACCACCGGCCCCGGTATCCCCGTGGACGCCTTGGCTAAGTCGGAGATCTAGCTCTAGATCGCGCTCGCATCACCCTCGGCGATCCCTGGGGTGATGCCAGAGAGCAAGGGCATTGACTCGCGCCCCAACCCGGCGCGGCGAGTGCTCCCGGCCCGGTCCCTCAGGGGGCCGGGCCTTCTCTTTGCCAGGGCTGCGGCGGCGGGTGTCCGGGGCGAGTTTGCTCAGGGACGGGGTGGCCACGTAGTATGTCCGATGCCCAAGACCGCGGGTTGTCATGTGAAGTTCGCTTCGTGTGACCGAAGTTCCACAGCAGTGGGGACCAGCGCAGGTGAAGTTGAGAGCACTGTGTGCTTGAACCATGGGCGGCCGCGGCCGCCTTTTGTGTTTGAGTTGCCGTGCGTTCGACCCCGCCTGCGCGGGGCCTTTGTCGTTGTGGAGCAGGAACTGCCGGCGGTCGAAAACATGGAAGGACCATCATGGCGACGCCAGACAAGGTGACTGCGGTCAAGGAACTTGCGGATAACTTCCGCAACTCCCAGGCCGTCATCATCACCGAGTACCGCGGCCTCACCGTTTCGCAGCTCAAGGAACTGCGCGGTGCGCTCCGTGGTAACGCCACCTACTCGGTGGCGAAGAACACTCTGACGGCGCTCGCGGCCAAGGATGCCGGCGTTGAGGGTATCGACTCCCTCCTCGTTGGACCCACGGCCATCGCATTCATCACCGGTGACCCGGTGGAGGTTGCGAAGGGTTTGCGTGACTTCTCCAAGGCAAACGACAAGCTCGTCATCAAGGGTGGCGTGCTGGAAGGCAACGTGTTGTCTTCTGCGGATGTCCAGAAGCTCGCGAATCTCGAGTCCCGCGAAGTGCTGCTCGCCAAGGCAGCGAACGCTTTCAAGGCGTCGCTCTTTGGTGCTGCGTACCTGTTCCAAGCGCCGCTGTCTCAGGCAGCGCGCACCGTCGACGCCCTGCGCGAAAAGCAGGAGTCCGCGGCCTAGCCGCAACTCACCACGTCACTGCGCACAGCGCAGGGAAGAGAAAAGGAATACATCATGGCGAAGCTCAGCACGCAAGAGCTGATTGACGCGTTCAAGGAGCTCTCCCTCATTGAGCTTTCCGAGTTCGTGAAGGCATTCGAGGAGACCTTCGAGGTCACCGCTGCTGCTCCGGTTGCCGTGGCAGCCGCTGCTCCCGCAGCTGGCGGCGGCGACGCCGGTGGCGACGCTGCAGACGAGAAGGACACCTTCGACGTGTTCCTCGCGGCTGTTGGCGACAAGAAGATCCAGGTCATCAAGGAGGTCCGTGCCCTCACGAACCTCGGCCTGGGCGAGGCGAAGGCCCTTGTTGACGAGGCTCCCAAGGTCGTCCTCGAGGGTGCCAAGAAGGAAGACGCCGAGAAGGCAAAGGCTCAGCTCGAAGAGGCTGGCGCCACCGTCGAGCTCAAGTAGTTCGCACCGTAACGCTCAAGGAGGCCGTCACCCGTTGGGGTGGCGGCCTCCTTGTCTTCGTAAGAGGGCCTAGCTTTCCGCTAGGGGCTTGGAGTAGATCTCATCCACGACCGAGGAGAAGTGCTCGATGACTGCGCCGCGGCGCACCTTGAGCGCGGCCGAGATCTCGTCCTTGGTCTCCAAAAGGGAGCGCGGCAGAATGCGGAACTCGCGGATCGATTCGGCTCGAGAGACGGTGGCATTGGCGGCCTCTACCGCACGGGCAATGAGTTCGCGCACCCGCGGGTCTTTGGAAGCCTCAGGTAGCGAGATGCCCCCGAGCCCATGGGCTTCGAGCCAATCCGGCAGCATGACCTCATCTAGCGCAATAAGCGCAGATACGAAGTGCTTGCCTTCACCCACCACCACTACGTCCTGGATGGCAGGGTGTGATCGGATCTCCGTTTCCAATCCTGATGGCTGCACATTCTTGCCGGAGGAGAGCACCAGGATTTCCTTCTTGCGCCCAGTCACGGTCAAGACGCCGTCCACGACCTTTCCGGTGTCTCCGGTGGAGAACCATCCATCCTTGAGCACAGCAGCGGTGGCCTCTGGGTCCCGGTGGTAGCCCTTAAACACGTGTGGACCTTTCACCAGGATCTCGTTGTCCTCGGCAATCGCCACGGAGCACCCTGCTACGGGCTGTCCTACCGTGCCGATCCGCCCGCCCACGATGGGTGTGCCGGCCGTGGGGCCGGTGGTTTCGGTCAGGCCGTAGCCTTCCAGGACGTTGAGTCCGATGCCGCGGAAGAAGTGCCCGGCACGGGTAGACATGGGCGCTCCGCCACACATGGCGTATTCCAGCTGACCGCCCATAGCCGCATAGACCTTGCGGTACACGAGCGCGCGCGAGATGGCGAATTGCATCCTCAAGGCGAGTCCAGGCCCGCCCTTCTCTTGAGCGAGGGACACGCGCCGGGCCACGTGCGCTGCCCACCTAAACAAGGTGCGCTTGAGACCACGATTGCGAGCGTCGGCCTTGTTGTAGATCGTTTCCAAGACGCGGGGCACCACGCCGATCCACGTGGGCCTGAAGGACTTCATGTCAGCCGCGAGCGTCTTGTGGCTGGGGGCAAAACCCACCACGGTGCCCGATGTGAGGGACACGATGAGCACGTACCTCGCGTACACATGGGCCAGGGGAAGGAACAGCAAAGTGCGCGCCCCTGGATAGGCAAAGGCGCCAAAGTCGCGGTCGGCGACCACGTTGGCCGAGTGGATACACAGATTGCCGTGAGTGAGGAGTGCACCCTTGGGCCGGCCTGTGGTTCCTGACGTGTAGATGATTGTGGCGACGTCGTCGCCTGTCACGTGGGCGGTGCGTGACAAGAGTTCGGTATCGGAGACCGATGCTCCGCGCGCAGCGAGCGCGTCCAAGTCGCCCTCGTCAATGACATAGACCGTGAGGCCAGGATGGGTTTCGAGGACGGTCTCGCGTTGCTCGGCATTCTCAAGAACAAGATGGTTGATGCCGGCGTTGTCGATGATGTAGCTCAACTGTTCCGCGGAGGACGTGGGATACACGGGCACCGTGATGGCGCCCACCGCGAGAATGGCAAAGTCGGCCACCGTCCACTCCAAGCGGGTGGAGCCCATGATGCCTACAGCCGCGCCTGCACCCACTCCGTCGGCAATGAGGCCCTTGGCCACGGCGTCGACCCGAGCCTGGAAATCCTGGAGCGTGATGGGCGCCCAACTGTCGCCGTTCTTGATCTCGCCAAAGAGGGCGTGGGGGCTAGCGGAGGATCGAGAGCGCAAAAGGGCGCTCAAGTGAGAGGTCGCTCCCGGGCTCACCATTGAGGGGGAGGAAAGTACAGCGTGTTCCATTACGCGAGCGTAACCTACGGTGCCGTAAGTAACCAGGGACCTACGCTAGCTTTGTGACGAATCACAAGCGCAGCCGGGACCTCGCCGTAGATTGTCGTGCACTTTGGCGCCGACCCCTGGCGAATCTCGCCAGATAGTCGTACTATCTGCACCCCTTGACGCAAGGCGCCACGCCGACTACTCTAGGCAGTTGCGCTGTCTATTGCCCTGCCCTCATATGCCTACTTGGCGTGCGTCTGTGTAACAACAGGAACGCCCCAAGGTCCGGTGGAGCCGTGGCCCAGGCAACGCGGAAACGCACAACCGTCTTGGGAAGGACACCCCCTTGGCTGCCTCGCGCACCGCTACCGCCATCGCCAACCGCTCAGCATCAGCACGTATCTCGTTCGCCAAGGTCGCAGAACCCGTTGAGGTCCCTAACCTCATTGGTCTGCAGACCGAGTCGTTCGACTGGCTCCTAGGGAACGAGGCCTGGAAGGCCCGCGTTGCCGCCGCCAAGAAGGCAGGCCGCAACGACGTCCCCGAGATTGCCGGCCTGCAAGAGATCTTTGAAGAAATCTCGCCCATCGAAGACTTCGGTCAGACGATGTCGCTGAGCTTCTCAGACCCCTACTTTGAGGACCCGCGTCACACCCCCGAGGAGTGCAAGGAGAAGGACTTCACCTACTCCGCACAACTCTTCGTCACCGCGGAGTTCATGAACAACACCACCGGTGAGATCAAGTCGCAGACCGTATTCATGGGCGACTTCCCGCTCATGACCGACCGCGGCACATTCATCATCAACGGCACCGAGCGCGTGGTGGTGTCGCAGTTGGTCCGTTCGCCCGGCGTGTACTTCGAGTCCACTCCCGACAAGACGTCCGACAAGGACATCTTCACCTGCAAGATGATCCCTTCGCGCGGTGCTTGGCTGGAGTTCGAGATCGACAAGCGCGACACCGTGGGTGTGCGCGTGGACCGCAAGCGTAAGCAGTCCGTCACGCTCTTCCTCAAGGCGCTCGGCATGACCGATGAGCAGATCGCCGACGAGTTCAAGGACTTCCCGTCCGTGCTCGAGACGCTCGCCAAGGACACCGTGCACACGCACGAAGAGGCCCTCGTTGACCTGTACCGCAAGCTCCGTCCGGGCGAGCCCCCCACGGTCGAAGCGGGTCAGAACTTGCTCGACAACTTCTACTTCAACCCCAAGCGCTACGACCTTGCGAAGGTGGGTCGCTTCAAGCTCAACAAGAAGCTTGGCCTCACCAAGGCGCTCGGCGAATCAGTCCTGAGCCTCGACGACATCGTAGCCGCCGTGAAGTACATCGCGGCAGCTCACGCCGGTCACACCAAGCTGGTGTCCTCTGCTGGTGTGGAAGTCCTCGTGGAGACAGACGACATCGACCACTTTGGAAACCGTCGTATCCGCGCCGTGGGTGAGCTCATCCAGAACCAGATCCGTACCGGTCTTTCCCGTATGGAGCGCGTGGTTCGCGAGCGCATGACCACTCAGGACGTCGAGGCGATCACGCCTCAGACCCTGATCAACACCCGCCCCGTGGTGGCCGCGATCCGTGAGTTCTTTGGCACCAGCCAACTCTCGCAGTTCATGGACCAGAACAACCCGCTTGCGGGTCTGACCCACAAGCGTCGTCTCTCGGCACTGGGCCCGGGCGGTCTGTCACGTGACCGTGCAGGCATGGAAGTCCGCGACGTCCACAGTTCGCACTACGGCCGCATGTGCCCCATTGAAACCCCTGAAGGCCCCAACATTGGTCTGATCGGTTCGCTGGCGTCCTTCGGTCGCATCAACCCGCTCGGCTTTGTGGAGACGCCCTACCGCAAGGTAGTCAAGGGCAAGGTCACCGACCAGATCGACTACCTCACGGCCGACGACGAAGACCACTTTGTCATCGCTCAGGCTAACGCCGCGGTCAAGGCCGACGGCGCATTCGCCGACTCCCGCGTGCTCGTGCGTGCACGTGGGGGCGAGGTCGAGTTCGTGGCCCCTGAGGCCGTTGACTACATCGACGTGAGCCCCCGCCAGATGGTGTCGGTTGCTACCGCGCTCATCCCGTTCCTTGAGCACGACGACGCCAACCGCGCACTCATGGGTGCCAACATGCAGCGTCAGGCTGTGCCGCTGGTCCGTTCCGAGAAGCCCCTCGTGGGTACCGGCATGGAGCGTCGCGCGGCCGTGGACGCCGGTGACGTTATCATCGCCTCCAAGCCTGGTGTAGTCACCGAGGTCAGTTCTGACCTGGTCACCGTTGCCAACGACGACGGCACCACCGGTTCCTACCGCATTGCCAAGTTCCAGCGCTCCAACCAAGGCACGAGCTACAACCAGCGTGTTGTCGTGGACGAGGGTGACAAGGTGGTGGCCGGCTCGGTCATCGCCGACGGCCCCGCCACGGAAGACGGCGACCTCGCCCTGGGCAAGAACCTGCTCGTGGCGTTCATGTGCTGGGAAGGCCACAACTACGAGGACGCCATCATCCTCTCGCAGCGATTGGTCCAAGACGACACCCTGTCCTCGATTCACATCGAGGAGCACGAGGTGGACGCCCGCGACACCAAGCTGGGTCCCGAGGAGATCACTCGCGACATCCCCAACGCCTCCGAAGAGGTGCTGGCCGATCTCGACGAGCGCGGCATCGTCCGTATTGGTGCCGAGGTGCGCGCAGGTGACATCCTCGTGGGCAAGGTGACGCCCAAGGGTGAAACCGAGCTCACGCCTGAAGAGCGACTGCTCCGCGCCATCTTTGGTGAGAAGGCCCGCGAAGTGCGTGACACCTCGCTCAAGGTTCCTCACGGCGAATCCGGCACCGTCATCGGCGTCCGCGTGTTCACCGAGGAAGAGGGCGATGACCTGCCCGCAGGCGTCAACCAACTGGTGCGCGTCTACATCGCTCAGCGCCGCAAGATCCAGGAAGGCGACAAGCTCGCTGGACGTCACGGCAACAAGGGTGTGATCTCCACGATCCTCCCCGTTGAGGACATGCCGTTCCTCGAGGACGGTACGCCTGTGGACGTCATCCTCAACCCGCTCGGTGTGCCGGGCCGTATGAACGTGGGTCAGGTTCTTGAGACTCACCTCGGCTGGGTTGCCAAGCAGGGTTGGGATGCTTCGAGCGCCAAGGGCGCATGGATCAAGGAACTTCCCGAGACCGCAGTCAAGGCAGACCCCAACACACCGGTTGCCACACCGGTGTTCGACGGCCTCACCGAGGAAGTCCTCAGCGGCTTGCGCAGCACCGCGCTGCCCAACCGCGATGGTGACCGCCTGGTGGACGAGTTCGGTAAGGCCCGTCTGTTCGACGGCCGTACCGGCGAGCCGTTCCCCGAGCCCATTGCCGTCGGCTACAAGTACATCTTGAAGCTCCATCACTTGGTGGACGACAAGATCCACGCCCGTTCCACCGGCCCGTACTCGATGATCACGCAGCAGCCGCTGGGTGGAAAGGCGCAGTTCGGTGGTCAGCGCTTTGGTGAGATGGAAGTGTGGGCCCTCGAGGCCTACGGCGCGGCTTACGCACTGCAAGAGCTGCTCACCATCAAGTCCGATGACGTTCTTGGCCGCGTGAAGGTCTACGAGGCGATCGTGAAGGGTCAGAACATTCCTGAGCCTGGTCTGCCTGAGTCCTTCCGCGTGCTCATGAAGGAGATGCAGTCGCTGTGCCTCAACGTTGAAGTGCTCAACGCTGAAGGCCACGTCGTTGACGTCAAGGAGACCGAAGACGACGCCTACGTTGCCGCAGAGTCTCTCGGTATCTCCCTGTCCAGCCGTCCCGATGCCTCAAGCGTCGACGAGATCTAGAGAATTCAAGAAGAGGTATTCGAAGAATGCTTGATGTCAACGAGTTCCGCGAGCTGCGCATCGGCCTGGCCACGGCGGACGAGATCCGTCAGTGGTCACACGGCGAGGTGAAGAAGCCCGAGACCATCAACTACCGCACGCTCAAGCCGGAAAAGGACGGACTCTTCTGCGAGAAGATATTCGGCCCCACCCGCGACTGGGAATGCTCCTGCGGCAAGTACAAGCGCGTCCGTTACCGCGGCATCATCTGCGAGCGTTGTGGCGTTGAGGTCACCCGCTCCAAGGTGCGCCGTGAGCGCATGGGCCACATTGAGCTCGCCGCTCCCGTGACCCACATCTGGTACTTCAAGGGCGTTCCTTCGCGCTTGGGCTACCTGCTCGACTTGGCTCCCAAGGACCTGGAGAAGGTCATCTACTTCGCCGCCTACATGGTGACTGAGGTGGACATTGAGGGCCGCCACGAGGACCTGCCGCAGCTGCGCAACGAGCTCGAGCTGGAGAAGAAGTCCATCGCCAACCAGCGGGACGTTGAGATCAACGCTCGCGCCGAGAAGTTGGAGAAGGACCTTGCCGAGCTTGAGGCCGAGGGTGCCAAGGCTGATGTGAAGCGCAAGGTGAAGGACGGCGCAGAGCGCGAGATGGCCAACATCCGTAAGCGCGCCGATGCTGAGCTGGACCGCCTCCAGGCGGTGTTCGACCGCTTCGCCAACCTCAAGGTCCAGGACCTCGAGGGTGACGAACTCCTCTACCGCGAGATGGCTCGCCGTTACGGCAGCTACTTCAAGGGTTCGATGGGTGCCGAGGCCATTCAGAAGCGCCTCCAGACCTTTGACCTCGTAGCCGAGGCAGCGGCCCTGCGCGAGATCATCGCGACGGGCAAGGGCCAGCGCAAGACGCGTGCCCTCAAGCGCCTCAAGGTGGTCAACGCCTTCCTCACCACCACCAATAGCCCTGCGGGCATGGTGCTGGACGCCGTGCCGGTCATTCCGCCGGACTTGCGCCCCATGGTGCAGTTGGACGGTGGCCGCTTTGCGACCTCCGACCTCAACGACCTTTACCGCCGTGTCATCAACCGCAACAACCGCCTCAAGCGACTGCTGGATCTGGGTGCACCCGAGATCATCGTGAACAACGAAAAGCGCATGCTTCAGGAGGCTGTGGACGCACTGTTCGACAACGGCCGCCGTGGCCGCCCCGTCACCGGTCCTGGTAACCGCCCCCTTAAGTCCATCTCGGACATGCTCAAGGGCAAGCAGGGTCGCTTCCGTCAGAACCTGCTGGGTAAGCGCGTGGACTACTCGGGCCGTTCGGTCATCGTGGTAGGCCCGACGCTCAAGCTGCACCAGTGTGGTCTGCCCAAGCAGATGGCGCTGGAACTCTTCAAGCCCTTTGTCATGAAGCGTCTTGTAGAACTCAACCACGCTCAGAACATCAAGTCCGCCAAGCGCATGGTGGAGCGTTCGCGCTCCGAGGTGTGGGACGTGCTGGAAGAGGTCATCACGGAACACCCCGTGCTCCTCAACCGTGCACCCACCCTGCACCGTCTGGGTATCCAGGCGTTCGAGCCCCAGCTTGTTGAGGGCAAGGCCATCCACCTGCACCCCCTCGTGTGCGCAGCGTTCAACGCTGACTTCGACGGCGACCAGATGGCTGTGCACTTGCCGCTGAGTGCAGAGGCGCAGGCCGAGGCCCGCATCCTCATGCTCTCGAGCAACAACATCCTCAAGCCCTCAGACGGCCGCCCCGTGACCATGCCTTCGCAGGACATGATCATTGGTCTGTACCACATGACGCTCCTCAAGCCGGGTTCGGTGGGCGAGGGTCTTGCCTTCGCTTCCGAGGCTGAGGCGATCATGGCGTACGACGCCGGTCAGATCACCTTGGGCAGCGAGATCAAGATTCGCCTGGATGGCGACACCATCCCGCCTGCGGGTTGGGTTGCTCCTGAGGGTTGGAGCGAGGGTGACTCTGTCCTCCTCACCACCACCCTTGGCCGCGCGCTGTTCAACGGCTTGCTGCCGGTGTCCTTCCCCTACGTCAACCGCAACGTTGACAAGAAGGTGCTTGCTGACATCGTCAACACGCTTGCTGAGCGCTACGAGAAGGTGGAAGTGGCCGCGTCGCTCGACGCGCTCAAGGCCGCTGGCTTCTACTGGGCTACGCGTTCTGGCGTCACCATCGCCATCAGCGACGTGGCGATGCCCGCTGGCAAGAAGGAGATTCTCGACCGTTACGAGACTCTCGCCGCCAAGGTGCAGGACCAGTACGACACCGGTCTGATCACCAACCCCGAGCGTCGTCAGGAACTCATCGAGATCTGGACTCGCGCCACCAACGAGGTGGACGCAGAAATGCGCAAGTCCTTCCCCGAACACAACACCGTGCACACCATGGTGGACTCGGGTGCTCGTGGTAACTGGATGCAGGTGCGTCAGATCGCCGGTATGCGTGGACTCGTGTCGAACCCCAAGGGTGAGATCATCCCGCGTCCCATCAAGTCCAACTACCGCGAGGGCCTGTCGGTGCTCGAGTACTTCATCGCCACCCACGGTGCCCGTAAGGGTCTCGCGGACACGGCTTTGCGTACTGCCGACTCCGGCTACCTCACGCGTCGTCTGGTGGATGTCTCGCAAGACGTGATCGTGCGTGAGCACGACTGTGGCACTGACCGCGGTCTGACCATGCCGATCGCCGTCCAGGAGACCTCCGGTGAGCTCGTTCGACACGAGCGCGTAGCCACTTCGGTGTTTGCTCGCACGCTTGCCTCGGACGTGGCCGACGCCAAGGGCAACGTGATCGGTAAGGCTGGCTCTGACATCGGCGATGTTCTGCTGGACGCGTTCATCGCGGCCGGTGTGAGTGAAGTCAAGGTTCGCTCGGTTCTCACGTGTGAGTCCGCAGTGGGTACGTGTGCCCTGTGCTACGGCCGCTCGTTGGCTACGCGTGAGCTCGTGGACATCGGTGAAGCCGTCGGCATCATCGCCGCCCAGTCCATCGGTGAGCCCGGAACCCAGCTCACCATGCGTACCTTCCACACGGGTGGTGTGGCCTCGGCAGATGACATCACGCAGGGTCTTCCCCGTGTGCAGGAACTCTTCGAGGCTCGTACCCCCAAGGGTGAGGCTCCCATCGCTGAGGTCGCCGGCCGTCTCACGGTCGATGACTCCGAGGCGACGCGCAAGCTCGTCATCACGCCCGACAACGGCGACGAGCCCATCGCGTACCCGGTGACCAAGCGTGCTCGTTTGGTGGTTCAGGACGGTGAGCACGTAGAGGTGGGCCAGCAGCTAGTTGCAGGTGCCGTTGACCCCAAGAACGTGTTGCGCATCCTCGGCCCGCGTGCCACGCAGAAGCACCTGGTGGACGAGGTGCAGAACGTGTACCGCTCGCAAGGTGTGGAGATCCACGACAAGCACATCGAGGTCATTGTTCGCCAGATGCTGCGCCGGGTCACGGTGCTCGAGTCCGGTGACACCGACTTGCTGCCTGGAGAACTCGCAGAGCGCTCGCGCTTTGAGAACTCCAACCGCGAGACGGTGACCGCTGGCGGCAAGCCCGCGTCGGCTCGTCCGGAACTCATGGGTATCACCAAGGCGTCGCTTGCAACCGAGTCGTGGTTGTCCGCGGCATCGTTCCAGGAGACCACTCGCGTGCTCACCGAGGCTGCGCTTTCGGGCCGTACGGACCCGTTGCTGGGCCTCAAGGAGAACGTCATCCTTGGAAAGCTCATCCCCGCTGGCACCGGTCTTCCCGTGTACCGCTCGGTCACCATCCAGCCCACCGAGGACGCCAAGGCCAACTTGTTCCCCACCTTTGGGTACGAGGAATGGGACGGCCAGTTGTTCTCCGAGGGCACCGGCGAGGCCGTGCGTCTGGAAGAGTTCGACTTCCCGCGCGAGTAGTCCTCGCTCAACGCGTAGAGGCCCGGCCCCCGCTCGCGCGGGGCCGGGCCTTCGGCGTACTTGCGCGGCACCAGGGACGGGTTCAGCACGCCAAGGTTGCGTGGGGTGCTGCCCCTAAGAGTGCTGGTAATCCCTGAAGATGGAGCCCTTTGCGCCGGATGCCACATTTGGCTACAGTGGGCGTGCCGGCCGGGGAGGGGCGGGGCTGGCAGGTTGCGCAGTGCGCGATGGCGCACACGCTGCCAAGACGTTTTCGATCTAGTCAACAGAGGAGATGTTCCCCAACGGCTACCCGCCCCCCCAACAACCGGCAGCGGCTCCGTCGTCGAGCACCACACCCACGCCCGGAGACTCCCCAGCCCCAGTCGGCAACATGGTGGTGATCGCGATCATCGGCGGCATCGGTCTTCTCGTTCTGCTCCTCGTTGGGGCTATCACTGCCGTCGCCGTGACGCGCAAGAGGGACAGCTAAGAGGCGCAGACATGGGCACCGCGACGCTAGAGATTTCCGTACTGGTGAGTGGACCGAATTGGGGCTAGGCCGCCACACGCGCTCGGGTCGCTCACAAGTGGATGCAGAAGCCGTGGACTGAGTTCTCACCTTCGGCGCGAACGCCGCCGAGTGGGGGCCGTCGTCTAGAAGAGGCTGATGACTCCCCAGACCACCGCCACGGCCCCTGCTAGGGCGAGTACGCACGCGATGGTGAACGTGACGAGTGCTCGGCGGGCATTGCGGTGCGAACGCGCACGCACCGAGGGAAGCTGAGGCGACGGCGCACGTGTGGCGTCGGGCGCCAGCGTGGGCAGTTGCGGTGAGGGCGGGGGAGGAGCGATAGCGCGCGGCGTGTACTCGCTCACCGCGCCAGCGCCCGACGCCTTCACGGCCCTGGGTGCAAAGCCTTTGGGTACGGGCGGTTCGGTAATGCCACGCCTGCGGCCGCTCTTGCCCGAGTCGAGCACCGGCTTCTTATTCTTGCGGGCGACCACCGTGCGTCCGTCTGGATCGTCGCCTGCAACGTTGGTGCGCTCGTCATCGTCATCGTCGCCTGCGGGAGCGGACTTACCGCGCGAGACGCGCGTACGCTCGTCATCGTCATCGTCGCCTGCGGGAGCGGACTTACCGCGCGAGACGCGCGTACGCTCGTCATCGTCATCATCCTCAACCACCGGCGCCGCGGCCTTAGCAGCCTTGGTGGCCTTTGGTGCGGACACGCGCGTGCGCTCAAGGTCATCGTCCTCGTCGTCCACCGCGGCAGGAGCCGCATGCGCTACGCGAGTGCGTTCGTCTTCATCGTCGTCAAAGGGTTCAGTCATGGCTGTAGCGCTTACGAGGTCAAGGTGTCATCGAGATCCATGAACATGGCTCCCGAGGCTGCGGTGGTGTACTCATTGTGTTCATCGTTGGCGCCTGCCACCACGTCAAGCACCACCACGGTGATGTTGTCGCGGCCACCTTGGGCCTTGGCACGGTCAACCAGGGCCTGGGCCGCGTCCTCCGGTTTGCCGTTCATGGTGAGAATGGCGCGGATGCCCTCGTCATCCACTTCACCGTGGAGCCCGTCCGAACACACCAAGAAGCGCTCGCCGTTGATGGCGGGCACTAGCCAGCTGTCCGCAAGGCTGTCCGCCGCGCCGATGGCACGGGTGATGACATTGCGATCCTTAAACGTGGCAAGGTCCGCCAGGGTCATCTCGCCGCGGTCCACCATCTCCATGCCCAGCGAGTGGTCCTTGGTGACTTGCTCCAAGGTGCTGCCGACGTGACGGTAGACGCGAGAGTCGCCGACATTGAACACCAACCAGTGCGGGTGGCCTTCGTAGTCCACAAGCACTAAGCCGGTAGCCGTGCTTCCGGCACCGCGAGTGGTCTCCTGCGCCACCAGTTCTACCCGGTCATCGGCGTCGATCAATGCCTCATTGACAGCGGCAAAGTCACCAAAACCGGGCCCTGTGAAGCGCTCAGCGAAGGCGCTGACCACGGCATGGCTGGCACGGTCGCCAGACTCATAGCCGCCCATGCCATCGGCCACCACGAACGCCGGGCCCGTGGCAAGGAAGGAGTCCTCATTGGCCGTGCGCTTGAGCCCGGTGTCGGTGAGCCCCGCCACGTTCAGGATGACTCCCTGAATCTCGACTGTGGTCACGCGCCGGGGCCCTCGAACTCAATCGCCATGCCCACCTTGCCCAAGAGGAAGCGGCCGGTGACCTCGGTGGCGATCCCCGGCTCCACAAGCGTTTCGGTGCCGTCCGCGCCCACCAGCAGTACGCCGTTGGTGGAGTCAAGGTCAGTGATGGTCCACGCGCCGTTGTTGAGGTCAAGGCGCGCATGCACCTTGGAAAGCGTGCGGGTGGAGTCGGGAATGGGCAGTGCTTGGGTGTCTTTCTCGGCGCTCGTGGGACGGCGTCCCAGGAGCACGTGGGTGGCCTTGAGGGGCATGCGGCTACCGCCTTCAACCGAGAGGAACCAGGCCACCTTGGGCCGACGGTCCACCACCACGGTCTCGCCGTCTTCGTCTTCGTCGTCTTCAAGGGCGTCGGCCGGGATCTCAACGGGAGCCTTCGCTGCCTGAGCAGGAGGCGGCGACAACGGAGCAGACGGTGCCGGAGGCAGCGGTGGCAAGGCTGCGGGAGTGGCGCCTTCGGCGGGCACCTTTTCAGGCGCCTTGTCCGGTGCCGGGGCGGGGGCGGGAGCTGAGGACTCGTCGCGCGGGGCCCAGGGGTTGTGCACCACGACTGGCGCAGCCTTGTCGCTTGCAGGCGCGGGGGGTGCGGCGGCAGGAGCCGCGGCAGGAGGAGCGGGAGGTGCCGGCGGTGCCGGCGGTGCGACGGGAGCCGCAGGAGGAGCAGCAGGGGGCGCCGCAGGGGGAGCCGCAGGAGGCGTCGAGGGAGCACCGGGCACCGAGCTGATCACGCCAGAGGGAGCAGCAACCGGAGCCACAGGAGGTGCCTGCGGGGCTGGCGGGGCCGGGGGCACCGGAGGTGCGGGAGGTGCGGGAGGCGCCGCCTTCGGGGCGACAGGGGCATCGGGTGCAAAGCCAGCGGCGGCAGGCGCAGCAGGCGCGGGAGGCGCGCCAGGCGTCGGCTTCACTGCGTAGGGAGCGCCGCCAGCCGGAGCCGGAGCCGGAGGCCCGGCGGGAGGAGCAACAGGCGCCGCGGGCGCACTCGGAGCGGATGTCCCCGGTGCCGCGGGGGCAGCAGCACCGGACCGCACTTGGCCAGCGGGGCTGATGCGGTCTGATAGTGCCACTGAAGCGGGAGCCTTGGAGGTAGCAAGGATCGTGGCCCAGATGGGGGCCGCAAGGATCGCAAGTACGGAAAGTCCAGCGCCCTTGCCAAAGAAGGCGTTGATTCGGCTCGTCGCCACCCAGCGCAAGTAGAAGCCGTAGATTTGGATCACAGGAATGTAGTAGAAGACCACTTGCCACGCGGGGACTCCGCCGCGGTTGAACACCTCGGCCTCGTTCATGATGGGCACCCATGCCTTCCAGGCGGGAGCACCAAGCTTGGTGAACACCTTGGACAGCGCTAGCGCGTACCAGACGTAGTAGCCAACACCAATGACCAACCACAAGATGATGGCAATGATGAGGGCACCCGCCGCGGCCGCGGGGTCTGTGGTGCTGCTATACGGGTCGGTCATGACGGTCCTTCCGGCGGAGCGTGGTGGTAGTAGTCGAACTGTTGGTTCGGAGTGTACGGACAAGCGAATTGGGCGTGAAAGCTGCTTTGATGCGGCGGCCGAACGGAACTTGGGCAGCCACGGCCTTGCGCTCAGTGTCTACGAGCGCCCATGCCTGATTGCTGAGATCACGAGTGGGCGGGTGCTCCGCGAAGACCGCGCGGTCCACGGCATCGGCGACCTCGCTGGCGACCTCTCGACCAAGCACGTCTGCGGTCTCCATGCGAGTGAGGGAGACGGGCACCTCGAGCCCCAAGTCCACGTAGGTGTCAATGAGTTCGTGCCACGCACCCACGAGGGCAACCTCGGGAACGGCAGCACGTTTGCGCCACCGGCGGCGAGCAGCCTTGGCGAGCGGGAACACCAGTAGCGGCGCGAGCACGAACAAGGAGCCGACCACGATTGTCACCGTGGCGATGAGCACCGGCAGGTACTTCTCCAACCACGTCTGCTCAATCACGTCCTCCTCATTGGGAGTGGTGGAGTTGGTCTCAGCCGTGGTGTTGCCTGGCTCGATGACATCGGACGCGACGAGTTCAGGCTCGGTGGGGTTCTGGGGCGGCGTCTGACCCTCTTGAATCAGCATCGGAAGGGTCTCGAACTGGGGAGTGGTGTCCAAGGTCACCCACTCGCTACCGGGAGCGCGCACCTCAATCCATGCCGTGACGTTGGCGCCCGTGCACGTGTCAGAGCAGGCAGGAACCCCGTAGTCATCAGCGCCCGCGCCGAGGCGTACGCCTACAACCACGCGGGAGTCGAAGCCCAAGTAGCGGGCCAGCAAGGCGGCAGCGGTGGCGAATTGCTCATCATCACCCACGGCGGAAACGAGCGCGGCATCACCTGCACGTTCACCTGCGCGGCGCTGCTGGTCAATGAGTTCGGTGAACAGTTCGTCGATTCGTGCCGCCGAGTGTCCCGGGCGGCTTCCCAAAAAGGAGTAGCTGGCTCGCGTGCGCAGGGCAGCTACCCACGTGGCGGATTCTTCAGTCTGACGTGCCGCGTGGCTCAGATATCCGCGGGAACGCAGGCGGTCCACCAACTCGATGAGGTCCCCACCGGAGCGGCCCACCTCCTGAAGTTCTACCCATGCCGCCAGTGAGGGGTAGTCCTCTTCGGTGATAAGCGCGCCTCCACCCGAAGTGGCCATGATGGAGTCAGCGGGCGTCGAGGCAACGCTAGCGACACGGTAGGTGTCCCCTGCGCGGAGCGATGCGCTTGCCGCTCCCTGTGCGCTGGCCAAAGAGTCACTCGCGAGCACGCCTGCGTTGAGCGAAGAGCTCGCGTAATAGGCGTCGCTGAGGTCCTGAGCGCGGGGACCGCCAAACTGGGGTGCACCCCCGTCGGCGGTAGTGAGAGGAACCCACACACCCCGGTAGCCATCACCAATGGTGATGGTGAGGTTGGGTTGCTGCACTTGCGGCTGACGCGAGAAGCGCGAGGCTTCCACGCGAGGGTCCACGAAGAACACTTCGCCGTCATAGGAATCCAAGGTGGCAATACGCACCCGGTCTGCCGCACCCGCATTGGAGACCGTGAAGAGCACGGCATCGTAATTGTCGGCTGAGAACCATTCCCGGTAGCTCGCCAAGGGGCTCGGCTGGCGCTGAATGACCACCATGGGATCGATGTCGTCACGCGGCACCTGCCGCGGTCCCCACGTGTCTGCCACGGGAGCAAGCAAGAGCGTGCCCATGGCGGTGGCCACCACCAATGCCACTCCAGACAAGAAGCGCCGGATGGCGTGGGCGGACGATGCCGAACCAAGCGAAGCGGTGCCCGTGCGTGAGCGCGCGGCGCCCAAGGCCTCGGCTCTCTCCATACGTGCGCGCACAATGAGCCACGCCACCGAAAGCAACACCGCCGCGGAACCCACCAGCACGTGCATCGGCGCCGGGACTGTGAACGGACCAAGACGCGTGGCGGGCGCAGTGGTGGACCGACCGAAGATGGCGCCAAAGACGACCATCAGGAGCATTGGCACTACCGCGAGAGGTGCCCACCGCTTGCCGTGGATCATGAGTCCCACTGCCACCAACGTGCCCACGAGGACGCTGAAGAAGAACGGCACGAGCACGCCCTGATACGTGCCGGCGGGCAGGCTAATGGTGAGCAGTTGCTTCCATCCCAGCACGATGCCCGTGACACCTTGTCCTACGCCGCGCAAGATCCGTTCGGGACTGGACAGGGCAGAGGGAATGGCCAGCGGCACCACGGCCGTGACGTAGCCCAGGAACGCGAGCGAGGCTGCAGCCCACCAACGCCACCCCAGCATCCAGGCGACCATGACCGCGCCGATGCCAATGGCGGCGGCGCCCGCTGCTACCACGATGAGTCGGGGGCTTTCGTAAATGGGCCAGGCAGCCAACCCTGCAAGGCCCACGCTAGCCAACAAGGCCAAAAGGCCGGTGAGCAGTTGGAGCCAAGAGACTCGTACGCGATTCGCGGCAGCCACTAGACCGCCCCCCGCAACATCAGGTGACCCAAGTCGTGCAACATGCCCACGGTCATCACCGTCAGCTCCCTTGCGGTGCGGATGCCGGGCTCCATGCCCAGTTCGCAGCGAATGGCAATGACGGTCACATCACTGGGGAACTTCACTGCTGCCTTGCGCAACTCGCCTACCGTGTGAGCGGAACCGGTGACCAAGAAGACAAGCGAAAGTTGCTCCGCCTCTTGAGCGGTCATGACGGCCACGTGCTCTAGCGGCATGACGTCCTCTGACGATTCCACGCTGCTCATTCCGTCCATCAGCGCGGAGGCATTGATAGTGGGCAAGGTGCGAATGGCGTGCACGATGCCGCGGTTGTGGCGCGGGATGTCGGCACTTGCGGTGATGACTACTTCACGGCCATCGCGCACTGCCTGCACGCCTAGTGAGGCGGCAATGCTTACAGCGGTTTCAAACTCATCCTCGGAGGCGAACTGGGTTGACTCGAGGTCCAAAAGGATCGCGATGCGCGAGCGACGCGTCTCTTCATACTGGCGCACCATCAACACGCCGGTCTTGGCGGTCGACTTCCAGTGCACGTGGCGGCGCGAGTCGCCTTGCACGTAGTCCCTAATCGCGTGGAACGAAAGGTCTGAGTCCACGATGGTCTTGGTCACTGCACCCTCAAGGTCTCGCAACAAGCCGGCACTTGTTGACGGCACCTGCACGGTCTGGGGGTGCACGTAGAGGTGCTGAATCTCGGGCCATGTGTGGTCGCGCTGGAACAGACCCACGGGGTCACCGCGACCGATCGTCATGGGACCCACTTGGATGATGCCTCGGCGAGGAGCCGCGATGGTGAGCCGTTCGGTGTGATCCGAGCCCGAGCGCAACAACGGCACGTGGGCCTCAATGAGACCCTCACCCACGGGAATGTCGAGCAACGCGGGCAATGCCACGCGTTTGCCACGGTTTCCCACTTGCAAGTCCGCGGAGATATCCGTGCCTGCCACCACACGGTCACGTTCAAACACCAGCGCCACGTCGTAGTGGGGCTTTCCCAAGAGGAACGGGGAGCACAGTAGCAACAGCAAGGTTGAGCCCGATGCCACCACCCACGCTTCCGCCCAGCCCCACGCAATCCCGGCGACACCACCCACGATCGCCACGGCAAGCAGCAGCCAACCTGCAGGCTTCACGGTCTCCGAGATCGATGCCCACACTCGGCGGCTCAGCTCGGAGACACGCTCGGCCACGCGGCGGCCGGCCTCCACGCGAGTGGTGAGGCCGGTGCGTTCCGTCGCGTATCGCGTCACAGTGGCGCCGCGCGTGCGCGTGCCTGTGAAGGTATAGCTGTCGTGACTGTCGGGACTGGTGCTCACTGGACTACGCTGCGCCGTTCTCCGCAGGCGGCTTGACGTCCAACAGCACCTTGCCCACTACGTCCAGAGCGGTGACGCCGTCAAACTCGGCCTCGGGCTCCAAGATGATGCGGTGTGCAAGTGCGGGGACGGCAAGATCGCGGACGTCGTCGGGCGTCACAAAGGTGCGGCCCTGAGCGGCGGCCCAGGTCATGACGAGTCGCGACAACGCTATTCCACCACGCACTGAAACGCCTAGCCGGGCCTCCGTGGCCTGACGCGTGGCGTTGATGATGCGCATGATGTAGTCCGAGATCAAGGGGTTGACGTACACCGTGCGGGCCAGCTCGATCATAGTGACCAGGGTGTCGGGGGTGACGATGCCCGCCAGTTCGGACGACGCATTGGAAGCGCCCTGGAGAATGCGCATGGTGGCGGCATCGTCCGGGTAGCCGATGGACGTCTTGATCATGAAGCGGTCGAGCTGTGCTTCCGGCAAGCGGTACGTACCGGCTTGCTCCACGGGGTTTTGGGTCGCGATGACCAGGAACGGCCGGCCCACGGGGCGGGTGACGCCATCTACGGTGACGTTGCCTTCTTCCATCACTTCGAGCAGAGCGGACTGGGTCTTGGGCGAGGCTCGGTTGATCTCGTCGGCGAGCACCACGTTGGCAAAGATGGGGCCAGCGTGGAACTCAAAGGTGCCCTTTTTCTGGTCAAACACTGTCACACCGGTCACGTCTCCAGGCAGGAGGTCGGGCGTGAACTGGATACGTGTCGACGTGCCCTGGATGGTCTGCGCTAGCGAGCGCGCCAGGGCCGTCTTTCCAGTGCCGGGTACGTCCTCGAGCAGTACATGACCAGCCGAGAGGGCAGTGGCCAGCACCAGCTCAATCACGTGGCGCTTGCCCAAAATCGCCTGCTCTACGTGGTCGGCGATTTGTGCGAACGTCTCGTTGTACCACTGAGCCTGTTCAGCGGAGATAGTCATCGAAGTCCTCTCGGGGCGTCGTTGTTGGTTGGTCTGATAACGGGCTTACTCGTCTTCGGGCTCCGGTTCGGGATCCGGCTCGTCCTCCGGGGGATCACACGGACTGGGGTGGAATATCGGGTCCAGCGTTCCGTACTCACCCAAGAAGTTCACGGTGTACACGTAGGTGTCCGGATCCAGATACACGCTCGCGGCAGCCGACACCACGACCTGACTTGCAGTGGGGATACCCGTGCAGATGGTGGGGAACGTCACGGTCACCACCGTGGGCACGGTGGAGGGAGTCACTGCCTTCAACGCCGAACATGTCAGCGACGGCGCGTCCTTGGCGCAGTACGCCACCTTCGCATCCGGAATGCCGCCCGCGTTGATGGAGAAGTTGTCGAACGCATTCGTCTCGTTCGAACCGAAGAAGTACTTGATCTCATAGGCGGGGCCGGGTGGGGCAGGGACCACCGGCCCAGCGGCGAGCCCGTAAACGTAGACGTGCGACTGAGCCGAGTTGTCCGGACTGAGTTCCACGGAGTACGTGATCGCGCCCGGTGGTTCGCCTGGGTCTACCCACGTGAAGCGCGTGACGGTGTTGGACCACACGGCACCGTAGCCATTGGACAGGCACACTCCGACGGTGTAGTTGGTGTTGGGAGCCAATCCGGCAATCACGGACGTCGCAGAGGACACATGGGCTGCGCCGGTCAGTTGAGCTACACCCGTGCCGTCTGTCGCTGTCATGGAGCACGTAGGCATGGCGCCAGTCCATGCCGCCCACACTCGCGAGCTTGATGGTGCGTAGTTGGCGTTGACTACGCCGCCCGTCACCGAGATCTCCGGACCGTTGGCACTTGCGGCGATGTCACTTGTAAACGACGGCTTGCCGATGACGGTCACGCTCGCGGTGCGGCTCGCACCTTGGTTGCTGCCAGTGAGGGGCGGCTCAAACTTGCTGATGGGGATGACTTCCAACAGTTGTGAACCCACATCGAGAATCACAGGGAACGTGGTCACCGCACCGGTGCGCCCAATGGTCTGGTTGGTGTTGACCACGCGGAAGGCGGTGGTGTCCTCGGTGGAATCCACCTGGACCTCAACCATGCCCTTGGTGAGAGTCGTCTGGACGGCGTCGTACTTAGTAGTGGCCGTCACGCTGGCAATCTCAGGGGCCTTGTACGCCCACGTGGTCACGGCTGTGGTGTCGAGTGATTCACCCACGCTGTTGACGGCTCGTGCCGTGTATGACGAGGGCTGACCATTGACCAATCCAGTCACGGTGCACCGGTACGTTCCGGGGCCGCCGGTCTCACACACCGTCGGGCTGAGCGCACCGTCGCGCGAGAGCACCACGGACGTCACCGGCGGGTGTGCCTGTGTGGCGTTGCCAAGGTTCACGAGCAACGTCACGGACTCGCCCGTGTATGCGATGGTGGTGATGCTCGCGGGAGTTTGGGGGTAGCCCAAGATGTCGATGTTGAGCGTGCCAGTGCCGGTGCGACCCTGGGCGTCGGCCACCGTGTAGGAGACCACGCACTCTCCACCCACGGGTTTAGGTCCGCTGGGCCAGGTAGCCACTACTTGGGTGTCCGATGCCTTGGTCACGGTGGCGACAGGGCAGACGACGGAGCCGGTGGTGCCGACACTCACCAACGTGAGCCCGCTACCGGTGACGCCAGCGAAGGGGTCGTACTCGCCTGGCACTCCGGTGACTGAGATGAGGCACGTGGCGCCGCGGCTCACATCACACTGGTGCGTGAACGTGGCGCCGCGAGGGGCATCGGGCGAAGCAATGCCGACCACCAGCGCGATGGTGGTGCTGAGTCCGCCGTACGCGGTGGTGGAGACAGTGATGGTCTCTCGCGTTCCAGGCTTGGCATTGGCGTGAGCAAGGATGGAGACCTGGTCTCCCGTGTGCACCACGTCAAATGAGGTACCCGTGTACAAGGTGCTCAACTGTAGGGACGCCACGTTGCCCACGCGTCCGCCTTCCCAACTCAGCAGGCTGTCGAGCAGATCTACGCCCTGGGTCTGGCCAGGAGGCACAGTGAGGCTGACGGGGCTGAGGATCGCTTGCGGGTCCTTGGGGATGATGACCAAGGGGATGGCGACAATGCTCCACGTGTCCTGACCGTCAAGGCGCACTGCCACGGAGCACGTGTCAGACCACGGTGCTTCACGTCCCGCTGTGTAACTTACGGAAGTGCCGCGCGTCGGCACACAGAACGAATTGGCGCGCTGGACGGCGAAGTTCTCGTCGCTTCGGATCTCAATGGTGTCGCGCGGGTTGATGTCCACGAGATCGCGTAGGTCAAACTCCACAGTCTGCTCTTCGCCCACTTCCACCGGGGTGATACCGGGCAAGCGCTGCACGCGCATGTCTGAAAGCGGCGGAATGCGCAAGAAGCCGTACGTCACCACTTCTTCGCCGTTGGCATCAACGCCACTGAGAATGAAGGGCACCACGGTGCGCTTGGGCGGGATAGGTCCGGAAATAGTGCGGCCGGAGACTTGGTAGGTCTCTGCGGCCTCGCCCCACAGCGACAGCTTCAGTTGAGATATATCCCCAGTGGGCCATTGCACCTTGTCGGTCACCACGTCGATGCCGGTGGCGAGGTCCAGTCTCGTGCGTGCGGTCACGACGGTGTCGGTGACGCGCAATTGGTGCGGGCTCGCATCCTCGGAGACGCCCACCACGATCAAGCCCTCACTGGTGGAGAAGTTCGCGGAGGACTGCACGGTGTAGACGTAGGAGTGGGTGCCTTCCACATCACCTGCGAACAAGAACACCTTGCCGTCCTCGAGAGAGGTCTCGCTTCCAATCAGCGACTCCAGCCGTGCCCATTCCTCCGAACCTTCCAAGGCATTGGGGCGGATGCCCGTGATCTCAAGTGTGGCGCGTTGCGGGTCCCGGTCATTGAGGAGCGGGTTCACTTCAAGAGGCGTAGTCGAACGCACTTGAGCAGCCACGTAATCCGTGTAGGTCACGGGAGCCGGGTCGATGCGATCAGGCATAAGCACGCCCACGCGGACTTGGGCGGTCGCGGACTCGCCGAGGGCGTCCGTGACCGTGTATTCGAACGAGAGTTGGCCGCCAGGGACGCCCCCGGCAGGTGCGCGGTAGACAAGTGAGTTGCCGGAGCCGGAGATAGTGACTACGCCGCTACCAGCTCGAGGCTGCTCGACGTCGCTGAGGTAGACATCATCACCGTCCGGGTCAATGCCGGCCATGATCAACGGAATGGTGACGGACTGACCCGCGAGGACGCGCGCGGTGAGCGGCTGCGGTTGCGGAGCACGGTTGGATCCCGGCGACAGTACGGTCACCGTGACCGTGGCACCGTCAAGACGCCCGGGGTCGTTCTCCAGATACGTCGTGTATCGCAAGGTGTACACACCCGGGACGGTGGGGGCGAGGTAGCGCAAAGCAGTGCCGGACGAGAACGCCAATTCACCCGCGGTACCGGATCCCTCCACCTCCGGCATGAGGAGCAAGCGCTCACCGCGGGGGCTGACGTCGTTATCAAGTACCTGAATGTCCACCTGGGTGCCAGCGCGCACGGTGACGGTGTCAGGCACCGCAATGGGTCGGACCCCGTGGCTGGGAGGCAAGAGGAAGGCGGTCAACTGAGTGGTGGCGGACGTCCCCGCGCCATCTGTCACTGACACGTCCGCAGTGCCGATCTTGCCCGGCAAGCCGTCCGGGGTGATGCCGCTGACGCGCACGTAGGCCTCGGCCACGACGTTGACGCTCAGGTCGCTGCTGTGTGGAATGGCGGAGCTCACCATGAGCACGCGTCCCGTGGTGTTTTGGGCGGTCGCCAACACATCCAAGGTGGAGTCCTCTTGCGGGCGCACAAACGCCACAAGCGGCGGCAAGCTCAAGGTGCCTGCTTGCTCGGCAATGCTGAAGCGCAACGTGGCCGTCTGCTGAGCGAGCGTGATGGCGTCTTCCACCGTGTAGGTGGCTGTGTACTCACCGGGCTTGGGTGCAAAGAGGTCAATAGAGCCCGTGGACACGTTGGGTTGCACGGTGAGATCCGCGCTTCCCTTGCCAGCAATCGCATCGAGCAAGCGGTAGGAACCGGAACCGCCGGTGACGTAGTCGGCGATGGAGACGTTGCGAGCCTCGCCCGCCGCACCCGCCAAAGCGATGGGACGGACCTCGAGCGAGGGCGCAGAGGTGACGCGCAACTCCAGTTCGGCGTCGGTGGAGGCCCCGAACGAGTCGGTGACAGTAATAGTAAGGAGAATGATCGCGTCACCGGCGTTGGGGTCCAGGTGACGGATCACCACGTTGCCGTCCACTGTGGCCACCACAGTGACGGGAGCATTGGGGTCGTTCGCATAGGCCGCGGTCAAGGCGAATACGTCGCCTTCAGGGTCCACCCAGCCGTTGAGTACGGGGATAGAGACGTAACCGCCGGGCGAGACCTGGGGCGTGAGCGGCTCCTGGGTGCAGTTCTCCACGCCACACCACACAGGTGGGCTGTTGATGTCGTCAGGCACCACGGTGAGCGTCACCGTGGCCGGCGCGGATTGGGCGTTGCCATCCGACACCGCGTATGTAAACGTCGCTGAACCCTCACCAGCCGCCACGTTCACCACCGCGACTTGGTTGTCGGACGCAAGCCGCACGTCACCAAAGCCGCCCTCGCTCAGCCCAGACAAAGCATCGGGCGCAATAGTGAGGACGTCCTTCTTATTGGGGTCGTGGTCGTTGTACAGCAGCGGCAGCGTGGTGACGGCGCCACGGCGCACGCCAAAGACGTCGTCTTCGGCTACGGGAGGCTCTTGCTCCACCACGTCGTCAACGGTGACGGTTCCTTCATTCTCATCGTCCTCGTCCAGCGGATCCCACTGGTTGAGCGGAATCAAAGTGCCATCGGGGACCATCCACAGCAGCCCCGTGCTGGTCTCGGAGAGCACTGCACGGTCGCCGTTGGAGCGGAAGACCGGGGAGATCACCTGCACGTCAGCGAGGGCTCCAGTAGGGACGGTGAGGTTGACCACGCCGGGCGCACCCTCGTACCACATGGTGGCGCTGCCAGCATCGACCCAGGCGGCGTAGCCCTCACCGTTAAGCCACAGCGGTGAGGCGGGGTTGCCGGTGGCCTGCACCACTCGAGTGACAGAACCGTCGCGCAAAGACACCGCCACCAAGCCCTGAGCGTCGGCAATGAAGACACGATCGGCGGGCGAGGGGTTGGTCTGTAGCAGAGCTTCACCGCCAAGGCCCGTGTCGACGGGCGCAGAGCCGCCCTCCCACCACAAGCGACCATCAGTGGGAGAAAACAGCACCCAGCGGCCGCCTGCGAACGACATCACAAACTCATTGGCGTCCGCGGGCGGTTGGGGTAGCGGCACCTCTGCGCCAATGAATCGCGCGTTGAGCGCGTCGTAGACACGTACCGCCTTCTCCGCGGCGGAGTACATCGCAACGCGCGCCGAGTCGTCGATGGCGGCGGCGCTGGCAAAGTAGCGAGGCGGCTCCTCGCCTTCCTCCACCTCGACGCCTGCAAAGGGATTGACGGCAAAGGCGCCACTTTGTACTGACCCGGGTGCGGGGAAGGTGCCGAGGTGAACCTCACCAGAATCGGTGAGGTAAAGAATGAAGTCGTGAGCGGTCGCTACCACTCCAGTACCCGCGGGAGTGGGCGCAGGCGCAGCACCAGAAGCCTGACCAGAGCCTTGCTCCACAAAGTCGGCGGGGAAGGCAGAATCAATGGCCCACGCTTGAGATAGACCCTGAGTGAGCACCACACTCTGCGCGCCTGACTGCAGCACGGTCACTGGATCAGCGACCGCCCTGACGGTGTCGAGTTCACCCAGTTCAGTGTTGAGCCTCGCGTACTGGCCATCGTCACGCGTCACCCAGATGTTGGTCTCAAGCCTCGGGAGTTCTTGCGCGTCGTACCCGTCCGCGAGGACGGCGCCTACAGAGACGGCGCCTACCGCGATGACGGAGGTGGCAGCGGCGAGAACTCGCGGTGCACGAGGCCCGGTGATACTGAGAAAAGCCATCTACAGCACTCCGGTAACAAACAAGATTGCCAAGGCAATAGCGGTCACCGCACCAGCGCCAATCGCGCCCCCAATGAAGGCGGAGTTCTTGCCGGACTTGGCCGGAGCGTCCGCCTTCATGGCGGCGTTGACACGTTGTGACGACGCGAGGGTCTGGGCACGCGCGGCGCGGCGCGAGTCTTGCTTCACGGTGGTGATGACCGGGCCCCGGGGCGCGTCGCCTTGAGCGGGCTCTGACAACGCAGCACTCGCCCACGTCTGGTCCACAACCTCGAGTGGAGTGGGTGCAATGCCCATTTCGTACTGCGCCATCCGCAGGTCCTCGGCGAGCTCAAGCATGGAGCCGTAGCGCTTGGCGGGAGCCTTCTCCAGGCAACGCATGAGTGCGCTCTCCACGCGCATCGTCACGTCTTCACGCCCTGTGGGGATGTACTTAGCCTTCACGATGCGGGCCTGTAGTTGGTCCCTGGGGATGCGCTCGCGAGAGGGCGAGTCAAACGGGGAACGGCCGGCAAGGAGTGTGTACAGGGTGGCGCCGAGGCTCCACACCTCGGACGGGATCGAACCCGAGATCTCACCTTGGAGCACCTCAGGCGAGCTCCACGGCACTGACATGGCGAAGACTTCAGGCGATTCCTCCACGCGCGAGAGCGAACCTGCAATGCCAAAGTCGGCCAACACCGGAGTGCCGAGCGTCGTGATCAGGACGTTGGACGGCTTGATGTCACGGTGCAGTACGCCGCTGCGGTGTGCCGTCTCCAAAGCCGATGCCATGCGCACCCCGGTAGCCAGAACATCGGCCACCGGTAGGGGAGCCGTCTTGTAGCGGGCGCTCATGCTGTCAGGGCAGTACTCCATGACGAAGTACGGACGGCCGTCGCCGGAGATGGAGGCTTGGAAGATGGTGACGATCGAGGGGTGGGCGCTCAAACGGGCCAGGATGTCGGCTTCCGCATTGAACGTGCGCAACACCTCGGGGTTGATGGCATCGTCCACAAGGACCTTGACCGCGACCGCGCGCCGAGGCATGTCTTGCTCGTAGAGAAAGACGTCGGCGAATCCACCTGAGCCCAAAGGCCGGATGTAGCTGTATCCCGCCAGCACGGGGGGTACAGCAGTAGTGCGTCGTGCCACAGTGGTCACCTGCCCTCATCAGGATCGCTGGGGCACCGCAAGCGTTGCTGACGCCCCCAAATTGGACTAACTCCGACTTCCCACAACAATCCGGAAGCCTTCGCCGAGGTCGAGAGTGTCGCCTCGTTGCAGACTCACCGAATCCCCCCCGCGGAGAAGGCGCGGCGGCCTGTCCGGAGTGAGCACCAAGGTGCCGTTGGTGGAATCTAGATCGCGCGCCCTGAGTTCCCCACCGCTGGCGATGAACTCGACGTGCTTGCTTGAAATTTCGCGGTGCGGTGACGGCGCCACAATGTAATAGGTCTGCGTCTCGTCTGGGCTTGAACGCCATGGCTTTCGGCCCACCACAATCTGCGGGGCGGCCACAAGCTCATTGCCATCGGGCAAAGTCAGCGTCCAGATGGTGTCTGTATCAATAGGCGCGGGCGCCTCAATGTCGCTTGCCTTGCGGCTCATCGTGGACTCGATGGCCTCCTCATACGCGGCATCGCGCTCGAGGTCTGACAGCGCCACGGTCTCTAGCGGGAGTTCGGATTCGCCAGACGTGAGCGGCGCGTTGATCGCCAGATCCACACCCACAGAAATGGCCGATGCGCGGACGGCACCATTGCGAAGCGGCAGGCCGCTCACGGCGCTAGCCACGGGCTCCAAAGAAAGGTGCAGCGACTCAACGCCGTATGCCTCGCCGTGCAACCAGTTCTGACCGCGAGGCCACGTGAAGCGGCTCGTTGAGGCGCCGCCCAGGTCCACCACGATGTCGCCGCGCATCGTGACACCAAAGATGCGATTGTCGGCGTCCACGATCTCCACGAGCGCAAAGCGCTCAGCGGACGTGGGGTTGGACAGGAGTTCCAGCGCGGGCTCCGGGGTAGACCCAGGTCCGTCAAGCATGCGGTGCACCGTGGAGATCACTTCAGCGGAAGCGTCGGCACTAAAGAGGCCAACGAAGCGCTCGGTGACGACGGCGTAACCTGCAGACGAGGTCTCGGCGGGGGCGTATGCAAACACGCGATAACTATAGGTGGCACTGTCCCACCGCCTCTAGCCCTCAGGCGGGCGGATGGGGGAAATTACCCACAGATGTGGCGTAAACTGGCCGTTCATCACCCGCGATGGTGACGAACACAAACACGTGGCATTAGTCACGACAGTAGGTAAGGTCGCCGCAAGCCAATCTCGGCTTTGACGACGACGCGCGCGGCAGGTATCGTAGATGCTCGTGCCCGCGTCGTCGGGCTCTCTCGCGTGCCCTTCATGGGCGCAGTCCAGGCAGGTGCGACACGCCCGGGCGCGGGGGCCGGTACGACGCTCAACCCTAGTTTTCACACACAGATTTCATACAACAGACGGAGAAGTAGTGCCTACGATTCAGCAGTTGGTCAGGAAGGGTCGCCACCCCAAGGCGTCCAAGACCAAGACTCCCGCGCTCAAGGGGAGCCCGCAGCGCCGCGGCGTCTGCACCCGCGTGTACACCACCACGCCCAAGAAGCCGAACTCGGCTCTTCGCAAGGTGGCGCGTGTGCGTCTTTCGAGCGGCATCGAAGTCACTGCCTACATCCCCGGTGAGGGCCACAACCTGCAGGAGCACTCGATCGTGCTCGTGCGTGGTGGCCGTGTGAAGGACCTGCCCGGTGTGCGCTACAAGATCGTTCGTGGCTCGCTCGACACGCAGGGCGTGAAGAACCGCAAGCAGGCTCGTAGCCGTTATGGCGCGAAGATGGAGAAGAAGAAGTAATGCCTCGCAAAGGCCCGGCCCCCAAGCGGCCCATCATCGTTGACCCAGTGTTCGGCGCTCCCGTCGTCACCCAGCTCATCAACAAGGTGCTGCTCGACGGCAAGCGTTCCGTTGCTGAAGCCATCGTGTACGGCGCCCTCGAGGGCGTAGGCGAAAAGAGCGGCCAGGACCCCGTGGTCGTGCTCAAGCGTGCGCTCGACAACGTGCGCCCCGCGCTTGAGGTGCGCAGCCGCCGTGTGGGTGGCGCCACCTACCAGGTCCCCGTGGACGTGCGCCCTGTGCGTCAGACCACGCTGGCTCTGCGTTGGCTCGTTGACTTCTCTCGCAAGCGTCGTGAGAAGACCATGACCGAGCGCCTCATGAACGAGATCCTCGACGCATCGAACGGCCTTGGCGCCGCTGTGAAGCGCCGCGAGGACATGCACAAGATGGCCGAGTCGAACAAGGCGTTCGCGCACTACCGCTGGTAGTCGCCGCTTTCGTTCGACGGAACCCCAGACAACTTAGGAGAACCCCGTGGCACAGGACGTGCTCACCGACCTCACCAAGGTCCGCAACATCGGCATCATGGCTCACATCGACGCCGGCAAGACCACCACGACTGAGCGCATCCTGTTCTACACGGGCGTGAACTACAAGATCGGTGAAACCCACGACGGCGCCTCCACCACCGACTGGATGGAGCAGGAGCAGGAGCGTGGCATCACCATCACCTCTGCTGCCGTGACGTGCTTCTGGAACAACAACCAGATCAACATCATCGACACTCCCGGTCACGTGGACTTCACCGTAGAGGTGGAGCGTTCGCTCCGCGTTCTCGACGGTGCCGTTGCGGTCTTCGATGGCAAGGAAGGTGTGGAGCCCCAGTCTGAGACTGTGTGGCGCCAGGCCGACAAGTACAACGTGCCCCGCATCTGCTTTGTCAACAAGATGGACAAACTTGGTGCTGACTTCTACTTCACGGTAGACACCATCAAGTCGCGCCTCGGTGCGCGTCCCTTGGTGATCCAGCTCCCCATCGGTGCCGAGAACGACTTCATTGGCGTCGTGGACCTGATCGAGATGCGTGCCTTGGTGTGGCCCGGCGATGCCAAGGGTGACGTCACCATGGGTGCCAAGTACGAGATCCAGGACATCCCCGCAGACCTCAAGGACAAGGCGGAGCAGTACCGTGCCGAGCTCCTCGAGACCGTGGCTGAGTCCAGCGACGAGCTGCTTGAGAAGTACCTCGGTGGCGAAGAGCTCTCGGTAGCCGAGATCAAGGCAGGCATTCGCAAGATGGTGATCGCCTCCGAGATCTACCCCGTCCTGTGTGGCTCGGCGTTCAAGAACCGCGGCGTGCAGCCCATGCTGGACGCTGTGGTGGACTACCTGCCCGCGCCCATCGACGTCCCGTCCATCAACGGCCACGACGTCCGTGACGAGGAGAAGATCGTGGAGCGTCACGCCGACGCCTCCGAGCCCTTCTCTGCGCTCGCGTTCAAGATCGTCGCGCACCCGTTCTTTGGCAAGCTCACCTACATCCGCGTGTACTCGGGTTCGCTCGAATCCGGTGCCCAGGTGCTTAACGCCACCAAGGACAAGAAGGAGCGCATCGGAAAGATCTTCCAGATGCACGCCAACAAGGAGAACCCGGTAGACAGCGTGACCGCTGGCCACATCTACGCGGTGATCGGTCTCAAGGACACCACCACTGGTGACACCTTGTGCGACTTGAGCTCTCCCGTAGTTCTCGAGTCCATGACCTTCCCCGAGCCCGTGATCCACGTGGCGGTTGAGCCCAAGACCAAGGGCGACCAGGAGAAGATGTCCACGGCCATCCAGAAGCTTGCTGAAGAGGACCCCACCTTCCGCGTGCGCCTTGACGAAGAGTCCGGCCAGACCGTTATCTCCGGTATGGGCGAGCTCCACCTCGACATCATCGTCGACCGCATGAAGCGCGAATTCAAGGTTGACGCCAACGTGGGTAAGCCCCAGGTGGCGTACCGCGAAACTATCCGCCGCGCGGTGGAGAAGCACGACTACACCCACAAGAAGCAGACGGGTGGTTCCGGTCAGTTCGCCAAGGTGCAGATCTCGATCGAGCCCCTTGCGGCCGACTCTGAGGTCCAGTACGAGTTTGTGAACGCCGTCACCGGCGGTCGCGTGCCCCGCGAGTACATTCCCTCGGTAGACGCGGGTATCCAGGACGCCATGCTCCTGGGTGTGCTCGCCGGCTACCCCGTGGTGGGTGTCAAGGCGACGCTCGTCGATGGTGCTTACCACGACGTTGACTCGTCCGAAATGGCGTTCAAGATCGCGGGTTCGATGGCCTTCAAGGAGGCTGCACGCAAGGCCGACCCGGCCCTGCTCGAGCCCATCATGGCCGTCGAAGTTCGTACGCCCGAGGACTACATGGGCGACGTCATCGGCGACCTGAACTCGCGCCGCGGCCAGATTCGGTCCATGACCGACGCGGTGGGCGTGAAGGTAATTGATGCTTTGGTGCCGCTGTCGGAGATGTTCGGCTACGTGGGCGACTTGCGTTCTAGGACGCAAGGCCGTGCCGTGTACTCGATGACCTTCAACAGCTACGCCGAGGTTCCTCGCAACGTTGCCGAGGAGATCATCGCAAAGACCCGGGGCGAGTAGTCCCTTCGGTTGAGAAATTAGGAAACAATAACGACCAGTAGGGACACGACGCCCCATAGGCGCCAGGGTCACTACCCGAGTCTCATATCCACAGGAGGAAGCCACAATGGCTAAGGCAAAGTTCGAGCGGACCAAGCCGCACGTGAACGTCGGGACCATCGGTCACGTCGACCACGGCAAGACCACGCTCACCGCTGCAATCTCGAAGGTCCTGCACGACAAGTACCCGGACCTCAACCCCTTCACGCCCTTCGACGAGATTGACAAGGCTCCCGAAGAGCGTGAGCGCGGTATCACCATCAACATCGCGCACATCGAGTACCAGACCGACAAGCGCCACTACGCGCACGTCGACGCCCCTGGTCACGCTGACTACATCAAGAACATGATCACCGGTGCCGCTCAGATGGACGGCGCAATCCTCGTGGTTGCGGCGACCGACGGCCCCATGGCTCAGACCCGTGAGCACGTTCTGCTCGCCCGTCAGGTGGGCGTGCCCTACCTCTTGGTCGCGCTGAACAAGTCCGACATGGTGGACGACGAGGAGATCCTCGAGCTCGTTGAGGTTGAGGTGCGCGAGCTCCTCTCCTCGCAGGGCTTCGACGGTGACAACGCTCCCGTGATCCGCGTCTCCGCCCTCAAGGCTCTCGAGGGTGACCCCGCGTGGGTTGCCAAGATCGAAGAGCTCATGGACGCTGTGGACGAGTCGGTTCCCGAGCCCGTTCGCGACATGGACAAGCCCTTCCTCATGCCCATCGAGGACGTCTTCACGATCACCGGTCGTGGCACCGTCGTCACCGGCAAGGTGGAGCGCGGCAAGCTCAAGATCAACTCTGAGGTCGAGATCCTCGGTATCCGTGAGCCCCAGAAGACCACGGTCACCGGTATCGAGATGTTCCACAAGCAGATGGACGAGGCGTGGGCTGGCGAGAACTGTGGCCTCCTGCTCCGCGGCACCAAGCGTGAGGACGTCGAGCGTGGCCAGGTTGTTGTGCAGCCCGGCACCACCACGCCGCACACCTCGTTCGAAGGCAAGTGCTACATCCTCAACAAGGATGAGGGTGGCCGTCACAACCCCTTCTACACCAACTACCGTCCGCAGTTCTACATCCGCACCACGGACGTGACCGGCGTCATCTCGCTGCCTGAGGGCACCGAGATGGTCATGCCCGGTGACACCACCGAGATGACGGTTGAGCTGATCCAGCCCATCGCCCTCGAAGAGGGACAGGGCTTCGCGATCCGTGAAGGTGGCCGCACCGTCGGCTCCGGCACGGTGACCAAGATCCTCAAGTAGTTCTAGGTAGTACCGAACTCTCGCGATGCGGGGCTCGGCCGAGAGGCTGAGTCCCGCATCAGCGTGAGAGGCGCTCAAGCCGGCTGGCCATCAAAGCCGGTTGGCAAACGCGCCGTGAATCTGGCACAATATCCCGGTTGCCTTCTTACAGGTAGCCACCGTCACACCAAACCCTCGAGAAATCGACTTGGCGCGCGTGTGTCGCACGAAGCGACACGCCCGAGCGCGGGGGCCGGTAGGACACCCATAGATGTACGAGAGAAAAGGCAGACACGCCATGGCGGGACAGAAGATCCGCATTCGGCTGAAGAGCTACGACCACGAGGTCATCGACTCTTCGGCTCGCAAGATCGTTGAGACGGTCACGCGCGCTGGTGCGTCCGTGGTGGGACCCGTCCCGCTGCCGACCGAAAAGAACGTGTTCGTTGTGATCCGTTCGCCCCACAAGTACAAGGACTCCCGCGAGCACTTCGAGATGCGCACCCACAAGCGTCTGATCGACATCGTGGACCCCACGCCCAAGGCAGTTGACTCGCTCATGCGTCTCGACCTGCCTGCGGACGTGAACATCGAGATCAAGCTCTAGAAGCTTTAAGGAACCCATCATCATGACTTCGACTTCCAATGCCCAGCGCACCGTCACGGCGCTGCTCGGTATGAAGCTGGGCATGACTCAGGTGTGGGACGAGCAGGGCCGGGTTGTACCCGTCACCGTCGTCCAGGTAGACACCAACGTCGTGACTCAGGTGCGCAACGTAGAGCGCGATGGCTACGAAGCCATTCAGCTCGCGTTCGGCACCGTCGACCCCCGCCGTGTCACCAACCCCCTCAAGGGTCACTTCGAGGCCGCCGGTGTGACGCCGCGCCGCCACGTCGCTGAGGTGCGCACTGCAAACGCCTCCGAGTTCACGCTCGGCCAGGAGATTGCAGCCGACGCCTTTGAGGCCGGCCAGCTGGTTGACGTCACCGGTACTACCAAGGGCAAGGGCACGGCTGGTGTGATGAAGCGTCACGGCTTCAAGGGTGTTGGCGCCTCTCACGGTGCACACCGCAACCACCGCAAGCCCGGCTCCATTGGTGCCGCTGCCACGCCTTCGCGTGTGTTCAAGGGCATCAAGATGGCCGGTCGCATGGGTAACGCCCGCAAGACCGTTCAGAACCTCACCGTCCACTCGGTCGACACCGACAAGGGCTTGGTGCTGCTCAAGGGTGCCGTTCCCGGCAACAAGGGCGGCTTTGTCCTGATCCGTTCCGCCGCGAAGGGAGCGTAGAGCCATGGCTACCGCGCAGACCATCGACGTGCTCGACGCCGCCGGCAAGAAGTCAGGCACCGCCGAGCTTCCCGGTGACGTGTTCGACGTCGTCACCAACATTCCTTTGATCCACCAGGTGGTGGTCGCCCAGCGTGCAGCTGCACGTCAGGGCACGCACGCCACCAAGACCCGGGCCATGGTGTCCGGTGGTGGACGTAAGCCGTACAAGCAGAAGGGCACCGGCCGCGCCCGTCAGGGTTCTACCCGTGCTCCCCAGTTCACCGGTGGTGGAGTGGTGCACGGCCCGCAGCCGCGTGACTACTCCCAGCGCACCCCCAAGAAGATGAAGGCAGCCGCTTTGCGCGGTGCCCTCTCTGACCGGGCTCGCAACGGCCGTGTGCACGTGCTCAAGAGTGTGGTGACCGGGGACTCCCCGTCCACTAAGACCGCTCTCGGTGCACTGGCAGCGATCACCAATGGCCGTAGCGCCCTGGTGGTCCTGACCCGCAACGACGAGGTCGCATGGAAGTCGTTGCGTAACGCGGCCGACGTCCACGTGATCGCGGTCGACCAGATCAACACGTACGACGTTCTCGTCAACGACGACGTCGTGTTCACCGCTGCCGCTCTCGAGGCCTTCCTCGCGGGCCCGGCCAAGGGAGCATCGGCTAAGGCCGTTGCTACCGAGTCGGAGGCTGCGGCCGAGGCGGAGGAGAACTGATCATGACCGCACTGAACAAGAACCCCCGCGACATCCTGATCAAGCCGATCGTCTCTGAGAAGAGCTACGCGCTGATGGATCAGGGTAAGTACACCTTTGAGGTGGACCCCCGCGCCAACAAGACGGAGATCAAGATCGCCGTCGAGCAGATCTTTGGCGTGAAGGTTGCCTCCGTCAACACCATCAACCGCAAGGGCAAGACGCGTCGCACGCGCTTTGGCCTTGGCAAGCGCAAGGACGTCAAGCGTGCCGTTGTCACCGTGGGTGCCGGCGAAGCGATTGACATCTTCAGCGGCCGGGCCAGCTAGGACGTAAGGGACTCAACTCATGGCTATTCGCAAGTACAAGCCGACGACTCCGGGCCGTCGTGGCTCCTCCGTCGCCGACTTCGTCGAGGTGACGCGCTCCGAGCCCGAGAAGTCGCTCGTGCGCCCGTTGCACAAGAAGGGCGGCCGCAACAACACCGGTCGCATCACCACTCGTCACCAGGGTGGCGGTCACAAGCGTGCCTACCGTCTGATCGACTTCCGTCGTCACGACAAGGATGGCGTGCCTGCCACCGTCGCTCACATCGAGTACGACCCCAACCGCACCGCACGCATCGCTTTGCTGCACTACGCAGACGGCGAGAAGCGCTACATCATCGCCCCCGACAAGCTGTCGCAGGGTGACGTGGTGGAGGCTGGCGCCTCGGCGGACATCAAGCCCGGCAACAACCTGCCGTTGCGCAACATCCCCACCGGTACCGTGGTGCACGCCATTGAACTCAAGCCCGGTGGCGGTGCCAAGATCGCCCGTTCGGCCGGTTCATCCGTGCAGCTCGTGGCCAAGGACGGCCCCTACGCCCAGTTGCGTATGCCTTCCGGTGAGATCCGCAACGTCGACGCCCGCTGCCGCGCCACCATCGGCACGGTAGGCAACGCCGAGCAGTCCAACATCAACTGGGGTAAGGCCGGCCGCATGCGGTGGAAGGGCAAGCGCCCCACCGTCCGTGGTGTCGTGATGAACCCGGTGGACCACCCCCACGGTGGTGGTGAAGGTAAGACCTCTGGTGGTCGTCACCCGGTGAGCCCGTGGGGCAAGCCTGAAGGCCGCACCCGCAAAGCCAACAAGGAAAGCGACAAGCTCATTGTTCGTCGCCGTCGTTCCGGCAAGAACAAGCGCTAAGGAACCTGAAGAACTATGCCTCGTAGCCTCAAGAAGGGCCCCTTCGTCGACGACCACCTTCAGAAGAAGGTTGATGGTCAGAACGCAGCGGGTACCAAGAACGTCATCAAGACCTGGTCGCGCCGCAGTGTCATCACTCCGGACTTCTTGGGTCACACCTTTGCCGTGCACGACGGCCGCAAGCACGTCCCGGTCTTTGTGACCGAGTCGATGGTCGGCCACAAGCTGGGCGAGTTCGCCCCCACGCGCACGTTCAAGGGCCACGTCAAGGACGACCGCAAGGGCCGCCGCTAGGCGCCCGAGCGTAAGGAAAGGTAGATCACCATGGAAGCCAAGGCGCAAACGCGGTACCTCCGCGTCACGGCCCAGAAGGCTCGCCGCGTCGTGGACCTCGTTCGTGGACAGAACGCCACCGAGGCAGTCGCCTCGCTCAAGTTCCAGCCGCAGGCTGTGGCCACTGACGTGCGCAAGCTCATCGAGTCCGCCATCGCGAATGCTCGCGTGAAGGCCGATGCTGCTGGCGAGCGCTTTGACGAGCGTGAGCTTGTCATTACCCACATCTCCGTAGATGAGGGACCCACCATGAAGCGCATTCGCCCGCGTGCACAGGGCCGTGCCAACCGCATTCTCAAGCGCACGAGCCACATCAACGTGACCGTGGCAACGCCAGTCAAGGAAGGGGCCAAGTAATGGGTCAGAAGGTCAACCCTCATGGCTACCGCCTGGGCATCACCACCGACCACCGCTCGCGCTGGTTCGCCGACTCCACCAAGTCCGGCGAACGTTACCGCGACTACGTGGACGAGGACGTCAAGATCCGCCGTCTCATGAGCAAGGACCTGGAGCGCGCAGGCGTGTCCAAGGTTGAGATCGAGCGCACGCGTGAGCGTGTGCGCGTGGACCTGCACACCGCTCGCCCCGGCATCGTCATCGGCCGCCGCGGCGCCGAAGCCGACAAGCTCCGCTCCAACCTGGAGAAGCTCACCGGCAAGCAGGTTCAGCTCAACATCCTTGAGGTGAAGAACGCTGAGACCGACGCACAATTGGTGGCTCAGGGCATTGCCGAGCAGCTCGCTTCCCGTGTGGCCTTCCGCCGCGCCATGCGTAAGGGCATTCAGTCCGCGCTGCGCTCCGGTGCCAAGGGAATCCGTGTGAAGTGCTCCGGTCGTCTCGGTGGCGCCGAAATGTCGCGCTCCGAGTTCTACCGCGAAGGCCGCGTGCCGCTGCACACCCTCCGCGCCAACATCGACTACGGCTTCTTTGAGGCCAAGACCACCTTTGGTCAGATCGGTGTGAAGGTGTGGATCTACAAGGGCGACATGACGGAGAAGGAGTGGGCTGCTGAGCAGGCCAAGGCTCCTCGTCCGCAGCGCGGCCGTGAGGGCCGCGAAGGCCGTCCCGCCCGTGGTCCCCGCACCGAGGCCCCCGCAGCATCGGCTCCCGCCGAGGCAGCACCAGCCGAGGTTGCCCCTACCGAAGTTCAGGAGGGTTAAGCAATGCTGATTCCTCGTCGCGTCAAGCACCGTAAGCAGCACCACCCTGGACGCTCCGGCGCCGCCACGGGTGGTACCGCGATCTCGTTTGGTGAGTTCGGCATCCAGGCCCTGGAACCGGCGTACGTGACCAACCGCCAGATTGAGGCGGCACGTATTGCTATGACTCGCCACATCAAGCGTGGTGGAAAGGTGTGGATCAACATCTACCCCGACCGCCCGTTGACCAAGAAGCCTGCTGAAGTCCGAATGGGTTCCGGTAAGGGTTCGCCCGAATGGTGGGTTGCCAACGTCAAGCCCGGCCGTGTCATGTTCGAACTCGCCGGTGTGCCGGAGGATCTCGCGCGTGAAGCCATGCGTCGTGCCCAGCACAAGTTGCCCATGAAGACCCGCTTCATCACTCGAGAGGGCGGTGACATCTGATGATCGGCACCAAGTCACTTGCACCCAGCGAACTGGACGGCATGGAGAACGAGCGCCTCGTGGACGAGCTGAAGAAGGCCAAGGAGGAGCTGTTCAACTTGCGCTTCCAGTCGGCCACAGGTCAGCTTGAGAACCACGGTCGCCTCAAGGCCGTCAAGCGCGACATCGCCCGTATCTACACGATCCTGCGCGAGCGCGAGCTCGGCATCCGGACCGCCCCCACGGCGAAGTCGTAAGGCAGGAGCTAAGGAATTATGTCGACCAAGAACAACACGACCGCTACCACGCTGGAGCGCGGCGATCGCAAGACGCGTCGCGGCTACGTGGTCAGCGACAAGATGGACAAGACCATCACCGTCGAGGTGGAGGACCGTGTCAAGCACGCCCTCTACGGGAAGGTCATGCGCCGCAGCAGCAAGGTGAAGGCGCACGACGAGGCCAACTCCGCCGGCATCGGCGACCTCGTACTCATCATGGAGACCCGCCCGCTGTCCGCTTCAAAGCGGTGGCGTCTGGTGGAGATCCTCGAAAAGGCCAAGTAATCGGTTCGACCAGGCTCGTCGCTAGAGCGGCGAGAACCAGACGACAGGAGAAGAAGACATGATTCAGCAGGAGTCGCGACTGAGGGTCGCCGATAACACGGGTGCCAAGGAGATCTTGTGCATCCGCGTGCTCGGTGGCTCGCACCGTCGCTACGCCGGTATTGGCGACATCATTGTCGCCACGGTGAAGGACGCAATCCCGGGCGGCAACGTCAAGAAGGGTGAAGTGGTCAAGGCTGTGATCGTCCGCACTGTGAAGGAGACTCGCCGCGGCGATGGCTCTTACATCAAGTTCGACGAGAACGCTGCCGTGATCCTCAAGGGTAAGGACACTGACCCGCGCGGAACCCGCATCTTTGGCCCCGTGGGTCGCGAGCTGCGTGACAAGCGCTTCATGAAGATCGTGTCGTTGGCTCCGGAGGTGATCTGACCATGGCGAAGATCAAGAAGGACGACCTCGTGGTCGTCATCGCAGGCAAGGACCGTGGCCAGCAGGGTCGCGTTCTTGAGGTCAACACCGAGACCGACCGTGTGATCGTTGAGGGCGTCAACCGCGTTCAGCGCCACATCAAGGCCGGCACGCGTCGTGACAACACCGCTGGCGGCATCATCACCGTCGAGGCGCCGTTGCACATCTCAAACGTGATGCTTGTTGACCCGCAGACCAAGAAGGGCACCCGTGTGGGCTACCGCACGGACGAAGTAGAGCGTGATGGCCGCAAGCGCACTGTGCGTGTGCGCGTTGCCAAGCGCTCGGGCAAGGACGTCTAATGGCTACCGCCACTACCGCTTCGGCTCAGCCGCGGCTCAAGGCCAAGTACCGGGAAGAGATCATTCCCGCGCTCAACTCGGAGTTTGGCTACGCCAACATCAACCAGGTTCCTGGTTTGGTGAAGGTTGTTGTCAACATGGGTGTCGGTGAGGCTGCTAAGGACTCCAAGCTCATCGAGGGTGCCATCCGCGACCTCACGGCCATCACCGGCCAGAAGCCGCAGGTCACCAAGGCTCGTAAGTCCATTGCGCAGTTCAAGCTGCGTGAGGGCCAACTCATCGGTGCTCACGTCACTCTTCGTGGCGACCGCATGTGGGAGTTCCTGGACCGCCTCGTGTCCACGGCGTTGCCCCGTATCCGTGACTTCCGTGGTCTCAGCCCCAAGCAGTTCGACGGCCACGGCAACTACACGTTCGGTCTCACGGAGCAGTCGATGTTCCACGAGATTGACCAAGACAAGATTGACCGCGTGCGTGGCATGGACATCACTGTGGTGACCTCCGCGACCAACGATGACGAGGGCCGCTCGTTGCTCAAGCAACTCGGCTTCCCGTTCAAGGAGAAGTAATGGCCAAGACCTCGCTCAAAGTTAAGGCTGCCCGCAAGCCTAAGTTTGCGGTCCGTGCCTACACCCGGTGCAACAAGTGCGGTCGTCCGCACGCGGTGTACCGCAAGTTCGGCCTGTGCCGTGTGTGCTTCCGTGAGATGGCACACGCTGGCGCTTTGCCCGGCATCACCAAGAGCAGCTGGTAAATCAACTACGCCACAGGTCCCCTTACGGGAAACCAGGGCGAGGAAGAGTTCACAACTCATGACAATGACAGACCCGATCGCAGACATGCTCACGCGTCTGCGCAACGCAAACGCGGCGCACCACGACACCGTGTCGATGCCTCACTCCAAGCTCAAGGCCAACATCGCCAAGATCCTGGAAGCCGAGGGATACATCGCTGGTTCCGCCGTGACCGATGCCGAGGTGGGCAAGACGCTCACCATCACCTTGAAGTACGGCCCCAACCGTGAGCGCTCGCTCGCTGGTGTGCGTCGTATCTCCAAGCCTGGTCTTCGCGTGTACGCAAAGTCCACCAACCTGCCCCGAGTGCTGGGCGGCCTTGGTGTGGCGATCCTGTCCACTTCCTCCGGTCTGCTGACTGACCGTGAGGCCCACAAGAAGGGCGTAGGCGGCGAAGTCGTTGCCTACGTCTGGTAATCGGAAAGGATTCGCACGATGTCACGCATTGGCAAGATCCCCGTTCCGGTTCCCGCAGGAGTGGACATTCAGATCGACGGCTCGGCCGTGACCGTCAAGGGCCCCAAGGGCACCTTGTCGCACACGGTTGCTGAGCCCATCATCGTGGAGCAGAACGACGGCACCATCGAGGTGAAGCGTCCTAACGACGAGCGCCTGTCCAAGTCGCTACACGGTCTCACGCGCACCCTCATCGCCAACATGGTCACCGGTGTGACCGAGGGCTACGAGAAGAAGCTGGAGATTGTGGGTACGGGTTACCGTGTCGCCCTCAACGGCTCCAAGCTCGAGTTCGCGCTCGGCTTCTCGCACCCTGTCACGGTGGAGGCTCCCGCCGGCATCACGTTTGCCGTGGAATCGCCCACCAAGTTCTCGGTTTCGGGAATCGACAAGCAGCAAGTGGGCGAGGTTGCCGCCAACATTCGCAAGATCCGCAAGCCTGAGCCCTACAAGGGCAAGGGTGTGCGTTACGCCGGCGAGGTTGTACGTCGCAAGGCTGGAAAGGCGGGCAAGAAGTAATGGCCATCGGTATCAAGGGCAAGGGCACGACGGTGGCGCGCAAGCGCCGCCACTTCCGCCTGCGCAAGAAGATTTCTGGCACCCCCGCTCGTCCCCGTTTGGTGGTGACTCGCTCCGCTCGCCACATGGTGGCGCAGGTGGTAGACGACACCCAGGGCAAGACGCTGGTTTCGGCGTCGACGCTCGAGGCAGACGTTCGTGCGCTCAAGGGCGACAAGACGGCGAAGGCCACCAAGGTAGGCGAGCTCATCGCTCAGCGTGCCAAGGCAGCCGGCGTTGAGGCTGTCGTGTTTGACCGTGGCGGAAACAAGTACCACGGTCGCGTTGCGGCAGTGGCCGACGGCGCCCGAGAGGGCGGCCTGGCCCTGTAGCCGGGACGACAAGGACTAGAGGAAAGACATGGCTGATAACAACAGCGGGCGTCGCAACGACAATCGTCGCGGCACCGAGCCCGAAAACAAGTTCATCGAGCGCGTCGTCACCATCAACCGCGTGTCTAAGGTCGTCAAGGGCGGCCGTCGCTTCAGCTTCACCGCACTGGTAGTGGTGGGCGACGGCGAAGGCAACGTGGGCATCGGCTACGGCAAGGCTAAGGAAGTTCCTTCGGCGATCTCCAAGGGAGTCGAAGAGGCCAAGCGTTCGTTCTTCCGCGTTCCCCGCATCCAGGGCACCATCCCGCACGTGGTGCAGGGTGAAGCCGCTGCTGGTGTGGTGTACTTGCGTCCCGCCGCTCCCGGTACCGGTGTGATCGCCGGTGGCCCGGTGCGCGCGGTGCTCGAGTGCGCCGGTATCCACGACGTGTTGTCCAAGTCGCTTGGCTCCTCGAACGCCATCAACATCGTCCACGCCACTGTGGACGCGTTGAAGCGCCTCGAGACGCCTGAGGCGGTTGCTGCTCGTCGCGGCAAGTCCGTTGAGGATGTGGCGCCTGCAGCCATGCTGCGCGCCCAGGCTGCGGGGGTGGCTCACTAATGCCTCGTCTCAAAGTGACTCAGAAGAAGTCCGTCATCGGCACCAAGCCTCAGCACCGCGAGACGTTGCGCTCGCTGGGCCTGAAGCGTGTCGGCGACATTGTCGTCAAGGAAGACCGTCCCGAGATTCGCGGCATGGTCAAGGCGGTTGACCACTTGGTCACCGTGGAGGAGGTCGAATAATGGCTGACGAGACTGCCAAGAAGCCTGCAGCAAAGAAGGCGCCCGCCAAGGCCGCCGACGCTACGGGCACGGCTGCCAAGAAGGCGCCTGCTAAGGCTCCTGCGAAGGCT
>JBIQJT010000001.1:0-103706 GCA_044507265.1 Actinomycetales bacterium | reverse complement strand
GCTGCGACCAAGGCCCCTGCCAAGACCGCTACCACCAAGGCTCCTGCCAAGGCTGCCGCGGAGAAGGCACCTGCCAAGGCCACTGCCGCCAAGGCATCGGCCGATGCCACGGCTGAGAAGCCCGCTACCAAGCCTGCCGCTAAGCCGGCAGCAGACAAGGCCGCCGCAAAGCCGGCTGCCAAGCCTGCCGCCAAGAAGGCTGCTGCTCCCAAGGAGAAGTCCAACACCTTGAAGCTGCACCACTTGCGTCCTGCTGACGGCGCTCACACCAAGAAGACCCGTGTGGGTCGTGGTGAGGGCTCCAAGGGTAAGACCGCTGGCCGTGGCACCAAGGGCACGGGCGCTCGCTACCAGGTGCCGGTCGCATTCGAGGGTGGTCAGACACCCTTGCACATGCGTCTGCCCAAGTTGCGTGGATTCCGCAGCCCCTTCAAGGTCTACTACCAGGTAGTGAACGTCGACCAGCTGGCTGCACTGTTCCCCAAGGGTGGTCAGGTCTCCAAGGCTGACCTCGTGGCCAAGGGTGCAGTGCGCAAGAACCAGCCTGTCAAGGTGCTCGGCGACGGCGAGATCTCGGTGAAGATCACGCTTGTTGACGCAGACAAAGTTTCGCAGTCCGCGAAGACCAAGATCGAAGCTGCTGGCGGCTCGGTCAACCAGGGCTAGGCTCTGTCGCGGGCCCGCGTATAGCGCGCGGGCCCGCGACATCTCCCACCCGGAGGATTCATGCTGAAAGGCTTCTTGAGTGCGTTCCGCACTCCCGACTTGCGCCGCAAGTTGTTCCTTACTTTGGGCATCATTGCGCTCTACCGCATCGGCGTGGCTATTCCCACGCCTGGAGTGAGTTACCGCAACGTCGAAATCTGTGCCACCAGCACGGCTGGTGCCAACGGTGCCTTCCAGATCCTCAACCTCTTCTCTGGTGGCGCGTTGCTCCAGTTGTCGATCTTTGCGCTCGGCATCATGCCGTACATCACCGCATCGATCATCGTGCAACTGTTGCGCGTACTTGTGCCCCGCTTTGAGACCCTCTACAAGGAAGGTCCGGACGGTCAGGCCAAGCTCACGCAGTACACCCGCTACATCACCGTGGGATTCGCGGCGTTGCAGTCGGCCTCGTACATCACGTTGGCGCGCAACGGCGTGTTCTTCCCCGGTTGCACGCTGGACATCATCCCCGACTCCTCGTGGCAGGTCCTCGTGATGATGATCCTGACCATGACGGCGGGAACCGTCTTCATCATGTGGCTGGGCGAGCGCATCACCGAGCGTGGTGTGGGTAACGGCATGTCGCTACTGATCTTCATCTCCATCGCGGCATCGTTCCCCGGCGCCATGTCCACCATCTGGCAGTCCACCGACGGCGTCCGCAACACCGTGCTCGTGTTGTTGCTGGTGCTCGTGGTCATCGCCGCCGTGGTGTACGTGGAGCAGTCGCAGCGCCGTATCCCGGTGCAGTACGCCAAGCGGATGGTGGGACGTCGCATGTTGGGTGGCTCGTCCACCTACATCCCGCTCAAGATCAACATGGCGGGTGTGATTCCTGTCATCTTCGCCTCGTCGTTGCTGACGTTGCCCACGGTCATCACTCAGTTCGCCGGTACGGACCCCGCCGGCTGGGTCATCTGGCTCCAGAACAACGTGGCTGACCCTGCCTCGCCGCTGAACATTGCGCTTTACGTGCTGATGATCGTGTTCTTCGCGTACTTCTATACGGCCATCACGTTCAACCCCAATGACGTGGCCGACAACATGAAGAAGTACGGCGGCTTTGTGCCCGGCATTCGTCCCGGCCAGCCCACCGCTGACTACCTCGACTATGTGCTCTCGCGCATCACGGCTGCGGGATCGCTGTACCTGGCGATCGTCGCTCTCTTGCCGACCATCGCGTTCGTGGCACTTGGCCTTAACGCCAACATCCCATTTGGCGGTGCTTCCATCCTGATTCTCGTGGGCGTTGGTCTCGACACCGTGAAGCGCATCCAGTCCCAACTGGAGCAACGCCACTACGAAGGGTTCTTGAAGTAATGCGTTTGGTTCTGCTGGGCCCGCCTGGAGCAGGAAAGGGCACCCAAGCGGTGCGCCTTGCCGAGAAGTTTGACGTCCCCGCGATTTCCACGGGCGACATCTTCCGCGCCAACGTCAAGGGGGGTACCGAGCTGGGCCGCAAGGCCCAGGAGTACATGTCCGCAGGTGCGCTTGTGCCTGACGAAGTCACCAACGCCATGGTGCGCGACCGCCTCAACCAGGACGATGCCAAGAACGGCTTCCTCTTGGATGGCTACCCGCGCAACCCTGATCAGGCTGTTGAGCTGGAACACATGCTCGCTGAACTGGACGTGACGCTCGATGCTGCGGTGGTACTCACGGCCGACCTTGACGTGGTCACAGCGCGCCTACTCAAGCGTGCGCAGATCGAGGGCCGGGACGATGACACCGAGCCCGTGATCCGCAAGCGTCTCGAGGTCTACGAAACCTCCACCACTCCTTTGACCGCGTTCTACGCCGGCCAGGGCCTCCTGGTCCAGGTGGACGGCATCGGCGACATCGATGAGGTGACGGAGCGGCTCGTTGCCGCGCTCGAGGCCCGCTGAATGGGCGGCCGCATCGAATTGAAGACTCGCGAGCAGATGCGAGTCATGGCTCAAGCTGGCCTGGTGGTGGAAGCCGCGCTCGCCGCGGCCGTCAAGACAATCGTTCCCGGAGCCACCACGGCCGATGTTGACGCCGCCGCGGCGGCAGTGATCGCCAAGGCTGGCGCTACCTCCAACTTCCTCGGTTACCACGGGTACCCGGCCACCACGTGCATCTCCGTCAACGACCAAGTGGTGCACGGCATCCCAGGAGCGCGTGTCATCGCTACTGGCGACGTGGTCTCAGTGGACTGCGGCGCGGTGGTGGACGGTTGGCACAGCGATAGCGCGGTGACGGTCATCGCGGGTGAGCCGCTTTCCGACGTTGATACTCGCCTCGTGGAGCGCACAGAAGTCGCGCTATGGGCTGGCATCGCTGCCCTGGCCAAGACTCGCAAGCTTGAGGACGTCGCCGCGGCCATCGAGGACGTGGCCATTGAGGCTGACCTCCACCCGCTGCACGGGTACATCGGACACGGCATTGGCACGGCGATGCACCAAGAGCCGGATGTCATGAACTACCGCACGCGAGGTCGCTTGGCCAAGGTCAAGCCGGGCCTGTGCGTAGCCATTGAGCCCATGTTTGTGTTGGGCACCGAGGATTCGGCGGTGTTGGACGACGAATGGACCGTGGTGTCCGCAGACGGCTCGCGCGCAGCGCACTGGGAGCATTCGGTGGCCGTCCATGAAGATGGCATCTGGGTGCTCACCGCGAGCGACGGGGGAGCGGCAGGGCTGGCTCCTTACGGCATCGTCCCTGTGGCGCCGTAGCGGACCGCTGAGCCACCGGAATCTCGCTGACAGCGTCCGGGCGTTGCGAGAAAGACGAAACGCGAAGTTTACTTTCGCGCCACCGTGCCGCAACCTCGCCCACGTACCTTTTTGAGTAGCGAAGGAGCCTCGACGTTCCTGAGGCTCACGCCTCAAGGTGGGGAACGGAAATGGCTCGAGGATTCAACTATGCGCCGGGGGCAAGCCCTGAGGTGCAAGAAGCCATGCAACAAGGCTTGCATCGTGCGCACATCCAGGCGTTGGGCCAGTCCAAGAACTGGATGGTACGTGAAGCGATCGCAAGCCGCCCGGACTGCCCGCTCGGCGTCATGGTGGGTCTCGCCCATGACAGCCATGCCGAGGTCCGCACTGCCGTGGCCGGCAATCCGTCAATTGCCCGCACCGTGATGGAGCACCTCGCGCGCGACAAGTCCACCGAAGTGGTGGTGGCACTGGTCCACAACCCCGCAGTGGAGATGGACATCGTGGAGGCGCTTGCATTCCACAAAAAGCCCGAGGTGCGCACGGCTGCGGGGCAACGGCTCGACAGCGCGGTGCCCGTGGCCAATACCTACGCGGACTCCACGGTTCCGGAACTCCGGGAGCGAGTAGAGGCGTTCGACGCCTCGCGCGTCTATGACTTTGCCACCGGCCGCCCGGTGGAACTGCATTTTGAGCCCGAATCGGCGCCGGAACCCGAGCGGGCGCCTGCACCCACACGCACCGCACCCGTACGCGGATTCCGGGTTGAGCAGGCTGGTTAGCGGTCAGAAGTAGAGGAGATCACCATGGCATTCACACTCTCGAAGTCTCACGCAGAGCAGCTCGAGCGCGCACGCGACCCTCGCACGCCCATCGCCGACCTCATCGGCCTGTCGCTAGACCGCGACCCGGCGGTCAAGGCTGCTGTGGCGGCCCGCCCCGATTGCCCCATGGCCACGTTGTGCAACCTCGCTCAAGAGGACGATGCCAGGGTGCTGGAGGCCGTCATCAGCAACCCCCACGTGCCGCAACAGGTACTCCAGCAGTTAGCTGACCACAAGCGAGCGAGCGTGCGCGAGGCCGCCGTCACCACGTTGCAGCTCACCTGGGCATAATTCCCCACTTCGCCTACGCGTCGCTCCTGGCACGAGCGCGGTTGCGCTACCCTTTCTGGTGCCCCCAACCGTGTGCCCCCTTAGGTGGTGTCCCCCTAAATGGGGGCATTTTGGGCGGAATTGTCGGTTTTTTCACAAGGCATAGCCACGCGCTGCTGCGGTGACCTACATTCGGTCTACACGAAGTTTTTGGAAGGGTGATCAACATGGTCTTGGGACTGTCTTCGACTCGCGGAGCCGCTGAGGATTTGGCCCGCGCTCTTGACCCCCACGTGGTTGGCCAGGAGCTTCTCCCGCTTGCAGTGCACCGCGACGCCAAGGTCCGCGCCGCCGTTGCCTCCCGCACCGACTGCCCCATGGGCGCCCTCATCGCCCTCGGTCACGACAACGACGTTCGCGTGCTGGAAGCGGTCATCCGCAACGTGCGCACCCCATCTTCCGTGATCCGCGCCCTCGCAGACAGCCGCAACTCGCGCATCGCCGAACAGGCTGTGCAGCGCTTGCGCAACAGCTTCCGCTGAGTCACACTCGCGAGTTGAGCAAATCCCTCTGATGCCGTAGCATTGCAGGTCGGGCGTTTTCGCGCGCCTAAACACCTGTCAACCGAAGTTAGCGGAGTTCATGGCCAAGAAAGACGGCGTCATCGAGGTCGAAGGCACCGTGGTCGAGGCATTGCCCAATGCGTCGTTCCGAGTGGAACTGACAAATGGTCACCTCGTCCTCGCCCACATCTCAGGCAAGATGCGCCAGCACTACATCAGGATCCTCCCTGAGGACCGCGTGGTGGTGGAGCTGAGCCCTTATGACCTGTCCCGCGGCCGCATCGTCTACCGCTACAAATAATCGTCGTCGCCGGCGTTCCGTGTGTGTGGGAACTCGGCCGCCGACGGCGAAGGAAAGAACCATGAAGGTTAAGCCAAGCGTTAAGCCCATCTGTGACAAGTGCAAGGTCATTCGCCGCAATGGCCGCGTCATGGTGATCTGTGACAACCCGCGCCACAAGCAGCGTCAGGGCTAGTCCACGCGACTTCCCACCGGGCATCGCCCACAACTGAAGACCTCGTTCAAGCAAGCAGTTTCCCTCGGCTCGGAGGCCGAGGCCCGCACAAGTCAGCGGGACGCTTGAGCGTCAGACCTCCGACTAGTAATGGAGTATCCAGACCATGGCAAGACTTGTTGGAGTCGATCTGCCGCGTGAAAAGCGCATGGAGATCGCACTCACCTACATCTACGGCATCGGCCGTACCCGTTCTCAGCAGATTCTCGCTGCAACCGGCGTGAGCCCGGACTTGCGCGTGAAGGACGCTACCGACGACCAGCTCGTCGCACTCCGTGACTTCATCGAAGGAAACTTCATGGTCGAGGGTGACTTGCGCCGCGAGGTCCAGGCTGACATCCGCCGCAAGGTGGAGATCGGCAACTACCAGGGCCTGCGCCACCGTCGCGGCATGCCTGTTCGTGGTCAGCGCACCAAGACCAACGCCCGCACTCGCAAGGGCCCCAAGAAGACCGTCGCCGGAAAGAAGAAGTAAGCCATGGCCGCACCAGTTCGCAAGCCGCGCAAGAAGATGAAGAAGACCGTCGCGCACGGTCAGGCGCACATCAAGTCGACCTTCAACAACACCATCGTGTCCATCACGGATCCCTCGGGTGCTGTGGTGTCGTGGTCGTCCTCCGGCCAGGTGGGCTTCAAGGGTTCGCGCAAGTCGACCCCCTACGCCGCGCAGATGGCCGCCGAGGCTGCCGCTCGTAAGGCTCAGGAAGCCGGCATGAGCAAGGTGGACGTCTTTGTGAAGGGACCGGGCTCGGGCCGCGACACCGCGATCCGTTCGCTCACTGCTGCTGGCCTTGAGGTGACCTCCATCAAGGACGTCACTCCTCAAGCTCACAACGGCTGCCGCCCGCCCAAGCGTCGTCGCAACTAGTCATTGCCTCGCGCGGGCTCGCTTCACAGTGAGCCTGCGCGAGATCACCAGGGCGGCCGCTCTGGTGCGGCGAGATGGACACATCGCGCCTAGAAGAACTTCACATGTTGACCCCAGCCGGGACAGAAGCCCGGTAGGGACTCGAGCATCAAATGGTGGGTGCTCGGAAAGGAAGAGAAAGTGCTGATTGCACAGCGTCCCACGCTGACCGAGAAGGTCATTTCGGACAACCGCTCGCAGTTCTCGCTTAAGCCGCTGGAGCCTGGCTTCGGCTACACGCTGGGTAACTCCCTGCGCCGCACCCTGCTTTCGTCCATCCCGGGCGCCGCAGTGACCTCGGTGCGCTTCGACGGTGTGCTCCACGAGTTCACCACCATCGAGGGCGTGAAGGAAGACGTCACCGAGATTCTCTTGAACCTCAAGAGCCTGGTGGTCTCGTCCGAGAACGATGAGCCTGTGGTCATGTACCTGCGCAAGTCCGGTGCTGGCGCCGTCACGGCCGCCGACATCGCACCCCCCGCGGGCGTGGAGATTCACAACCCCGAACTTCACATTGCCACCTTGAACTCCAAGGCAAAGTTTGAAGTTGAGCTGACAGTGGAGCGTGGCCGTGGCTACGTGCCCGCCGCCCTCAACAAGAGCTACGACGCTGAGATCGGTCAGATTCCCGTCGACTCGATCTACTCGCCGGTCCTCAAGGTCACGTACAAGGTCGAGGCCACGCGTGTGGCGCAGCGCACCGACTTTGACGAGTTGATCCTGGACGTGGAGACCAAGTCCTCCATCTCGCCCCGCGATGCCGTGGCATCGGCCGGTGCGACGCTTGTTGAATTGTTCTCGCTCGCGCGTGGCCTCAACGAGGCTGCCGAGGGCATCGAGATTGGCCCGTCGGACTCCGACGAGGCGCTCGAAGAGGACTACAACATGCCCATCGAGGACTTGAACCTCACGCAGCGTTCGTACAACTGCCTCAAGCGCGAGGGCATCCACACCGTGGGTGAACTCACCGCACGCTCCGAGACTGACCTCATGGACATCCGCAACTTTGGCCAGAAGTCGATCACCGAAGTGAAGGAGAAGCTCATTGAGCTTGGCTTCTCTCTCAAGGACAGCGGCCACGACTACGACGTAGCGGCCGCCGGTGTGTACTTCTCCGGCAGCGACGACTAACAAGGAGAAACACGCACCATGCCTACCCCTTCTAAGGGCCCTCGCCTCGGAGGCGGACCCGCGCACGAGCGCCAGATCCTGGCCAATCTTGCGCAGGCGCTCTTCGAGCACGGCCGCATCACCACCACCGAGACCAAGGCCAAGCGCTTGCGTCCCTACGCTGAGCGTCTGGTGACGTTCGCCAAGCGCGGCGACCTTGCCTCGCGCCGTCGCGTGTTGGGCATCATCTCTGACAAGGGCGTGGTGCACACGCTCTTCACGGAGATTGGCCCCGGTTTCGCCGAGCGCGAGGGTGGCTACACCCGCATCACCAAGGTGGGAACCCGCAAGGGTGACAACGCCCCCATGGCAGTGATCGAACTCGTCGAGTTCGGTGCCCCCGCCAAGAAGGCTGTTGTCAAGGAGGCCACCAAGGCCGCTTCCAAGGCTGCTCCCAAGGCCGCCAAGGCATCGGACAAGGCTGCTAAGGACGAGACTCCCGCTGAAGAAGTCGAGGAGTCGATCAACGCTCACGCCGACGCTCCCGCCGAGGGTGCAGAGGCCGGAGAGCAGCCTGAGGCCATCGCAGTCGAGAACGCCGAGTTGCCCGCGGAGGGCGACGAGGAGGTCATCGACGAGGCTGTGGCCGAGGCCGAGGCCGACGACGCCGAGGGCGACAAGTAGTTCTTGAAGCTACGCTTCACGCAAAGGCGGGTCCCATGACTGAAAGAGTCGTGAGGGCCCGCCTTCGCTTTGCATACGACGGCACCGACTTTGCGGGGTGGGCCGCGCAGCCGGAGTTACGCACCGTCCAGGGCGAACTGGAGGCGGCACTGGGCCGCATCTTGCGCCAGGACGAGCCGCCGCGCGTGGTGGTAGCCGGCCGTACGGATGCAGGCGTGCACGCGCGGGGCCAAGCGGCGCACGTTGACATTGATTCCGATGCCTGGGCCGCCTTGCCAGGCCGCACTCACCGCACGCCCGTGGAGGCACTCAAGGTGCGCCTCAACGGCGTGCTACCCCCGGACATCGTCATTTCCCACGCAGACGCGGCACCGGAGGGTTTTGATGCCCGATTCAGTGCGTTGGAGCGCCGCTACGCCTACAGGATCGCGGATGCCAGCGTCACTAGGGATCCGCTGCTGCGGCGCCACGTGGTGTGGCTGGACAAAGAACTGGATGCGGTGGCTCTCAATGCCGCCTCGCAAACCTTGGTGGGTCTGCGTGACTTTGCGGCCTTCTGCAAAGCGCGCGAGGGTGCCACCACCATTCGCGACCTCAAAGAGTTCCATTGGTCTCGCCCCGCCAATGGACCCGACGCAGGGCTGCTCGTAGCCACCGTACGCGCTGACGCCTTTTGCCATTCCATGGTGAGGGGACTCGTAGGTGCAGTGCTCGCAGTGGGGCAGGGCAAGCGTGAGCTTGAGTGGCTCGCGGGCATCGCGGGCGGCGCTGAACGCTCGTCGGCGGTTACTGTGGCGCCTGCTACGGGGCTCACTTTGGAAGAAGTGGTCTACCCGTCAGACAGTGAACTTGCTGAGCGCGCAGACCAGACGCGGGCTAAGCGCACGCTGGATTGACCATAGGGCAGGCGCACGGGTATGCTTGTGCGTCGTTGTGCGTTCCCCGTGAGATGGTGCTTCCCACTCGCCTCCGCAGGACCCGCCGATCGAAACTTGCGCGATCTAGTATCGCTAAACCTGTTCAGAGAGTAGAAGGCTTCACAGTGCGTACGTATTCTCCCAAGCCGGGTGACGTGACCTCCAAGTGGTACGTCATCGACGCTACTGACGTGGTCCTCGGTCGTTTGGCCTCCCAGGCAGCTGCCTTGCTTCGTGGCAAGCACAAGGCGACCTTTGCACCCCACGTCGACAACGGTGACTTTGTCATCGTCATCAACGCTTCCAAGGTGGCCCTCACCGGCGCCAAGCTCACCGACAAGATGGTTTACCGTCACTCCGGTTACCCGGGCGGCCTCAAGACCAAGCCCATTGGTGAACTGCTGGAAGACAAGCCCGAACGCGTCATTGAGAACGCTGTCCGCGGCATGCTTCCGCACACCAAGCTGGGCGCCGCTCAGCTGAACAAGCTCAAGGTTTACGCGGGCGCTGAGCACCCGCACGCCGCGCAACAGCCGCAGGCGTTCGAAATCTCGCAGGTCGCGCAGTAGGCGCGGGGAGGAACACAAAAGTGTCTGACGTAGCAATCGAGATCGACAACGACGAGGAGCTCACGGAGTACACCTCCGAGTCTGCTCCCGTACGCGGCAAGGGCTCATCCGCCATTGCTCCCGGCGCCGGCCTTGGCCGCCGCAAGGAGGCCGTGGCTCGTGTGCGCCTGGTGCCCGGCACCGGTAAGTGGCTCATCAACGGCCGCGAGCTTGACGACTACTTCCCCAACAAGGTGCACCAGCAGCTGGTGAATTCGCCGTTCGCTCTGCTCGACATCGAGGGCAAGTTCGACGTGCACGCACGCATCCACGGTGGTGGCACCTCCGGCCAGGCAGGCGCATTGCGTCTTGGCGTGGCCCGTGCCCTCAACGCGATCGACCTCGAGACCAACCGTTCTTCCTTGAAGAAGGCCGGTTACTTGACTCGTGACGCCCGCGTGGTGGAGCGCAAGAAGGCTGGCCTCAAGAAGGCCCGCCGCGCACCTCAGTACTCGAAGCGCTAATCGCCCGCTCATGGCTCGCCTGTTCGGAACGGACGGCGTTCGTGGCGTAGCGAACAAGGACATCACTGCCGAAATGGCAGTGGACCTTGCCGTGGCCGCAGCGCACGTCCTTGCTGAACGTGGAGAATTCTCCGGCCATAGGCCTCGTGCAGTGCTTGGCCGCGACACCCGCATTTCCGGTCAATTCTTGTCGTCGGCTGTGGCCGCAGGCTTGGCATCTGCTGGCGTAGACGTGCTGGACGCGGGAGTGGTCCCCACCCCCGCCGTGGCGCGCCTCACGGCCGCTACTGAAGCGGACCTGGGAGTGGTGATCTCCGCATCCCACAACCCCATGCCAGACAACGGCGTGAAGTTCTTCTCCAAGGGCGGTCTGAAGCTTCCCGATGCAATTGAAGAGTCCATCGAGGAGCAGATGGGCCAGGACTGGGAGCGCCCCATTGGCGCCTCCGTGGGGGCGATCATCCCCAGCCCGGAACTGGCTGAGATCTACGTAGAGCACCTGGTGGACGCGCTCGCGGACTTCGCTCAGCGCGACCTTCCGCTCCAGGGCCTTCGTATCGTGGTCGACGCCGCTCACGGTGCCGCGAGCGTGGTGGGGCCGCGCGCCCTTGAGGCCGCTGGGGCCACCGTGGTGGCGCTTCACTGCGAGCCTGACGGCACCAACATCAACGACGGCGTGGGCTCCACACACGTTGAGTCACTGGGCCAGATAGTGCTGGGGCACGGCGCAGACATGGGTGTGGCCTTTGACGGTGACGCAGACCGCTGCCTCGCGGTGGACGGCACCGGCACGGTGGTGGACGGGGACAAGATCCTTGGCCTGCTCGCGCTGGACATGAAGGATTCCGAGACCCTTTACCGCGACACCCTCGTAGCGACGGTGATGTCAAACATCGGCTTGCACCGCGCCATGCGTGCGGCGGACATCGACATCATTGAGACAGCGGTGGGCGACAGGTACGTCCTGGAGGCCATGCGCGAAGGTGGTTACACCTTGGGCGGTGAGCAGTCCGGACACGTCATTGCATCCCGCTACGCCAGCACCGGCGATGGCGTGCTGACCGCGCTCCTGTTGGGCTCGCTCGTGACCAAGAAGGGCCCGTTGCACGAGCTTGCGGCCCAGATCGATACGTTCCCGCAAGTGCTCGTCAACGTGCGCAACACCGACCGAGCAAGGGTGCACTCTGACGCTCCTCTTCAAGAGGCAGTGGATGCGGTGCGCGAAGAACTGGGCGACGGCGGGCGCGTCTTGTTGAGGGCATCGGGCACAGAACCACTGGTCCGCGTCATGGTGGAAGCTCCCACTCAAGAACTTGCTGAACGCCACGCCCACGCGCTGGCCAGGGTGGTATCCGAGCGGCTGGGCCTGTCCTAACGATGTGGGAGTGGTTTCTGCACCTGGGGGAGTACGTAGAGGCCTGGGTGCTGTCACTGTCCACGTCGCCGTGGATCTTTGTGGCCATTTGGGGTGTCTCGCTCCTTGACGCGTTCTTCCCCGTGGTGCCTTCTGAGTCCACGGTCATTGCCGCGTCCACCACTTCGGCAGCAACGGGTTCTCCGCTGTTGGCGGGAGTGTGGCTTGCGGCAGCAGTGGGCGCGTGGTGTGGCGACCAGACCGGCAGGTTCATTGGAACCAAGATCAACGTGCGGCGTTGGGCGTTCTTCCGCAGACCCAAAGTCGTCAAGACCCTCGTATGGGCTGAACACGGCTTGGAAAGGCGAGGGACTTCCCTCATCATCGCGGCGCGATTCATTCCCATGGGGCGCATTGCGGTGAACCTCACGGCCGGTGCTCTGGGCTACCCCGCTAAACGGTTCATGGTGGTCACGGCGATTGCTGCCACCATTTGGGCTTCATGGGGAGTGGCGCTAGGAACCGTCGCAGGTTCGCTCTTTCATGACAACTTGCTGGTGGCGGTGGTTGCGGGCGTCGTAGGCGGAATCGCCCTCGGCTACCTGGTGGACGTGGCCTTGTCTCGCCTTGGCGTGGCCCAGCCGCAGCTCCCGGACATTCCGCCCGTGGCCGATGCCGAGCCTGACGAGGACGCGGAGCCCGAGCAGGACACCAAGCGCACCAAGCCCACCAAGCGCTAAGTCCGCCACAAGTCGACGCCGCGGCATCTACCCTGGGCGCATGGACACTACTCTGCCCGGCGATGACGTGGACGTCACGTGGGAACAAGCCCGCGCGGCCAACCTCGCCAACTGGAACGATCGCGTGCCCCTGCACGCCGAGGCGTACGGCACCGAGGTCTTTGACACAGACCCTCATCACCTCTCGCAGGTAGTGACAACGGACCTGCGCGCCCTCGCCAAGTACTTGCCTGACGGAGTGCGCGGCCTGGACGTGTGCCACTTGCAGTGCCACATCGGCACAGACACGGTCTCACTCGCGCGTGCAGGCGCGCGCGTCACTGGTGTGGACTTCTCGGTCCCCGCGCTGGTGCGGGCGCAAGGGCTTGCCGAGCGAGTGGGGATTGAAGCCCACTGGGTGGAGGCCGACGTGCTTGAGGCCAGGGCGGCGGTGAGCAGGCATCTGGGGACTGACACCGCCTACGACCTCGTGTACACGTCCATTGGCACCATTGGCTGGCTCAAGGACCTGGATCAGTGGGCGCGGCAGATCTACGCGCTGTTACGCCCGGGGGGCTGGTTCTACATCCGTGACGGTCACCCCGCCATGCACTGCCTCGATGAGACGCGCGAGGAGTTGGTGACCAAGTACAGGTACTTTGCCAACGGCAAGGCGCAACTGTGGGAAGAAGAAGGCACCTACGTGGGGGATGGCAAGGTAGCCAACCCGCGCACCCTTGAGTATCCACATCCGCACGCGGAGGTGCTCAATGCGCTGATAGACGCGGGGCTCACCATCCGGGGCTTCGATGAGGGCGACACGCTCCCGTGGAGATTCATGGACACCATGGTGGAACTGCCTGATGGGGACTTTGCCCTGCCGGAGCACCAGCGTGCACTCATGCCCCTCACCTTCACAGTGGTGGCACGCAAGCCCGTCTGACGCGCACTCAGCACCTACAACTTGCGCAGATGAATCTCCTGCACGCCGTGATCGGCACCTTTGTTCAGGATGATCGTTGCCCTTGAGCGAGTGGGAGCAATGTTGCGCACCAAGTTGGGGTGGTTGATGGAGTCCCAAATCTCGCCGGCCTTGGCCACCGCTTCAACGTCGGTCAATTGCGAGTAGTGGTGGAAGTAGCTGTCGGGCTTGGCAAACGACGTAGCACGCAATTGCAAGAAGCGGTCGATGTACCACTTGCGCACGTCGTCAGGGGCCGCATCCACATAGATCGACACGTCAAAGTAGTCAGAGACGGCGAGGGCCGGGGATTCGCGGTCACGGATGGCCGCGGGCTGTAGCACGTTGAGGCCCTCCACGATGAGCACGTCGGGCTTCTCCACCGTGATGTACTCGCCGGGAACGATGTCGTAAGTGATATGGGAGTACACGGGTGCCTTCACTCGCGGCGCTCCCGACTTCACCGCGGCAATGAAGTCACGCAAGGCACGGCGGTCATAGGACTCCGGGAATCCTTTGCGTTGCATGAGGCCGCGGCGCTCGAGCTCGGCATTGGGCAGCAAGAAGCCATCTGTGGTCACCAGTTCCACATGAGGAGATCCCGGCCAACGCGCCATGAGCTCTCGCAACACGCGCGCACTGGTGGACTTGCCCACTGCCACGGACCCCGCAATGCCGATGACAAATGGGGTGCGGGAGGCTCGCTCGCCAAGGAATTCACTCGTGGCGCGGTGAAGGCCGCCAATCGCTTCCGAGTACAGATCCAAGAGGCGTGACAGCGGGCGGTAGATCTGGTCCACCTCGGTGACGTCAATGGGATCTCCAAGACCCCTCACGCGCGCAATGTCCGCTTCGGTGAGCGGTAGGGGCGTGGCATCGGCAAGGGCTGACCACTCCTGGCGGGTCAACGTAACGAACGGGCTGTCCGGGGTGGCGGCAAAACTCACCGTCTCATTGTGGCGCATGCGCGGCAACTAGACTCTTGCCCATGTGTGGAATCGTCGGATACGTAGGTTCAGGGGACGCTAGCGCGCGTCCGGGTGGAGTGGTCATGGGTGGACTCGAGCGTCTCGAGTACCGCGGCTATGACTCCGCAGGCATTGCAGTGGTGACACCTGGATCGGAGCGCCTTGCTGTGGCCAAGAAGGCAGGCAAGCTGATCAACCTCGCCAAGGAGCTGGGTGAGAACCCACTTCCCGACGGCACCGCCGCCATTGGTCACACCCGCTGGGCCACTCACGGCTCACCCACCGACGTCAACGCTCACCCCCACCTTGCCGGCGGTGGCCGAATCGCCATCATTCACAACGGCATCATCGAAAACTTCGCATCCTTGCGTAAGGAGTTGGCGAGCGAAGGTGTGGAGTTCCTGTCCGAGACCGACACCGAGGTGGCGGGCCACTTGCTCGCTCGCGAGGTAGAGAAGGGCCTTCCGTTGCCCGATGCCATGCGCGCAGTGGCCAAGCAATTGGACGGGGCCTTCACTTTGCTCGCTGTGGACTCGCACGAGCCGCACGTCGTAGTGGGCACGCGCCGCAACTCGCCTCTGGTGGTGGGCATCGGTCAAGGCGAGAACTTCTTGGGTTCCGATGTCGTGGCGTTCATCGAGTTCACCCGCACTGCCCTGGAGTTGGGTCAAGACGAGGTTGTCACCATCACGCCCCAAGGCGTCACGGTGACCGATCTCGACGGCAATGCGGTGGAGCGCGAGCCCTACGAAGTCACGTGGGACTCCACCGCTGCCAAGAAGGGCGGCTTTGCCACCTTCATGGACAAGGAGATTCACGATCAGCCCGCGGCCGTGGCGGACACCTTGCGCGGTCGCATAGACGAACAGGGACGCCTCACGCTGGATGAAGGCGCCATCGAGCCCACTGTGCTTGCGGCGATCGACAAGATCATCATCATCGCGTGCGGCACCTCGTCCTACGCTGGCTTGGTGGCCAAGTACGCCATCGAGCACTGGTGCCGCATCCCTGTGGAAGTGGAGTACTCCCACGAGTTCCGCTACCGCGACCCTGTGCTGAGTGTGCGCACCTTGGTGGTGGCCATCAGCCAGTCAGGCGAGACCATGGACACCATCATGGCCGTGCGTCACGCCCGCCAGCAGGGTGCACCCGTGGTGGGCATCGTGAATGTGCAAGGCTCCACCATTGCGCGTGAGTCCGATGCCGTGCTGTACACCCGCGCGGGACCGGAGATTGCGGTGGCCTCCACCAAGGCGTTCTTGGCGCAAATCACCGCCACGTACTTGTTGGGCATCTACATGGCTCAATTGCGCGGCAACAAGTTCCCGGACGAGATCGCCTCGCTCCTGGAGGAGCTTGACGAACTGCCGGCCAAGATTCAGCTCATCTTGGACACGAGCGAGCCCATCAGGCAGTTGGCGCAGGACTTGGCGGAGACCAAGGCAGTGCTGTTCTTGGGCCGTCACGTGGGATACCCCGTGGCCCTTGAGGGCGCGCTCAAACTCAAGGAGCTCGCGTACATCCACGCCGAGGGCTTTGCCGCTGGGGAGCTCAAGCACGGTCCCATCGCGCTCATTGAGGAGGGGCAGCCTGTAGTAGTGATCCTTCCCAGCCCGCGCGGCCGCGAGTCTCTCCACTCCAAGGTGGTGTCCAACATCCAGGAAGTGCGCGCACGCGGTGCCCGCACCATCGTGATTGCGGAAGAAGGCGACGAAGAGGCTGACAACTACGCAGAAGTGGTCATTAGGGTGCCCCAGGCGCCCACGCTCATGATGCCCTTGCTCACCGTGGTGCCGTTGCAGATCTTCGCGCACGACCTCGCCACAGCTAAGGGCTACGACGTAGATCAGCCTCGCAACCTCGCCAAGTCGGTGACGGTGGAGTAGTGGCGATTCTCGGTTTGGGCATCGACGTCGTAGCGCTAGATCGCTTCGACGAGACGCTCGACCGTACGCCCGGTTTCAAGGAGAAGATATTCACTCCCGCGGAACGCGAGCTAGGGAGGCGAAGTCTGGCGGCTCGTTGGGCCGCCAAGGAGGCACTCGCAAAGGCCTTGGGCGCCCCTGCGGGTCTCGCGTGGCACGATGCCGAGATTGTGCGGGGACCGGACGGCGCGCCGCAATTGGAGATCCGTGGCACCGTGGCCGCCCGCGCCGCCGCGTTGGGCATTGTGCACTTGCACCTGTCGATGTCTCACGATGCTGGGGTGGCCTCCGCGGTTGTAGTGGCGGAGGGAGCATGAGTTACCTGCGCGTCGAAATCGACGAATCAGCCATTACCCGCAATGTGCAGAACTTGCGCAACCGCACGAGCGCCGCCGTCATGGCCGTGGTCAAGGCGGACGCTTACGGGCACGGGTTGGTGGGAGCCGCGCGTGCCGCCCGCGAAGGGGGAGCGGCCTGGCTGGGAGTGGCCCAGCCTCACGAGGCCCTTGCCTTGCGTGAGGCGGGAGACACAGGCCCTGTGCTCACCTGGCTCTATGGCACCGAGGTGCCTGCACAGCAACTGATAGCGGCCGGAGTAGATGTCTCGGCATCGTCCCCGGAAGTGCTGGCGGTGCTTGCTGCGGGGGCGCGCGACGCGGGCGCCACCGCCCGTGTGCACTTGTGCATCGACACCGGACTTGCCCGTGAGGGTGCGCCTTTGGACGCCTTTGATGCTTTGGTAGCCGCTGCCTCGGCGGCCCAGCAAGAAGGCATCGTCAACGTGGTGGGCGTGTGGTCTCACCTCGCGTGGGCCGATGCCCCTGGTCACCCCACCATCGACGCCCAGGCGGCCGTGTTCCGAGAGGCGGTCGCGCGCGCGGAGGCCGCTGGCTTGGAGCTTGAAGTGAGACACCTCGCCAACTCCGCATGCACGCTGACCCGGCCCGATCTGCACTTTGACGTGGTGCGCCCCGGGATCGCGGTCTACGGCTTGCCGCCGGTGGAAGATCCGGACGGCGCGGGTTTTGGCCTTGAACCCGCCATGCGCGTCATCAGCTCACTGATCCTCACCAAGCACGTGCCAGCGGGTCAAGGAGTGAGCTACGGTCACGACTACACCACCTCCACTCCCACCACGCTGGGACTAGTGAGTGCCGGCTACGCAGACGGTGTGTTCCGTAGCGGCGGCAACAAGGCGCAAGTGGAGATTCGCGGCAAGCGCTACACCATCGCAGGGCGCGTGTGCATGGACCAGTTTGTGGTGGACCTTGGCCCTGACACTGACTGCCGCCCCGGCGACGAGGTAGTGCTCATTGGCAAGGGCGGTCCTTCGGCTACCGATTGGGCCAATGCAGTGGGCACCATCAACTACGAAGTGGTGTGCAGGTTTGGTGGCTTGCGGCCCAAGGTGACCAGGTGAGGGCGAGTTACCAAGTCCGCACGGGTGATGAGATGCGTGACCTGGGAGCAGCCTTGGCCTCTCAATTGCGTGCAGGCGACTTGTTGCTACTCACCGGTCCGCTAGGTGCGGGCAAGACCACGCTGGCTCAAGGAATCGGCGCAGGACTCGGTGTGCGCGGGCCCATTGCCAGCCCCACCTTCATCATTGCCAGGGCGCATCCCAGTGAAGTGGGCGGCCCTGACCTGGTGCATGTGGATGCCTACCGGCTTGTGTCACTGGATGAACTCGACCACCTTGACCTCGACTCCTCGCTGGAGGAGTCAGTCACGCTCGTGGAGTGGGGCGAGGGCAAAGCTGAGTCGCTGGCGCACGACAGGCTGGACATCGTCATTGACCGTGCTCGCGGTGGGGATTTTGATCCCGAGGCTCCCGATGCCGGTGTCAGGACGGTGACCATTACCGGCCACGGTCCTCGGTGGGCTACAGTGCAGCCGCACCTAGACGTCCAAGGGGACCGCAGTGATTCTCGCGATTGACACCTCCGCTGCCATCAGCGTGGCCGTGGTGGAAGGTGGCGACGTCAGCGGACCGCGTTCCATCGCTGCATATCGTTCGGTGTTCGAGCCGCGAGGCCACGCCGAGTTGCTCGCGGGCCTGATTCGCGAGGCGCTCGCGGAGGCTGGCGTGACCGCCGCTGAGCGCGTCGTCGTAGGCACCGGACCCGCTCCCTTCACCGGACTGCGCGTGGGCCTGGTAACGGCCCGCACCTTGGGCTTTGCATGGGGCGTACCCGTCGATGGAGTGTGCTCTCTGGACGCTCTGGGCCATGCGCACGGTGGTACCTGCACCGTGGTGGGGGACGCCCGCAGGCGCGAGGTCTATTGGGCGCACTACGTGGACGGCGCCCGCGTTGCGGGGCCGGACGTGAGTACGCCCGCGGAGGTGAGCGTGAAGGGGCAAGTAGTGGGCCGCGGCGCGACTCTCTACCCGGACTTCTTTGCCGATGCTGTGCTGGCTGATCCTCACCCCGCTGACTTGGTGGCGGTGGCGGACAAGGCTCGCGCGGCTGGTCTCACCGAGCTGCCGTCGGAGCCGCTGTACTTGCGCAGGCCCGACGTGCACGGAGGTGCACAGTGAGCGGGGCAGTGGTCTTGCGGGACCTTGAGCCCGAGGACTTGGCTTGGGTAGCCGAGCAAGAGCAGATCATCTTTGGCGCTGCCGCATGGTCCCCGGAGCTCATCCGCGAGGACTACACCTACGGACTCAAGCGGTACCGAGGCGCCGAGCGCGATGGCCACTTGGTGGGTTACGCCATCTACGGTTTTGACGGAGATGCCTTCCATCTCATGAACATTGCGGTGGCACAAGACGCGCGTAGAGCCGGAGTGGGCAGGGCGTTGGTGCAGGACTTCTTGGCGGAAGCGGAGCGAGTGGGTGCGCACTCGGTGTGGCTGGAAGTAGCCGTCACCAACGACGCGGCTCTGGCCCTGTACCGCGAGTTTGGCTTTCACGATGTACGCGTGCGCAAGCGCTACTACCAACCTGGCGACATTGACGCCGTGGTGATGAAGCGAGCCGTCGTAGCCGCTCAGGCGCATTCGGTGGGACAGGACGCGGCGCGATGACCACTCAACACGGACAGCCGTTGATCCTCGGCATTGAGAGCACGTGCGACGAGACGGGTGTGGCTCTCGTTCGTGGCACGGAGTTGCTCGCGGACGTGGTCGCCTCGTCTATGGAGGAGCACGCTCGTTTTGGCGGCATCGTTCCTGAGGTGGCGTCCCGTGCGCACCTGGAGTCCTTCATCCCCACCGTGGAGGCCGCGCTCGAGCAGGCTCACACCTCCCTGGACAAGGTGGATGCCATTGCCGTGGCTTCGGGCCCGGGCCTGGTGGGCTCATTGACGGTGGGAGTCTCGGCAGCCAAGGCCCTAGCCGTGGCCTTAGGCAAGCCTGTGTACGGGGTCAACCACGTCATCGGGCATGCGGTGGTGGACGAGCTAGTCCACGGGCCCTTGCCCAAGCGGTCGTTGGGCTTGGTGGTCTCCGGAGGTCATACCTCGCTGCTGTTGCTCAACGATGCCGCCACCGACGTCAAGGAACTGGGCCACACCTTGGACGATGCTGCGGGCGAGGCCTTCGACAAAGTAGGCCGCATTCTTGGCTTGCCCTACCCGGGCGGCCCCCATGTGGACCGCCTTGCTCGCGAGGGTGACCCTCACGCCATTGCCTTTCCGCGCGCCCTCACTGCTCCCAAGGATCGCGATAGGTACGCGTACGACTTTTCATTCTCGGGCCTCAAGACTGCGGTGGCGCGGTGGATTGAGGCGTGTGAGGATTCGGGCCGTGAGGTGCCAGCGGCCGACGTGGCGGCTAGTTTTGCCGCGGCCGTGGCGGACGTACTGGTAGCCAAGACGTTACGGGCGTGCGAGGACTACGGCATCGATACGGTGGTCATTGGTGGTGGCTTTAGCGCCAACAGCCAGTTGCGCGAGCTGGCCTTGGAGCGCGGCGCCCAAGCGGGTATTGACGTGCGGATACCGCCTTTGCGTTACTGCACCGACAACGGCGCCATGATCGCGGCACTCGGCTCGGCCGTGGTGCGGGCTGGAGTAGAGCCCAGCGCCCTCGGTTTGGGGGTTGACTCCTCCATGCCGCTCAGTACCATCACCGTATGAGGCCAGCGCGCGGCATCGCTGCCGCAGTGGTGGTAATCGCCCTGGGAGCAGGTGCTTTTTCCGCCCACTTATTTGCCGAGCGATCCGCTCCGCAAGACGAGGCATCGGCGTCCCCATTACCCTTCATCACCCCCAGCCCCAGCCCATCACCCTCGCCGCCACCGGAGCCCACTTTGGCGTGGGGGCCCACTGAAGCCGCGTGGAGGCAGGCCCTCGACGATGCCGGGCGCTTGCCGCTGGAGCGTCAGGCAGGTCTTGTGCTCGTCCCGGCATGGTCCTCTCCTGACCCTGCCGGTGCGGCTGCCTTAGTGAGCCAGTACCACTTGGGTGGTGTGATCCTCATGACGGGATCCGTCGTGAGTCAGGACCAGGTGATCGCGCTCACGTCGGCCATCCAGGATGCCGCCGCGGCAGACGGCCGCGACTGGCCTGCGATCATTGCGGTAGACCAAGAGGGCGGCACTGTGGCGCGCTTGGAGCCAGTGGTGCCGGACTTACCGGGCTTCATGGCCGCAGGCGCTGCTACCGACAAGGATTCGGTGACTGAGGCGTACGCCTTGCTCGCGGCAGACATGAGGGCTTTGGGTCTCACGCTGGACTTTGCGCCTGTGGCTGACATCACGGTAGGCATGGCGGACCCAGTGATTCGGGTGAGGTCTGCGGGTTCCGACATGTTCAACGTGTCTGACACCGTGGGCGCCGCGGTGGACGGCTTTGTCCAGGGTGGAGTGATTCCCACGGTCAAGCACTTCCCCGGCCACGGCTCGGTCACGGTGGACTCCCACAACGCCATGCCCGTGCAGACCACTGACTTCTCAGTGCTCGAAACGTGGGACATGGTGCCGTTCCGCAGGGCCATCAATCAAGGTGTGCCCGCCGTGATGTTGGGCCACATTGCCGTGCCGGCATGGGGCTCAGGACCCGCGTCTCTTGAGCCAGCCGCCTACGACTACTTGCGTGGCGAGCTTGGCTTCACTGGCCTAGCAGTGACCGACGCTCTCAACATGGGCGCCATTACCTCCGCGTACGGCCCCGGGAACGCAGCGGTGGCCGCGCTCGCGGCCGGCGCCGATGCGATTGTCATTCCCGCAGACATTGGCGCCGCGCACGATGCAATCATTGCCGCCGTCAACAACGGCACCTTGCCACGCGAACGTCTCACAGAGGCGGTAGCGCGCACCATGTTGGTGATGAGATGGCAAGACTCGCTGGTCCCCGTGGCGCGTGACGTCTCGGGTGCGTACGCCATCACCTTTGCCGCCACCTCGGCGAGCGTGGCATCGGCGCAATGCGGTGGACCTTTAGTGACGTCGCCCGTGTACATCACCGGCGGTGTGGACGGCGAGCGTGCTGCGCTGTCTGCGGCGCTCGCTAACTACGGCATCGCCACAGGCAGGGGAGGCACCACCGTGCGCCTCCTGGGTGCCCCGGCCGGTTATGACCGCGCCGACGTCGTGGTCGCCATGGACGGCCCATGGGGACTGCCCGCATCCACTGCCACCACGTATATCGGCCTGTACGGGCGCTCCAACGATGCGTTGAGGGGACTTGCGGCCGTGCTTGCCGGTGAGGTGGCTCCCCAGGGGCAGTGGCCAGTTGATATGAGCGGATTACCGGTCCCCACCTGCTAGGCGTGCGCGGAGCGGCGGTGCCGGTCCCCTAGATTGTGTCCGTGCAGATCTTCGTCGCGGGCCTCACCATGGGGTTGTCGCTCATTGTGGCCATCGGCGCCCAGAACGTCTTGGTTTTGCGCCAAGGGTTGCGCCGTGAGCACGTAGGCCTGGTGGTGGCAATCTGCATCGTTTCCGACTGCCTGCTGATCATCGCTGGCGTTGCAGGTGTGGGTGCCCTCATCAATGCGGTGCCATGGATCATCACTGCCGCCAAGTGGGGTGGAGCCCTCTTCCTCGCCGTCTATGCCTTCCTGGCTGCCAAGAGGGCGTGGAAGCCCGCCAAGAAGGGTCTTGACGCGTCAGTGGATCGTGAGGAGGAGGGTGCAGCCACGGCCGATGCCGGGGTCAAGACTGCTGCCTGGACGTCCGTAGGACTGACCGCCTTGGCCATGACGTGGCTTAACCCTCACGTGTACCTGGATACGGTCTTCTTGTTGGGCACCATTGCCACCGCGCAGTCAGCGCCATGGTTGTTTGGGGTGGGCGCCATCACCGGCAGCGTCCTTTGGTTCACGGCACTGGGTTACGGCGCGCGCAAGCTGGCGCCCTTGCTTGCTACCCCGCGCGCTTGGCGGGTGCTGGACGCGCTCATTGCAGTAGTGATGCTGGTGCTCGCGGTCTACTTGGTGTGGACTGCTTGAGCGTCAGTCAGCGAACTGCGTGACGCGTTCCACGATGAGCGCGGTGCGTGTGCCTGCCACTCGAGTGAGCACCACCGTGGCCGCGCTGTCACCCTTGAGTTTGAGCGACTTACGCAATTGCTCGGGCACTACGTCCATGCCGCGCTTCTTAATCTCCACGGTGCCTACTCCGCGCGACTTGAGCACCTCGCCTAAGCGCTTGACTGAGTAGGGGAGCGTTTCCAGTACCCGGAACGTGCTCATGAAGGGCCCATGCGCCTCGTGATCCGCCGTGAGGTACGCAATGGTGGGGTCCACCAAATGCGCGCCCGCCTGCTCCGCGAGCTCGCCCACTAGCCCGGCTCGGATCACTGCGCCATCGGGCTCCATGAGCCAGTCACCAAGTGGGCCTGCGTGCGCATGCTCCGTGGTGCCGGTGAGCAGATGGGCCTGATTGCCCTTCATGACTAAGGCACTGTGACCCTGCGCGTGGGCCAATGGGCCACACCATATGGCGGCCTCCACCACTGAGCCGTCCACGCTTACCCACTGGGTCTCCACCGGGTCTCCCGATGCCGAGGTTGGCAGTGCCTCGTGAGGGATGCCTGGGCCCACCTTGACGCCCAGGGCGGGGAACTGACCACGCAGGGCCAGCACATCGTCAAGGGGCGGTGAGTAGTCCTTGGGGTCATGCCTGCGGCCACGGGCATTGCGCCGCGCGGGATCGGCGAAGACTCCTTGGGCGTTGACGGATCCTTTGGCGAGAGTGGCGAGCGAGTCCGCGTGAACAACTGCCGCGCGCTCCCAGTGCCGCAGGTTGTGATCAGCGATGAGCGCTGTCGCCTCGTCCCTTTCAAACGCGATGACACCCAGACCCAAGCCCGCCATGGCCATGGCATCGGCGCCTATGCCCGCGGTAAGGTCCGCCACGGTCTCAATCCCTGCGTCTCGGTAACGCGCTGCGTGCCTCGCTGCCACCGTCAATCGCGTGGCCTGTTCAAGGCCGGAAGGGGTGAAAAGCATGCCACGAGCGAATTCCCCGAACTTGCCCTGCGCTTGCTGGCGCAAGCGTGATTGGGTAAGCGCCGCCGCCACGACGTCCGCGTTCGCGCCTCCTTTGCGGAGCTGCTCGCCCAGCGTGAGAGGGTCGATCTGCGGATACGGGGGGAGGCTGTCGACCAAGGACAGACACCGTGGCGAGACCGTAAGGCGGGCGGTGTCGAGGTCCATGTCGCGATCCTTTCACGGCACGCGTACCGCCGTGAGCGAAAGCGCGCGCATGGTTTAGCACTCGCCCCATGTGAGTGCTAAATTGGTGATGCTCCACAAGGAGCGTGATGAGTCCGTTCGGCCCCCGCGACGGCGGGCGGGCACGCACTTCAATTCTTAACGCTAGGAAGGTGAGGTCCGCAGTGTCGGTCTCTATCAAGCCTCTCGAGGACAAGGTTGTGGTCAAGGCGGCAGAAGCCGAGCAAACCACTGCCTCCGGTCTTGTCATCCCGGACACCGCTAAGGAGAAGCCCCAGGAGGGCGAGGTCGTGGCTGTGGGTCCAGGTCGCATCGACGACAACGGCAACCGCGTTCCTCTTGACGTCAAGGTTGGCGACAAGGTGATCTACAGCAAGTACGGCGGCACCGAGGTCAAGTACGCCGGTCAGGAGTACCTGATCCTCTCGGCTCGTGACCTGCTCGCTGTAGTCAGCTAGCTTTCACGCTTGACGCGGAAGGGCCCCGGAGCCATTGCTCCGGGGCCCTTCCTCTTTTGCCAGGCTTGAATTCCCCCGTTTAGCTTGCTCGCTTGAGGCGACCTGCCAGGATCGCGTGGCGCTCGTCTTCGCTTAAGCCGCCCCATACTCCGAACGGCTCGCGGGCCGCAAGCGAACGCTCGCGGCACATTTCCATGACAGGGCACCTGTTGCAATATTGCTTAGCCGCCTCGGCGCGGCGACGACGCGCGGATCCCCTTTCGCCCTCAGGGTGAAAGAAGAGTTCTGGATCAGCGTCGCGACACGCACCTTCGTATTGCCATTCCCACTGGTCTTGAGTAGGTGCCGGCAACTTGGCGATCGTGTCCATTTCGCTCCTTGCTCAGTAGCCGTGGCATCGTCGCAACGGCTACTGGTGGTTTGTACAAAACACCGTAAACCGGACGAACCGGGCAGTCAAGGTGCAACCGCTCTGTCCCCCCACAGGTATTTGTACTCCCTTCCGTCAGCAATAGATAGCCCTCTTTTTGGGGTACTTGTCCGGCTTTGGGTCTCCCCTTGGTCTCGTAGACTTACGCAATGGCGGCAACTGAACACGATCCCTTTGGATTCACCGGTCTGACGTACGACGACGTTCTGCTCCTGCCTGGCGAGAGCGACGTCATCCCCTCGGAGGCGGACACCTCCACGCACTTGACCCGGGAAATCACCATTGCCATGCCGCTGGTTTCTGCAGCCATGGACACCGTCACCGAGGCGCGACTGGCCATTGCGTTGGCCCGCCTCGGCGGCATCGGCATTTTGCACCGCAACCTGTCCATCGCGGACCAAGCCCACCATGTTGAGATCGTCAAGCGCTCCGAATCCGGAATGATCACCGATCCCGTCACAGTGGGACCCGATGCCACGCTTGCCGAACTTGATGCCTTGTGCGGCAAGTACCGCGTCTCGGGTTTGCCGGTGGTGGACGAGGACCGCAAGCTGTTGGGAATCATCACCAACCGTGACTTGCGCTTTGTGAACCCCAGCGAGTTTGCCACGCGCTACGTGCACGAGCAGATGACGTCCATGCCGCTCATCACCGGGCGCGAAGGCATCTCCAACGCCGAGGCCTCGGAATTGCTTGCTAAGCACCGGGTGGAGAAGCTACCTCTCGTGGATGACCGGGGCCGACTCACTGGCCTCATCACCGTCAAGGACTTTGTGAAGACTGAGAAGTACCCATTGGCAAGTAAGGACGCCGAGGGTCGCTTGCGTGTGGGTGCCGCGGTGGGCTTCTTTGGGGACGCGTGGGAGCGGGCGACTGCGCTGGTCGAGGCCGAGGTGGACGTGCTGGTGGTGGACACCGCGCACGGTCACGCTCGCGCCATGATCGAGATGATCCAGCGCCTGAAGAAGGATCCCGCGACCAAGCATGTGCAGGTCATTGGCGGCAACATCGCAACGCGCGCGGGCGCACAAGCGCTTATTGACGCTGGAGTGGATGCCGTGAAGGTGGGCGTGGGTCCTGGCTCCATCTGCACCACTCGAGTGGTGGCAGGTGTGGGCGTGCCCCAAATCAGCGCCGTGTACGAGGCTTCCAAGGCTGCCAAGCCCGCGGGTGTGCCGATCATCGCAGACGGAGGTCTCCAATACTCAGGGGACATCGCCAAGGCGCTTGTCGCCGGTGCGTCGTCGGTGATGCTCGGCTCGCTCTTTGCAGGCTGCGAAGAGACTCCTGGCGACTTGGTGTTGGTCAATGGCAAGCAGTTCAAGAGCTACCGAGGTATGGGCTCGCTTGGCGCCATGGCTTCGCGTGGCCGCACCTCATACTCCAAGGACCGCTACTTCCAGGCCGACGCACCCAGCGACGATGACCTCATCCCCGAGGGTATTGAGGGCAGAGTTCCCTACAAGGGCCCCGTGTCCTCGGTGGTGCGCCAACTGGTGGGTGGCCTTGGGCAGTCGATGTTCTACGTGGGTGCCCGCACAGTCCCTGAGTTGCAGGCCAAGGGTCAGTTTGTGCGCATCACGCCGGCAGGGCTCAAGGAATCCCACCCGCACGACGTTCAGATCACTGTAGAAGCGCCCAACTACGCGGGCCGTTCGTAAGCCTCCCTTTAAGGGAGCACTGCAAACGCACGCACGGGGAAGGTGCCAAGCCCTGCGACGGCGGGCGGAGCGGCAGTGAAGACTGCGCCGGTGTCGGGAAGTTCCTCCAGGCGTGTGAGGTGCTCTACCACGTGCACACCGCCCTCCAGCAGGATGCTGTGAGCCGGCCGAGCACCACCGGACTCCGTGTCATCCATGTTGAGCGAGTCGATTCCCACCAGCACGGCGCCATTGTCCACCAGCCAACGCGCGCCATCCTCCGTGAGGAACGAGGCACCCTTGGTGTACGCAGGTGTGCCGAAGTGCTTGTCCCAGCCCGTGTGAAGCAACACCGCAGTACCGCGAACATCACGGCCCGAAAGCATGGCCGCGTTGATGCCGCGGTTCTCGGGGTTCCAAGCCTCGGTGAGGTGGAACACCTGCGTGGGCAGGTTGACCATAGTGGCGAGGTCGAGGCCCGACAAGTCAGGGCCGTCGGCGTAACGGTGGTACGGCGAGTCCAAGTAGGTGCCCGTGTTGCCGATCATGGTGATGATGTCCATCGCAAATTCAGTGCCGGGCTCGTATTTGGGTCGCGAGTCCTCGTGGGTGAGGAACGAGGTGATAGTCGGTGCAGGCAATCCCGGGTAGGTGATGAGGCCTTCACGGATGGTGTGCGAAAGATCGACGATGCGTGCAGTCATGATGGGACGGAGTCTAGCGTCACACACACGGGCCACAGCGGGCTCGGGAGGTCTTCCGTTCGGCCCTTGGAAATCAGCCACGCCGAGAACTCCGTAGCCCACGAGTGGTGGGCCGAGACTTGCTGGTCGTGCAACTGGTCAAGGTCAACTTCAGCCACGGTGGGGTAGCGCGCAGCAATGGCGTGCACCAAGTCCAGCGTGGCGAGCACGTCAGCATCCGCCGCGTGCAAGTTGTCAGCCTCCACCGCCACTCCATACGTGGCGCACATGTCCACGAGCTTGCGCGCGCCTCGCCGCCACCGGTCCAAGTGCCGGTCAAGCACTAGCGGGTCGACGATGGGCCGGATGCCCCCAGGTAGGCGATCGGTCAGTGTGGGCAGTCCGTGTCGCGCGAGTTCTGCCTCGAGGATGCTGAGGTCGTATTGCACGTTAAAGCCCACCACCGGAATCCCAGCCGCGAGTGCTGCTGCCAATGCATTGGCGATCTCAGCCAACGCATCGGCCGGTGCAACGCCGTCTCGTTGCGCCATCTCGGTGCTGATGCCGTGCACTTCAGTGGCACGCTCAGGAATAGGCACTCCCGGGTTGATGAGCCACGTGCGCTCCACCACGGCCTCGCCCGTTCGGGTAATGAGCGCTGCGGTCACGATCCTGTCGTGGGCAGGAGAAATTCCTGTGGTCTCTGTGTCAAAGCCCAGCAGGGGACCGTCTAGCCAACTCATGCTCCTAGCCTGTCACGCACCCATGACACTGGGCCCGCGACGCGCAGGATGCCCTGAGCGTCGCGGTGCCCTTACGGAGTGGCGTACAGCGGGATATGGATGTCGAGCATCCACTCGTCAGCTTCCGCACGTGCCGCGTTGGGGCCAAAGTAGCTGCTAGCGCCCCACTGAGAGTCACGAACCAAGAGGAGTTGGTTACCGCCAGGACTGTCGTTCCAGGTGACGTCGACCCCGTAATACGCGCCATCCACGTACACCTTGTTCCATGCATGCCCACCACCGATGGTGGTCATGGGGCCCACGACGGTGACGGCGTCGAGCCCGGCCTCGCGAGCCATGGCGGTGAATGCCATCGCGTAGCCGTAGCACACGAACGTTCCGGGGTACCAGGCGCCATTGGCCTCCCAGGCGTGAATGACGCCATGGTCAAGGGCGTACTCCCGCCAGTTTTGCCCGGTGCGGTCGTAAGACCAGTTGTCCGTGACCGTTATCGCGTAGTGGTCGTACTCCGCTTGGCGCACCAAATAGTTGTTGATGGCCGTGACCTTTTGGCGCTCGGACATACTTGGCTTCACTACGGAGGCAACCGCCGTCTGTACCGCTTGATACAGCTCGGCTTGATGCTGCTCATATGTGCCAGGGCCGTACGAGTACTTCAAGTACAAGATGTCGCCGCTGCTCGAGTAGTCGACAACGTACGCGTAGGGGTTTTGGTCAATCGCTTCCCAAATGGCGTCCCTCAAGTCGGGGCGACCCGGCTGGTCTCGCCAGTGGCTGAGGTCAATAGCCTCCGTGCGCGCAATCATGTGCTTCGCCAGGAACTGCACAAAGGCGTGGCTGCCAAACACTGGGTAATCCACGGCCGGAGCCGTCGACAGGATCGTGGCGTCGTCCAACTCGAACAGACCCATGGTGGAGTACATCGCACCTGTCTGTGGGGCCTGGGATGCCGAATACTCATTGAACTCGTCAATGAGCGTCAGGATGCTTTCGCCTTCAGGTGCATGGAGGAGGACCCTCACACCCAAGCGGGTGCCTGCTGCAAAGAGGCCCACTTGGTACCAGTTGGGCCCAAGTTCGCCACTGGCGTCCAATACCGTTCCGGCAACCAGTACCGCGTTGTGGTCACGCAGCTTTCCATCCAGCGAGACGATCGGCACCGTGGTGGGCACGTCCATGATGTCGTCGAACTGCACGCCAAAGTAGGTGTTGCCGCCGTACTGGTCAACAAAGGTGTTGCCCGCGATTTCGTGGACATGGTGGCCCGCAATGGCACGCGCATCGGTAGCGGCCATGGCGGAGGCGTACCAGTTGCCTGAACTGTCCGAGCTCAATGCGATGACGCCGTACTCAAAGTCGTCCTCTTGCCAGGCGGAGTTGGGATCGTTCAAAGGGCTGTCATCGCTGAACTGGTAGAGCTCTAGCGAGCCGTTTTGCCGTGTCAGGTAGAACTCTTGCCATCCTTCGTTGAGATTCGCCATGAGCGCTTCGTCGGCGGACCACGAGGTCTCCTGGGTGAAGCCCAGGATCTCGTAACTGCGCGAGCCCAAGACGATGCCATTCTCGTACGTGTTGTATGCCTTGAGGATCACGTAAGCCTTGGCGTCGGGGATGGGACGCCACGCGAGCTTGATCGTGCCTGGAGAGTCTTGATCCACGCCATACGAGACTTCCGGGGTGCTGAGCTTGTGCGTGAAGCCAAACTCGGACACGACCGGACGCTCCAGGGGAGTGCCATCGACGTCGATGTAGCGCACTAAGTAGTACGTGTCGCGCAACCCCCACTGGCCTACGAGCGGAAACTCGTTGCCGTCCATGTAGATGGCGTTGTCACGCAACTGGACGTTCTCGACGCCGTTCTCGAACTCCTCGTGGCGAGGATCACCTTCGGGGTAATAGATCATGTAGTGCGATCGCTCCAGCGAGTCCACTAGCCAGCCGCCGTCAGGGTTGTCGACGATGGCGATGGGGATCTGGATGGACAGCGCCGCATCGCCGTAAACCTCAATGCCCCACTTGTACTTGAGGGCTTCGGAAATCTCCAGGTGCGAGGGAGGTTGCTCTTGGGAAACTTTGGCGTCAAAGGTGAACAGCACCGCACGGTCTTCGAGGTCGCGCACGGGTGCCGTGTAGTCGTAGCCGTTCACTGAGTCGGTGCAGACCACCTCGGCGTGGAGGAGCCGCTCTACCGGCACGTTCAGTTCCGGAGCGGTCATGAAGGTGTCGCACTCTGGAAGTTGGTTGGACATGCGGACGAGGCCAATGGCGGTGATTCCGATGCCAATCACGGCTACTCCTGCGGCAATGCCACCCACCCATCCCCACGTGCGCTTCTTTGACTTCTTGGGGGGCTCTGGCACGGCGGCCTGCGCGGCCGTGGCAGCGGCTGCGGCCGCCTGAACCGTCATGGCGGATTGGGTGGGCGTGTGGTAGTTGTCGGTCCACTTCTGTCCGTCCCAGTAACGCAAACGGCCCGATGCGGGGGCGTGAGGGTCCGGGTACCAGTCCGCCGCGGAGCCAGGGGTGCCGGCGGCCGTGGACGTAGCAGGCTTGGCTTGGGCGCTGGGGGTGGTTCGTACTGGGCTTGCCTGGGCAACTGGCATGCCTTGAGCGGGCGCTTGCGTTGCGGGCCGTGCGGGATCAGGAGCCACATGCTCCGTCCACTTGTGACCATCCCAGTAACGCAATTGACCGTCAGCGCCGGGCGTGGGATCCGGATGCCAGCCAGGCGGAATATTCGTAGTCACGTGAACTCGCCCTCAGAAGTTGCTCGGTTTGAGCACATCGTAGGACAGGCCGTCTGGGATCAAACAAGGCGATGGGTAAAGGTACCCGCCCCGCTAGGCTTGCGGGGTGAGCAACGAGATTGAGATCGGCCGCGGCAAGCGAGGACGGCGCGCATATTCGTTCGATGACGTGGCGATCGTGCCTTCGCGACGTACTCGCGACCCCGAGCAAGTATCCCTTGCATGGCAAATTGATGCGTTCCGTTTTGACATCCCCGTGATCGCGGCGCCCATGGACTCGGTGATGAGTCCCGCTACTGCTGTCGCACTGGGCCAGGCCGGCGGATTGGGCGTGCTCGACCTCGAAGGTCTGTGGACGCGCTACGAGGACCCGGAACCTGCGCTCGCGGAAATCGCCACCCTCACGGCAGAGGCCGCCACGGCACGCATGCAAGCGCTGTATCGCGAGCCCATCAAGGCCGAGCTCATCACTTCCCGCTTACAGGAAATCCGCGCAGCGGGAGTGACCGTCGCCGGTGCCCTCTCGCCGCATCGGACTCAAGAGCATTACGCGACCGTGCTCAAGGCTGGCGTGGACTTGTTCGTCATCCGTGGCACCACGGTGTCCGCGGAACACGTCTCCAGTGAGTCTGCCGAGACACTCAACCTCAAGAAGTTCATCTACGAGTTGGACGTGCCCGTGATCGTCGGTGGCGCGTCCACGTACCAGGCTGCACTGCACCTCATGCGCACTGGCGCGGCAGGTGTGCTCGTGGGCTTTGGTGGCGGCGCCGCGCAGACCACGCGCACGTCGCTCGGCATTCACGCCCCCATGGCCACCGCGGTTGCCGATGTCGCGGCAGCCCGGCGTGACTACCTTGACGAATCCGGTGGCCGTTACGTGCACGTCATTGCCGACGGCGGTCTTGGCCGCTCAGGTGACATGGTCAAGGCCGTTGCCTGTGGCGCCGATGCTTTCATGCTCGGCGCGGCGCTAGCGCGAGCCGAGGAGGCGCCCGGCCGCGGCTACCACTGGGGACCTGAGGCGCACCACCCGGAACTTCCGCGGGGAGAGCGCGTTCACGTTGGCACTGTGGGCTCCTTGCAGGAGATCTTGTTTGGCCCCGGCACCAAGGCTGATGGCACCACCAACCTCATGGGCGCGCTGCGCAGGTCCATGGCCACCACTGGCTATTCCGACCTCAAGGAGTTCCAGCGCGTCGACGTCGTGGTGAGTCCCTACCAGGCTCAGTAGGAGGTCCCCTCATGCGCTGCGTGGTGGTCCGCCACGTCATGTTCGAGGACTTGGGCACGTGGGAGGCCGAACTCCTCGCGCACGGTCACCAGGTGGAGTACCTGGACGCGGGAGTGGATGACCTTTCACCGCTTGCCGACGCCCCGCTTGCCTTCGTACTGGGCGGACCCATTGGAGTGGGCGACGCCCACACATACCCCACGGTGCGGTACGAGATCGAGTTGCTGCGGACTCGCCTTGACGCAAACCTGCCCACCATTGGGGTGTGTCTAGGTGCGCAACTCATCGCGGCGGCGTTGGGGGCGCGAGTGGCGCCAGGAACCACGGAAATCGGTTGGAGCACCGTGGAATTGACCGACGCCGGCCGCACCACTGCCTTACGCCACCTTGAGGAGGCACCGGTCTTGCACTGGCACGGGGATGCCATCGAACTACCGCAAGGGGCGACACTGTTGGCAAGCACGGATGTCACGCCGGTGCAGGCGTTCTCCAAGGGTAATGCGCTCGCGCTGCAGTTCCACGCGGAGGCTGACCCCGAACGGATCGAGCAATGGCTCATCGGCCATACGGGAGACTTGCGCGCCCACGGCATCGACGTCGTGGCGTTGCGCGAGCGTACGCGGGAGGTGGCCGATCAAGCGACCATGGCAGGCATCGCGCTCTTGAGGGAGCAATTGAAGACGCTCTAGTTGTACGTGTTGGGCCCAGGCACGTCGCTGCCATCCCACTTACGCCGCTCAATGACGTCGCCGTTGCGCACTTTGCGCAAGTAGTCCTGGCGCTGGAGCCACAGGTACCCCAGCCCGATGCCACTGACGGCCAGGATGACAATCAACCCGATGAGCGTGGGCCCGAGTCCTTCACGGTCAAGTGAGATGAAACCCACCACCATGAAGGCCACGAGCGCGAGCGCGCTCAACACGGCCATGGTCACCCAGCCCCATGGACTGTCACCGGGTACGGGTGCGAGATTGCGTTCATCAGTCACGGCTCGAGCCTAGACCGGTGCACCGTTGACCTCGGGAATGTCGCACGCGTACCCAAGTGAGGCACTCGATCGATGACATCCACGACCAATTGGTACCTGTCGATGTCATTGAGCATCGCCATAGCAAGTGGTGTGGTGTCCAGTAGCTCACTCAGTCGAAGTCTCACCGACGGCATTGGGCGCTTTTCCGGTCGAGAGTACTCCGAGTGCGAAGCGCGCGGTTCATGGGTCTCGTCGCTAGCACGTCTTTAGCACATCGCAAGGGCTAAGGGGCACGACTATGTGGATAAAGGCAACTGTCACCGCAGGAACCGCCGTTGTGCCGGCAGCAGGGATTTCCGCTCCAGCGACGGCCTGTAGTTGCGTGGATTCGGCACCGTCAGCGTGAGCCAACCGCGAAGCCCAGCACCAGCGCTGGCCAGGACGACACTCAACTACTCGTTGTCGCCACCAGTCGCGGCAGTCGCCTTGACCTTGCGGTCGGCAGCCACATCTCTGGCGTCGGGCCACACCCAGTCGTTGACCTCGGGAATGTCGGCCCCGTGTTCGCGCGCATAGCGCGCGGCGGCCAGTCGCTTGTCGTGCAGTTTCTGACGCAGAGAGGCCGCTCGCGTACCCAAGTGAGGCACGCGGTCAATGACATCCATGACCAAGTGGTACCTGTCGATGTCGTTGAGCATCGCCATGTCAAAGGGCGTGGTGGTGGTGCCTTCCTCTTTGAATCCGCGCACGTGCAGGTTGTCGTGCCCATTGCGGCGGTAGGTGAGGCGATGGATGAGCCACGGGTAGCCGTGGTAGTTCATGATGATGGGCTTGTCGGTGGTGAACAGCTGGTCGAAGTCGCGGTCCGAGAGTCCATGCGGGTGCTCGTTTTCGGGTTGCAGACGCATGAGGTCCACCACGTTGACCATGCGCACCTTGAGCTCGGGAAGTTCCGTGCGGATGATATCGATGGCAGCGAGCACTTCGAGAGTGGGGACATCGCCGATGCTCGCAAGGACTACGTCGGGCTCCTCACCTTGCGGCACGTTGGACGCGAAGTCCCAAATGCCAATGCCGCGCGTGCAATGGTCGATGGCCTGCTCCATGGTGAGCCACTGAGCTTGCGGCTGCTTGCCTGCGATGACCACGTTGACGTAATTGCGCGAGCGCAAGCAGTGGTCGTAGGTACTGAGAAGGGTGTTGGCGTCCGGTGGCAAGTACACCCGCACCACCTCGGCCTTCTTGTTGAGCACGTGGTCAATGAAGCCGGGGTCTTGATGAGAGAAGCCGTTGTGGTCTTGACGCCAGACGTGGCTGGAGAGCAGATAGTTGAGCGAGGCAATAGGCCGGCGCCACGGCAGCTCGTTGGCGACCTTGAGCCACTTGGCGTGCTGGTTGAACATGGAGTCCACGATGTGAATGAACGCCTCGTAGGAGGTGAAGAGGCCGTGGCGCCCGGTGAGCAAGTAGCCCTCGAGCCAGCCTTGGCATTGGTGCTCGGAGAGCATCTCGATAACGCGGCCATCAGGGCCTAGGTTCTCGTCGTCTTCCTCGATCCGTGCTTGCCATACTTTGTCGGTGGCCTTGAGAACTGCCTGAATGCGGTTGGACGCGAGTTCGTCGGGGGCAAACACGCGGAAGTTCTCGGGGTTGTTGCGCATCACCCCTTCCAGGTAGTCGCCCAGGACGCGGGTGGCTTCGGCGATCTCCGCGCCTGGCTCGGTCACGTTGACCGCGTAATGTGCGAAGTCTGGCAAGCGCAAGTCGCGCAACAGCAAACCGCCGTTGGCTTGAGGTGCCGCTGACATCCGCAGATCCCCTTCAGGCGTGATGGCGGTGACCTCGGGCACCGGCGCGCCAGCATCGTCAAAGAGCTCTTCAGGGCCGTAGGACTTGAGCCAGTCCTCAAGAGTCTTGAGGTGGGCGTCGGTGTCGCGCGCCGATGCCAGGGGCACTTGGTGTGAGCGCCACGAGCCTTCCGTCTTCTTGCCGTCGATTTCAGGCGGGCACGTCCAACCCTTGGGGGTGCGCAGCACGATCATGGGCCACATGGGGCGGTCTATGGCGGGGTTGGTGGCCGCCTCAGCCTTGATGGCCGCGATCTCGTCCATGACCTCGTCAAGCACGGCGGCAAAACGGCCGTGGATGTCCGCGATAGGCTCGTTATCAAAGCCCGCTACAAAGACGTGCGGCTTGTGGCCGTAGCCCTTCATGAGCGACACGAGTTCTTCGTCGCTGATGCGTGCCAACACCGTGGGGTTGGCGATCTTGAATCCGTTGAGGTGCAAGATGGGCAAGACCACGCCGTCGGTGGCCGGGTTGATGAACTTGTTAGAGTGCCAACTAGTGGCGAGCGGTCCAGTCTCGGCCTCGCCGTCACCTACCACGGCGGCCACGAGAAGGTTTGGGTTATCGAAGGCGGCACCGTACGCGTGGCTCAGCGCGTAGCCCAACTCGCCACCTTCGTGAATGGAACCGGGGGTTTCGGGGGCCACGTGGGAGGGGATGCCACCCGGGAATGAGAACTGCTTGAACAGGCGCTTGAGACCCGCCTCGTCCTGCGTAATGTCTGGGTACGTGGAGGTGTACGTGCCATCCAGGAAGCTCGCGGCCACCAAGCCGGGGCCGCCGTGACCGGGCCCGATGATGTACATGGTGGGCTGGAGGCGCTGCTGGATCATGCGGTTGAGGTGCGCGTAGATGAAGTTGAGGCCAGGCGTGGTGCCCCAGTGGCCCACGAGGCGTGGCTTCACATGGTCGCGGTGGAGCGGCTCCCGGAGCAAAGGGTTGTCTAGCAAGTAGATCTGACCCACGCTCAAGTAGTTGGCGGTACGCCACCACTTGTCGATGCGTGACACGTCCTCGTCAGTGACCTTGCGGGCAGTCTCAGTGGACCAGGGTGTTGCAGGCATTTCTCCTCCAGTGCTGATGGAGACAGCATGTCACTTCACCATGGCGCATCGTGGGCCAATTGTCACCCTGGTGGGTGAGTGTGTGATGGTTCGCTTAGGGTTGTTGAGGGCCCGTAAGTGAATTCAAGGAGGCGTGGGTGACCGCACTCGAAGTGGACGGCTTGAACAAGTCTTATGGTGAGGTGCGCGCGCTTGATGGGGTGTCGTTCACGGTGCCAGCGGGCGAGATATTTGGCTTCGTGGGTTCTAACGGCGCAGGCAAGACCACGGCGATGCGCATCATGCTTGGCGTGTTGAGGCCCGATTCCGGGCAAGTCCGGTGGAACGGCAAAACCGTGGATTTGAACGTGCGCAGGCACATCGGCTACATGCCGGAAGAGCGAGGTCTCTACCCGCGCATGAAGGTGGCCGAGCAGCTCATCTACTTGGCGCGTTTGCACGGCTTGGACGCGGCGGGGGCGCGCAAGGCCATGGAGCATTGGACCGAGGTGCTGGGTGTTGCGGCGCGCAGGAACGACGCTGTGGAGAAGCTGTCGCTAGGTAACCAGCAACGAGTGCAGTTGGCCTCGGCGCTCGTGCACGAGCCGCAGATCCTGGTGCTGGACGAGCCGTTCTCAGGCTTAGACCCCGTGGCGGTGGATGTCATGAGCGCGGTGTTGCGCGAGCAATCCGCGCGCGGAGTGCCGGTCATCTTTTCCTCCCACCAGTTGGACTTGGTGGAGCGGCTGTGTGACCGCGTGGGCATCATCAGCGCGGGGCGAGTAGTGGCCAACGGCACCATCGATGAACTGCGCACTACCGAGGTGAGTCAGTGGCAACTGGTGTTGGAGCGGGGAGCCACCTGGAAGGGCGCCGATGCCGTGGGAGCCGTGGAGGCGGCACCTGGCACGTGGGTGGTTGACGTGGCCGACGCCAAGGCGGCTCAAGCCGTGCTGAAGTCGGCCGTCAAGGACGCCACCGTGGTGGAGTTCTCTCAAGTGAGGCCCTCGTTGACTGACCTGTTCCGTGACGTGGTGAGTGCTCCGGAGGATTCAGAATGAACACCATCTGGTTGATTGCCACACGCGAGTTCCGCACGCGTGCGCTGTCCAAGGCCAACCTCATCACATCGGTGATCATGGTGTTGCTCATTGTGGGTGGCGCGTTGGTGGGCAAGGCGTTCCTCAACGGCGGTGCAGAGCCGCAGGCTGAGGTCATTCATGTGGATCGCGGTGCCACGGCGGCGCTGGTCCCGTACTTGGAGAACGCCGCGGCGCAGCGCGGGTACTTGTTTGAGTTTGTGGTTGTGGATTCTCCGTCCACTGCGGAGTTGCCGGACGGTGTGTCCGCCGTCATTGGTGGCTCACCCGCACAGCCGCAGGTCTACCTGCTCGGCGAACGCAGTGACGTGGTGGAGGCCGCGGCCAGCGCTGCCGGCGCCTATGTGCTTGACCAGGAAATCTCAGGGCTGGGCGGCGACCCTCAAGCGGTGAGTGCAGCTCTTGCTGAAGCCAGTCCCACGGTGACCTTGCTCGCCGAGCCCAACGACATGGACCCCGGTGAGTTTTTTGCCGGGTTCTTGGTCATCATGGTGATGTTCTTCATTCTCATTCAGAGCGCGTCCGTGATCATGATGGGCGTCGTGGAGGAGAAGGTCTCGCGCGTGGTGGAGATCCTCCTCGCCACGGTGCGCCCAGGTGTGTTGCTCGGGGGCAAGATCGCTGGCGTGGGTCTGTTCGCCTTGTCTCAAGCCGCGACGCTCATCATCCCCATGGTGTGGGCCGCGTGGTACTTGGACTTCCTTGGCTATGTGGAAGTGGGTCTTGGCCCGCTGCTGATCAACTTTGCGGTGTGGTTCGTCCTTGGCTTCGCCTTGTACACAGTGCTTTTTGGCGGGCTCGCGGCGCTCGTCTCACGCCAAGAGGACATCGGCTCGGTGACCACGCCCATGATGTTCATGATGATGATCCCGCTGTACTTGGGCATCTACCTGGTGCCTACCAGCCCGGACGGCCCCGTCACCAAATGGCTCACTCAGATCCCATTCTTTGCGCCGTTCATGGTGCCCATGCGCACCGCGTTTGGGGCCATCGAGGTGTGGGAGATCGTGTTGGCATTGGCGCTGTGCCTCATTGCCATCCCAGCGTTCACTTGGCTTGGTGGCCGCGTCTACGCGGGTGCAGTGCTCAACACTGGTGGACGTTTGAAGATCCGCGAGGCGCTCAAGCGGAGTTAGTGGGCGGGACCGGCGGGGGATGCGGCCTAGCCCAGTTGCTCGTGCAACTCTAGCCACCGCAACTCGAGGTTCTGTTGCTCTTCCACCAAGGCGTTGCGCTCTTCACTCATACGAGTGAGCGCCTGATAGTCGCTGGCTTCTTCGCTTGCCATGCGCTCATCGAGCGCGGCCACGAGCGAGGTGATCTTTGACAGCCTGCGCTCAATGCTTGCCACTTCTTTTTCTACGGCCCGACGTTCGGCTCCCGAAAGCCCCTGTGGCGCCTGGGCCGCAGGGCTGGCACTTGCATCGGACGTGCCCGTGGAACCGAACGTGCCCACACCACCCGAACGCCGAGTCCGCTGCAGCGAGATGTACTCGTCGATGCCGCCCGGCAAGTGGCGCAAACCGCTTTCGATCACCGCGTACTGATCGTCGGTGACGCGCTCCAACAGATAGCGGTCATGGCTCACCACAATGAGAGTTCCAGGCCAGGAGTCCAACAAGTCCTCCAAGGCCGCGAGCATGTCAGTGTCGAGGTCGTTAGTGGGCTCATCGAGCACCAATACGTTGGGCTCGGCGAGCAGCACCATCAGCAGTTGCAGCCTGCGCCGCTGCCCGCCGCTCAGCGACTTCACTGGCGTTTTGAGCTGGGCAGAGGTAAAGCCCAGCCGCTCGAGCAACTGAGTGGGACTCAACTCCAGACCGTCCGCTAGCTTGACTGAGCTGTACCGTTTGACCACTGCAGAGACCCGCTCCTCGGCCACCTCATCCAATTCCGCCAGTTGCTGACTCAGCGCGGCCACCTTCACCGTCACGCCGCGCCGCACGTGGCCGGAGGTGGGCTCAAGCTCTCCCGTGATGAGCTTGAGAAGCGTGGATTTGCCGGCTCCGTTCTCACCCAGCAAGCCCACACGCTCACCCGGGCCCAGGTTCCAGTCGATGCCCGTGAGCACTTCGTTGTCCTCAAAGCGCACGGTGCAACGGACGAGTTCCACGACATCCTTACCCAAGCGCGCTGTCGCAGTGCGAGCCAGCTGGACGCGGTCCCTGATCACGGGCACATCGGCAATGAGTGCGTTGGCGGCGTCGATGCGGAACTTGGGCTTGCTGGTCCGAGCTGGCGCGCCCCGCCGCAGCCACGCCAACTCTTTGCGCAACAGGTTCTGGCGGCGCTGCTCTGTCACTGCAGAGATGCGGTCTCGCTCCACTCGTTGCAAGACGTACGCGGCGTAGCCTCCGTCGTACTGCTCTACGGTGCCGTCGTGAACCTCCCACGTGCGGGTGGTGACCTCGTCCAGGAACCACCGGTCGTGAGTGACCACCGCGAGCGCTCCCTTGCGCGGCGCCCAGCGCTTCTTGAGGTGCTCGGCGAGCCACGCGACTCCGTCCACGTCCAAGTGGTTCGTGGGCTCGTCCAGGAAGATCACGTCGTGCTCGCCCACCAGCAGGTGAGCCAAGGCCACGCGGCGACGCTGGCCCCCAGAGAGCGTCTCCACCGCAGCATCGGCAGGCAGTTCAGGGACCAGGCCGTTCATGACGTCGCGCGCGCGCGGGTCTGAGGCCCACTCGTGGACATCTGCCACGCCCACTATCGCTTCCACCACTGTCTGTCCGGGGACCAAGGCATCGGCTTGAGCAAGGGAGCCCACGCGCACCGAGCGGGCGGTAGTGACACGGCCCGCGTGGGGTTCCAACGCGCCTGACAGGGCAGCGATCAAAGTGGACTTGCCGGCGCCGTTGGCACCGACGATGCCTATGCGGTCACCGTCGTCAAGACCCAATGACACCGCGTTCAGGATGGATCCGGTACCAAAGTCGACGCCTAGCGCTTCAGCGCCAATCAGGTGAGCCACACAGAAAGAGTAGTCAGGGGCGCGCGCTACCGAGAGCGCACGTCGAGCACGGCTAGAGCGAGCGCACCTGGACTAGCGGCCACAGCGGGGGATCGGTGAGGATCCTCGCCGCAGCATCGGCCTTGATCTGGACAATCTCGTCCACTACGTCCTCCAGCAGCAAAGCCAGCCGCATGTGGTCGTCCAGGGTGAAGTTCCGCCAATCGCACTCATAGGTGTAACTCGCCCAGCCCGAGGCGCGGATGAGACCCTCGCGCAGGTCGGCGTCCGCCACCGGCTTGGTGCCCACCTTCACAAAGGGCAAGACCACGCCGTGAGTGCGGGGCTCCAGTTGGCGAGCGTTGTGCAAGTGGAAGTTGTCGTCGTTGAGGAACTCGGCCTCCGTGAGCACGGGCACCATGGCACTTGGGTCCGCACCGGTGGCCCGGCCAAGGGCTTCGGCAAGAGCCGAGGTGCTACCTGTGTGCTCCACGCTCAATGCTTCGGGCCCGTAGGCATCGTCGGTGATGAGGGAGCACATGGGGCGCAAGCCGTGGCCCGCGTGGGCAGGCAACGAGCACGAGCCGCTCACCATGAACGTGGGGCGCGCACGGCGCTTATGCATGGCGCGGTCGGTGTGAGCCACGATGGCCGCGTGGGCCTCGTCCGCGAGGAAGATGCAGCCTCCGGATTGGGCGTGCGCAAGGCGCACCGCGTCGTCAACCCACTCCTGCATACCGGCGAGCAGAGAGGCGCTCGGTTCGCGTGAAGCGTGTGCAATCCAGCTGGATGTCGCTGTCATGATGTCTCCAGTCTTAGCGGCCCTGTAGGACCTCGGACACATTCACGATAAGCAGGGCACCGCCCCAAGTGGCGAATGCAGGCGCGCTTGATGTGAGGATGTCCACATTCGTAACGGACGTTCTGAGCGCGATGGCGGACACTTCGATTGTGAGAAGCGCCACAACAATCCGTCAAGCCCCTTGCCTTGGGGGCATTGCGTCGGCGCGCCGATGCCGGGTTCAGCGGGGTTAGGAGACGGCCGCAATGGATTGCAGCGCGATCTCCCGCTCCTCGTTAGTGGGCGTGACCCACACCTGCACGGGTGACTCATCAGCGCTCACTAAGGTGGGGCTCTTCTTTCGCCCAGCATTGCGTTCAGCATCCATGATGATGCCCAGAGTGCTCAGGCCTGCCATGGACTGCATCCGGATGCGCTCAGAGTTTTCACCCACTCCGGCCGTGAAGACCACCGCGTCAAGCGAGCCCAAGTGAGCAAAGTACTGGCCCACGTAGCCGCGGATGCGGCGGCAGTAGACCTCAATGGCCAAGTCGGCTTCCGGGTTGCCGTCCGCGGCCGCCGCCTCAACATCGCGCATGTCGTTGTAGCCGGCGAGCCCCAGCATTCCTGACTGGCGATTGAGCAACGAGTCCACGTCATCCACGCTCATGCCCACTGAGCGCACCAAGTGCATCACCACGGCGGGGTCGATGTCTCCGGAGCGGGATCCCATCACGAGCCCTTGCAAGGGGGTGAGTCCCATGGAGGTGTCCACGGACCTGCCCGCGCGCACCGCGCATGCGGACGCACCGTTGCCCAGGTGCAGAGTGATCATGTTGAGCTCGCGTGGCTCGCGGCCCATGGCACGCGCCGTTTCGCGGGAGACATACGCGTGCGAAGTGCCGTGGAATCCGTAGCGCCGGATGCCGTGCTCATGTGCGACGTTGCGATCTATCGCATAGGTGTACGCGGCCTCCGGCATGGTGGCGTGGAAGGCCGTGTCAAACACAGCCACATGGGGGATGTGAGGGAACGCCGCTCGTGCAGCCGTGATGCCTGCCAAGTTGGGCGGGGTGTGCAGCGGCGCGAGCGTGCCCAAGAGGGCGATGCCGCGCTCTACGTCGTTGTCGATGATTGTGGGCGCTACAAACTCGGCTCCGCCTTGGACCACACGGTGACCTACCACCGTGAGGCGTTTGAGGTCTACGCCGCTGCCGGGCTCTTCCAAGGCCGCAATCACTCGCTGAATGGCCTCGCCAAAATCGGTGACTCTCTCGATGAGCCCAGAAGCGAGCGGCTCATCCACCGTGGTGTCCACCACTTGGTACTTGACCGAGCTGGAGCCACAGTTGAGAACCAGCGCAATGCCTATGTAGTTGACGGCCACTACGCCTCCGTGACGCTAGGGGTGACGGCTGCCTGGGCATCGGCGTCTTGAGCCTGGATGGCCGTGATGGCAACGGTATTGACGATGTCGTGGACCAAGGCGCCGCGGGAGAGGTCGTTCACCGGCTTGCGCAGACCCTGCAATACCGGTCCCACGGCTACGGCGCCCGCAGAGCGCTGCACTGCCTTGTACGTGTTGTTTCCCGTGTTGAGGTCAGGGAAGATCAACACGGTGGCGCGGCCTGCCACGGGGGAGTCAGGTGCTTTGGCCGCAGCCACGGAGGGATCCACGGCGGCGTCGTACTGGATGGGACCTTCTACCAACAAGTCGGGGCGGCGTTCACGGACGAGGCGAGTGGCCTCGCGCACCTTCTCCACTTCAGAACCGGAGCCCGATTCACCAGTCGAGTAGGACAGCATGGCCACACGTGGCTCCACTCCGAATTGTGCGGCGGTCTGCGCAGAGGAGATGGCAATGTCAGCCAGTTGTTCGGCAGTGGGGTCCGGGTTGACGGCGCAGTCGCCGTAGACGAGCACGCGATCTTGAAGACACATGAAGAACACCGAGGACACGATGGACACACCGGGCTGCGTCTTGATGATCTGGAACGAGGGCGTGATGGTGTGAGCCGTGGTGTGCGCGGCGCCGGAGACCATGCCATCCGCCATGCCTTCCTGCACCATCATGGTGCCGAAGTAGCTGACGTCCTGGACCGTCTCCCTGGCCGCGTCTTCGGTGACACCCTTGTGCTTGCGTAGCTCGTAGTACTGCGCCGCAAAGCGGTCCACGTGCACGGGATCTTGGGGCGAAATGATGGTTGCCCCATCGAGCGAGATACCCAGCTCGGAGCATCGCGCTTGGATGGCCGATGCATCGCCCAAGATGGTGATGTCCACCACATCTCGCGTCAGCAGTGTGGCGGCGGCCTGCAGGATGCGGTCGTCGTTGCCCTCAGGGAGCACTATGCGCTTCTTCGCCGAGCGCGCACGCTCCAGGAGCGTGTACTCGAACATGAGCGGCGTGATGACGTCCGTTCCTGCCAGGTTGAGCCGCTCGGTGAGAGCAGCGGAATCCACATAGCGCTCAAAGAGTGCCAGCGCTGTGTCGACCTTGAGCCGGGACGATGCCTCCAACCGCCCCCTCGTCGCCGAGCATCGGGCGGCGGTTTCAAAGGTTCCCAAGTCGGTGGCGATAAACGGCAACGTAGAGCCAAGACCCTCAATGAGCTGTTGCACGGCAGGCTCGGGTACAAATCCGCCATTCACCATGATCCCCGCGAGCGAGGGGAAACCGCCGGCAGTGTGCGCGGTCAGCGCGGCGATGATGGCATCGGACCTGTCGCCGGGGGTAATGACCAAAGCCCCCTCGGTGAGGCGCTCCAGCAAGTGGTTGACGTTCATGGCACCTACGTTGAAGGCACGCACCTCGCGGGACAGCATGTACTCGTCACCAGCGATAAGTCGACCGTTCACGGAGGCCATGAGTGCCCGTAGCGTGGGCGCGGTGAGGATGGGCTCCTCTGGGAACGCCGCTACGCCAATGTCTGCGGGGAGGGCGGCGCGGACTTCCTCCACTTTGTCGGGTGCGCAACGGTTGGCAAAGACGGCCACTACCTTGGCGTGGCTGTCTTCCATCTCCGCGCGGGATTGCTGCACTACTTGCAAGATCTCGGTGGTGGTGCGGTCACGGCCGTGGACCACGAGCACCACGGGGGCGCCTAAGTTGGCAGCAATACGCGCGTTGAACTCAAACTCCGCCGGGCCCGCCACGTCGGTGTAGTCGGTGCCCACGATCACCACTGCATCGCAACGGCGTTCCACTGCGTGATACCGCGCCACGATCCGCGCTAGCGCCGCGTCAACATCCTCGTGAAGCGCCTCGTAGGTGACACCTACGCACTCCTCATAGGACAAGCCCACATCACTATGAGCCAAGAGCAATTGGAGTACGTAGTCGGAGCCGTCCGCAACGCGAGCCACGGGCCGGAACACGCCCACGCGCCCCACGGTGCGGGACAAGAGCGCGGTGATTCCAAGCGCCACGGTGGACTTTCCCGTGTCGCCTTCTGCGGACGCGATGTAGATGCTGTGAGCCACGGTCCCAAGCATTCCACGGAGTCCCGTGGGACCGGGACCCCTAAGGTCCTAGATTGGGCCGGTCCATCCCTGGTGAGACGTCGTTGAGACGAGAGTGCCGTCATGACTGAGGACCGGTGGCGTCTCTTCGTGCAGGGGGTGTAGCGGACTGCGCCTCGGAAGGGAGCGGGCAACCGCCCGGGTGGCAGATGCTGATGAGGGGAAGCGTCGGCTGGATTGAGCGCGCCTGGGAATGGGTAGGCCACCTCGGCATCGAAGGCCAAGACCGTGTTGAAGCGCGGTACATGATGGGCTCCAATCATGTGCTCGCCCTGTCCATCGTGGTCGCCTCGGTGTGGTCGGTAGTGTTTTGGGCGCTTTTCGCTCCCGACTCCGCCTGGCCAGGGCTGACGCAGAGTGCGCTGGTTGCCATCTGGTGTGGTTGCCTCGCCCTCAATGCCCGCGGCTTCTACGTCTTCGCCACGTCCATTGCGCTGGGAGCCACACTGCTGCAGTACTTGGCGCTCGCGTGGATGTTCTCCTATGCATCGGGATTCCAATTGGTGTTGTTGACGGTGGGCTCTCTCGCGTTCTCCATGTGGCCGCCGCGATGGTGGGCCTTCAGGGTGGGCTACGCGATCGTGGCTTTGGGTGCCGCGGTGTGGACATTCTTCTCGCCGTATTTCGCTACCGGCCAGGTAGAGGCCACCGTGACCCAGCTTCGCGGGATTTTGGTGGGCAACATGTGCGTCACGGCGTTGCTGGTGGTGCTGTCCGCGGCCTTCAGTGACTACTACTTGGTGCGCGAGCGCCGCTTGGCGGAGGCGCTCGTGCGCCAGGCTGAGTACCACGCAAAGACCGACGCCCTCACGAGCGTGATCAACAGGCGTGGGCTGGCTCCGCTGCTGGCTTCGGCCGTCGTCGATGGCGACTATGCCCTGGCGCTCGCGGACTTGGACAGGTTCAAACGCATCAACGACCGGCTTGGTCATGGCACGGGCGACGTGGTGCTCGCTAACGTGGCCAGGCGACTTGTGTTAGCCGTGGGCGATCACGGAGTGGTCTCACGCTGGGGTGGCGAGGAGTTCTTGGTGCTTATGCCCGGCGTGACAGCCACTCAAGCGTTGACCATCATGGAACGGGCGAGGGTGGCGGTGGACCGAGACTTCGGTTCCGATGAGGCGGAGCATGTGACGCTCTCCGCCGGCTTGGTCCATGTGCCCCGCGGCACCAGCAAAGAAGATGCGCTGCGCATCGCCGACCAACTCTTGTACGCGGCCAAAGAAGCGGGCCGCAATCGAGTGCTTGCCACGGCGGTGACTGGCATGCGTCGCGTGCCTATTGAGGCGTAATCCCCAGCCCCTGGCCGCCATCCATCCTGGCAAGTACCCTTCAATCAGCGGCGAACCCTGGAACGGAAGCAAGGTTGCCCCCGAGCATCGTTCGCCAAAGCCACTAGAACCTGGATGGACGGCGAGACAATCCGTGGAGCGCACCGGCAGGACCGATCCTGGGCACCACTTTGAGGTGGAGCGCGCCTTGGCACGGTTCTTTGATGCCCAGGCCGGGCCGCTACCCACGGAACAAGCACGCACAGCGAGCGCCACCACGTGGTTTGCCATTTTCTGTGCCACGCTCAGCGCCGGTTACTCCATCTTCTACATCACGTACGACGGTCTTCGCTTGTGGCCACTCTTCGCCATCTCGTGCATAGCGCTCGCGGCGTACGCGGCGGGTGCAATTTTGGCCCGCACTGGCCGGCAATTGCCAGCAGCGGTACTGGTGCTGTCGCTCACGTACGTGCAGATCGTCGCGTCGTCAGTAGCCACGGGGTGGGAAAGCGGCGTCCACCTATACCTCATTGCCGCAGGTCTCGTCGTGTTCGCTGTGTTTACGGAGCGCCAGCGCATCTACCGGTGGGCGTTCGTGTTGTTGGCAGCAGGTGCGTTCGTGGCGTGCCAAGTGCTCTTCTCCGCGGCGTCAGCATCGATCGAGATGCCCGCAGGGACGCTGGCCGCCATCATGAGCGTCAACGCGGTGGTCACGGCCCTGTTGGTCTATTTGCTGGCCGCCGTGGCGCATTACCGCGCCGGACAAAACCGCTCACATGCGGTGGCGCACGCTGCCCGCGCCCAATACCTCGCCAACACCGACATGCTCACCGGGCTGGCCAATAGGCGGCCCATCATGGACAAGCTCCACCGAGAGAGTGCACGCGGTGTCGGCGGATTCTGTGTAGCCCTAGCTGACCTCGACCACTTCAAGGCGCTCAACGACAAGCACGGCCACGCGTGCGGGGACCAAGTGCTCTCGGTGGTGGGAGAACTCCTCACTGAGAAACTCCGCGCCAAGGACAGCCTGGGCCGTTGGGGCGGCGAGGAGTTCATCTTTGTCATGCCGCACACCGACCTAGAGACGGCGGTCGCTCACATGGAGCACGTGCGCGCCTCTATTGAGTCCACGGTGATCGTGTGCGGAGACCATGAGCACCGCATCACCTCGTCCTTTGGCGTCGCGGACGGCAGTGACGACGGCGTGCCTCACCGCGTGGTCAAACGCGCTGACGACGCGCTTTACGATGCCAAGATGGCAGGTCGCAACGCAGTGTTCTCCAAGGCCCTTGAAGCAGGCTCAGCACATGTGCTTTCAGACGTTTCGGCCGCCTCCGAGCGGCGAAGCACCAAGCGCCGCGCCGCCGACCGCAGCCAGGATGTTCCAAGCCAGTGACTTCAGCTGTGAGTTCCACCGATCACGATCCGCAACGCCCCCCTCGAGGTGCGGGAGCCATCGCGCTTGCCGTGGTCATTGGCCTCGTGGCGGCGAGCGTTGCAGGTGGCTTGGGCTGGTGGCAGTGGGAGCGAGCGCACGCTCAAGCCCATGTGGTGAGCCCCGCACCTCCCGTTCCTATCGCCCAGGCCACTCAACCGGGAGGCAGCGCCACTGGTATGGGTCAAGCTGTCATCGTGGAAGGCTCGTGGGCTGACCAATCGGTGTTGTGGATACCCAACCGGGAAGTGGATGGAACTGCCGCCACGATGTTGGTTCGCGCCTTCACCGTGGCGGCCGATGCCACAGGAACGGGAGAGTCCGCAACGCTCGCGGTGGTGGCGGGTTGGGTGCCCGCAGGAACTGAGCATGAGGCAGGGATTCCGCAGGCAAGCAACGATGAGCGCATCACCATCCACGGGTACGTCCGGGGCTCCGAGGCGCCGGGTAACGACAAGGCCCCCATGGACGCGCCCGCCGGCGTGCAGTGGCAACCCGCACTGTCCACCGCTTTGTTCGCGCAGGTGTGGCCCTCGCCCGTGTACTCCGCGATCGTCGTGGACGATGAGCCCGCCGCGGGGTGGAGTGCCTTGCCGCTACCGCCTGAAGAGACTTCGCTCGACGTCAGGTCGCTGACCTACGCGTTCGAGTGGTGGCTGTTTGGGGCCTTCGCTGTGTTCGTGTCCGCGCGGTGGATACGGGACAATGTTCGAGGCCCACAAGAGCAAGCCCCGCAGGAGGACTCCCATGACGCAGGAGCGTGAAGGCGCTGAGCGCTCACCGGTTCACGGTCCCCTCACCCGCTACCGGGTCATGGCGTTCGTCACGGGCACTCTGCTACTGATCGTGACGCTGGACGTGGTGCTCAAGTACGCATTGAGCATTGATCACCCCACGTTCCTCACATTCTCCTCGGCCATCGCGATTGTGCACGGCTGGGTCTACGTGATCTACATGGTGACGTGCTGGATGCTGTGGTCGCGCATGAAGTGGCGGCTGGGCAGGTTGGTGACCATGGTGGCCGGAGGGGTGGTGCCAGTGATGTCCTTTGTCGTGGAGCGCAAGGTGCGCCGTGAGGTGCTGGCGCAGGTGAACGCGTGAGCGCGCATCGGCCTGTGCTCGTGGTCGACTTCGGGGCGCAATACGCCCAGCTGATCGCCCGCCGGGTGCGTGAGGCTGAGCTCTATTCGGAGATCGTGCCCCACGCTCTGTCGGCTCAAGACATGCTCGCCAAGGACCCCGCCGCCATCATCTTGTCCGGTGGCCCTTCCTCCGTCTATGAAGAAGGCGCGCCCAGCATCGACGCCGCGATCTACGACTCAGGCGTGCCGGTCATGGGCATTTGCTACGGATTCCAGCTCATGGCTCAGGCCCTCGGTGGCACGGTTGCTAAGACGGGTCTGAGTGAATTTGGGCGGACCCAGGCCGAGGTGGCGCAAGCAGGTGTCACGCTGCAGGGTAGCCCTGACCAGCAGACCGTGTGGATGAGCCATGGCGATGCAGTTCATGAGGCTCCTCCCGGGTTCACCGTGCTCGCTTCGACGGAGGGCGCGCCCGTGGCCGCGTTTGAGGACACTTCGCGCAAGCTCGCAGGTGTGCAGTGGCATCCCGAGGTGAAGCACTCGCCGTTGGGTCAGGCCGCGCTGGAGAACTTCTTGTACCGCGTGGCCGGGCTGACTCCTTCCTGGACAAGCGCCAGCGTGATCGACGAGCAAGTGGAGCGTATCCGCGCTCAAGTGGGCGACGGGCACGTCATCTGCGGGCTGTCGGGAGGCGTGGACTCCGCAGTGGCCGCCGCTCTCGTGCAGCGCGCGGTAGGGGATCAACTCACGTGCGTCTTTGTGGACCACGGCTTGTTGCGCGCAGGCGAGGCGGAGCAAGTGGAACGCGACTTTGTGGCGGCCACCGGCGTGCGTCTTGTGGTGGCGGACGAGAAGACCCGCTTCTTGGATGCCTTAGCCGGCGTGACCGACCCTGAAGACAAGCGCAAGATCATTGGCCGCGAGTTCATCCGCGCCTTTGAAGAGCAGGCCCGCAAGCTGGTGTACAGCTCAGACCTGGGCGAGGAAGTTCGCTTCCTCGTGCAGGGCACGTTGTACCCCGATGTTGTGGAATCCGGCGGCGGCGAGGGAACCGCCAACATCAAGAGCCACCACAATGTGGGCGGACTGCCTGACGACCTCAAGTTTGAGCTCGTGGAACCGCTGCGCGCCCTCTTCAAGGACGAGGTGCGGGCGGTCGGTCTCGAGTTGGGCTTGCCCGAGGAGATCGTCTGGCGCCAGCCCTTCCCTGGCCCTGGCCTTGGCATTCGCATTGTGGGTGCGGTGAGCCAGGACCGTCTGGATATTCTTCGCCAGGCCGATGCCATTGCGCGCGAGGAGTTGAGCGCGGCAGGTCTTGACCGCGACATTTGGCAGTGCCCCGTGGTGTTGCTAGCGGACGTCCGCTCGGTGGGTGTGCAGGGCGACGGCCGCACCTACGGTCACCCCGTGGTGCTTCGCCCTGTTTCCTCCGAGGACGCAATGACCGCCGACTGGTCCCGCGTTTCCTACGACGTGTTGGCCAAAATCTCCAACCGCATCACCAATGAGGTGCGCGAGATCAACCGCGTGGTCTTGGACGTGACCAGCAAGCCGCCCGGCACTATTGAGTGGGAGTAGTCACTTTCCCCTGCGCCGCGCTTTCTCTGCCGTTAGCCTCTGACTATGACATCCTCTGCGCGAGCGGTTTGACGAGGGATTTTCCGTGGCTCAGGTAGACGAGCGGCGTGCTTCCGAACCGGCGGACCCGCCGTGGTTGCGACCAGCGGAAGCCCTTGCTCAAGCACGTGATGAGCTCAAGGCTGACCGTGCCCGGGAGGTGTGGCGGCAAGGCGTGGTTCTACGCAGTTATTTGGGCGCGAGCATCCTGCACTCCCTCGCATTTGCTGGGTACTTCCTCTCGCTCGATGAGCCGGTGCAGCGGTTTGCGGCCCTGATCTCTGCAGTCATGGGCTTATTCCTGGCTGGTGCCATCGTGGCGGATCTGAAGGGGCACCGGACCGCAGCAGGCGTGGCCTCTCAGCTCATTCCCGTGCCTGCCGTGTTGGCATACTCGTGGATATTCTCGGTGGAGGCTGGCTTCGGTTCGTACTTGTTCATCGGCGCCCTTGGCCTGGTGGTGCTGGTGCCGGAGAACCGTGCGCGCACCCGCTACGCCGTGGTAGCCATCCTGGTGACGTCTATCTTGTTCTTGCAGTTCACCTTCACGCGGGAGCGCGCGCTAGCGCCTTTAGGCATCACTGAAACCACAGCGCTGGCCACGGTAAACCGCACCATCATGTCGCTCAGCCTTTTCACTTTGGCGGTGCTACTTAGCCGTTCGGTGCGTGCCGCGCGCGTGCTGGTGGCAAGCAGCCTGGCGATCTCCCGCGAGGAAGCAGACTCCGACGTTCTCACCGGATTGCCTCACCGCCGCCCCACGTGGGAGCGGGTGAGACGCCTCAGCGAATCCAATGTGCCTTTCACATTGGCGCTGGTGGACGTAGACCATTTCAAGCGACTTAATGACGCGTACGGCCATGACGCGGGTGATCAAGCCTTAGTGGCCCTTGGCCGTGCATTGGCAAGTGCTGTACGGGAGCAAGACATCGTCGGCCGGTGGGGTGGGGAGGAGTTCCTGCTGGTGATTTCTGGGAACGATGCCGCCACCGCGCGAGCCATTAAGCGAGTCCACGCGGAGGTGTCAGGGCTCATGGTGGACTGTGGTGGCGAGGACGTGAGCATCACGATCTCTGTGGGTTACTCAGGCTGGCAAGCGGGCGATGATCCATGGCGCACGCTCCGCCGGGCGGATCACGCGCTATACGCGGCCAAGCGCGCGGGCCGAAACCGCGTGATGGCCGACAGTCCGGAGACTGCCGACCATCACGCGAGCAAGCGGGTGACAAGCGCTGAGGGTTAGTCCTTAGCGTCGGACGATGGGATTGCCGATCCAGACTCAGCTGCCGCGCTTGCGTTACGGCGGGCCGTCTGGACCAGTTCAGGGCCGGTGGACTTGCGCTGGGCGCGACGGCGGCCCATGCCTCCGGCGAGAGCCGAGATCAGGAGCCACAGTCCGGCAGCGGCGAGGACGCCTATACCCAGCAACTCCAGGTCGATCTCATAGCCCGAGTACACCGCGATGCACACGGCCCCGGCGCCGGCTACGAGCACGCCCCACAGGGCGCCTGCGAACCGCGCTGAAGCGGGTAGACGAAGGCTGGTCATGACTTCTCCTCGATCACAATGGTGTTGGCATAGAGGTCGTCCGCCACCTCAAGGGTGACGACCGGCTCATTGGAGTTGGTGAGGACCACGTAGTCGCCCTCTTCGCCCGGAAAGTCGCACGTGAGATTGCGGTGGGCAAAGTGCACCACCGCTTGCGCCCAGCCATCGCTGACTATCCGGACGCTGGCGCCTTCGGGAATGACCACCCTGGTGGTGGGCGCCACGATGGCGTAACTCACATCTTCGGTGACAGGGCCAGCCACAGCGATCCTCGCCGTGCCATTGCTGACATCGGCCTCAAAGTCGGTCTCTTCCCAGCACTGGCTGGAGAAGAACACCGTTTGGTACTCGTCTGCAAAGTAGGCGGTGGGATCCACGGTGTCTCCGGTCACCGTCTCGGAGATAGTGAAGTCCACTACTGGCTTGTCGTCCTGGTAGGACTCAAGCAACTGCGGGTGCCACAAGAGCAGCAGCAGTGCAGGGAACATCCCCATGGCTCCCAGGAAGCCCAGGAAGCCCAGCTTGCGGCCTGACAGAGAAACCAGGATGAGGATCACGCCCAAGCCGGTGAGGAACAGCATTCCCCACGCCAGCGGCGCATAGATGGCCAGTAGTCCCTCGCGCGACGCCCAAGCAGTGCCTGCGGCGGCGATGAATGCCCAGGCGAGCACGGTGAGATTGAAGCCCGCGCCGGGTCCAGGCACTCGCGGCACGCGGGCAGTGGGGGTGACCGCCTGGACGGGGGGAGTGCGCGGAGTGTGCGGGGCATTGGGGTCAGCTGACGTGGCCGCGTACGGGGCGGCCGCGGCCGCACGAACTTGCTGCGGGGTCAGCGCATAGACCGGTGCCTCGCCGTCGGTAGCAGTTGCGGTCTTGGCCGAGTTGGAGCGGCGTGACAAGTACACAATGAGAGCCACGATGCTGCCCAGGATGAGTAGCGGGAGCGCAAGGGCGATGAGAATTGCGATGGCGCGCGCCACCGCCGGCACGTCAAAGTTGGTGGCGTCTACATTCACCCACCGGTTGCCCCAGGGGCGGACATCACTGAAACTCGTGAAGCCAATGAGCCCGATGATGCCAATACCGATCAGCGCGCCCACGTTGGTGACGCCGCGCCCAAAGTCCTGGATGACTATGCGTCCCTCAGCATCGGGAAGCACTGCCCAACCAAAGGCGTAGGCGAGCATGGCGATGGGGAACAAGAAGAAACCCAGCGCAATCACGATGAGCCGGGAGGGCCAGGGTGCCAGGCCAAAGCGGGCGCCCACGCCGGAGATGACGCCGCCGAGGATGCCTTCGGGTCCGCGGACTACGCCCCAACGGCGCACTGCGGCAAAGAAGGCTGCTTCAGGGGCTGCGTTGTTGTCGTTAGTACTCATGCTTCGAGTGTGGCTGGGAGTCCGCCTGCGCCGCTATGAGGGAAGCCCCTGATCAGTCCCTGATATTTGGGCCCATGTCCCGTGTACGGCACCCTGACAGGGGTCTATGGGAGCGTGCCAGGCGGGTCTCCATGTGTGACGATGTGACCATGGCCTCCACGCGCATCGCACGTCCTCTGGATCGTGCTTCCACCGCACCGCAGTGGTGGCGTGGCATTGTGGGCATCACGCTGATGCTGATCGCCTTGGCCTTGTACATGATGCGTGCGGGCTTTGAGGAACTGCCACCGTGGGTCATTCCGCTGCTCGTGTTTGGTGGAGGCATCACGTTGGTGTGGAGCCCACTGGACAGTGCCGTGGCGGACGATGCTCGCAGGCCCGATGTGGCGGGATTGTATTCTCGCGACGCATGGATTCGCTTGCTCTTGGGTGTAGGCGCCATGGGTTGGGCTGGTTGGTGGTTTGCCACGTGGCAGTTCACCGAGTCGGCCACCACGCGAGCCTTCGTTGTCCCCTCTGTATTGGCCGTGGCCCTGGTAGTGGTCTTCGCCCCCTGGTGGCTTCGCCTCATCCGCCAAGTGACTGTGGAACGCGAGCAGCGCGTGCGCGAGTTTGAGCGCGCTGAGATTGCGGCTCACTTGCACGATTCGGTATTGCAGACGCTCACACTGATCCGCGCCAAGGCTCATGATCCTGAGGCCGTGATGCGTTTGGCGCGCGCCCAAGAGCGGGATTTGCGTACGTACTTGTATCAAGGCAAGCGCTCCGCTGAGGAATCCATCGCCACCGCGCTCGATGAAGTGGCGAGTGAGATTGAGGTGCTGGACTCGGTGACCGTGGATCTCGTGACCGTAGGTGACGGACCCACCACCACCCCCATGCGCGCGGCCGTCCAGGCCACGCGCGAGGCGCTACACAACGCCGCCCGCCACGGCCGCCAACCCATTTCCGTGTACGCAGAGCTGAGCCACCACGTGCTTGAAATCTTTGTCCGCGACTCGGGCCCAGGCTTTGACCCGGACGAGGTAGACCCTGATCGATTGGGCATCACCAACTCCATCGTGGGCCGCGTCAAACGCCACGGCGGCGAGGCAGTGCTGACCTCTGCCTCTGGACGCGCCACCGAGGTCCACATCACCGTTCCTAGGGAGGAACCATGAGCATCCGCGTAGTCATCGTGGACGACCACGACGTGATCCGAGTGGGCGTGCGCGAGTCGCTCGAGCCTGACATTGAGGTGGTGGGCGAGGGGCGTGACGTGGAGTCCGCGATTGACGTGATCCGATCGACCACGCCCGAAGTGGTGATCCTCGACGTCCACTTACCTGGTGGCACCGGCGGTGGGGCGCTAGACGTATTGGCTGAAGTGCTGGCCTTCCCGCAGGCGCCCACTGTGCTTGCTCTCTCGGTGTCAGACGCCGCGGATGACGTAGTAGCGGTGATCCGCGCTGGAGCACGGGGGTACGTCACCAAGTCCATCTCCGGCCCTGACCTTTCGGATGCCGTGCGCCGGGTGGCGTCGGGCGATGCTGTCTTCTCACCCAGGTTGGCAGGTTTTGTGCTTGACGCCTTCAACGCGGCGGGTGGTGAAGTCGCGGCAGCGGACGAGGACCTGGACAAGCTCACCGAGCGCGAGCAAGAGGTCATGCGCCTCATTGCGCGCGGCTACACCTATCGCGAGGTGGGAGAGAAACTCTTCATTTCCATCAAGACGGTGGAGACGCATGTGGGCAAGGTGCTCCACAAGTTGCAACTGTCCAACCGCCATGAGTTGGCGCACTGGGCTGCGCAGCGGCGCATCGTCTGAGGCCTCGAGGAGGCCCCACGCTCAACTGCCCAAGAGTGAGACCGCGCGCGCGATGACGAGCGCGAGGATCACAAAGCCTGACAGGGCCTGGACTCCCCACAACACTTTGGCGCGGGTGGTCAGTGGCATGGAATCCGAGGCAGAAAACGCCATGGAGTTGGACAGCGACGAGTACAAGTAATCAATGAACGAAGGCCTCCAATTGGAGTGCCTCGAGGACTGCGCAGCCACCTCATCAATGGCGTCGTGATCTTCATCCTGAGCAAAGCGGATGTCCGCAGGCAGTAAGTCCTGGCGCTTGGACTTGCCGCGGACGAAGGGCCCGCCTCTATCCATTTCCCACAGCAACAATGCCACGGCGATCACGTTGGTGGCCCAGACTTGTGCCGCGCTCAGCAACAGCCGCGGGCCGTCGTCGGCCCCGGGGTCCACGAGCATGGTCACCAGCACCACAATGGCGACTTGGTTGACGGCAAAGACACCGTGGCCTGGACTAAGGAAATGAGGCGTGACCAGCGCGTTTGGCGGGAGAAGCGCACGGGGTTAGCGATGAGTACAGGGATCAAGAGGATCACGCCCATCACCACCACGCCCAGTCGTAGCGCGGGAATGAACGCGCTGGGCAACGTGGCATACATTCCCAGTGCTACCAGCAATGCTGTCGCTGCGGGCCAGCGATGTTCACCGTGTGGATGCGCGCCGCGGGTGGTCTGCTGAGAACGGGCCATACCTCCACGGTACGCGCCCTACGGGACACGTCGCTTTCTGTTGATGTGAGCCACTTCACACGGCACTATGTGTGAGGGAACAGACAACACAGGGCGTGTCGCACGGCGTGTCGTGTGACATCCGCAACATTTTGAGCCTACGTTGTCTGCCCCCACTTATGGGGGCAATCGCCAGTCCCTACCGTTAGTTGACAAGGCAAGGTCAGTTCCGCGATACGAGGGAGTTGGGGAACGTGCACTGGTGGAAGCGTCGTAAGCGACAGAGCGGCCTGGAGGCCGTTCCGCTCACGCCCACCCAAGTGCAGTTGCTCCGGGCGCGCGACGAGCGCATGGTCTTGTGGATTACCAGGGTGTTCATTGTGGGCGCCGTGTTGTGGTCGATTTCGCTCGCGATCATCACCGGTGCTTACGACCGGCACACTCTGGTCTCGCTCGTGGTGTTAGGGGTGGGAAACGCGATCGTCTTCTCGCTCGCCTTGATTGGCACGTGGGCAGGCCGCGCACGCGAGGCAGCCATCCTGGTGTTGCTGTGGAGCGTGCTGTCCATTGTGGCCATTGCAAGTGAGATCTCCGCGTCCACGAGCATTGAGTCCAGCCTCTTTGGCATGGCGCTCTTGCCGTTCCTCATCATCAACCCCCACCGTTCCAAGACCCGCGTGACGCTCTCGTTCCTCTCCCTTTCTGCCTACGTGCTGTGTGAGGTGCTGTGGCCCGCGGGTGAGGGCGCGCATGAACTGCCGCCAGCGCTCAATGACAACCTCGCGATGTTCAACCGTGTATTTGCCGCGCTGCTCTTGGGCCTTGCCATCATGGTGTTGCAGATGAAGGTGAGGCTAAGCCGCCGCATCTTGGAAGGAGCCGCTCGCTACGGTGAACTTCGCGCCACCACAGACGAGCTCACCGGCGTGCTCAACCGCAGGCCCGTCATTGACGCCCTGGGCGAGTACGCGGAGCGCGGACGTGCTAACTACGGCATTGCGCTGATCGACTTGGACTTCTTCAAAGAGATCAATGACACCCATGGTCACGATTGCGGAGACGCGATCATCACGTTGGTGGCCCGCACCTTGCAGGAGCACTTCCGCGACACGGACATGGTGAGCCGCTGGGGCGGGGACGAGTTCTTGGTGCTCATGCCTGGCGTGCGCCATGCCGACCTCACGCCAGTGTTGGAGCGGTTGCGTGCGCATATTGCAGGGCTACATCAACTCTGCGACGGCCATGTCCACCGCGTCAGCGTGTCCATCGGAGCGGCCATGGGCGTTCCTGGACAGACCCCCGACGAGTGCATCGCCACTGCCGATCACGCTCTTTACCAGGCAAAGCAAGACGGCCGCAATCGTGTAGTGACGGTCGGTGCCGCCCTTCCCACGAGCGCGCTCGGCAGACCGGTCTAACACGTCTTCGGGCGCGGTTGCCCCCACCAGCTTCGGCCCCATCCGTGTCGCCTGCACGCCCTAGACTTGCACGGTCATGGATGCCCTTTTTGATGTCGGTTCGGTTGACTCCCCGCTCCTGGAGGGCCTCAACCCTCAGCAGGCTGAGGCGGTGCTCTACGACGGTCCGGCTCTGCTGATCATTGCGGGCGCCGGCTCTGGCAAGACCCGCGTCCTCACGCATCGAGTAGCGCACCTCTTGGACTCCGGGCGTGCCCGGCCCCACGAGATCCTCGCCATCACCTTCACTAACAAGGCTGCAGGCGAGATGCGCGAGCGTGTCCAGGCACTCGTGGGTCCTGAGGCGCGCCACATGTGGGTCTCCACTTTCCACAGCGCTTGTGTGCGCATTTTGCGGCGCGATTACGAGCTCGCGGGCCTCAAGTCGTCGTTCTCCATCTACGACGCCGCCGACTCCCAAGCGCTCATGAAGTTGGTGATGCGAGAACTAGACATAGACCCCAAGAAGTTCTCCACCAAGGCCCTGTTGGCACGCATCGGCCAGTTCAAGGATGAATTGATTGGGCCCGATGCTGCGGCGGGCTTGACCGAGGGAGCGTCCAGGTTCTCCATTGATCACGCGGCGGGCAAGGCCTACCCGCTCTACCAATCACGGCTCGAGGGTGCCAACGCCGTGGACTTTGACGACCTCATCATGAAGACCGTGCTGTTGCTGCAGCGCCACCCGGAGGTGGCCAAGCGGTACCGCACGCAGTTCCAACACGTGCTGGTGGACGAGTATCAAGACACCAACCATGCCCAATACGTGCTGATCCGGGAGCTAGTGGGGGACAGCGGGCACCTCACTGTGGTGGGTGACGCGGACCAGTCCATCTACGCCTTCCGTGGAGCGAGCATCCGCAACATCTTGGAGTTTGAGAAGGACTACCCCAAGGCGCACATAGTGCACTTGGAGCAGAACTATCGCTCCACCCAAACCATCTTGTCCGCAGCCAACGCGGTCATTTCCAACAATCCTGCGCGCCGCCCCAAGAACCTATGGACCGATGCTGGGGCAGGCGAGCGCATCGTGGGTTACGCGGCAGACAACGAGCAGGACGAGGCGCTCTTCATTGCGCAAGAGATCACGCGACTCATGGAGTCCGAGTCCGTGGCACCCGCGGACATTGCGGTAATGTACCGCGCCAACGCCCAGTCGCGTGCCGTTGAAGAGAGGTTCATCCGCGCCGAGATCCCGTACAAAGTGGTGGGCGGTACTCGCTTCTACGAGCGCAAAGAGATCAAGGACATGCTCGCCTACCTCGCGGCCGTGGTGAACGAGGACGACGACGTCGCCCTGCGGCGCATCATCAACACCCCCCGCCGCGGCATTGGGGATACCGCCATTGAGACGGTGGAGCAGTTCCGCAGGGGACTGGCCAATGAGGCCGCACGGCAGGGTGTGCCCGCTGTGAGCTTTGGAGCGGCGCTGAGGCGCGTGGAGGAGACTGGCCTGGCTACCAGGGCAATCAAGGCGATTCAGGACTTCCTAGCCCTGCTGGACGACCTCCGCTCGCTTGCCGCCGACAACGGCCCTGCAGGAGTCCTAGACGCCATTGCGGATCGCTCGGGCATGCTCGCTGAATTGCGCCGCTCAGACGACCCCCAAGACGCCAGCCGCGTGGAAAACATCATGGAGCTCGTGGCGGTGGGTCGTGAGTTCTCTGAGGACAACCCGGCCGGCACGTTGGAAGACTTCCTGGAGAAGGTCGCGCTGGTAGCCGATGCCGATCAACTGCCCGATTCCGACGGCAGCGGCGGCGTGGTCACCCTCATGACCCTGCACACTGCCAAGGGACTGGAGTTCCCCGTGGTGTTCCTCACCGGTCTTGAAGACGGAACGTTCCCGCATATTCGCTCCATCGAGTCCGGCAACTCTAAGGACTTAGAGGAAGAGCGACGACTGGCGTACGTAGGCCTCACGCGCGCTCGCGAGCGCTTGTACTTGACTCGCGCGGAAGTGCGCGCCAGCTGGGGAGCACCTCAATACTTCGCGGCGTCCCGCTTTGTCACGGAGGTGCCTGCGGACCTGGTGGAGTGGCGGCGGTCAGAAGCGTCCGCTGCACGACTGCGCACTCAGAATGAGCGCCGTGGCGCCGGCGGATGGTCTAGCACCTACGGCACCGGAGGCTCGTACGGGGGTAGCCAGGACCGCGAGGACGGCAACACCTATAGCCGTGCCGGTGCCGTGCGGACCCGGAGCGTGCCGCCTAGCCCGCCCGGGGCATCGGCCGGAGACGACCTTGGCCTCCAAGTGGGAGACCGCGTCACCCATGACAAGTACGGACTGGGCTCGGTGGTGACACTGGAAGGCTCTGGCCGCAACGCGGTGGCCAAAGTGGACTTTGGGGAGCCCGAGGGAGTCAAGCGCTTGCTCTTGCGCTTCAACCCCATGTCCAAGCTGTAAGGCCACCCGCCTGGGCGCGCCGCTAGGCTGATCCTCGATCCTTACCCCTTCTGGAGGCATGCGTGGAAAAGACGTCCAAGGTTTCGATTGTGGGAGCAGGCGCCGTGGGAGCCACGCTCGCGTACGCCGGTTTGATGCGCGGCTTCGCTCGCACGGTGGCCCTCTTTGACGTCAACAAGGCAAAGGTAGAAGCCGAGGCCCTGGACCTCGCCCAAGGGGTGCAGTTCATGCCAGAGGCCCGCGTGCTTGGCAGTGACCAAGTCGACGTGTGTGCCGATTCCGACGTGGTGGTGATCACCGCGGGAGCGAAGCAACAGCCCGGGCAGAGCCGCTTGGAACTCGCTGGCGCCACCATCGGCCTCATGGACAAGATCATCCCGCCGCTCATGAAGGTCTCGCCCAACGCGGTGTACATCTTGGTCACCAACCCCGTAGATGTAGTGACCTTTGCGGCGCTCAAGCGTTCGGGCATGGACCCACGGCGCATGTTCGGCTCTGGAACTGTGCTCGATTCTTCGCGCTTGCGCTACCGCATCGCGCATGAGTGTGGTGTGGCGGTGAGCAATGTGCACGCGTACATCGCGGGGGAGCACGGTGACTCCGAGGTTCCTTTGTGGTCGTCCGCGACGATCGGTGGCGTGCCGCTCACCGAGTGGCATGACCTGGACGGGCGCATCGTGATGGACGCCAAGATGCGCGACCAGATCAGCCACGAAGTGCGTGACAGTGCCTACAAGATCATCGAGGGCAAAGGCGCCACCAACTTTGCTATCGGCATTGCCGGTGCGCGCATCGTGGAAGCCGTGCTGGGTGACCAGAACCGAGTGCTACCGGTCTCCACGCTCATCGACTACCCGGGTGTGGGTGAGGTGTGCATGTCGCTTCCCGCGGTGGTGGGCCGCGGCGGCATTCACCACCGCGTGGACGTGCCGTTGGACCAGAACGAGACGTCGCGACTGGAGGCCTCCGCACGGTCCATCAAGGCCGTGGCAGACAAGTTTGGGGTCTAGGCGTTAAGCCGCGCGCCCTAGGCCGCGAGTTCGGCCGCTGCCGCTGCTCGCGAGGCGTAGATGTGCACGGGAGTGCCCAAGTTGGTGTGATCCACCACCGTGAGGATGTCCTCGTTGTACATGCGGATGCAACCGTTAGACACGTACTGGCCGATTAAGTCGGGAGTGTTGGTGCCGTGAATGGCCAACTGCGGTGGCGCACCATCAAAGGTCTTGAGCACTTCGGAAAAGCCGCTGAGGCCCAGTGCAAAAGCGCCGTAGACGCCCGTCATGTTGTGCGTGGTGTCAAGCGGGTCTGTGATGGAGTACAGACCTGGCGGGGTGGGCGTCTCCGGTGCCCCGAGTGCCACGGGCGCCGTCAGGATGAGCTCCTCACCGTCCCACAGCTCGAGTTCGCGTTCCGCGATGTAGATGTCGATCCTCGCCTTGGTGGTCGTGGTGGTGACCTCACTCGCCTTGATCCAGCCCGTGGATTGGTTGGGCTGCATGGGGAGCATGACGCGCAACCATTCCTCTCCGTTCACGTCTTGCTTCTCCACCGTGAGCAGGGTAAGCGTGGCAAACGTGGCTTCACTCCACTTGTCCAGAGTATGTGTCCGCTTGCCACCAGGGGCATCAAACACCTGGACCTCTTCGCCTTTGATGGTGGCGACAATTTCGCCCGGGCGTAGCACCGGCTTCACAGGCTCTGCCGTAAGGGTGGGCGTGACAGAGGGTTCGCCGGGTTGCGCGCCGCTGTGCCGCACGCCTTCAGGGTTCGAAAGCGCCCACACCAACAGGCCTACGCCAACCAGCACTACCACGCTGGCAACGATGATGAGTGGCAAGCGCACGCGCTGAGGGAACATGGCCAACATTCTTGCAGGCACGACGTTCCTCACGAGTGCACGCCAATCATTAGCCAGCGAATGTGGCCGAGACTCCAGCAGCGAGCGGGTCGATGATCATGCCGTCTTCTTCGTCCCACTCGTTGTAGTCCAGCGGCCCACCGTCGGTGATCTGGTACGTCACGGTGTTGCCAGAGAACGTGGCTCCCGGTATCGCCGTCCACCCGTCCAACACCTTGTAGGCGCTGTTCACGGGGCTCGGATAGGTCACGTGGACAGTCACCGTGACGCCGTAGATGCCGGTGATGGCGCAGAAGTTCACCAGACCGTGGGGGAATGACGTCCCGGCGGGCGCGCCGGCCGGCGCGCTGGAGAACGGAGTCACAACCTGGCAACCATCTTCAAAACCGTAGGCGCCATCCACGGTAACCGTGATGGGGCCCTGGGGGCCGGCGATGGTGGTGGTCACGGAACCCACGTACTCCACGGCGCCGATGTCGCAACCGCCGTCATAGTCGGCCACACTCGCGCGATGCAAAGCCCGCTGATCCCATGCAACGTTGTAGCCCGCGTAGTACGTGGCGCACGTGTCAGCGTCAATCTTGTTGATGAGCGGACTGCCCTCGAGCGGCATTCGCGTATGCGTGGGACCGTAGTTGTCCTGGAGTTCGCCCAGTTGGGGGTCCGCCAGCCAGCCCTCGTCACCGTCACCCACGTGGGCGTTAGTGCACCAGCTGTCCTGGTCAAAGTTGTAGCCCAAGGAGATGGTGCCACCATGGGCCTGGCAGGCGTAGTCACCCATTGCGTCGGCATAGACAGAGCCAAACGTGTGGAGCGTGCCGTCTTGTGCCACCAGGAAGATATGCGCACCCGCGATGCCCTGGTTGCTGGTGAAGGTGGAACCCTCCACTGTCAGGCCCCGTGCCTCGCCAAAGAAGGCTCCGCCCACGAGTTGTGCGTAGTTGTCGTGGAAGGTCGAACTCCACACGCTAGAGGATTGGGCGAGCCCGGCCGAGTGCACCGCTCCACCCAAATAGATGGCCGAGTTTCCAGTAAAGAGAGCGCCGGTGGCGTTGACGAAGCGTGAAGCGTAAACAGCGCCACCCCACTGCGCGCCGTTGTTGCTGAAAGTTGAATCGAAAATCTGGACGCTGCCATCCACCGCCGCGATCGCGCCGCCGAATTCGCCTGCACTATTGCGGTCGAAGGTAGAGGCCGCGACGACGGCACTACCCGCATTGAGGAATATGGCGCCGCCGTGCTCGTTTGCCTCGTTGAGTTCAAAGACAGACTCTTCGACAAACATGAACCCCGTGTTGGCATAGATAGCGCCGCCCTGGCGGTCGTGGGCGACGTTGCCCGAGAATTCGGATGCGTCAATCTCGATGTTGGGACTGTCGATGTTGAGTGCGGCTCCTCGACCGTTGGCGCTCTCAATCTCACCAAAGGTGGACAGGTCCACCAGGGTGCTGGTGGATGCTTCGATGGCAACCGCGTAGTCCACTACTTCGACTTCACGGATGTGCACGTCGACGAGTTCCACCGTAGATCCTTGCAGAGAGAACACGTGGGTGGCTGCGCCGCCCTCTACTGCGAGGTCACGCACCTGAACTTCGGCCGTCGACGCGATCCACAGCACGCTCTCGGTGGAATCGTCCAGGGTGATCGTGTAGCCAAGACCGTCGATAGTGATCTGATCGCCACCGGCATACACCGCGGGTAGGCCGGTCCACTCGATGTCATTGGCCAGGGTGATGTAGTACTCGTCGCCTGGGTTGCTGGCCGCACTGAAGAGGTGGTCGCGGAGCTCTTGAGCGGTAGCGGCCTCAAGTTCGGTGAGTGCGCCAGCCGGCGTCGCGGTGAGCGTCACTGCCGCTGTGGCGGCGAGCGCCGCGATGATTGCGCCTGAGGTGACGTTGCGCAGGGGCAACGTGTGGTCGGTCACGGTTTCCCTCATCTCCCGCGCCGACAACTCGACACGCTGTCGGGAATCTAGCAGGTGAATCCCCGGTCAAACAAGTGATTTCTTCATGTGTGACCTGGGACTCTTGCGCTAACCGGTGAAGGCGGCGCCTACACCCGCGGCAAGGGGATCGACGATGTATCCGTCGGCCTCGCCGTCAAGGTCCAGCGGTCCTCCGTCGGTGACCTGATAGGTGAGCGTCTTGCCGTCAAAGCTGGCACCGGGGATCTGTTGCCACCCGCTGTTTTCCACCTTGAAAGCACGATTCACTGGGCTGGGGAAGGTCACTGTCACGGTCACTGTGGAGCCGGGCGCCCCGCTAGCGACGCAGAAGCTGATGAGTCCGTGAGGGAAGGTGACGCCTGCTGGCGCACCCGCCGGAGCATCCTCGATGCCGAAGACGTCGTCGCAAGCATCAAAGTGCAAGTATGCGCCGTCCACCGTGAAGTCCACATCACCCTGCAAGCCTTCGATGGTGAAGCTCACCGAGGTGACTACTTCCAAGGCCCCGATGTCGCACGAACCGCCAGCGTCAACGATGACCCTGCGGTCAACTCCACGCTGGTCCCACGGGGAGTACACCGAGGCAAGATCGAGCGCGCAGGTCTCGGGGTCAATGACGTCCAACACGGGGCTGCCCGTTTCTGGCAAACGAGTGGGCGTGCCGCCACCGTTGTTGGCAAGAGGTTGGAGGAGTGGACTTTCACCAGCTCCAAAGTCGCCAGTGGCGCCGTTGGAGCACGTGCCGTCTGCGTCGAAGTTGTAGCCCGCGGAGACCGTCGCATTATCGGCCCAACACCCAGAATCGTAGCCACCTCCAGCAAACACAGAGGCGTAGGTGTAAATGTCGCCGTAGTACTTGTGTACGTGGGCGCCCCCAAAGTGCGCGATGTTGCCAGTGAACGTCGAGTATTCGACCGTCACGTCGTTGTTGCGACCGTAGAAGGCACCGCCTCCAAGAGTTGCGAAGTTGGCATCAAATGTGGAGCTGGCGATGAAGGAGCCGTTGATGTTTGTGCCACTCGTGTAGATCGCTCCACCGGTCTCGGACGCGTCGTTTTGCGCATAGGTGCTGGCGTAAGCGAAAACGGCCGAGTTCGCGTAGACCGCACCACCCTTCATAGCTATGTTCTGAAGGAAGACTGAATTGGCCATCTCAGCGCTGCCACTTTCGACGTACACGGCGCCGCCATTACGGTCCGTGGAGTTGTGCTCGAACGTCGAGTCGTAGATCCACAGCGAGGCGTCTGCCGCGTAGATCGCGCCTCCGTGATAAACGGCCGTGTTGTTGGCGAAATGCGATTTCACGATCCGGTTGGGGTTCACCGAGCGGATCGCAAGCGCACCGCCGCCGTAGTTGCCCACGGTCTTGTTGTCTTCAAAGACACTGTCTTCAATCCACGCGTCAATGTCGGTGTCAATGCTCAGTGCACCGCCGTCGTCAGCGGTTGACCGGTTGTCGCTGAACGTTGAGCTGTAGAGGAAAACTTGCCCCGTGGCTTCAATCTCGACCGCCGCCTTGGTGCCCCACACACCGGCAATAATGACCTCGTCCAAGACCACCCAGTCGCCCTCGATCTTGATCGCCTGGGTGCGGGCCACGTTGTTGCCCGTGATAGTGAGGTGAAGGATCTCCACGCCGCTTCCGCCACTCACGTGCAGGAAACTTGCGGCGTCGTCATCGAGGGTCACCACAAAGCCATTGCCTTCGATCACCAATGTTGCGGTGTTGGTGTACTCCACAGGCACGGTGTAGTCCCAGGTGAAGTTGCTCGTCAGAGTGATGGTGTGCTCTTCGTATGGAGACCCGGCGTTCGCCTCTTCCACGGCGGTCTTGAATTCCGATGCGTTGCTTACGTTCCAGCTGTCAGCCCGCGCGGAGGTGGGGGTGACGATGACGAGTATCGCTGCGAGGATCGCGGCAATTGCCGCAGCGGATCCCAGTTGACGCAGGCGCGCTACAGGCGTGGACATGGCCCCTCATTCTCCGCGTCGGCAGGGCGACACGCTGTGTGGAATCTAGCAGTACCAATAACCGCCCAACAAGAGCGTGCAATCCGGGAGGTCACTCGTAGGGCTATCCCGCGAAGACTGCGCTCACTCCTGCAGCCAACGGGTCGTAGATGAAGCCGTCTGCCTGAAGATCCGCGTCGAGCAGACCGCCATCTGTCACTTGGTACGTGAGGGTGTTGCCCACGAAGGTGGCGCCCGGAATCTGTTGCCAGTCGTCAGCGACCTTGTACGCGGTATTCACGGGGCCGGGGAACGTCACGTGCACGGTCACAGTGGTGCCACTGCCGCTCACGAGCACGCAGAAGGTGAAGATTCCGTGGGGAAAAGCGACCCCAGCGGGGGCACCTTCGGGCATGTCCGCGAGGGTGAGAACTTCCTCGCAGTCGTTGAAGTACACAAAAGCGCCTTCTACGTTGAACACCACGGGCCCCTGGGGTCCGTCGATGGTGAAGGTCACGGACTCGATGCGCTCCACGGCGCCAATGTCGCAGCCGCCATTTGCTTCAGCGACATCCGGGCGGAACACCTCACGTTGGTCGTACAGAGACAAACCGAAGTCGGCATCCTCCTCACAGGCCTGCGCGTCGATGAGGTTGAGTACCGGACTGGTGGCGCGAGGCATGCGCGTGTGGGTAGCACCACCGTTGTCGGCAAGATTCTCGAGGTCTGGATCTTCGCCGTCACCAAAGTCGCCGGGCGCGCCGCTTTGGCAGGTGCTGTCGTCGCTGAAGTTGTACCCCGACGAGTCGACGATATGGAACGACGAGCACCCGGCCGTGCCGCTGCTGCCAGCAAAGATAGAACGAGCGGGGTAAATGTAGTCCCCATCGTTGTATAGGTGCGCACCGTTCACGCCTGCGGAGTTGTCCGTGAAGGTCGCGAATTCCACGTAAAGAGGTGCCGCGTCAGCGTAGACAGCGCCGCCATAGCCGGTAGCGACATTCGCGTGGAGCGTAGAGCTGTACACGCGAGAGGTGTTGCCGCCAGCGCTCCACACGGCGCCGCCGTCGTGTTGAGCCTCGTTGTACGCAAGCGTGCTTCCAGAGATGTCAACGAAGTAGTCCGTCCAGACGGCGCCGCCAAACTCCCCTTCGTTGTTGGTGAAAGTCGAGCCATGGACTCTCACGTACTCGCCCGTGGTGACGTAGATGGCGCCACCGTTGCCACTTGAGACGTTGCCGTCGAAGATGGAGTAGTAGCTGGCCACCTGACCGTCACCTACGTAAATCGCACCTCCGTGGTCATCGGCTTCATTGCCACTGAAGGTAGACGACGTGATGTAGAACCCGGTGTAGGCCCGCGCGGCCACGGCCCCGCCGCCATCCCTTGCGGTGTTGTCGGTGAAAGTTGAACCCTCGATATGTGCGTACGAGTCCGTGCCGATCGACATGGCTCCGCCTTCGCCCCCACTGGAACTGTTTCCGGAGAATGTGGACCGGAAGATGAACACATAGTCCGTCGCAACGATGTCGACCGCAGCAGCGGTGCCCGTCACGTCGTAAACGTTGACGAAGTTGAGCTCCACTTCCCCTCCGTCGATGGTGATCGCGTTGTCGCGAGGGGTGGAGTTTCCCTCGACGGTCAACCACGAGATATGAACGTCACTACCGCCAGTGATCCGGAGGAATGACGCGGCTTCGTCCGCGAGGGTGACGGTGTGGTCAGTGCCGTTGATCCACAGGGTGCTGGAACCTGAGTACTCCACCGGGTCGGCATAGTCCCACTCAAAGCTCTCACCAATGGTGATGATGTGTTGAGCGGCGGAGGTGATGCTTGCCTCTTCAATGAGGTCCTTGAAGTCTTCGGCGGTGTACGCGGTCGCGGTGATGGCACCCGCCGGGGTAGGCGCCACGAAGACGAGTGTGGCCGCGGTCAATGCGAGCGCTGCCGTAGCGGCGCCGAGCATACGCATTCGCAATGCCGTTGCGGACATATCCCCTGGTCCCCTCTTCAGCGCGCGAGCGCGTGAAAACCCTTGAGGGCAAAGTACCAGGGGCTAAGGTCTCGCGTCACTCCCAAGATTCGAGGAGAAAGCTCCGACTACCCCGCGAAAGCGGCACCGACGCCTGCCGCGACAGGCTCGAGGATGAGACCGTTGACGTGGCCGTCCGCGTCAAGCGGGCCGCCATCGGTCACCTGGTACGTCAAGGTATTTCCCACGAGAGCAGCGCCTGGGAACGTGAGGGTCAGCGCGACGGTGGCGCAGGCCGTGGTGTGTACCAAGAAACTGAAGAGGCCGTAGGGGAGCCTGTGCGCTGTGCGGCCACCCGTTGAGATTCATGTGCCCGCACGCGACTAGGCTGATCCCGCACACACCGCTATGCGCGTAACCCGCGCGCCCATGATCCCAAAAGGACGCAGATGGACCTCTTCGAATACCAAGCTCGTGACATGTTCGAAAAGCACGGGGTGCCCGTGTTGCCAGGCATCGTGGCTTCTACCCCCCAAGAGGCGCGAGCCGCCGCGGAGCAACTGGGTGGTGGAACCGTGGTGGTGAAGGCCCAGGTCAAGACGGGTGGTCGCGGCAAAGCTGGGGGTGTGAAGGTGGTCCACAATCCGGCCGATGCCGAGACAGCCGCGCAGGCAATCCTCGGTATGGATATCAAGGGCCACACGGTGCACAAGGTGATGATCGCGGCTGGCGCCAAGATCGCCCAGGAGTTCTATTTCTCCCTACTCCTAGACCGCGCGGAGCGCCGCTACCTGGCGATGTGCTCCGTAGAGGGTGGCATGGAGATTGAGCGGCTTGCGGTGGAGCGTCCTGAAGCGTTGGCCCGCGTAGCGGTGGACCCGCTCGTGGGGATCGATACCGCCAAGGCGGCCGAAATTGTGGCTGCCGCGCGCTTCTCTGAGGAGTTGCGCGCACCAGTGGCGGATGTGTTGCAGAAGTTGTGGACCGTGTACGCGGCGGAGGACGCCACCTTGGTGGAAGTCAACCCGCTCGTGCTTACCGAGGACGGTCAGGTGATTGCGCTTGATGGCAAGGTGACGCTAGATGACAACGCGTCCTTCCGTCAGCCAGAGCACGAGGCCCTGGTGGATAAGGCGGCCGAGGACCCGCTCGAGGCCAAGGCCAAGGCGCTCGACCTTAACTATGTGAAGCTGGACGGCGCCGTGGGTGTCATTGGCAACGGCGCCGGCCTGGTGATGTCCACGCTTGATGTGGTCGCCTATGCCGGCGAGAAGTTCGGTGGGGTCAAGCCCGCCAACTTCCTGGACATTGGCGGTGGAGCCTCGGCGTCCGTGATGGCCAATGGTCTGGACGTCATCCTTCATGACCCGCAGGTCAAGAGCGTATTCGTCAACGTGTTCGGAGGTATCACCTCGTGTGTCGAGGTGGCCAACGGCATTGTGGGCGCGCTTGAGACTCTCGGTGCCGCGGCTACCAAGCCGCTCGTGGTGCGCCTTGACGGCAACGCCGTGGAGGAGGGCCGCGCGATCCTCGCTGCCGCCAACCACCCACTCGTGACAATCGTCGACACTATGGATGGCGCCGCGGCCAAGGCCGCCGAGCTCGCCGCCGCTTAAGGAGCAGTCATGGCAATCTTCCTCACCGCAGCATCGAAGGTTCTGGTCCAAGGCATGACCGGCGCGGAAGGCATGAAGCACACCACGCGCATGCTCGCGTCGGGCACCAACATTGTGGCGGGAGTGAACCCGCGCAAGGCTGGCGAAGAAGTGGACTTTGAAGGCCGCACAGTTTCCGTGTACGGCACAGTGGCCGAGGCCATGGCTGCCACGGGCGCCGACGTGTCAGTCATCTTTGTGCCACCTGCGTTCACCAAGGCCGCAGTCATCGAGGCCGTGGACGCCGGCATGCCGCTCATTGTGATCATCACGGAAGGCGTGCCCGTCAAGGACACCGCCGAGTTCTTCACCTATGCGCAGTCCAAGGGAGTGAGGCTCATTGGCCCCAACTGCCCCGGCCTCATCTCGCCCGGCCAATCCAACGTTGGCATCACGCCCGCCAACATCACTGGTCCCGGACGCATCGGCTTGGTGTCCAAGTCCGGCACCTTGACGTACCAAATGATGTTCGAGTTGCGCGACATCGGCTTCTCTACGTGTGTAGGCATTGGCGGTGACCCTGTCATTGGCACCACGCACATTGACTGCCTCGAGGCCTTTGAGAACGACCCCGACACTGACGCGATTGTGATGATCGGCGAAATCGGTGGAGACGCCGAGGAGCGCGCGGCGGCCTACATCAAGGAGCACGTCACCAAGCCAGTGGTGGGTTACGTGGCAGGCTTTGAGGCTCCCGAGGGTAAGACCATGGGTCACGCGGGCGCCATCGTGTCCGGTTCCGCAGGAACCGCTCAGGCCAAGAAGGAAGCGCTCGAGGCGGCGGGAGTGCGCGTAGGAAAGACTCCCTCCGAGACTGCGGAGCTCATGCGTCAGGTGCTCGCCGCTAGCAAGTAGTAGCTGGCGGCGCGCGCCGATCCCGCTTGCGCGCCAGGCTCTTGGCACCATGAACACATGACGTCGCGCCCGGCTGTGCTCACGGCAGTCGTCACGTGGCTCAAGGGCGCCCCCGGCTGGCTTGGTGGCGCACTCGCGGGTGCACAGGCTGCGGCACTGTCACTCGCCCTGGTGCTTGTGCCCTCGTGGATGATCGTGGCCGCGGCGCCGCCCGCACATGGCGCCTCCAATCCTGACTGGGGTGCGGCCACCTCCGCCTCGGTGCGTTTGTGGCTCCTGGCCTTTGGAGTGCCATGGGACGTCAACGGCACTCCCATCACTCTTGCACCGCTGGGCCTCACGGGGCTCACCGTGCTGATGTTGGTGGAACTCGCCCGCCGCTTCGCCTCCAAGACGTGGACCAGTTGGCTGTGCGCAGTGGCCGCTTTTGCCGGACTCGTGGCGTTCGTCACCACGCTCACCTGGGCTGGCGCTGAGGACACCTCACGCAGGGCAGCCACTGTCACGGTCGTCGCGGCATTGCTTGCGGCACCGTCCGTGGCGTTTGGAATATGGCGCGCGCATGGCGCAACTTTGGCGTGGGTGACGCGAATTCCCATCATGGTGCGCGCCTCGTTGCGCATGACGGTGGCACTAGTAGGCGCGCATGTGGTCCTTGCCGCGCTCGTGGGTGTGGCATGGACCATCGCGGGCCGCCACGTGGCCGCGGAAATGGCCACGAGCCTGGAGCCCGATGCGGCCGGCGGACTGGCCTTTGCCGCAATGCAGTCGCTGTTTGTACCCACCGTGGTGGTGTGGTTCATGGCGTGGGTGACAGGAACCGGATTTGACGTGGGCCTTGCCCACTTTGCGCCGACCGAGATTGTCCAGGCCCCGTTGCCCGCCGTGCCTTTGCTGGGGGGGATGCCCACGGCATCGGGCGGGATATTGATGTGGGCGCCGTTATTGCTGGGCCTGGCGGCCGCAGTGGTGCGCCTCCAATTGCGTGAGCGGCTGCCTCAAGGTGCAGCGCGCGCCGGAACGATGGTCATGGCGGTGGCGCTGGCGGGGGTAACGACGGCGGGGCTGGGTTGGGCCGCGACCGGCGCTATTGGCCCAGGCACCCTGGCGGTGACCGGTCCATCGGTGGCCGAGTTCGCTGGCATGACCGTGTTGGTGAGCGGAGTAGGCGTGCTGGCAGGCGATGTCCTGGAAAGGCTGGGGGTGTTGTTGGGCTTTGTGAAGAGCTCTGCGCCTCCCAAGAGGCCTGCACCTAGGGACGCAGGGAAGGGCCAAGTTCCAGGTGCCGAACCGGGGCCTACCCGCCAGGACGATTAACCGGTAGCCGCGACTCCACCGAGTCCCAGAAATCGTCTACGCATTTCTCGTGCGCCATGGGCGTGAGGGCCTGTTGTTCGCAACGCGATTGCTCAATGAGTTCCGGCGCAAAGATGGCAGACACCGCCCCCGTGCCAAAGGACATGAGCGCGAGTCCACCGCCAATGCCTAACATCACGCGCAACATGAGCGCGTTGTCTACGGTGCGGGTGGCCACGAGGGCCATCACGGCAAACGTCACGGCAGCCGCAGAAGTGGCCACTCCGGCAAAGCGGGAGGGGTAAGGCAGCGCGCTGGACACCCACGTGAGCACCATGGAGGCCAAGAACAAGTGCGAATAGAACCGCAAACGTTCAGGCATCACGGGGGTGGACTCGCGAGTGGTGGTCACGCCTGGCCTGTCCTTTCTCGGCAGATGCGGTGTGTACATCGGGACGCGGCGGTGGGCGCGCTCCCGATAGGGTCTCACTGTGTCACACGCCAAGGCCTCGTCCCGAATCGTCGTTCTCATCTCGGGTGGCGGTTCCATCATGCAGGCGCTTATTGAGGCCGCTGGGGATTCGCAGTATGGCGGTCGAGTGGTGGGGGTCGTGTCCGACCGAGCCTCTGCAGGGGGTTTGCAGATTGCGGCCGATGCTGGGATTGCTACCGCAGTCGTTGCGCTAGGAGATTTCCCCGACAGGGACACGTGGAACCGCGCCGTAGCGCAAGCGATCGCGGCCTTCAAGCCAGACCTCATTGTCTTGGCGGGATTTATGAAGATCTTGGGTGAGCCGAGTCTGACGACGTTCGACGGCCGCATCATCAACACTCACCCGGCGCTGTTGCCGTCCTTCCCCGGAGCCCACGGTGTGCGTGACGCGCTGGAAGCTGGCGTCAAGGTCACCGGTTGCTCGGTGATCGTGGTGGACGCGGGAGTGGACTCCGGCCCCATCCTGGCGCAAGCCGCCGTGGACGTTTGGGACAATGACACTGAAGAAACGTTGCACGAGCGCATCAAGGTTGTTGAGCGCACGCTGGTTGTTGACACAGTGGGTCGCATGTTGCGGCACGGATGGCACGTGAACGGAAACATTGCGCGCGTAGGCGCACCCGAGGAAGGCACCTTGTGACTGATCGCATCCCCCTGCGCAGAGCGCTCGTCTCCGTCTATGACAAGACGGGCCTTGAGGAACTCGCTGCAGTTCTTGTGGGCGCAGGTGTGGAGATTGTGTCCACGGGCTCCACCGCCAAGCGCATCTCGGATGCCGGTCTTCCGGTCACGCCGGTGGAGCAAGTGACCGAGTTCCCCGAGTGCTTGGACGGTCGCGTCAAGACGCTCCACCCCCGCATTCACGCCGGAATCTTGGCAGACCTTCGCTTGCCCGCGCACCAGTCGCAACTTGAGGACTTGGGTGTGGAGCCCTTCCAACTCGTGGTGGTGAATCTTTACCCGTTCGCCGCGACCGTGGCATCGGGCGCAAGCCAAGACGAGGTTGTTGAGCAGATCGACATTGGCGGGCCCTCGATGGTGCGGGCGGCGGCCAAGAACCATGCTTCCGTAGCTGTGGTGGTGAACCCCGGAGACTATGACGCCGTCAAGCACGCAGTAGCGGAGGGTGGCTTCACGCTCGCCGAGCGCACCGCGCTTGCCGCCGCCGCGTTCCGTCACACAGCTACCTATGACACCCACGTGGCGTCCTGGATGGGCAATGTGGCCGCCCCTGACGACGAGGGCACCGGCTTCCCCGGTTGGGTGGGTCTCACGGCCTCTCGCTCTTCCACTTTGCGGTACGGCGAGAACCCGCACCAGGGCGCTGCCTTGTATGTGTCCGATGCCGGTGCGGGCGGCCTCGCAGGCGCCCGCCAGTTGCAAGGCAAAGAAATGTCCTACAACAACTATGTGGACGCTGATGCCGCATGGCGGGCGGCCCATGACTTTGAGGCACCGGCCGTTGCGGTGATCAAGCATGCCAACCCGTGCGGAGTCGCGGTAGGTAAGGATGTGGCCGAGGCCCACGCCAAGGCACATGCGACGGACCCGGTGTCTGCCTACGGCGGCGTCATTGCCACCAACCGCCCCGTGACAGCGGCGGCTGCGGAGTCCATTGCGCCCATCTTCACGGAAGTAGTGGTGGCGCCTAGCTTTGAGCCAGAGGCGTTGGAGATTCTCTCTGCCAAGAAGAACTTGCGCCTCTTGGAGGTGCAAGGCGGACGCGCCTCCACCGAGTGGCGCCCCATTTCTGGAGGCCTGCTTGTTCAGCAGGCTGACAGGCTGGATGCGCCAGGTGACAACCCGCAGGCGTGGGAACTGGTGGCAGGCGAACCGGTGAGCGACGCGGTATTGGCAGACCTGGACTTTGCCTGGCGTGCATGCAGGTCGGTGAAGTCCAACGCCATTCTGGTGGCCAAAGGCGGAGCCGCTGTAGGGATCGGTATGGGCCAGGTGAACCGCGTGGACTCGTGCGCCTTGGCCGTGCAGCGCGCCGGAACCGAGCGTGCGCAAGGAGCTGTCGCGGCATCGGACGCCTTCTTCCCATTTCCGGACGGACTTGAGGTCTTGGCGAATGCGGGAGTAGTGGCAGTGGTGTCGCCCGGCGGCTCCGTGCGTGACCCTGAAGTGATTGCGGCGGCCGAGGCGGCTGGAATCGCCCTGTATCACACGGGCTCGAGGCACTTCTTCCATTAGGCGGCCGCCTTGCTCGCCTCTCGCATACCTCAAGAACGAATGGACCGCACGTGATCTTGCCAGAGCAGCCGCCGCGGCTGACCCGCATCCTCATGGGTGCTGCCGTGTTGGGCATCGGCGTGCTGGTGGTGGTGGCGCTCGTGGGGTACGTGACCCCGGCAGCGCTCGCCATGGCGGTGATGGCTCTGGCGGCGGCGGTGTTGCGGGCGCTGTCTCCGCGCACGTGGCAGATAGGTTCACGCAGCAGGGCGGCGGACATTGGCGTTCTGGTTGTATTTGGCGTGGCGCTTGCATTCTTGGCGCTGACCACCCCACTGGGTTAGCGCGACCCCGCAATGCCGAGGGGTCCGGCACCTTGCGGCACCGGACCCCTTGACGTAGAGCGGACTCAGTCCTCGATCACGTCCAGGACTTCCACCGTCTCAAACTCCTCTTCCGGGCTGAACGCACGGAACAGCAGGCCCACAATGGCCGCGCCAATGAGCGGTGCCAACCAGAAGACCCAAAGCTGGCCCAGTGCCCAGCTCTCGGAGAAGATGGCGGTTGCCGTGGCGCGTGCAGGGTTGAGGCCAGCGTTGGTGAAGGGGATGGCCCACATCACCAAGATGGCCAGCGTCAGACCAATGGAGAACGGGGCGGCACCCTTAGGCGCGCGCACCGAGGTAGACGCAAGAACCACCGCCACCAACAGAGCAACGGCAACGGCCTCGATGATGATGGCCGCCACCATGCTGAAGTTGGCGGGGGAGTGCTCACCAAAGCCAATGGCCGTGGTGGACATGAAGTTCTTCACGTTGGAAATGTCAGGGTGCGAGCCAAAGACTCCCGCCAGCACCGCGGCGCCTAAGGCGCCACCGATTACCTGAGCGAGGATGTATCCGATCACATAGCCGCCCTGTAGCCGGCCAGCGATCCACGCACCTACCGTCACAGCCGGGTTGAAGTGAGCGCCGGAGATGTGTCCCACAGCGATCACACCTGCAAGCACCGTGATACCAAACGAAAGTCCGATAGCGAGAGTGCCGTTGCTGCCCACGCCGGACAAGGCGGCCGCTCCCACACCCAGTAGCACCAGGGCGAAAGTTCCCACCGCCTCGGCCACGAGACGTGCCGTCAAGCTCGGTCCAGCAGGCTCGTAGGCCCACACTTCTTCTTCGATGAACTCTTCCGTGTAGAGCTCTACGTCGGGAGCCTCCTCCGGCACCGATTCACCTTTGGCCTTGGCCATGTTCTCTCCTTGCGTCTGAGGGCACCCTTGCCCACGGGCCATCCTGCCATGCACAGCATCGGCTGACTATGCACAAGCCGGGTGGCAGGGGCGCACCAAGCCGTGCGGGCAGCGAACGCCCGCAAAGTGACCACTGCTAAGTGGATTAACCTTGAGCGGTTACACCACCGCGCGAGGAGATTGTCTGCATGTCAAAGATCAAGGTCCAGGGAACGGTTGTCGAACTCGATGGCGACGAGATGACTCGCATCATCTGGCAGTTCATCAAGGAACGCCTCATCCACCCGTACTTGGACGTGGACCTCGAGTACTACGACCTTGGCATTGAGTCCCGTGACGCCACCGAGGACCAGATCACCATTGACGCGGCCAACGCCATCAAGAAGCACGGCGTGGGAGTCAAGTGCGCCACCATCACCCCCGACGAAGCCCGTGTGGCCGAGTTTGGACTCAAGAAGATGTGGGTGAGCCCCAACGGCACAATCCGCAACATCTTGGGCGGTGTGGTGTTCCGCGAACCCATCATCATCTCCAACATCCCGCGCTTGGTTCCGGGCTGGACCAAGCCCATCATCATTGGCCGTCACGCCCACGGCGACCAGTACAAGGCCACCAACTTCAAGGTTCCCGGCGCTGGCAAGCTCACGGTGACGTTCACTCCAGAGGACGGGTCCGAGCCCATTGAGCACGTGGTGGCCAATTACGGCCCCGACGGTGGTGTGGCCATGGGCATGTACAACTTCAACAAGTCCATTGAGGACTTCGCCCGTGCGTCGTTCGCCTATGGATTGGCACGCAACTACCCCGTGTACTTGTCCACCAAGAACACCATCCTCAAGGCCTACGACGGAGCGTTCAAGGACATCTTCCAGGAGATCTTTGACCGCGAGTTCAAGGCGGAGTTCCAGGAGCGCGGCCTCACCTACGAGCACCGTCTGATTGACGACATGGTGGCTGCCGCTATGAAGTGGGAGGGCGGCTACGTGTGGGCGTGCAAGAACTACGACGGCGACGTGCAGTCAGACACGGTGGCCCAAGGCTTCGGTTCGCTGGGCCTCATGACGTCCGTGCTTATGACCCCGGATGGCCGCACCGTGGAAGCAGAAGCCGCCCACGGCACCGTGACGCGTCACTACCGCCAGCACCAGCAGGGCAAGCCCACCTCCACCAATCCCATCGCATCGATCTTTGCGTGGACTGGTGGTCTCAAGCATCGCGGCAAGTTGGACGGCACCCCTGAGGTGACCGGCTTTGCCCACACCCTCGAGGACGTCATCATCAAGGCCGTTGAGGGCGGCGCCATGACCAAGGACCTCGCCGCTTTGGTGGGTCCTGACCAGGAATGGCTCACGACCGAGGACTTCCTCGCCACCCTTGACGAGCAACTTGCCGCTCGGCTTTCCTAAACCCTGATTTGGAGCCCACCATGACCACTCCCGTCAACGCGACTGCACCTGTGAACGTCACCGTGACCGGCGCTGCCGGGCAGATCGGTTACGCACTGCTTTTCCGCATCGCCTCCGGAGCGATGCTGGGGGCCGACACCCGAGTGCGGTTGCGCTTGCTCGAGGTGCCGCAGGCTCTCAAGGCGGCTGAGGGCACGGCCATGGAACTTGAGGACTGCGCCTTCCCTCTGCTTGACGGCGTCGACATCTTTGATGATGCGACGGCAGCCTTTGACGGAGCCAACGTGGGACTTTTGGTAGGTGCGCGGCCTCGGGGCGCTGGCATGGAGCGCGCTGATCTGCTTGAGGCCAACGGAGGCATCTTTGGTCCGCAGGGCGCGGCCATCAATGCAGGAGCCGCCGACGACATTCGCGTGCTGGTGGTGGGTAACCCTGCCAACACCAACGCACTCATCGCGGCCGCCCACGCGCCTGACGTTCCCGCCGAGCGTTTCACCGCCATGATGCGCCTTGACCACAACCGGGCTCTGGCGCAACTGGCTGCCAAGGCCGGAGTGGGCGTGGCAGACGTGCGCAATGTCACCATTTGGGGCAACCACTCCGCAAAGCAGTACCCGGACATCTCGCACGCCACCATTGCAGGCAAGCCCGCCCCCGAGGTCATCGGGGACGAAGCGTGGGTCACTGACACGTTTGTGCCCACCGTAGCTAAGCGTGGCGCAGCGATCATCGAGGCGAGGGGGGCGTCGTCCGCGGCATCGGCCGCAAACGCCGCCATTGACCACATGCGGGACTGGGTGCTGGGCACGCCTGAAGGTACCTGGGTATCCGTGGGTCTGCCTTCAGACGGTTCGTATGGAGTCGCCGAGGGACTCGTGTCCGGCTTCCCGTGCGTGTCCAAGGGCGGAAAGTGGGAGATTGTGCAGAGCCTTGAGATCTCGGACGAGGCTCAAGCCGGGATCGATGTCTCCGTTGGCGAGTTGCTGGAAGAGCGTGACGGGGTACGCTCGTTAGGACTGATCACCGGAGGCTAGACAATGGCGTCGGGACACGGAGTGAGCGCAACCGTGGGCCTGTCGCGCTTGCGTCTGGCATCACTCAGCCTCGTTGCCTTGGCTGCAATGCTCCTTTCTTTGATGGTGGTGGCGCCTGCAATCGCCGTGACCACCGTAGGGCCTGGCGTTGACCAAATCATTCGGGAGACAAACAACTATCGCGTGAGCCAAGGTCGAGCTCGGCTCGCTCACCACACCGGGCTCACCGATATGGCCCAAGCATGGGCTGACCAGATGGTTGCGGACTACAACGCGCTGATGGTGAGCAACTCCCGTGATTACTCGCTCGATGTGGCGTTCAGACACAATCCCAACCTAGGCGCCCAAGTCGGGACGGCTACGGGTGGTGCCACGGCATGGGGCGAGAACATCGCGTGGAACTTGAACTATCCCAGCCCCTTCTCCCAGATGGTGACGCAGTGGATTGAGTCGCCAGGGCACCGCACCAACATGATCAATGTCAACTACACGCACATTGGCGTTGGTGTAGCGCGCGCTAGCGATGGTTCATATTTTGGCGTCCAGGTGTTCGCGAGGACGGGGGCAAGTAATCCGCCTGCGCCTGGCTCGCTCATTGTTGAGGTGAATGCGACGGGCGCGTCAGGCTCTACGCCGGGTTGCGTTGAGCTCTACCGGCAGAACGGCGCCTCTTATACCGAGTTCGCCGATTATTGCGTGCAGGTGACCACCCCGGTGACCACCGTGCGGTTCTCGGACATCCCGCCTGGCACGTACACCGCGCGAATGTACAACTTCGCTCCGTTGGCCAATGTTTACTTGGGGGGCACTGCTCAACCGAGCGCAACGGTCACTGTCTCTGCTGGCACCACGTCTACCGTGTTCTTGCCGGTGAGTCCCACAGTGAGCTTGACTGGTCCCTCCCAAGCCATGCAGGGCGCCACCATGACGTTCAACGCCACGGTGAGCCCCGCCTATTCAGGGACCGCGCAATTGTGGTCCCGACCAGTCGGGGGTAGTTGGACTAACACTGGCCGTACGGTCGCGATTGTTAGTGGAACTGGCACGGGCACAGCGGTCGCCGGCTTGGTGACGCAGGAGTACAGGCTTGCTTTCGGAGGGGTTTATTCCGCGGGAGTCACCGTCACGTCTTATGTGCCCTCGGTTTCTCGTGTGGGTGGTGAGTCGCGTTATGACGTGGCGGTGGGGATTTCTCAGGAGTATTTCCCTGGTGGTGCGTCGACTGTGTATGTGGCTACGGGGGCGAATTTTCCGGATGCATTGGGTGCGGCTCCTGCTGCTGCGTTGAGGGGTGCGCCGTTGTTGTTGGTGCCTGGCACGTTTATTCCGGAGTCGGTGCGGGCTGAGCTTGATCGGTTGGATCCGGACACGATTATTGTGACCGGTGGTCCGGCGTCGGTCAGCGATGGGGTGTTGGCCCAGTTGGGTGGGTTTGCGCCCACGGTGGTGCGTATCAGTGGCAACGACCGGTACGAGGTGTCGCGGTTGGTGACGCGGGATGCGTTTGAGGGTGTGGGTGCGGATATCGCGTATATCGCTACGGGTGCCACGTTCCCTGATGCGCTGTCAGCGTCGGCGGCTGCGGGTTCTGTTGATGCTCCGGTGATCCTGGTGTATGGGGTGGCTTCCACGTTGGATTCTCAGACACGCCAGTTGTTGATTGATTTGGGTGTTAAGGAGGTCCGGATTGCTGGTGGTCCTGCCAGTGTGAGCCCGGGTATTGAGACGGGGTTGCGTAATGTGCCGGGTGTGACGACGGTGTCGCGGTTGACGGGTGAGGACCGGTTTGTGGTTTCTGGTGCCACTAACAGGGCGGCATTCACCAGTGCGGATACGGTGTTTATTGCCTCGGGGTTCACGTTCCCTGATGCGTTGGCTGGGGCTGCGGTCGCGGGCGCTGAGGGTGCACCCCTGTATGTGATCCCGTCCAGTTGCATCCCTGGGTATGTGTTGGATGACATCGCGAACTTTGGTGCCACCACCGTGAAGATCTTCGGCGGACCCGCCTCAGTCACACCAGCCGCTGCCGCCATGACGCGCTGCTAGGAGACGAGAGTCCTGGACCGGGACGTTGCTGAACCGGTGAGGCACCCCTAGTCTTGGGGGCAGGCAGTGCGGCGACGACGCCACACGTGAAGATCAGGGGGGAAGCCACTGTGCGCAAGTCCGGTATCGCAGGCACGTTGATCGCGAGCCTCCTTGCGACTCTTGTTGTACTCGTTCCTGCGTCGGTAGCTGTAGCCGAACCTGGCGACACTGTAATCCTTGTCACGGTGCGCGCCGATTCGAACGATGCGGTTCTCACAGACGGGTGCGTGCGCCTGCGCGACTCGACGACGGGTGCGGTTGTCTCGGAGAACTGCACACCCGCAGGTGACAGCTATATCTTCACCGTAGATCCGATCGCGACCTCCTACGACGCGCAGTCGCTGGGTTTCGAGGGTTACCTCGACGACGAGTCCACCGTCTCCGCGATGGCGGTCCCCGGGGAGGTGCAGCCGCTGGAAGTGCGCGCGCGGGACTTTTACATCAACGCCCGGGTGACACCTCCGGCGGGTTCGCCGTGGGACACGCGCGTGTGCGCGAGCGCGGTCGACGGTAATGGTGACACGGTTGCTACCGCATGCGGGGCGCGACCCTACACGTCATCGGCGTTCGCGAGCATCGACCTTACAGTTCCCCCTGGCTTCTATCGCGTTAAGTACTTTGCCGAAGACGGTTCAGCCGCCGCAGGGTGGTGGGGTGGCACTCATTTCGGTAGCGCACGCGAGTTTGAAGTGAAGTCCGCCGGCGAGAATCGGCCCACGAGCGCAGGCTTCCAACTTGTTACTGGCGCGATTCTATCGGGCACGGTCACCGACGCCGGGGGCAATCCCATCTCTGGCCAGTGTCTGCAACTCGGAACAAAGGTCCCAGCGTTTGTGGATGATGTGTGCGCCGACGCCGACGGACACTGGAGCATTGCGGAATTGCCTGCTGGTGAGTACGTGATCTTCTTCCCGGCAGATGAGGGTGTCGCAGGGCAGTGGGCAGGTGGGACGTCGCCAGCCACTGCGCAACGCTGGCACGTACCAGAGGGCGGATCCGTCACGGCTGACGTACAGTTGGCAGCCCTCGCCACCATCGAAGGCAACGTGACTGACGGAGGCGGCGAAGCGGCAGCCGATGGCTGTGTCGCTGCCTATCTGTTGCCTGAACTGCGCTATGTGGCGTACACGTGCGCGGAGCCAGGCGGTCATTTCTCACTCGATGTGCTGCCTGGCGACTATGCGCTCCGCTACGAGGACTGGGTTGACCACAATGACATACCTTTGCCCGCAGTGTGGAACGGTGGGGGTGCGTCGTGGGTGGACGCCCCAGCGATCAGTGTTGACACAGATGCCCCGACCGACGCAAGCATTGAACTTCAAAGTGTCGGGGCGGTCGTGACCGTCAACCCCCTTGTGACGTTGGCAGGCTCAGGCGGCCCCGCGAACGCGACGGGCGGGTGCGTTGACGCGGTATCAGCAGACGGGTGGTATGTGGGAACCGCGTGTGACCCTGGCACCGGTCTCATCAATTTCAGTCTGCCGCCGGGAGACTACGCGTTCTACGGTGCAGGCTTTGTCTATGAGGAGACGTCGAGCTATCAGAAGTACGGGCGCAACGTGGGAAGCGCGTGGGCTGCCGAATCGTGGAATGGAGGCTCGCTGTTCTTTGAAGACGTCGAGTGGGTCACAGTGCCACCCAGTGGGACCGTAACTGAGACGCTATTGCTATTGCCCGGAAAGCGGTTAGAGGGCAAGGCGATCGTGCTGACCGCGCCTTACACCTCGCAACTCGCGACCTCGGGTTACATGGTCGCCTACGATTCCGAGACCGGCGACTGGATATCGTCGACACCGATCCATCCGGACGGCCGCTACACCTTTGCGCCTTTGCCTCATGATCAGAATGTGCGACTCGCTATCGACGAGCCCTCTGGCGTACCGTTCCAGTTCGTCGCTAATCGGGCGTCCGGACCTTACCGCCCGCTTCTCTTTGACGAGGCCATGGTCTTCACTGTCGGTACCACGGGCTTTCGCGACACGTACGTTGATGCGGCAGGAACAATCGCCGGGCGCCTCAACGTTCCTCCCCACTTCGCCGACGGTGAGGTTTGCGCCGACCTTTGGTACTTTAACGGAGCGCCAGAGGATTCGATTTACATCGATTCCCGATGCGGGGTTCGCCACGCCGCCTTTGAGTTCTCTGAACTGCCCGCCGGTGACTACAACCTCTCGTTCTCGGACTCCACACTCTATGGCGAGTGGTACTCCCAAACCGATGGTGATTACCGTGACCCGTATTACACACCGGCGCTACTCACATTGCCCGTCGCGGGACACCTCGATGTGGTGCGCTTGACTGCGGAAACGTCCTCGGACACTCCTTACCTCTACACGTATCCGTTCAAGGTCAAGTTGACCATGTGGCCCCCCATCACTGAGACTATTTCGTCCTTCTGGTACCAGGGCAGGGGCCTCCAATGGGTCAAGAGCGACGAGGACATTGAGTTCGTCAATGGCGAGGCGGAGATCACACTCGACCCTGAACACGCCCACGATATGCGTGTGAACTTTGGTTACAGTTCCGGCTATATCACGAGCAATTTCTTCCAACTCGAGAAGTACCGTCCGACATTCACTGTCGCGCCTGTTCCACCCGCATTGCCCGGTCAGACTGTCCAACTTTCGCTTGCGCTGGAGATTCCTGTCACGGAGAGCGTAGGTGTGACCTTTCGGGAGCCTGGAGGGCCATGGACGTCTTACGGTACGGCGCAACTAGTTAACGGAACGGGTACATTTGCGGTAGTGGCCCGGTCCTACCCCGTGGAGTATTACTTCTCCATACGCGGCGTAGATTCCAACATCGTCACCGTCGGCCCAACGGCTCCACGTGTGGAACGCATCGGCGGTGAGACTCGCTACGAAGTCGCAGCGGGTATCGGCGATAAGTACTTCCCTGACGGGGCGAACACCGTCTACATCGCGACCGGCGCGAACTTCCCGGACGCATTGGGCGCCGCGCCGGCTGCGGCGCTGCGCGGGGCTCCGCTACTTCTGGTTGAACCCAACAACATTCCGTACGCCGCGAGGGCTGAGCTCGAACGCTTAGCGCCAGACAAGATCATCGTCACGGGAGGGCCCGCGTCGGTCAGTAACGCCGTGCTCGCACAATTGCGAAACTATGCCCCAACCGTGGTCCGCATCAACGGTGAGGACCGCTACGAAGTCTCCCGTCTGGTCACGCGCGACGCGTTTGGAGACGTTGGGTCTGATATCGCCTACATCGCGACCGGTGCCACGTTCCCAGATGCGTTGTCAGCGTCGGCCGCGGCTGGCTCGGTGCAGGCTCCTGTGATCTTGGTCTACGGCGCGGCATCCACCCTTGACCACGAGACCAAACAGTTGCTGTTGGACTTGGGTGTCAACGAGATTCGCATCGCGGGCGGGCCGGCGAGCGTCAGTCCGGGCATTGAAGCGGCGCTCCGGAACGTTGCCGGGGTAACCACCGTGACGCGGATGACGGGTGCGGACCGGTTTGTTGTCTCCGGCGCCACCAACCGGGCCGCTTTCAGCCGATCAGACATCGTGTTCATCGCCTCGGGATATACATTTCCCGATGCTTTGGCGGGAGCGCCGGTTGCCGGCGCTCTCGGTGCCCCGCTGTACGTCATTCCTTCGTCGTGCGTCCCCGGCTATGTCCTCGAAGATATTGCGAGTCTCGGTGCCACGGAGGTAATGATCTTTGGTGGCCCAGGATCAGTGACACCCGCCGCCGCGGCCCTTGCACGTTGTTAGGGGATACGGCGGAGAAGTCCCCGCGGTCGATTCGATAGCGGACCTGCTGTTCCACCATCGAGAGGGAAGTTTCCTGTTGTGGAATGAGCCACACTCAGTTGACCGGTGATTGTTTGTAAACTTAACTTACAAACATGAGTACGCGAAACGTGATCACGGAGGGTAACTCCGGCATCGGGAATACGCCGGCGACCCGTGCCACCCCCGACCGGCGCATCGTGGCACGTCCAGAAGACGCCCGTAGCCACAACCGCGTGCACGTTCTCCAAGTGCTCTATCGCAGCGCAGGGCTGTCCCGTGCGGACATTGCGCGCGAGTTGGGGCTCACCCGCGTCACTGTCTCTGAGGTCGTCGCGGCACTCATTGCCGAGGGGCTCGTCGTGGAATTGGACCCGCGAGCGGATTCTCGCCCCGGCAAGCCAGCCACGCCGCTGGACATCAACCGGTCAGGCTTCCACATCATCGGCGTGGACTTCTCCAGCTCGCACACCTTCCGGGGCGCCATCACGGATTTGTCAGGCAAGGTCCTCGAGCACCACAAGGTATCCGTGGAGGGGCTGGTCGGTGACGGTGCAGTTGCCGCCGCCGGCGACCTGATTGAGGTGCTGATGGCCAAGGCCACCAAGCCCGTGATCGGCGTAGGGGTGGGGACACCTGGTCTCGTCAACGATCACGGGGAAGTGCTCAGTGCCCCCGGCCTGGGCTGGCACCACGTGCCTCTGCAGGCGCTCTTGACCCAACGAGTGGGCCTTCCCGTGCTGGTGGCCAACGACGCCAACGCCGCGGCGCTCGCGGAGCGCACCTTTGGCAGCGGCAGCGACGACTTGATGGTGGTGCGCATTGGTCGCGGCGTGGGCTCGGGGCTCGTAGTGGGAGGACACCCTCTGCGCGGCGCCCGCTGGGCCGCGGGCGAGATTGGCCACGTGGTGGTGGGCACGGACCAAGGCCCGCCTTGCTCGTGCGGCAAGAACGGTTGCTTGGAGACGTGGATCGCCGCCCCTCAGATCGAGGCGCGCCTGACCCAAGCCAGCACCGACGCCCAAAAGCGCGAGGTGATTGCCCAAGCCGGCGCCCGATTAGGCGAAGCGCTCGCCCCTGTGGTGGGCGCACTGAACTTGGAGGAGATTGTGGTCGCGGGCCCTGCCGAAGTGCTCAGCGACGTATTCGTGGGCGCCCTGTCCACCACCTTGGGGGAACACACCATGGATGATCTCCACGGCCACCTCACAGTGCGTGCCACCACGTTGGCGCCCCACACCGTGATTCTGGGCGCCGTGGTCATGGTCCTCAGCACTCAACTGGGGGTGTCATGAACACCGCACCGCAGTCATCGGATTCACTGGCGGTCTTGCTACCAGGCTTTGCCGGTCCCATTGCGCCCGAGTGGGTGCTCACCATGCTCGCCGAAGGAATGGGCGGAGTGTGCCTCTTTGGTGAGAATGTGGAATCTGGCCATCAGCTGAGCGCCCTCACCGCCGAACTCCATGCAGCTTCACCGCACTCGCTCATTGCGATCGATGAAGAAGGTGGCGACGTCACTCGCCTCTACCAATCGGTGGGCTCACCGTTCCCAGGCAATGCCGTGCTGGGCCGCCTCGACAGTCCTTCGCTCACTAAGGCCGTGGGGGAGCAAGTGGGGTGGGAACTTCGCGCAGCAGGCGTGGACTTCACCCTCGCGCCCGACGTAGACGTCAACTCCAACCCCCTCAACCCGGTGATTGGTGTCCGCAGCTTCGGCGACCGAGCCGAACTTGTGGCTCGGCATGGGGCGGCATGGATTGAGGGCGTGCAATCCACAGGAGTGGCCGCGTGCGCCAAGCACTTTCCAGGCCACGGAGACACCTCTCAGGACTCACACCTCGCGCTGCCAGTGGTAGACGCTCCGGAGGACGTGGTGCGTTCCCGCGACATCGCTCCGTTCAAGGCAGCCATTGCCGCAGGCGTGAAGTCGGTGATGACCTCGCACATTGTGATGCCAGCCCTGGACTCTCAGCCTGCAACGTTCTCCTCCCGCATCCTCCAAGGTGTGCTGCGAGACGAACTAGGGTTTGATGGCCTCATCATCACGGACGCCCTCGACATGGCAGGCGCGAGCGCGGACAGAGGAATCCCTGCCGCCGCCGTGGCTGCCATAGCCGCAGGCGCGGATCTGCTGTGCATTGGCACCAACAACTCCGAAGCCCAGATGCGTGACATTGCGCGCACCTTGGACCGTGCCGTGGCCATGGGTGAGCTACCAGCCGAACGGCTCGCCCAGGCCGCGGCGCGGGTTCGGGCATTGGGCGCCCAGACCGCGGCCGCCAGACAGGACGGGGCAGTGCCGTCCACGCTGGTCACCGGACTGGTGCAAGGGCTCACGCTGGAGAAGGCAGCTCAGGCCTTTGTGGTCTCGGATGGTGCCAAGGCCGCATTGAGTGGACGCAATGGAGCGCCACTGGTGTGGTTGCGGCTTGAGCCAAGTCAGAACATCGCCGTGGGTGATTCGCCGTGGGGTCCCTTTGCACCGGGACTTGTCTGCGCGGCGGCGACCCTGGCCCCCGGGGAAACTCCCGATGCCGTACTGACCGCGGCATCGGCGGGGCTACCGGTGGTGGTGGGGAAGGACAACCACCGCCACCGGTTTGCCCGGGACGCGATCACGGCGCTGCGCGCTCAAGGGCCCGTGGTCGTAGTGGATATGGGTTGGCCTGACTTGGAGCAAGGGTTTGCGGACATCGCCACCTTTGGTGCGTCGCGCCTGGTAGGTGAGGCACTAGTGCGGAGGATTGACGAGTGACGGTGCATGTCGGCGTGGACGTGGGCGGCACCAAGGCTCACGCAGTGGTGACCGATGCCGCGGGCTCCGTGCTGGCGAGTCACCTGGTCCCCACCGCACGCGGCAACTGGGGCGTCGTGGCGGCCACCCTGGAGGCCGTCGACGGCGCCCTGACCGCAGGGGACTTCTCCATGGCGGACATTGACAGCGTGGGCGTGGGTGTACCCGGCGCGGTGGCCAAGGGTGTGGTGTCGCACGCCGTGAACCTCGGCATTGAGCGTCTGGATTTGGCTGACGAGCTCGAGACTGCCTGGGGTGTGCGTCCCGCTGTGGAGAACGACGTCAATGCCGCCGCGGTGGGTGCATGGAGCCTGGTGGCCCACGACGTGGACTCCATGGCCTACCTCAACCTTGGCACCGGCCTTGCCGCGGGAATCATCCTGGGCGGCACTCTATGGCGCGGAGCTCGCGGCGCGGCGGGCGAAATTGGGCACGTGAGCGTCGATCCGTACGGGCCACGCGGCCCAGACGGCTTGCCTGGTGGCCTGGAAGCGTACGCAGGTGGGGCGGGAATCTCTTATGTGGGGCGCACCGGTGCCACGGCCCAGGAGCTGCTCGCCGAACCTGCCCACGGCGACGTGAGACAAGGACTGTACTTTGGCGTGGCATCGGCAATACGCCTATTGGTGCTCACTCTCGACGTGGAACGCGTCGTGCTGGGCGGCGGACTGACTCGTATTGGCGCCCCGCTAGTAGACGGGGTGACGGCTCAACTTCGCGAGTGGGCGGGGCAGTCGCGGTTCCTCACCTCGGTGGAACTGGGGTCGCGCTTCAGCGTGCTTGAACCGCAGACGCCCGTGGCCGCAGTGGGCGCCGCCATGGTGGGGGCTGGTCGTGGCTGAAGTCTTGATCGTTCGTGGCCCACGCGAAGCAGGCGAGTTAGTGGGCGGGCACATCGCGCGCCAGGTTGCCGCCAACCCACGCCTGGTGCTGGGCGTGGCCACCGGCGCCACCCCACTGCCCATCTACGGTGCCTTACGTGAGCACGCCGATGCAGGGGTGGACTTCAGCCGCGTGCAGGCTTTTGCGTTGGACGAGTACGTGGGGCTACCCGAGGATCACCCAGAGAGCTACCACAGCGTGATCGATCGCGAAGTGGCGGGGCCGCTGGGACTCAAAGCTCAGAACGTGCACGTGCCTGACGGTCAACTTGACGGCATTGAGACGGCTGGCGAGCGCTACGAGGCCGAATTGAAGGCGGCGGGTGGTGTGGACATCCAACTCTTGGGCATTGGCACCACTGGCCACATTGCCTTCAATGAGCCCGGGTCCAGCTTTGCCTCCCCGACGCGAGTGAAGACGCTCACGGAGCAGACTCGACGCGACAACGCCCGCTTCTTTGGCTCAGTCCACCACGTGCCGTTGCATTGTGTGACCCAAGGCCTGGGCACCATCTTGCGCGCCCGCCACCTGGTCTTGGTGGCGTTTGGTGAGGGTAAGGCTAAGGCCATTGCTGCTGCTGTCGAGGGGCCCCTGACGGCGTCCATGCCCGCCTCCGCCATTCAGCTCCACCCTCATGCGACTGTGGTGGTCGATGAGGCAGCAGCCTCTGCGCTGGAATACCGCGACTACTACCAATGGGCGCTGGACAATAAGCCACAGTGGCAAGGCTTGTGATGCGCGGGCTAGTGGACATTCACTGCCATGGCGGTGGAGGGCACACGTTTGGGCACTCGGTGGAGTCCTGCGTGGCGGTGGCAGACGCCCATCAGTCACATGGGACGGATCGCATGGTCGGTTCCCTGGTCACAGCCCCGGTGCGGGAGTTGAGCCGCCAACTGAGTGTGATGCGTGAAGCCATGGTCGTGGATTCGCGCATTGTCGGTGCCCACTTGGAGGGTCCGTTCTTGGCGCCGGAGCGCAAGGGGGCCCACAACGCCGATTTCTTGACCCACCCCACGGCAGCCATGGTGGATGACTTACTGGCCGAAGGGCAGGGCGTGCTGCGGCAGATCACCATTGCCCCCGAACTGCCTGGCGCATTGGAAGCAATCGCCCACTGTGCCGCCGCCGGAGTGGTGGTGGCCGTAGGTCACACCACCGCGAGTGGTGCGCTCGCCCGCGAGGCTCTTGACGCCGGCGCGCGGCTCATCACCCACGCGTTCAACGCCATGCCAGGAGTGGCGGGACGAGACCCTGGTCCAGTGGGTGCCGCGCTGGCGGATACGCGCGTGGCCATAGAGGTCATTGCGGATGGCGTCCACGTGGATCCCATCCTCATTGCACTGCTGTTCAGCGAGGCTCCCGGGCGAGTGGTCCTCGTGACCGATGCGATGGCCGCCGCAGGCGCTGGGGATGGGCGCTACACGCTGGGCGGGCTCGATGTAGACGTGCACGGCGGCCGTGCCGTGATCGCCGGCACTGAGACCCTCGCAGGGTCTACGCTCACGCTGGACAGGGCCGTGGCCGTGGCCGTCAATGCTGGGGTGCCGGAGGCGGATGCAGTGGCTGCGGCGTCATCGATACCTGCGGCCCTGCTGGGGCTAGACGGCTAGTGGCGGTGACCGAGCGGCGCGGCGGCTTTGCGCCCCCGCCACCTCGCGCCCGCAGCCGCGTCGCCACAGCGACCCGCAGCGGCCACCTCGCGCCCTCGTCGCGCAAGTGACGGCTAGATGGACGCGGAGACTCTGCCGCCTGCACACATCTCATTGCGATGTCGCGCTGACCGTCACTTGCGCGCGTAAGCGCTCACTTGAAGACGATCGCCCTATGGCCGTTGAGGAGCACGCGGTGCTCGGCGTGCCAACGCACTGCGCGCGCCAGCGCACGGCGCTCCACGTCCGCACCGGTGGCAGTGAGCGCCTCAGGAGTGAAGGTGTGGTCAACGCGTTCCACATCCTGCTCGATGATGGGGCCTTCATCAAGGTCCGCGGTCACGTAGTGAGCGGTGGCTCCGATGAGCTTCACGCCACGGTCGTGCGCTTGGTAGTAGGGGCGTGCGCCCTTGAAGCTGGGCAAGAAGGAGTGGTGAATGTTGATGGCTCGGCCGTGTAGGGCTGCGGCCAGCTCGGGCGACAGGATCTGCATGTAGCGCGCCAGCACCACCAGTTCCACGTCCAACTCGTCCACCATGGCAAGCAGCGCGGCCTCGGCCTCAGGCTTGGTCTCGGGAGTCACGGGGATGTGCACAAACTTCTTGCCATAGAACTCCGCTAGGTCCTTCAAGGTGTCGTGATTGCCCACCACTGCCACGATGTCCAGCGGCAAGTTGTCCGAACGCTCGTGGAATAGCAGGTCATTGATGCAGTGCGCAGCCTTGGACACCATCACGATGGTGCGCATGGGGCGCCCGGCAATGTCTAGCTTCCAATTCATCGCGAAGCGCTCGGCGAGCTCGCCAATGGCCTCCTCGAGTTCCTCACGCGAGGCGGCGCTAGTGACCTCCACGCGCATAAAGAACAGACCCGTGTCAGGGTCCCCAAATTGCTGCGACTCGGTGATGTTGCCACCGTGTTCGGCGAGCACTCCAGAGACGGCGTGGACGATGCCAGGGCCGTCGGGACAAGACAGGGCAAGCACCCATGCGGTCGGATTGGTGGACACGTGCCCCAGGCTAGTCGTCGTTGGCCCAAAACACTGACACCATAGAGCCATGGCGGACGAGGAACAGGTTCGAATTGACGTGGTTGGCGTGGCCGACGCGGGTGAGTTGTTGACGGTGCGGCGTGCCGCCTTTGTCACGGAAGCCCAGCTCTACAACGACCCCAACATCCCTGCCCTCACACAGACCATTGACGAACTGATCGTGGACCTCGAAAGCGACGATGTGGTCACCTTGGGCGCGTGGCGAGGCCACCGTTTGGTGGGTTCCATCCGCGTAGGCATCGAGGGCGAAAAGGCCACTATCGGCCGCCTGGCTGTGGCACCGGACCTCCAGGGCCAAGGCATCGGCACCCAACTGCTGTTTGCCGTGCTGGGCTACCTGCCCGAGCACACCAAAGAGGTGTGGGTCTTCACCGGTCAAAACTCCAAGCACAACATCTCGCTGTACAACAAGGCTGGCTACGAGCACCAGTTTGACCAAGTCTCGGGCGACCTTACGTATGCGTACTTGCGCAAGATCCTCGAGGCTGGCGCCATTGTGGATGATGATCTTGAGGGAGTAGCAGTTCGCGGCGACAACTAGGCTGCTCGCGCCGCAAGAGGGGGAAGGCATGCAGGCAGCGCGCGTAGTAGGACTCCTCGCGGCATATTCAGCCGCGATGCTGAGCATCATCTCGCTGATCCTTGGAGTGCTGTCCATTTGGGACGTTCCTGGGGGGTTCGGATACGCAGGTGAACGGCCCATAGGTGTCGTCATGGATGTGCTGCGCATTGGCCTGGCGATATTTGGAATCGTGGCGCTACACCTTCGCATGCGGCTGTCCGCAATCCTCGCGTGGGTGGGCTGGTTTGCCGTGGGACTCATCGAGCTGCTCAGCCCGCGCCATTTTGCGGACCTCATGCTTGCAGGCGCGGGAATGCTACCGAGTGGCTTCTACGGATTTATCGACCTAGGCGTGATCGGCTGGGACACCGACAGCGGCATCTTTGAGTTTGGCAGGCCCGTGTGGGACGTCTTCAAGTACATCCTGCCGGGATGGGCCGCCCTGGTAGCGCTCGTGGCCTCGGCTTCCGTGGGACGCGCTCCTCAGCCAGGTTCCTAATCTGCGCCAACGCCGGCGGCGATCAGGTCTCAACGATGGGGGCCGCAGTTGGTAGAGTTACTCCCGTCGCAACTGGCGCAGTGGTTCACCACAAGGGAGCGACGTTACTTCAGACTGTTGGTCGTACGCCTGGGCCATGGTCACCGGAATGCCGGCGGCCTGCCGCGCGGCCACTAGTGAAGGACAAAGCATGAGCACCGACTCCAGCGCCACCGCAGCCGTCATGAACGCGACGCTGCAGGATTTTGACCCCGAGATTGCGCAGGTCCTTGACCGCGAACTTGGTCGTCAGCGTGACTACCTCGAGATGATCGCCTCCGAAAACTTTGTACCGCGTTCGGTGCTGCAGGCGCAGGGTTCGGTGCTGACGAACAAATACGCTGAGGGCTACCCGGGCAAGCGCTACTACGGCGGTTGCGAAGAAGTAGACGTGGCCGAAACCATCGCCATTGAGCGGGCCAAGAGCCTCTTTGGCGCCGCCTACGCCAACGTGCAGCCCCACTCCGGTGCCACCGCTAACGCGGCCGTTTTGCATGCGCTTATTGAGAAGGGCCAGAAGATCATGGGCCTTTCGCTGGCCCACGGTGGTCACTTGACCCATGGCATGAAGCTCAACTTCTCCGGCAAGCTCTACGAAGTTGCCGCGTACGGCCTCGACGAAGGCACCCACCGCATTGAGATGGACCAGGTCCGCGAGCAGGCGCTTGCTGAGCGCCCTGACGTCATCATCGCCGGTTGGTCCGCCTACCCCCGTCACTTGGACTTTGCGGCTTTCCGTTCCATTGCCGACGAGGTGGGCGCCAAGCTCTGGACCGACATGGCGCACTTTGCAGGCTTGGTGGCCGCGGGCCTGCACCCCAGCCCGGTTCCTCACTCCGACGTGGTCTCCTCCACCATCCACAAGACGCTAGGTGGCCCCCGCTCGGGCCTCATCGTGTCTCGCGATGAGGAACTGGCCAAGAAGCTCAACTCGGCGGTGTTCCCGGGCCAGCAGGGTGGCCCGCTCATGCACGTCATCGCGGCCAAGGCGGTGGCGCTCAAGGCAGCCGCACAGCCCGAGTTCAAGGAGCGCATGGCCCGTGTGCTCGAAGGCGCCAAGATCCTCGCTGAGCGTCTCACAGCGCCCGACGCCATTGAGGCCGGCGTCAATGTGGTCACGGGCGGCACGGACGTGCACTTGGTGTTGGTGGACTTGCGCAACAGCCCTCTTGACGGCCAGCAGGCCGAGGACTTGCTCCACGAGGTAGGCATCACGGTGAACCGCAACGCGGTGCCCTTTGACCCCCGCCCGCCGATGGTCACGTCCGGTGTGCGTATCGGTACCGCTGCACTCGCTTCGCGCGGCTTTGGTGCGGAGGAGTTCACGGAGGTTGCCGACGTCATTGCGGCCGCTCTCAAGGGCGGTGCCGACATCCCGGCGTTGCGTGAGCGGGTCAAGAAGCTCGCGGACTCCTTCCCGCTGTACCCCGGCCTGGCCCAGTAAGGCGCTGCAGTGACTGCGTCCAGCAGCCAGCCGCAAGTGCTTGACGGCAAGGCCACCGCGGCCGCCATTAAGGCGGAACTGACCGTACGTGTCGAGGCGCTCGCAGCCCGGGGCATCCGCCCCGGGCTGGGAACCCTCCTGGTGGGCGACGACCCGGGTTCCACGTGGTACGTCAACGGCAAACATGCAGACTGCGCAGAAGTAGGCATCGCGTCCATCCGCGAGGACTTGCCCGCTACGGCCACTCAAGACGAGATTGAGGCGGCCGTGCGTCGACTCAACGACAACCCTGAGTGCACCGGGTTCATCGTGCAGTTGCCCCTGCCGGACGGGATCGACACCAACCGTGTGCTGGAACTGGTGGACCCTGACAAGGACGCTGACGGCCTGCACCCCACCAACTTGGGGCGTTTGGTGCTACGAACCTCCGAGGACATCGAGTCCTCCCTTCCGTGTACGCCCAAGGGGATCATCGCACTCATTGAGCGCCACGGGGTGAGCCTGCGCGGCAAGGAGATCACTGTCATCGGTCGCGGCACCACGGTGGGGCGAAGCATCGGCTTGTTGCTGACCCGCAAGGCTGTCAACGCCACCGTCACTTTGTGCCACACGGGCACCCGTGACCTCGCCGCCCACACTCGCCACGCCGATGTCATCGTGGCCGCCGCCGGGGTCCCGAGCATCGTGACGGGAGACATGGTCAAGGACGGTGCGGTGCTCATTGATGTGGGCGTGAGCCGAGTGACCGACCCTGAGACCGGCAAGTCCAAGGTGGCAGGCGACATTGCGCCCGATGCCATTGCCAAGGCCTCGTGGTTTTCGCCCAACCCGGGCGGCGTGGGACCCATGACGCGCGCCATGCTACTTACCAACGTGGTGGAGACCGCCGAGCGTCTGAGCTGATCACTAGGCTGTCCGCATGCGAATAGTGACCATCAACGTCAATGGAGTCAGGGCTGCTCTCAAGAAGGGCTTTGAGCAGTGGCTGCACGCCAGCCAGGCGGATGTCGTCTGTGTGCAAGAGGTGCGTGCGCCCGACGACGTGGTCACCGCGGCCTTTGACGAAGGCTGGCACGTGGTCCACCAGGAATCGGTTTTCAAGGGCCGGGCTGGAGTGGGCATTTTGTCCCGCACCCCTATGCGCGACGTCGTGCATGGACTCCAGGTAGCAGGCGTGCCCGTGCCCGATCCGGAGCATACGGGCCGGTGGATCGAGGCGACCGTGGACAGCCCTGCCGGGGACGTGCGCATCGTGTCCGTGTACGTGCACTCCGGTGAGGTGGGCACTCCCAAGATGGACCACAAGTACGCGTTCTTGGAGTTGATGTCCTTGCGTATGGCGGAACTGGAACAGGCGTACCCGCGAGTAGTGGTGATGGGCGACATCAACACCGCCCACACCAACAACGACATCAAGAACTGGAAGGGCAACCTCAAGAACGCCGGATTCTTGCCGGAGGAGCGCGCGTACCTGGACAAGTGGTTCGCCATGGGCTGGGTGGACGTGCACCGCACATTGGAAGGTGAACGACAGGGTCCGTACACGTGGTGGTCTCAGCGCGGCAAGGCCTTTGACACTGACACCGGCTGGCGCCTGGACTACCAGATCGCATCCAAGGACATGGCCGACGCCGCCACGTCAGCGCGCGTCGACCGTGCCGACTCGTGGGACACGAGATGGAGCGATCACGCGCCGCTCGTGGTGGATTACGCGCTGTAGGCCGTTGGGGCGCAACACCTAGAGGATGGCGTAGTGGGGCAGTTCGAGGGCGCGCTCGCGGTACATGTCGTCGATGGCGCGAGCGACGCGTTCAGCCTCCGCGCGGCGTACTAACGTGATGACCGCTCCGCCGCGGCCCCACCCCGTGAGGTGAGCACCTAGCGCTCCTGCCTGGAACGCGGCCTCCACGGTGGCGTTGATCAACTCTGAGCTGAGATCAAAGTCCACGTCAAGCGAGGCGTGCGAGCGGTACAGGCACTTACCAATAGCCACAAAGCGTTCGTGGGCAGGGCCCGTGCCTGACAGTTCGCTGATGACTTGGCGTACGCGCTCATTCTCGTGCAGTACGTGGCGGGCACGCTTGCGCGAGGTCTCGTTGCTCAGCAACGCTACGTCGCGGAACGACTGCGGGCGCAGCTCCAACTCACGTAGCGAGTTCACGCCAAGGTCCCGCGCCGCCTCCGCACACTCGGTCCGGCGTTGCACCGAGACTTCCGAGTTGGACTCTGGGCGCACGCGCGTGTCCACCATCATCAATGCCAGCCCGTACTCAGGGAAGTACAGCGGATAGTGCTGCACTTGTGGCGGGTGGTGGAAGAAGTCCAGGAGTAGAGCTTCTCCGGGTTCACACCGCAACACTGTGTGGAGGTCCAAGCCACCCGAAGGGGCACCGCCTTCTGCGATCCCTACAAAGGAACTCTCTCCGTCCACGCACGCCTCGGCCAACTCGGCGCGACCGTTCTCCGTCTCCAGTGCAAGGCGCCACATCTTGCTGATGGCCAATGCCACCCCAGCGCTCATGGCTGCCGAAGAGGACATTCCCATCTGGCGCGGCACGCAAGACGCCACCGCGATGTCCATGCCTTTGCCGTCGTAGCCGCGCTCCATGAGCGCCCAAAAGACACTCGCGATGCGGGCGGGCCAACCAGGGATAGCACCAGGATTGAGGTCGTTGAGGTCGCCGTACCAGACGGATTGGCCGCTGACCTCTTCGCCTGCGCTTTGGCGCACTACGCGGATCACTGAGTCGGTGCGGCTCTTGGCGGCCACGAACGCGCGGTGCGACAGCGCCGTCGCAAGGCTCAATCCGCCGTTGTAGTCGGTGTGGTCGCCAATGATGTTGGACATGCCGGGAGCGGACACCACCGCGTCCGCTGACTCACCAAAAGTGTCGCGCAAGAGCTCCCAGGCTTGCTTCTCGCCTTCTTCCTGGCTCCATGCAGAAATCCAGCGCTCGTTGTCTGGGTGCTCCGCGTACGGCATACATGCATTGTGTCAGGGACTTGTCCCACATGTGGGGGAAAAGTAGAACGTTTTCTAACGGTTGACGGTCACACCCAACGAACGACCTGCTAGACCGCGTTGGCGTGACGCCAAGGACTTGGCAATCTCGGCAAGTGCCTTGGCCGCCGCTGATTCAGGCGCGCGCGCGACCACCGGAGTGCCAGCGTCGCCCGCCTGGCGAGCCTCAATGTCCAGCGGAACCTGGCCCAGCAACGGCACCGTCTTGCCCAGCGTGGAGCTCAAGCGAGCCGCGACGGCCTCACCACCACCGGAGCCAAACAGATCCAGGCGTGAGCCGTCAGGCTGCTCCAACCACGACATGTTCTCAATGACGCCAGCCACAGACTGCGAGGTCTGAGTGGCGATGGCACCGGCGCGCTCGGCAACGTCAGCCGCAGCCGGTTGGGGGGTGGTGACCACCACGAGTTCCGCGTGCGGAAGCAATTGCGCCACGGAGATGGCGATGTCGCCCGTCCCCGGAGGCAAGTCCAAGAGCAGCACGTCCAAGTCGCCCCAGAAGACGTCGGCGAGGAACTGCTCCAATGCCCGGTGGAGCATCGGGCCGCGCCACACGACAGCCTGGCCAGGGGGCACAAACATGCCGATGCTCACGGCCTTCACCTCGTGGGCAATCGGCGGCAAGAGCATGTCGTCAAGGCGCGTGGGCTGGCCGGTGATGCCAAGCATGCCGGGAATGGAGAAGCCAAAGATGTCAGCGTCCAGCACACCCACCTTGAGGCCTTGGGCGGCCATGGCTACGGCGAGGTTTGCCGTCACGGTGGACTTACCCACGCCGCCTTTTCCCGATGCAATGGCGTACACCCGTGTCAGGTTGCCGGGCTGCGTGAAGGGGATGACAGGCTCGGGCTTGCCGCCGCGAAGGCTGGAGCGCAAGTTGAGGCGCTGTTCCTCGCTCATGACGCCCAGCGCGACCGTCACGTCTTCAATGCCGTCCACGGTGCGGGCGGCTGCGTCCACGTCGGCAGAGATGCGGTCCTTCATGGGACAGCCCTGGGTGGTGAGGTCGATACCGATGATTGCGGTGGAGCCGTCAATCTCAACGGATCGCACCATGCCAATGTCAGTGATGGGCCTGCGAATTTCAGGGTCTATGACCTTGGCAAGGGCCGAACGAACGTCCTCAATGGTGGGCATACGTCCATCGTAGGCCGCGCTACTTGCGTGCGGATTCGCCTTCTTCGTCACTGGCGCGAAGTTCTTCCAACAGGGCGCGCAGTTCCGAGCGCACAAAGTCACGGGTGGCTGTCTCGTTGATCGCTTGACGCAACGAGGCCACCTCGCGAGCCAAGTACTCAGTGTCAGCGAGCGAGCGTTCCGCACGCTGACGGTCCTGCTCTGCGGCTACGCGGTCGCGGTCGGTCTGACGGTTCTGCGCCAACAAGATCAGCGGCGCCGCGTAGGAGGCCTGGAGCGAGAGCACCAACGTCAACACTGTGTAGCCGTACTCGGCGGAGTCAAACTGGAAGTTCTCAGGTCCCCATGTGTTCCACGCGAGCCAGCCGATGGTGAAGACAGTCAGGTAGATCAAGAAGCGCGGGGTGCCCAAGAAGCGGGCGATGCCTTCCGAGACTCGGCCTACGCGGTCCGAGCTGGAGTAGCCGCGCCTGCGCGAGAAGCGGCTCTCACCGAGGGGCCGGTCAAGCCTGCGCTCAGCCACGGCGGCCTCCCGTCTTGGTGGAGCCCTTTACAGGTGCGGCCTTGGCGGGTCCTTCGCCCTCGACGGGAGTGGCGGTCTCCTCGGCGTGCTCGCGCCAGTCGCTGGGGAGCAAGTGGTCCAGGACGTCGTCGATGGAGATCGCGCCCAGGAGGTGGCCGTCATCGTCCACTACCGGCAGAGCCAAGATGTCGTACGCCGCCATGTGGCGGGAGACGCCCGCTAGCGACTCATCGGGGCTTAGGGGCGAGATGCCAGGGTCCACATAGCCACCGATCGCCTCATGGGGAGGCTCGCGCAAGAGGCGCTGCAAGTGCACGACACCGATGTACCGCCCAGTAGGCGTTTCGAGCGGTGGTCGCACTACAAAGACCATTGAGGCCAGGGCAGGAGTCATCTCCTTGCGGCGCACGAGCGCCAAGCAGGTCGCTACCGTGGTTTCAGGGCCCACGATGACGGGCTCGGTGGTCATCAGACCACCAGCGGTGTTGTCCTCGTAACCCATAAGTTGGCGCACCTGACGGGCGTCGTCAGGCTCCATGAGGTCGAGCAGTTCTTCGGCCTGGCTCGCCGGCAAGTCACCGAGGAGGTCGGCCGCGTCGTCCGGCTCCATCGCTTCCAACACGTCGGCGGCGCGCTCGCGGCGCAAGGTGCTCAGCAGTGCCACCTGATCTTCTTCAGGCAACTCTTCCAGTACGTCGGCCAGGCGCTCGTCATCGAGGGCGGCCGCGATCTCGGCGGAACGGGACGGAGACATCTCCTTCAGGGCAGCCGCGAGGTCGGCAGGCTTGTAGTCGGCAAAGGACTGGATCACCAGGGCTGCTCCCTGCAACTTGTCACGGCGGGTGAGCCCCGTGACTCCCTCGACGTCCACCACCACGGCCTCGCCACGGCGAGACAGGCCCAGCACTCCGCGTCGGCGCTCTTCCTTGCGCACGTACAGCTTGGTGACCACCCACGTGCGGTCGCGGCGTTGCTCAATGGCGATGTCCTCGATGAACGCCTTCTGACGCCCGTCCTTGATGGTCACGGAGCGCTCAAAGAGTTCGGCGATCGCCAACGTCTCTGCGGCGCGCGCCTGGAAGCGGCGCAAGTTCACCACGCCCGTGCAGATCACCTGACCAGCGGCGATGGACGTGACTCGTGTGAGGGGCATGAACACTCGCCGGCGGCCGGGGACTTCCACCACCAAACCCACGGCGGTGGGGGCGGCTCCAGCACGCATGAGCAACACGACATCACGAACCCGGCCCACCGCGTCCCCGATGGGGTCAAAAACGGTGGTGCCGGCAAGGCGCGCCACGTAGACGCGGTCGATGAGGCCGCTCATGCTCTCAGGGTATTAGTGCTGAACGGCGTACGCGGGGAGGCTACAGGGTGCGGCGTGCGACGCCCAGAGCCATCAACGCCTGCCAGCCGATGCCCGCAAAGGGCGGTTGCGGCACGCCCGCCAGGATGAGGGCGTAGTTGATAGCTTCAGCACGCGCCCTGGTGAAGGTATAGGGGTCGATGCCGCCGTATCCCTGGATGAGCGTGTCCCACTGGTTCTCAGGCAGGAGCACCATTGCCTGGCCAAGATCCGCCGCGGGATCGCCCGCGCCCGCATGGACCCAATCCACAATTCCTGCCAAGCGACCACCGCTCGTGATGACGTTTCCAGCGTGCAGGTCAAGGTGCACCCAGTGAGGCACGGGGCGGTTGCTGTGAGCGCCGCGGTCGTAGGCGCGCTGGGCCGATTCCACGTCAAAGTACCAACCCGCCGCCACGGCCACTCTGGCGGCGGTGTTCATGCGCTTCGCAGCGCGTGCGCCGCGCTGCAACAAGGACGTGGAGCGCATGGGGTTGCGCGGTGCCTCTGGAGCTGCGGGTTGGTGGAGCGCGCGCAAGGCTGCGCCCAAGTCATGTGCGCCTTGCGGAGTCAAGGGCGCTTCGTAATGCGTGGCACCCGGGATCCACTGAACCACGCTCCATCGCCACGGGAAGAGGTCAGAGGGCGGGCACACCCTCACTGGCGCGGGAGTGCGGAAGGGCAGTTGCGGAGCGATCCTAGGCAGCCACTGAAGCTCCGTGATCTGCATGTCTGCTGCGCCTTGAGTCTTGGGAAGCCGCACAGCCCAGTCGGTGCCCAAGCGCCACGTGATGCAGTCGAATCCTTCGTAGCACTCGCCAAGTTCGAACTCTGAGGCCTCCGGAAGCTGCGCTTCAAGGAGCGCACGCACACGCCCGGCGTCGATGGCTCCCTCAGCCGGGACAACTGCGCTCAGCGTGCCCACGCCGCCACCCTAGCCCTATATCCAACGACAGTGGAAGAGTGCCTCTTTACAAAAGGGGCGCAGTCCCGTTGGTACGCGAGTGCAAGGCTAGTGGGACGTGACGGACTCCCAGGCGGCGAGGATGGCGTGAGCCGACACCTCAACGTCGTCCCTGGTAGTGGCGACATCGGACAGCGACAGGCGCATAGCCCGTATTCCCTTCCACGTAGTGGCACCGGCCCAGAGAGTGCCCTCTGCCTGGACCCGCGCGATGACCGCGTCAGTCACATCGCCGTCCACGGGTTCGCCCGGTCGCGGGCTGAAAGCGACGAGCACCTGATTGAGGATGACGGGAGCCAAGATGTGCGCCCCGCCTTGGCTGAGCAGGTGAGCAAAGTGGTGGGCATGGGCCACTGACTTCTCCACCACCTGCGCCAGGCCTTGAGTGCCCAGTGAGGCAAGCGCCGCCCACGCCTCCACACCCCGCGCGCGCTGAGACATCTGGATGCCTCGGTTCATGGCTTCAGGGTGAGGGTGGTCAGGTTCGGGTGTCAGGTAGGCGGCGTTGGCGGTCATGGCGCGGGCCAAGTCCGCAGGGTCTCGCACCACGACGATGCCGCTGTCGTACGGCGCGTTGAGCCACTTGTGCGCGTCTGTGGCCCACGAATCGGCCTGCTCCACGCCGGCAGTGAGGTGGCGCAGCCGCGGGGATGCCTGTGCCCACAGGCCAAAGGCGCCGTCCACGTGCACCCAGCCGCCGCGCTCGCGCACCCCGGGGATGATCCGCTCAAACGGGTCGCTCGCTCCGGTGTTGACATTGCCCGCTTGCACGATCGCGATGGTCAGCTCATCTGTGTCGGTGGGGAAGTGCGCAGCGTCAATGGCGCCCGCCTCATCCGTGGGCACGTACTCGAGTGCTGCCGCGCCAAAGCCCGCAATGCGCAGCGCCTTGATGACGGACGAGTGCACCTCCTCGCCCACGATCACCCGCACGGTTGGGGCGCCGGCCAGACCACGCTGACCGACGTCCCAACCTGCGCGCGCCAGTACCGCGTCCCTGGCCGTGACGATTCCGGTCAGGTTCGCGACGGTCGCACCGGCGCAGAACGACGCGAGAGCTGTGGAGGGCAGCCCCAACGCGCCGACGATCCATTCACCTGCCACCTGATCCAGCACTGCGGCGGCGGGGGACATGACAGACATGGCGGTGTTGTTATCCCACGCGCCGGCCAGGATGCTTGCACCTTGAGCGGCTGGGAGGGTGCCACCGTTAACGAACCCGAAGTACCTGCCTTGAGTGGAAGTCACCGTCGCGGGCGAGCCAAAGGCGTCCAGTTCAGCCAGTACCTCGCGCGCGTCGAGTGGTTCCTCCTGCAAGGGGCGACGGAACGCGTCCAAGGCGGCGATGGCATCGGGCTGAGGAAAGACCGGCCGATGCCCAGCCCCAGCGAGGTAGTTCCCGGCACGGCGCGCGGCCTCTGTGACGATGGCTACGCGCTCACGCGTGAGGCCCCGGGAGATGGGGTTGGTGTGCACCCGAGTGAGGTCAGTTGCGGTCATAACTCGAGTGTTGCGGGACTGGCCCCTTGAATCGAGAGCCAATTTGGGAGTGACTGGCCCTAGGTATCAGAGGCCAGTTTCCGCAATAGTGGACCCCATGCGCACCACCGCTGAGCAACTCGCCGACGTCCTTGACCACTGGCAGACGGGCACCGGCCCTCTCTACCAGCAGCTTGCCGACGCCATCGTGTCCCTCGCCGAGGCCGGTTCGCTCGATCACGGTGCCCGCATGCCGTCCGAAAGGGCGCTCGCGGACCACTTGCACTTGTCCCGCAACACGGTGACCGCGGCGTATCAGCAGTTGCGTGACCAGGGCTGGCTTGAGGTGCGACCCGGCGCTGCGCCCACGCTGGGTTCGCGCTCTCGCGGCGTCATGGCGCTCAGCGCGGAGGACCGCTTCCGCAAGATCCTGACTGGGCACTATGAGCCCATCGTGGCGTTCAATACCGCTTCGCCTCCACCCGCTCCCGTGGTGTCCATGGCGCTCAACAACCCCGCCGAGTTCTTGGGCGGCGCACCTGTTCACGGCAATGGCTACGCGGCGTTGGGCCACCGTGAACTGGTCAGCGCCGTCACGGAACACTTGCGCGCGCAAGGCATCCCCGCCTCGCCCGACGAAGTGGTCATCACCTCCGGCGCGCAACAGGCTGTCTGGCTTGCGGTCACCATGTTGGCCGGTCCGTCCAGCCCGGTGGCGCTGGAGTCCATCACTTACCCGGGAGTTTTTGACGCCGTCGCGGCAGCGGGCTCACGTCCGTTGGCACTGCCCATGACTCCGCAGGGGCTGGACGCCGCAGCATCGGCCAAATTACTGCGGGCGGCCCGCTCCGACGTGGCCTACGTGACGACATTCCACAACCCCACCGGCACCGCACTGTCCGACGACGACGCACGCGTGCTGCTGGCGGGAGCGGCCGCTGGCGGCACGACGGTCATCGACGACCGCACCATCAGCGAGCTCGCGCTGGACGGCGAGCCGCGCAAGCCTTTTGCCGCGCTGGGCACCGACGCCACGGTCATCACCGTGGGCGGAATGTCCAAGGTGTACTGGGGTGGCCTGCGCATCGGCTGGCTGCACACCAACTCCACTCTTGCTGCACAGATGCGGCACCGCCGCGCCGCCATGGACCTGGGTGGACCAGCGTTCATCCAGCGGGTGGGCGCTCGTCTGCTGCGTGAGTTCTACGACGAGACGTTGGCATGGCGCTTGGCTTCGCTACGAGAGTCCCTAGCCGCGGTCAACGAGGCCGTGGTGGAGCATGGATTGGACTGGGAGTACGAGGCGCCGCGTGGTGGGCCCAGCCTGTGGGTTCGCTTGCCCGACGGTGGGGCTGAGCGGTTCGCAGAGCGCTCCACTGCGGCGGGTGCGCCGGTCGCTCCGGGTTCGGCCTTTGAGGTCATGCCCGGCGCGGGTGCCCACCATTTCAGGCTGCCGTTCTACTTGCCGCCCGAGGAGATGCGGCTGGGCATCAAGATGCTCGCCGAGAAGGCCGCGTAGGCGTAACCACCCATGCCTGTGCCGCTTACTCGCTGAGGGCAATCGCGGCATCGTCCTTGCTTCGCTCCGCACGCCGCGCGCGGACCCGCGTGGCCACCACGTGGATTACCAGCGCCAGCACGAATGCCGCCGCGAACAGGATCAGCGCCGCCACGGGGTTTTCCATGAGGGTGGGGTTGATGACCATGGTGGCGGCCAGTACCAGCATGGTCACGCCGGCAAAGAGCTTGAGGAGTTCGCCGTGCTTCTCCTGCATCTTGAACGACTTCATGGTGAAGACCGCGATGCCAAAGATGATGAGTTCGTCGAGCAAGAACGGGATCATGTACGCCACGAACAGGAATGCGGTCTCCGCGGCGCCCACCCCGTTGGCGTGCAGCATTCCGGTCCACAGCACAGGGAATCCCGCCGTACACGGGGTTTCAAGGAGCGAGACGCCCACGGCCAAGAGGATCGTGGCGCCTAGTGCGGGCAACAACGCTTGATGCCCAGCGGCGGCCCGCATTCGCGAGTAGATGCCAGGCTTGGCGGAGTCCTTAATGGTGAAAGACAAGCCCTTCTTGAACGCGAAGTAGTCCTTCACGCTCACCACACCAAACACCGCGGCCACGCCTGCCACCACCCACTGGATGAGCCCCAGGTAGCCCACCACGGTGAGTGCCGAGTAGAAGGCCGCCATGTACAGCCCGTACATCACTGCCGTCACCAGCAGGAACGTGGAACCGATGGCGATCACGCGAGGGCGCGAGTTGGTGCGCAACACGATGGTCAGCAAGATCGACAGCACCCACAGGGAGCACGGGTTAATGCCATCCACAAAGCCGATGATGATGGTCGATACCAGTAGCGACTTGTTGCCCAGCGAGACCTCACCAAAGAGTGGAACGTCCACGATGATGGGTGCTGGTTCCGCGCTACATATGAGGCTGTCGGTGGAGCACGTGCCGGCGCCTTGAGTGCCGAACACACCGGGTTGGGGGAGGTCGCCGCGCTCCACGAGCGAGATCGCGCCCGCCATGTCTTGCTCAATGGCGTTGGTCCACCCGATCCACACGCGCTCGCCGATGATGGCCGTAGGCACGGAGCCGGCCTCAAAGCCAAGTTCGTTGCCCACGTTCACGAACAACTCGCGGTTGGCCTCGCTGTTCCACACTTCGTACCTGACCACGTTGAGGTTTGGGTGCTGGGCCTCGAGTTCCTCCAGCCAGACCTCCTGCTTGGCGCAGTTGGGGCAACCGTCGCCCCAGAAGATGATGAGGTCCGCTGTGGGGTCTACTCCCGTGGTCTGCGCGGACGCCGCGGTGGGTAGTGCCAGGACGGCGACCGCGGCGAGCATCGCCAGAATGATGACGCGCAACCTCGCCAGGAGGGTGCTTGAGGGAGCAACGGCCGTGCTGGCAGTCACGGAGGGCCTCCTGGCGCTGGTCGGCGTCGCGAACTGCGACTGACGTCAGGTTAGGTGCCGCTTCACCCGGGACCCCGGGACGTGCGTCCTACGCTGGGCACTAGTCGTGTTCGGCTTGCGGCCGCGCGTCCGCTGTGCCGAGGGGTTGTGACTTCGCCTCGTCGATGATCTGCTCTGAACGCTCATGTAGCGCAGTCCGCAACACGTGCGCCTGTCACAGCTTGATGTGATGACTTATGATTCCTGAACCATGAAGGAGGCGTCCTTGGAAGAGGTCTCGGAGGGCGTGGTGCGCGAGTTTGGCGCGGATACAAAACGCGGCTGGGAGAAAGCTATTGCCCGCGGACGCCTTGCGTGGCGCGAAATGCAGTTGAAGGCGGCCGTACGCGACAACCCGGCAGCCGCGGCGACGATGCTTGAGGCTCTCGGCTACAGAGTTGACGAACCGGCCGGCAGCGGTCCCCGTATGCGGGACGAGCGCGTGCTCGCGTGGTAGGCACTTACCCGCGCAAGCGAGCCATCCACTCCATCACGGCATCGGGATCCCTCGGCAGTGCGGCGGAAAGGTTCTCGCAACCGTCCTCGGTGACCAGCACGTCGTCCTCAATGCGCACGCCAATGCCGCGCAATTCCTCGGGGACTAGGGAGTCATTGGCCTTGAAGTACAGGCCCGGCTCAATGGTGATGACCATGCCCGCCTTGAGCTCGCCCTCCAGATAGAGGTCACGCTTGGCGGCGGCGCAGTCGTGGACATCCAGGCCAAGGTGGTGCGACGTCGAGTGGACCATCCAGCGGCGGTAGAGCTTGCTCTCAGGGTCCTCAGCAGGCGGCACGATGCCCCACTCACCAAGCCTGCGCTCGATGACGTCCATGGCTGCCAAGTGCACGTCAATGAACTTGACGCCGGGTCGCGTGACGGCGAACGCGGCATCGGCGGCCTCGAGAACCACCTCATAGACACGGCGCTGGACGGGCGTGAACTCGCCGTCCACGGGGAAGGCGCG
>JBIQJT010000017.1:0-35594 GCA_044507265.1 Actinomycetales bacterium | reverse complement strand
GGCCAGAAACAGCGCCTCGCAAATCTCCTGGTTGGACAGCCCCCGAGCCATGAGCCCCAACACTTCGCGCTCGCGATCGGTCAAGTCTTCGAGCCCAGCACCATCCGTGGGCTCCGGCAGCGACGCCGCAAGGCGGGTGAGCAGCCGGCGTGTGGAAGAGGGCGCAATCACCGCGTCGCCGGCATGGACCGTGCGGATCGCGGCCAGCAGGTCCTCAGGCGGTGCGTCCTTGAGCAAGAAGCCGCTCGCGCCCGCTTTGATGGCCGCCACCACGTATTCGTCCAAGTCAAAGGTGGTCAGGATCACCACTCGGGTGTCCGATGCCTCGGTCACTTGGGCGCACGCGGCCAAGCCGTCCGTGCCCGGCATGCGCACGTCCATGAGCACCACGTCCGCGGGCGGGTCCATCGCTGCGAGCACAACCACCGCTTCTTCCCCGGTGCCAGCCTCCGCCACCACCTCGAGGTCCGGTTGCGAGTTCACCACCATGCGAAACCCGGCGCGGATCAACTGCTGGTCGTCCACCAACGCCACCCGGATCACGGAGCCACCTCCTCGGCGCGAGTAACCGGCAACCGGGCTCGGACTACCCATCCGCCACCGGCTCTCGGTCCAGCGGTGAGGGTGCCCCCGAACATCGACGACCGCTCCATCATCCCTACTATGCCCTGACCCACTCCGTCTCCCACTGCTGCCGCGCCCCTGCCGTCGTCGCTCACCGTGGCGACCAGCGCATCGGGTTCCCACGCGAGTTGAACGTAGGCGCGGGCTTTGGGACCCGCGTGCCTGCGCACATTCGTCAGCGCTTCTTGCACGATGCGATGGGCGGCCAGGCCAGCGCCAATTGGTAGTGCGTGAGGAGTTCCAGTGACGACAAGGCTCACCTCCAGTCCAGCCTCACGCGCTTGGGCGACCAAGCCGGGAATGTCCTCAATCGACGGTTGCGGACCTAACGCGAGTTCGCCGTCGGAATCCCGCAGGACGCCCAAGAGTGACCTCATCTCAGTGAGAGCCGCACGGGAGACATCCGCAATGGTCTCGAGCGTGCGTGCGGCCGCGGAAGGGTCTGCGCGAGCCGTAAAGCGGCCGCCGTCTGCTTGAGCGACCACCACCGACAAGGTGTGGGCTACCACGTCGTGCATCTCACGGGCAATGCGGGACCGCTCTTGGATGGCCGCCAACTCACGCTCGGCAGCGGCGTCGTGGAGCCGTTCTTGGGTGAGGGCGGTGAGCTCTCGCCGGGTGGCGCGCCAACGCACGACAGCGACCACACCAAAGCCCACCGCCATCACGGCGATGGACACGGCAACCCACACAGGCCACATGCAGCCACTGTATTGCCGCACAGAATGTGGAGTTGCTCTCAATCAGTTGCGCCATGCCGGGCGTGGGTTGTGTCATGGAGGTGGCAAATAGGACATTCTGTACACCGAACCGGCGGGGTCGACCGCGGGACGGAGGCGACGTGAGCGTGTGGGATCGCACCCATGACAGCGAGATGCTGGCGCGCTTTGCCGTTCACCTCGATGCCGGCGGGGCGTTCCAGCCTGCACGTCGTTCACCGGAGAAGACGGCCGCTCGCTTGCCAGGTCGCGTGCCCGGTGAGGCGCTCGAGTCGCTTGCCAGCCACCAGAGCGAAGCCATGCCGCCCGGCCCCCGTTCAGTGATCTTGGACTGTGGGGCGTCGCGCATCGATGGTTATACCCACGTGCTGTGGGTGGCACCCACTGCCGAGGTGACCTTGGGCTCAGCGGGATACGAGCGCTTGGGCGAGATCGTGGGCCGCGTCTTGGGCGTGCTGGGCTACCAGTGGGAAGGCATTGAGCGTTTGCATGTCAACGCACCTGGAATTGCGTGGGAGGACTTACTCGCGGAGTCCCGTGACGCGCTGGGCGTGTTCATGGCGGGCAGAAACTGAAGGTTCGCGTGAGCGGTGTCTGCCGCGGGGCCTAGAGAGCGCATAAGGCGGCCACCGCTGCGGCCAAGCCCCCTCATCCCTCAGCGATGGCCGCCAACCACTGTGGCCATGTGGCCCCCCTCGCGCGAGACTCTTGCAGAGGGCCTCTAGGACCCGCAAGCCCCCATTTATGGGGGCACTGGGTGAAACGCCCGTTATATCCCGAAATCTGTCCACTTTGTCCCAAAGATTCCGGAGAATCTGCCCCCATTGTTGGGAAAAGCGCCCTTAGGCGCGGTCCCGGTACGCTAGTGCCATCCCCGTCGGCCCGTACTCCGCCACTGCCCAAAGGAAGCCATGACTGACGCGCCCGCACTCGCTCACACGCCCGACACCGTAGAGCACGCAGCGGCCACGCCCGACCAGCCGATGCCGTTTTCGGAGTTGGGTCTCAAGCCCGACGAGTACGCGCGCATCGTGGAGCTATTGGGCCGCCGCCCTACTAATGCGGAACTCGCCATGTACTCCGTGATGTGGTCCGAGCACTGCTCGTACAAGTCCTCCAAGGTGCACTTGCGCCAGTTCGGCGATAAGACCACTGAGGCGATGAAGAAGCACCTCATGGTGGGCATCGGCGAGAACGCTGGAGTGGTGGACATTGGCGACGGCTGGGCCGTGACGTTCAAGATCGAGTCGCACAATCACCCGTCCTTTGTGGAGCCTTACCAGGGTGCTGCCACTGGAGTGGGTGGCATCGTGCGCGACATCCTCGCCATGGGCGCCCGCCCTGTAGCCGTCATGGATGAACTCCGCTTTGGCGACATTGACCACCCCGACACCGAGCGAGTGGTCCACGGTGTGGTGGCGGGAGTGGGCGGCTACGGCAACTCGCTGGGCCTGCCCAACATCGGCGGCTCCTCCAGTTTTGATGCGAGCTTCCAGGGCAACCCTTTGGTCAACGCGCTGTGTGTGGGTGTGATGCGTCATGAGGACATCCACCTGGCCAAGGCCGCGGGAGTGGGCAACAAGGTGGTGCTCTTTGGCGCGCGTACCGGCGGCGACGGGATTGGTGGTGCGTCCATCCTCGCCTCCGAGACCTTTGAGGACGGCGTGCCGTCCAAGCGCCCTTCTGTACAGGTGGGCGACCCGTTCATGGAGAAGGTGCTCATCGAGTGCTGCCTTGAGTTGTTTGCTGCCGACGTCGTAGAAGGCATTCAGGACCTGGGCGCCGCGGGAATCTCGTGTGCGACGAGTGAACTGGCCTCCAACGGTTCCGGTGGCATGCACGTGTGGCTCGACGACGTGCTACTGCGTGACCCTTCGCTCACCGCCGGTGAGATCCTCATGTCCGAATCCCAAGAGCGGATGATGGCAGTGGTCAAACCCGAGAAACTGGACGCTTTCTTGGCGATCACCGGCAAGTGGGAGATCGAGTCCTCGGTGGTGGGAGAGGTGAACGACTCCGGCCGCCTCACCATTGATCACCACGGCCACCGCATTGTGGACGTGGACCCGCGCACTGTCGCTCACGACGGCCCCGTCTATGAACGTCCCTACGCGCGCCCCGCGTGGATGGACGTTTTGCAGGCCGACGCTTCTACCGCACTACCTCTCCCGGCCGACGGTGAAGCCTTGGGTGCTGCGACATCGGCGCTACTCGCTTCCCCGGCACTCGCCTCGCGCGCCTGGATCACCAGCCAGTACGACCGCTATGTGCAGGGCAACACCGCCATGGCTCGCCCGGACGTGGTGGGCGTTGTTCGCGTTGACCCGGACTCCGGCCGAGGCGTGGCCATCGCCACCCGCTCCAACGACCGTTTCACCAAGCTCGACCCCTATGAAGGTGCACGCCAAGCCGTCGCTGCCGCGTACCGTGCGGTGGGGATTGCGGGTGCTGAGCCGCGCGCCGTGACCGACGGACTCAACTTTGGCTCGCCCGAGGACCCTGACTCCATGTGGCAATTCGCAGAGGCAATCCGTGGACTGGCCGATGCTTGTCTCGAGTTGGGCGTGCCTGTCACCGGCGGCAACGTCTCGCTGTACAACGGCACCGGCGAGCCCGGGCGCATTGATTCCTCCATCAACCCCACGCCCATCGTGGGCATCCTCGGCGTCTTTGACGATGTCCGCCGCGCCACCCCCTCCGGATGGCGAGAAGGTGGCCAGATGCTGTTCCTCTTGGGTGCCACGCGGGCCGAAATGGACGGCTCGCTGTGGGCCGGGCTTCAAGGACATCTGGGGGGACTGCCGCCCGCCCTGGACCTCAGCGCAGAGAAAGTCTTGGCCGAGGTCATGGTCGCCGCATCGCGTGATGGACTCACCGACGCCGCGCGCGAAGTGAGCGAGGGTGGCCTCGCCGCCGCCGTGGCGCTGGGGGCCTTGCGTTACGGCGTGGGTGCGCGCGTGGTGCTGGACGAGATCGTGGAGCGTGACGGTGTGACCCCCTCCCAGGCTTGGTTCTCGGAGTCTCAGGGCCGCGCGTTGGTGGCCGTGCCTCGCAGTGAGGAGCCGCGCTTTACCGCCATGCTCGAGGCCCGCGGCGTGCCGTTTGCACGCATTGGCGTGACCCAGGACGAGCCGGTTCTCGACGTGCAGGGCCAGTTCACGCTCTCGCTTGATCAACTCGGGGCCCAATGGGAAGCGACTCTGCCGGCGCGGTTCGCGTAAGGGCTGCCGCGATGGCCAACCGGCGCATTCCTACAACCGATGGAGTGGCGGCTGTTGCCGCTTGGCGTGCTGACGGCGCGGGTGCGACCCGGGAGGTATTGGCCACCGCCGTGCGCTACACGCTTGAGCAGCTCGCGGTCGCAGCCCCTGGCCGCTCGGTGGAAGTGCGCGTCCCGCCCTTTGGTGCAGTGCAAGTCATCGAGGGTCAGTCCCACCGGCGCGGCACCCCACCCGCTGTGATTGAGACTGACCCTGAGACGTGGCTGGGGCTGGCCACCGGGGCACTGGCATGGCCCGATGCCGTGGCCACCGGCGCTGTGGACGCCTCCGGTACGCGCGCGGACTTGGCAGCGCTATTGCCGCTTCTGCCCACCTAACGCCTCGGACAGACCGGAATGCTCGACACAACTGGTTTGGTACCCGAGCAGGCGCGGGTGCTCCAACTTAGCCCGGAACGCCAAGAGGTGGTATTGGTCGCACCACTCGTCGGGTTCACTTGTCTGCGTAGCGCGTACTCGTAAGACCCGCCGGGCTGAAATGCGCGGATCTGCACCGCGTGAACGTCACAAGCGTTGTGGTAGACGATGACGGCGCCATACGCGAGTGTGGGCCCGGAGTTGGCGACTCGCCATGCTTGGGAGGCGCAATCATTCTTGGCTGATGGCGCTCCATCGGCACCCGCAGACCCAACGACGAGCGCGACGAGTGCGACAGACAAGACCAGTAGAGCTTGGCGTGATCGGTTGAGCAACGCCATTGCGGCTCCAATCAATCGGTTCGTTTCTGACGAAAGCACTCCCCCCTGGACTCGGCGCAACTGGAACTGGGAAGCCCCTTGAACCGCCTCCCGAGGGGGCGAGGGCGCACTTGGCACTCGTGCAACAACTCGTGTTGGATGGACGGCCATGGGCACTCATGATCTGGATCACGCGCGCTGTGTGGAGCCCGCGCCAACTGGCCCGGTTGTGTCTCTTGGCGTGAGGGGTGCCATTGCGGCGATCGCCATCGCAGTGGCGCTCGCGGCCTGTTCCCCTGCGCAGGTGTCGCCTAGCGCGAGCCCCTCGGCCACGGCATCGGCCGAGCCCAGCCACGCCGCGCCCGACCGCCCCGTGACGGGTGTGGAGCCGTGGACTGACTATGGCGATTTTGTGATCGACTCCAATAAGGCCATCGTCCCCGCCTATAACCTCTCCACCGAAGATCGCTGGGAGGACTACGACTACCTCATGCGCATAGCGGGAACCGCTCAAGCGCGCTGGGTGGGCTCCTGGGAGAACGACACTCGCGTAGCGGGGCTCGCGCGCGAGGTCTACCAGGCGTCCGGCGAGACGGGGCGCGTGGGCCTGGTGGCCTACCAAGGCATGCGCGACTACCCGTGCGAGCGCGCGGCAGCAGACCCCTCGCTAGCGGCCGCCTACGCCGCTCGTAACGACGCTCTCGTCTCAGAGTTGCCAGGGACCGGGGCTGACGCGTGGATCATCCTCGAGCCCGGGCTGCTACCCACCTTGGGGACATGTGACGGCGACCCTCGGGCCGAGTGGCTCGGCGGCGCAGTCTCGACCATCACGGCAGCGGGTGCCGTGGTCTACCTGGACGCGTCTGGGCTCGTGGGGCTTTCGCCAACGGACGCAGCCACGTTTGTCGCAGGCCTTGAGGGCGCGGGCGTGGACTTGGACGCCATTGCGGGGTTCTCGCTCAATTCTGGCCAGCACATGGCAACGGCCGATGCCGTGGCGTGGGCAGAAGAGTTCGTTTCTGAGTTGGGTGCGCTGGGAGTGGCGACCACCTCCGCGAGGCGCGGGACGGATCCAGGTGAGGTCGGCATCGGCGTGATTGTGGACACGTCCCGCAACGGTGTCCCGCTACCGCCCGGACAATGTAATGCGCCGGAGGCTGGACTCGGCGCCCCGCCGCGACTCATTGGCCAAGGCGTGCTGGATGCGGTGGTGTGGATTAAGCGTCCGGGCGAGTCCGACGGCACGTGCAATGAGGGGTTACAGATTGGTCAGTTTGCGCTAGCCAAAGCGTTGAAGTTGGCCAAGCAAGGCGTAGCCGCTGACCTCGCTCTACCTCCCCGCGACGCCGCCTAGGCCGCGCCAACTAGAATCGCACTGTGAGCGACGTCCAGCGCCCCCAAGTCCCGGCCGAAAACTCGGCTGAGAACACCTCCACCCACACCACCGACGTAGACGGCAACGCGATTGTGCCTGCTGCGGTGGCGGCGTCACAGGCGCTTCCGGCGGTGTACTCGCGTTCGCCGCGGTTGGTGCGCGTAGTGGCCACGGCTGGCCTGATTGGTGCGCTTGTGGGCTTTGCGATTGGTGCGGCGCTGCCTGCGGGGCTCATCTGGGGCCGCCTCACTGCTGGACTGGTGGTGGCGCTGGCTGGACTGCTTGCCGGTGCGCTCGTTGCGGGAATCTTTGTGTCCGCTGGCGAGATGCGTTCTGCGAAGCACGTCGCCGGCCGTAAGCAACAGGCCATTGATGAGTGGTTGCGCGCCAACCCCGACTCGCCGTACCTCGCGCCTGACGCGGGTGCTGACGCTGCCGGCGACTCCGAGGAGACGTCCGCATGAGGCGAGGCGACGGCCGGCTGACTCACGACCTCCTCCCGGGCGAGAAGGGCCCCCAAGATGCGTGCGGTGTCTTTGGCGTTTACGGGCCTGGCGAAGAGGTAGCCAAGCTCACCTACTTTGGCCTCTACGCGCTCCAGCACCGGGGCCAGGAGTCTGCGGGTATCGCCACGAGCGATGGCGGCAAGATCTTGGTCTTCAAGGACATGGGCCTGGTCTCGCAAGTGTTTGATGAGGGCGCGCTCGAGGCACTGCAGGGGCATATTGCGGTGGGCCACGCGCGCTACTCCACTACCGGCGCCTCTACGTGGGCCAACGCTCAGCCCACGCTCGGCCCCACCGCTCACGGCACGGTAGCGCTTGGCCACAACGGCAACCTCACCAATATGTCGGAACTGCTGGACATGGTGCAGGAGCGCCTAGGCGACGAGCGCCGAAGCGAACTGCGCGGCGGCAAATGCACCGACACCGCAGTGCTCACGGCCTTGCTGGGCAACGAGGGCTTTGACACTTTGGCGGAGACGGCGCTCGAGCTACTACCGCATGTCCAGGGAGCGTTCTCCTTAGTCTTCATGGACGAGCACGCTCTCTACGCGGCCCGCGACCCGCACGGGGTGCGCCCGCTGGTCCTGGGCCAGTTGCCCAGCGGCGGATGGGTGGTGGCGTCTGAGACTGCCGCGCTGGACATTGTGGGTGCTACCCAGGTGCGCGAAGTAGAGCCGGGCGAGTTCCTCATCATCGACGACGAGGGAGTGCACTCGGAGCGTTTCGCTGACGCCCAGCCCAAGGGCTGCGTCTTTGAGTACGTGTACTTGGCTCGCCCTGACACCTCCATCTCCGGCCGCTCTATCCAGGCGTCTCGTCACGCCATGGGCCGGGCGCTGGCCCGCGAACACCCCGTGGAGGCCGACCTGGTGATCCCGGTTCCGGAATCAGGCACTCCCGCCGCGGTGGGCTACGCGCAGGAGTCTGGCATCCCGTTTGCTCAGGGCCTCGTCAAGAACGCATACGTGGGTCGCACCTTCATCCAACCCTCGCAGACGCTACGCAAGTTGGGTATACGTCTCAAGCTCAACCCGTTGCGTGAGGTCATCGCGGGCAAGCGACTGGTGGTGGTGGATGACTCGATCGTGCGCGGCAATACTCAGCGAGCCATCGTGGCCATGCTGCGTGAGGCCGGCGCCGCCGAGGTGCACGTGCGCATCTCCTCACCGCCCGTGCAGTGGCCGTGCTTCTACGGCATTGACTTCCCCACCCGCGAGGAGCTTGCCGCGGTGGGGCACTCGGTGGAGGAGGTACGTCGGCAGATTGGCGCTGACAGCCTTGGCCACATCTCGCCCGAGGGCATGATCGAGGCCACCACCATTCCCGAGTCTCGCTTGTGCACCGCATGCTTCTCCGGCAAGTACCCCATTGAGCCGCCTGTGGATGCGCGGCACTTGCTGGCCAATGCCGTGGTTCCCAGTGGAGTCATCCACGACGTGGAGCACACTCCCCGCCCCGCCGATGTTGCGGTGACCCAATGACCGATCGCATCACGTATGCCGAGTCGGGCGTGGACACACACGCGGGCGACAAGGCCGTAGAACTCATGAAGGAGGCCGTGGCACGGACCCACGGGCCGCAAGTGTTAGGCGGCGTGGGCGCCTTTGCTGGCCTCTTTGACGCCTCCATGCTCAAGGACTATGAGCGTCCGCTCATCGCCTCCTCCACCGACGGAGTGGGTACCAAGGTTGTGATCGCGCGCGCCATGGGTGTGCACCACACCATCGGCCAAGACTTGGTAGCGATGGTGGTGGATGACATCGTGGTGTGCGGCGCCAAACCTTTACTGATGACTGACTACATCGCGTGCGGCAAGGTGGTGCCCGAACGCATCGCTGACATCGTGCGCGGTATTGCAGTGGGCTGCGAGATGGCCGGAGTGGCGTTGGTGGGCGGCGAGACGGCCGAGCATCCCGGCGTGATGGAACCCGACGATTACGACGTGGCGGGCGCCGCTATTGGTGTGGTTGAAGCCGATGCCGTGCTGGGCCCCGAGAGGGTCCGTGCGGGAGATGTGGTGGTGGCCATGGCATCGTCCGGGCTGCACTCTAACGGCTACTCGCTCGTGCGCCGCGTAGTTGAGCACGCCGGGTGGAAGCTCGACACCGTCGTTCCGGACCTTGGGCGCGAGCTGGGCGCGGAACTGCTGGAACCCACCCGGATCTATGCCCAGCTTTGTGTCGACTTGGCCTCCGAGATCCATGGCTTGAGCGCGTTCTCGCATGTGACTGGCGGTGGCTTGGCTGCCAACTTGGCCCGCGTGCTACCGGTAGGCCTGGCTGCCACGGTGGCGCGCGACTCGTGGACGGTGCCCCCGGTGTTCTCGGCGGTGCAGGCCGCGGGCAACGTCCCGTGGAACGACTTGGAGTCCACGCTCAACATGGGGGTGGGGATGGTGGCCGTGGTGGCCGCGGATGACGCCCAGGAACTTATGGACCGTTCTGGCGCGGCGGGAGTGCCCGCGTGGGTACTGGGCGAGGTCAGTGAGGATGACGGCCGGTCCGAGTCGCCTGACACCGTGCGCGGAGCCAAGGGAGTGCAGGGTGGCGCTGTGAACCTGACGGGCGCCTACAAGGTCTGAGTTGCACGAGCGCGCCGAGCGCATCGTCCGGATCGAGCGCGCTTCGACCGCCTCGACAGCCGACTTAGTCGTCGATGTCGTCCTTGGCGTAGTTGTCCTCGTCTACATCGTCTTCGTCGATGTCGACCCAGCGGCTGTACAAGTCCTCTTGGTCGTCAGTCTCAGTGGCGGTGACGGCAGGCGCAGAGCCAGAAGATGCACCACCGAGGAGCTCGCGCTCAAGCGCGCGCAGGTCTCCACCATGGTTGGTGTACTTCAGTTCGCGAGCAATCTTCGCGTCTTTTGCCTTCTGACGGCCGCGCCCCATGGTCGCCCGTCCCTTCCGACTAACTGAGGACGCGCACGTAATGCGGCCCTCGCCAACGAGTCCTCTCGTACTGTACAACGCTCTACGGCACGCCGCCATCCGCCTCGAAACGGACAAATCCGCGAAAAGTCCCACAACCCGCGTCATAATCGACATTGTCGGGTGTCCCCTCTTGTAGGAAGCCGAGGGGCCTCCGGCATAACTGAGGGAAAGAATCATCATGGTTGACACACTCCAGGAAGCGGAGAAGCTGCTCACTCCCAGTGAGGTTGCCGCTATTTTCCGCGTCGACCCCAAGACCGTGACCCGTTGGGCCAAGGTGGGGAAGCTCTCTTCGATCCGCACGCTGGGTGGGCACCGCCGTTTCCGTGAGCACGAGGTTCGTCTGCTGCTTGCTGAGGCACAGGAACAGCGCCACTCGGCCTAGTAACGAATTCCGATGCGGCCCCGGCCTGGTTCGCCGGGCGGGGGCCGCTTTGTTCTCCCTGGCTCACGCTGAGGTGGGCTGAGGGAGGCGCCAGTCGCGTGGTTACTGGCATGGCTTCTTTGGTCGGTGGGCGTCAGAGCCCAGGCGTAACCTGTCGCCATGTCGACGTTACTGGTGGGTGAGTACCCCACGCCGTTCGGCACCCTGACTGTGGTGGCCACGGAGGACGACGGTTTTGTGCGCGCTTCTGGCTTCCGTTCGCTTGCTTCCGCGCTTGAGACGCTCCCCCCGTCGTTCCGCGCTCTGCCTCTTGTTGAGGGCAAGCTCCCGGAAGTGACACGTGCGGTAGAGGCGTGGCTCACTGGCGACGGGTCACTACTGGGTGAGGTGAAGGTCGACCAACCGGGCGGGCCGTTTTTCCAGAAGGCGTGGGAGGCTCTCCGCACGGTCCCGTCTGGCGTGGCCGTCTCCTATCAGGAGCTGGCCGAGATGGCGGGCAGTCCCAAGGCTGTTCGCGCGGCAGGTCAGGCTTGTGCGCGCAACGCGGTGGCCCCCTTTGTGCCATGCCATCGCGTGGTGAAGTCCGGTGGTGAGCTGGGCAACTATGGCTACGGCGGACCTTCCGCCAAGGCCGCAATGCTTCAACTGGAAGGCGCTAGTACGTGACTGACGCACCCGCCCGGGCTTGGTTGCCCGCGCTCATTATCTGCGCTGTGGCGTGGGGATCCTCGTTCATGTTCATCCAGTTGGCCTTGCGCGGCTTCGCGCCCAGCCAAGTGGCCGTGGGCCGCCTCGTAGTAGGCACCCTCGTGCTGGTGGGCCTGTGCGCGGCGATGCGCACCTGGCCCAAACTCTCCTGGCGCCAGGCGGGAATCATGGTCTTTGTGGCGCTGTGCATGTCGGGCGCGCCGTTCGTCCTGTTCCCCATGGCTCAGCAGCACATCACGTCCATTCTGGCGAGCCTCGTCAACGCCGCCACTCCGCTGTGGACTGCGCTCTTTGTTGCGCTACTGATCCCCACCGAACGTGCCACGCGTCTGCAGATTCTGGGCCTCGGCATCGGCGTGGTGGGAATCGCGGTGCTGTTGGGCGCGTGGAATGTGCGCGAGTTCCCTGTCCTGGGCGCCAGCCTTGTCTTGCTTGCGACGATGTTCTACGGAATCGGCGCCGTGCTCTCGCGGCGGTTCGCGCAGAGCAGTTCCATGTCCTCCACGGCGTTGGTGACGGTGCAGATCGCGTTCTCAGTGCCACTGGTGTTGCCGTTCGCGCTCCTTGAGCCGACGCCCGCCGCGGGCACCTTTGCACTCAACTCCGTGGCGCTGTGGGGGCTTGTTGGCCTTGGCGTCTTTGGCACGAGCTTCGCGTACGTGCTGTTCTGGAAGGTGGTGCGTGTCAAGGGCGCCACCACAGCGGCATCCGTGACGTACTTGTCGCCAGTGGTGGCGGTGATCCTCGGTATTGCGGTACTGGGCGAGAAGTTGCACTGGTACGAGCCGGTGGGCGCCGTGATCGTGCTGACGGGTGTGTGGCTCGCGCAGCGCAAGGGTGCCAAGGCACAGACGCCGCCGGACCACCCTATTGATCCAGTGCTAGACGCAGCGATCCCGGACGCAGCCACCAAGCCGTGACCGCGCCCGGGATCTTTGGCGCTCTGAAGCTTTAGGGCTTGGCAAGCCCCTACTTCTGCGAGCCAGCCAAGAGCGCGCTGACAAAGTAGCGCTGGAACGCGAAGAACACGATGAGGGGCACGATCATCGACAGGAACGCGCCCGCAGAGAGTACGTCCATATTGGAGCCGAACTGCCGCAACTGACTCTGGATCGCCACCGTGATGGGCTGCGACTGTGAGTTCGTGAAGATCAACCCGATCAGCAGATCGTTCCACGTCCACAAGAACTGGAAGATAGCCAGCGAGGCGATCGCAGGCCCGCCCAACGGCAGCACCACACGAAGGAAGATGCGCCATTCGCTAGCACCGTCCATGCGCGCGGCTTCCAACACCTCGGACGGGATCTGCGTGAAGAAGTTGCGCAGGAGGAACACCGCAAATGGCAACCCAAACGCCACGTGGAACAGGATCACTCCGCCAATGGAGCCAAAAATCCCCAGGGCGCCGTACATGCGTGCCACAGGGATGAGCGCCACTTGTAACGGCACTGCCAGCAGGACGATGACTCCAATAAGCAACCAGTCGCGCCCAGGGAACTCCATCCACGCAAACGCGTACCCGGCGAGCGCTCCGATGAGCACCACCAAGATGGTGGTGGGCACCACGATCAGCACGCTGTTCACAAAGGACGACGTCATGGCTGAGTTCTGTAGCAAGTTGACGTAATTCTCCACCGTGAGTTGCCCAGGCTTGAGCAGAGCCGTCCACCATCCCGAGCTCGTGGAATCGCCGATGTCACGGAACGACGTCACGAACAGGCCGAATGAGGGCACTAGCCAAAACACGGCCACGATGAGCAAGACGGCGTTGACCACGCCCTTGCCAAAGAAGCCCAGGATCTTTTGCGCAGTGGTGCGCTTGCCGCGCACGATGGTCAGGTCGCTCATCGGTAACGCTCCGACTTAAACCTGCGCACGTTGATCCACATGAATGGCAACACCAACACGAGCAAGAGGATGGCGAGCGCGCTACCCATTCCTTGATCGTTTCCGCCGCCAAAGGAGACGGTCCACATCTCTACGGCGATCACGTTTGCCGCGGGTTTGGCATTGCCGGGAGGTATGACGTAGACGAGGTCAAAGATCTTGAGCACGTTGATGATGAGCGTCACAAACACCACCACCAGCACCGGCGCCAGCAACGGCACGGTAATGCGGCTGAACACTTTCCATTCCGATGCCCCGTCCACCCGGGCGGCTTCTTGCAGACTGCGGTCCATGGCAGACAAGCCGGACGCGATCATGACCATGGCAAAGCCAGCCCAGATCCACACATACGCCAAGATGATGACTGCCGTGATGAAGGTGGAGCTGAGCCATGGCACTCCCGTGGCGCCTTCGGTGAAATTGCTTGCGGGTAGTGCAACCGTGAAGTCTCCGCCCTCCAGACCCTCGATCACAAAGGTGCCATCCGCGGCGGTAGTGGCGGATCCAGCAATGGAGCCGTCAGCATTCACGGCGTCCACGCGCACGCCAGCCAAGCCAAACTCGCCTGCGTCGATCTGCCCGTTGACCCCGCCTCCGCCTGGGACAAAGTCGAGCCAGACCGTTCCGGTGATGGCCCCCTCCGGTGCGGCGGGTGGGGTAGCGGCGTTCTGCGCGTCGTCGGGGAGGTCGTTAGCGCGGATGGCAACGAGGGGGAACAACTGGCTTCCGCCGGGCCTAACGGAAGCCTCAGAAGCGATGGTGCCTTGGGTCTGGATGAGCCCAGCATCGGCACGGGGCCCTGCGCCGGGGAAGTTCGCCGCGTCGCTGAAGACGTCCTTGGCCGCCACTACCACCGCGTTGACGACGCCTATGTCGGGGTTCTCTTGGAACATGCCGCGGAAGATCACTCCAGCGGCCAGCATGGAGATGGCCATGGGCATGAAGATGATGAGCTTGAACGCCGTGGACCAACTGATGCGATCCATGAGCACGGCAAAAATCAAGCCCAGGGTGGTGCACAGGATGGGCGCCACCACCACCCAAATGATGTTGTTGCGGATGGCGGTGAACGTGGTGTCCGAGGTGAACATGGCCACGTAGTTGTCAAAGCCCACGAACTCCTTGCCATTGGCGGAGTAGGTGGAGCGGACCAGGGTGTAGATGATCGGGTAGACCACCAAGGCACCCAAGATGACAAGAGCGGGCGCGAGGAAGCCCGCGGCAATGAGCATTTGGCGCCGCCGCTGCGTGCGGGAGAGCGGCTGTTGACCGCCCTCCCGCATCGCAGTGTCCGCCGGCACCGTGGCGGACGTGGTCATGTTTAGTACGCCGAGAGTGCCGCGTCTTCGAGCTTCTGTTGAGTGCCCTCAATGTCGGAGGGGTTCTCGAGGAACTCGATCATGATTTGCCAGAACCCTTGACCCGTGGTGCCGCCAAAGGCACTGGGCGTGAGGTCTGACATGTCGAATCGGAACACCTCTGCGCCCGTGAGCGCTTGGGCCACCTGGCGAGAGATGTCGTCCGGGTAGAGCGAGACATCAACGCCTTGGTTGGGGCTCGTCATGCCTCCCAGCGGTACCCACACTTCTGCTGACTCGGCTGAGGCAAGGAACGTCATGAGTGCCTGCGTGCCGGGGTTGTCGTTGAAGGCCACTGCCACGTCTCCACCGCCTACGACCGAAGGCGCGGAGCCGTTGATGGTGGGGAAGTCGTAGAACAAGGCGTTGACACCCACGGTGGAGTTGCCGTCGTCGGCGATGTTTCCTGCCACGAAGTCACCCTCGTAGACAGTGCCCGCCGCAGGGTTGGCGCCAAAGACTTCGGTGACCGTCTCCGGGAAGGTGCGTTGTGCTGCACCGCTTTGCACCAGGTTGGTACCCCAGAGAGTGGCGAGCACCTCGAGAGCCTCGGCCACGGACGGGTCGGTCCACGGGATCTCGTGGTTGGTGAGCTGGTCGTACATGTCAGGGCCAGCGGTGCGCAGGTACACGTTCTCGAACCAGTCAGTGAGCGGCCAGCCCACATCTGCGCCGATGCTGATGCCGGCGTAACCGGAGTCGCTCACCAATTGCAGTTGGTCAAGGAAGTCATCCCAGTCGCCGGGTGCAGTGGCTCCGGCTTGGGAGTAGATGTCGTCGTTGTACCAGATGGTGGACTTATTGGAAGCTTTGAACCACACGCCGTATGTGACGCCGTCAACCGAGCCAAGTTCCAGCCAGCTTTCTGCATAGTTGGCCTCCACTTGCGCAAGAGTGTCTTGGCTCAGCGGCGCCAGATTGCCGTCCCGCGCGTACTGCTGCATGAGCGCGGGCTGGGGAAGCACTGCAACGTCGGGAGGGTTGCCGCCGGCGATCTGCGTGCCAAGAGTGGTGGCCGCTTGGTCGCCAAAGCTCGTGTAGTTGACCCGGGCTCCGGTGGCAGTTTCAAAGGCGTCGAGCACTTGTTCAAAGTTCTCTTGCTCCGCACCTGACCACGCTGCGGCCACGTTGAGGGTGACTCCGGAGAGGTCGCCTGCGGGTGATTCGCCCGGCTGGGACGGGGTGTCCGGTGAGTTGGTGGAGCATGCCGCAAGGATCAGAGCGGCCGCACTGGTAAGCGCCACAGCGGGTAGGGCGCGAATGGTGGAAATGGTTCCCATGGATGTACCTCCTTGGTTGTCCAGGAGGCGCGTCCGGGCAGGGTAAGCGGGACGCGCGTCCGTGCCACCGTAGGCACGTGACCAGGGCATTTCTCAACTTGAAACGGTAATACTGTGACATAAGCCATAGTTGGCGCAAAAGGTGTGTTGGGCGTGTCGCGCGGCCCGTTCGACGCGTGGAGGCGGGTGGTTTTGGGCGCGCGAAAGCAACCCCGCAGGGGTCAGTCAGGGATGCTGGGCGCTACTTGCCTACAAGGCCACGGATGTTCGCGATGGCCTTCTCGGGCTTGAGGTTCTTGTTGCGGTTGACCTTGAATCCACCGATCCACGCGAGGATCAGGGCCACCAGCACGGCGGCTCCACCCACTACGAGCGCCGACTGCCACAGCGGCCAAATGGTGGACAGGGCGGCAATCGCAGCGATGAGCAATGCAGTCACACCAAAGCACAGGAACCCAATGCCAACGGCCAAGATCGCGATGCCGATCAGCAGGCCACGCAGTTTGAGCTGGAACTCTTCCTTGGCGTTCTCCACCTCGGTCCTGAGCACCGTAAGGATGCGGCCGGCGAGGGCTGCTACGAGGGTGTCAACAAGGCTCTTAGCAATACCGCTGAACATGGGATCTCCTGGGTTCTGTGAACACTGGTTCTGTTATCGACCTTACGCGGCTTTTCCTGAACGCGCCTTTTCCCTTAACGCCCCTGGGTGCGGCTACGTTGCGTCGTCCTCGATCTGGTCAAGCATGAATTGCAGTCCGGCGGCGAACTCCGGCAGCGTCTCGCGGTAGTACTCGAGACCCCAGCCCACCTTGCGCGCCGCATAGCCGCGTGCTCGTGCGATCTCGTCGTCCTTGGCACCCAAGGCGCTGAGGAAGGTGCCGCGAGTGCGCGAAGTGAGGCATGACCACGCCGGCAGCAAGTCCAGCGCGGGGTCTCCCACACCGGCCGATGCCCAGTCCACCACTCCCGTGAGGCGCGCCTTCTTGCCGTCGTCGGTGAGGAGAAGATTGCCAGGCATGAGGTCGCCATGGATGAAGACGTGGCCGCGCTTGGGCGTGGGGCTGTCTACGGCGGCGGCCCACGCATCGTCCAATGCCTTGGAGCCGATGGCGTGCACCTTGGGGCGGGTGGTCTCGTCTTGGGTGGCGATGGCGTCGATGGGCGCGGTGAGCTTGGCGGGTACGTGAACCATGCGTAGCGATGCGACCAGCTCAATGAGGCCAGCGGCCACGGCATCTTCGTCGGTCTTGTCGCCCAGTACCGGGTGGCGGCCTTCCAGGAGCGTGTAGACGCCCCAGTCCCAGGGGACCTTGCCGGCGGGTGCTCCGTGGCCCAGCAGGTCAGGGACGGCGACAGGCAGTAGTGGCGCGAGCATCGGCAAGACCTGAGCGTCGCGAGTGATGTCCGCGGAGCCCCACTCCACCATGGGGATGCGCACCACCATCTCGTCGCCTAAGCGGTAGATGTAATTGACCGTGCCGGTGGAGTCGATGCGCTCCAGGGGAAGGTCTTTCCACTCGGGGAAGCGGGCTTCGATGACTTCGCTGATGTCCTCGGGATCAAGCTCGATCTGCGAGTCGTGGAGTGGGGTCACGCGCTAAACGTACATGCGCAGGGATGAGGCCTCAAGAGTGGCTCCGACGGGCGTCGATCCCGTGACCTCACGATTTTCAGTCGTGCGCTCTACCAACTGAGCTACAGAGCCTCATAGCCGAACGCCCCTCCAAGAGAAGGGGCGATCCGCCGCGACCCTGACGGGACTTGAACCCGCGACCTCCGCCGTGACAGGGCGGCGCGCTAACCAACTGCGCTACAGGGCCTTAAGAGCCTCGCTGGGCGAGACTCGAAAAGTGTAGACCATGCTGCGGTACGCCGAACACTGCTCGGCGTCCCACGTACCCCCAACGGGATTCGAACCCGTGCTACCGCCGTGAAAGGGCGGCGTCCTAGGCCGCTAGACGATGGGGGCTTTGACAATGGCAAGCCATTGCAGGACCACGCAATAATACGGGTCTTTGGGGGTGCTCCGCTACGCGCGAGACAATAGGCGCATGGTGGAGATGTCGCGCAAGGACTTTGAGGGCGCCGTGGAGGACGCGTTGGACATGGTGCCGCAAGAGTTGCTGGACCTCATGGACAACGTGGTCATCCTTGTTGAGGACGATCCCGAGGGCGACGATCCGGACCTGCTGGGCCTGTACGACGGCGTGGCGCTGACTGATCGCGGCGAGGGCTGGGGCTTTGGTGAGCTGCCTGACCGCATCTTTATCTTCCGTAATCCGACCCTGCGCGTGTGCGAGACCGAAGAGGAGGTGCGGGAGGAAGTGGCCGTGACCGTGGTTCACGAAATCGCCCATCACTTTGGTATTGACGACGAGCGCCTGCACGAGCTGGGATGGGACTAGACTGAGAGTCGAAACGTTTCGATCCGAGGGGGCGGCAATTCTCACCTGGACGTGAGGGATAGGCAAGGAGGCCTCATGAACGACAACGCAATTGGCTCTGGAACTCACGCGACGCCCCAAGGCATGGTCGTGGCACCTCCCGCAGGGGTCGATCACGGACCGCGTGCCGCAGACTTCGCACCCCTGACTGACTTTGGCCCCGTTCCCGAGGGCTGGATGTGGGGAGTGGCGACCGCCGCCCACCAGATTGAGGGCGGCAACGTCAACAACGATTGGTGGCGCTTTGAGCACACGCCCGGCACCGGCACGGCCGAGTCCAGTGGCGACGCTACCGACTCATGGAACCGCTGGTTGGAAGACCTTCAATTGGTGAAGGACATGGGTCTCGACGCCTATCGCTTCAGTCTGGAATGGAGCCGCATTGAGCCAGCCGAGGGCGAGTTCTCTCTCGTGGCACTGGAGCACTACCGGCTCATGATGGTGGCCGCGCATGAGATGGGTCTCAAGAACTCGGTCACCTTCCACCACTTCACCACGCCGCAGTGGGCCGCCGACAAGGGCGGCTGGACCAACCCCGAGATGGCTGAGCTCTTTGCCCGCTACTGCGACATCGCAGTGCAGCACCTGGGCGATCACATCGACATCGCCGCGACGTTCAATGAGCCCAACATCGTGGCCTTGCTGGGCTACGGCATCGGCGTCTTCCCCCCGGGTCACAAGGACATGTCTGAGGCGATGACCGCGACCCGTGTATTCGTGGACGCGCACAAGCGCGCCCGCGAGGTGATCAAGGCCGGCCCGGGTGACTTTCCCGTGGGACTCACGCTCGCCGTGGGTGATGTCGTAGTGCACCTGGACGGTGACCCCGAGGGCGAGGGCCTTCGCTTCACTGGTATGCCGCCTGCCGACGACGAGATGTCGCAGCTCATGAGCGGTGCCTACTTCGAGGTAGCCAAGGACGACGACTACATCGGCGTGCAGACCTACAACACCATGCACATGAGCCCCGAGGGCGTTGAACTGCCCAAACCCGAACACTGGCGCTACACCCAGATGGGCTGGACCTTCACTCCCGAGGCGCTCGGCCACTCTGTGCGCCAGACCGCTGCGGCAACAGGCGTGCCTGTCATTGTGACCGAGAACGGCGTGGCCACCACGGACGACGCAGAGCGGATCGAGTATTACTCGCGATCGCTCGCGGCGTTGCGTGCGGCCATGGACGACGGTGTTGACGTCCGCGGCTTCTTTGCATGGAGCTTGCTGGACAACTTTGAGTGGGCCGAGGGCTACCGTCCGCAGTTTGGTCTCGTCGCTGTGGATCGCCTCACCTTTGTGCGCACGCCCAAGCCGTCATCGGCCTGGTACGCGGCTCTCGTAGCGGGCTCTCGCAGTTAAGGCAAGAGCGGCTACGGAAGGCTGAGCCCCGTGAGACGCTCCAGCTCCACCACCAGTTGGGCGCGCGCTTGCGCGTCCAGCACGGTGGGGTTGGGCTCCAGCACCTCGCGGCGCTTCACATAACGGCCCGACGCCGTGGCGGCCGGGTCATCCGACGTCACCAGCCACACTTGAGTCTCGGCGCCCTGATCTACTGGATCCCACGCCTCGGGACCGCCTAGTTGGGTCTTGATCCAACCAGGATCCACGGCGTTGCTGGACGCTTCAGGGTGCCGAGCGGCGAGCTCAAAAGCGAGCATGGAGTCGTGCAGTTTGGAGTCCGAGTAGGCCTGCATGCCGTCCCATTCGCGGGCGGTCCATTGCAGGTCCTCGGGGGTCCAGCGGCCTTGCTCTTCTAGGCCCGACGTCAGGTAGACCATGCGCGAGGCCACCGGCATGAGGCACGTAAGTACGTAGGGACCCACCACATTGACGTGGAAGATCCGCTCCAGACCATCGATGGTTTCAAGGCGGGCAGGTGCGCCGCCGCCAATGCCCGCGTTGTGGATGACGGCGTCGTACGGCCCCCACTCATTCGCTTGAGTGGCCGCGGCCTTGGCCTCATCAATACTCGCGAGATCGCCCGTGACTACGCCAAGCACACCGGGGTTGGCCTCGAGGGCCGCCTTGGCTCTGTCCGCATTGCGCGCATGGAGAACCACCTCGTGACCCATGTCAATGAGTTGGCGGGCGCATTCGGCGCCGATCCCTTGAGCGGAGCCGGTGATGAAGACTCGGGACATGGTCTGGACCTTCCGGGTAGCGCTTGAGGCGCGAGGCATCGAAACGTTTCGAGCCTACTCGAGTCCTACCCCGGTTAACTCCGCCAACCGCGCTAGCAGCCGCGCCCGCAAGGTTGCGTCGTGAGCCAGCGGGTTAAGCTCCCTGGGCGCGCGCTTGTCAAAGAAGACGCCGCTGCCCACAGCAAGCGGCTCCTGGCTGGTAGCGAGCCACACGGAGGTGTCAGCACCTTCGGACAATTCGAGTTTGGCCCCCTCGCCACCCATCTCCGTCTTCACCCAACCGGGGTGCAAGACGTTCACGGCAGACCCGGGGTAGCGGGCGGCTACCTCGAGCATCACCATGGCCAGATACAACTTGGAGTCGTTGTACGCACCCCACGGGTCCCACTTGCGCGTCTTCCAGTCGAGATCGTCCAGCGAGGCGGTGCCTTGGTCCGAGGCATCGGAGCCCACGTAGATCAACCGCCGCGGAACCGGCATGAGGCACGCCAAGACGTACGGGGCCACGACGTTCACCTGGAAGATGCGCTCCATGCCGTCCTCGGTATACACGGGCTGCGGCTGCTGAGGACCGGCACCAGCGTTGTGAATGACCACGTCAAACGGACCTGCCTCCGTGGCCGCCGCAGCGAGTGCTCGCGTCTGGGCCAGGGAATCGAGGCCCCCCACCACCGCCCCCGCGGCACCGGGAGCCTCGTTAAGGGCCGCCTCAGCCTTGGCATCGTCCCTACCGTGAACCACCACCTCATGGCCTAACGCCACGAGGTCTCTAGCCGTCTGAGCGCCCACGCCTCTAGCGGAGCCAGTGACAAGAATTCGCATGACCCCATCCTGCCTCGTTTACTCTTGTCAACAGTCGCGGCGCCCGCCGCACGGGGAGGGAGCGCCATGGGGATCACCGACGAGCTGCTCGAACACAACCGCGCCTACGCCGCCGAATACACGCCTAGCCGACCGCTAGCGCCAGCGCGCCAGTTGGCAGTGGTGGCCTGCATGGACTCGCGTCTGGACACTTTTGCCATGTTGGGCTTGGAGATTGGTGACGCGCACATCATCCGTAACGCGGGCGGGGTGGTGACGGACGACGTCATCCGCTCGCTCACCATCTCGCAACGCAAACTGGGCACTCGGGAGATCATCCTGGTCCACCACACCGATTGCGGCGCCCTCACCTTCACCGACGACGAGCTCCGCAACGAGTTGCTCGCAGAAACTGGCCTCAAGCCCTCGTGGAGCCCCGAATCCTTTGTGGACTTGGACGCTGACCTGCGCCAGTCCATCACCCGCATCCGCAAGTCACCCTTCCTGGTGGACACCACCCAAGTGCGCGGCTTTGTATTCGACGTGCACAGCGGCGACTTGCGAGAAGTGGTCTAGCCGCCTGCCCTCCCCCGGAGACGCCAAACGCGCGGGGCGAGCCTTAAGCCCACCCCGCGCGTCGGGTGACTGCAGAACTACTTCTTGCTCTTAGGCGCAGCCTTCTTGGGAGCTGCCTTCTTAGGGGCGTCCTCCGCAGCGGCAGCAACATCGCTAGGCACCGACGCAATGGTGAGCGGGGCCTCTGCGTTGCCACGGATCCGGGCCAGCCAGCCAAAGCCGTGGTAGATCACCAGCACGGCGGCGGTGCCCAAGGCAATGCCCCCGAACGTCATCTTGTCGCCCACGTGCACGGTGTAGTCCGCCGTGCCCATGATCACTGCCACGGCGGCAGCGGTGAGGTTGATGGGGTTGGCAAGGTTGACACGATTCTCCACCCAGATGCGAGCACCCAGCAGAGCGATGAGGCCAAAGAGCAAGGTGGCAAGACCACCGAGCACGCCCACGGGAATGGTGTGGACCAGCGCCTCAAACTTGGGCACGAGGCTCAGCAGCAGCGCAACGGCAGCGGCGGCCCAGTAGGCCAAGGTGGAGTAGACGCGGGTCGCGGCCATCACACCGATGTTCTCGGCGTACGTGGTGGTACCGGAACCACCACCGATACCGGCGAGGGTGGTAGCGACACCGTCGGCAAAGATTGCGCGGCCGGTCTCCGGGTCAAGGTTGCGACCCGTCATGGCGGACACCGACTTCAAGTGGCCGATGTTCTCAGCGATCAGCACGATCACTACGGGGATGAACGCCACCAATACCGAGCCGTCAAAGCTGGGCGTGTGGAAGGTGGGCAGGCCAAACCAGTCGGCACCGCCGATGGTCTTGCCCGCGCCTTCCCATTCACCTTGCGTGATGGCGAAGAGACCACCGACCACGGCTCCAGCGAGAATGGCAACGCGGCCCAGGAAGCCCTTGAAGACCACCATGATGAGCAACACCGCAACAAGGGTGACGAAGGCCGTGAGAGGACCCGCGTTCCACATGTCCAGCGCTGCAGGTGCGAGGTTGAGGCCAATGAGCATCACCACAGCACCGGTGACCAGCGGAGGCATCGAGACTTCGATCCACTTGGCGCCTGCCAGGTGCGCCACGGCGCCCACGATCGCCAAGAGCACACCAGCGAGCAGCACACCACCAAGACCCTTGCCGATGGTCGCGGCATCCAGCGGGCCGTTGGCTGAACTCACGCCGGCAGCGGCGAGCGGTGCGAGGAACGCGAAGCTCGAACCCAGGTAGCTGGGGACGCGGTTGCGGGTGATGGTGAGGAACAGTGCCGTACCGATGGCGCTGAAGAACAGCGTGGTGGTAGCAGGCATGCCAGTGATGGCGGGCACCAGGAGAGTTGCACCCATCATGGCCAAAACGTGTTGCGCGCCAATGCCTAAGGTGCGCGGGTAGGTGAGACGCTCGTCGGGAGCGACGGCGCTCGTCGCGGCGATGGATTTGCCGTCGCCGTGGAGGGACCAGCTAAACATGCTCATGCGTGCTCCTTTGCACGGGTACCTCGCGCAGTTTGCGCGATTGGCCGCACTCTAGCGGCTCTGGGCCACCTACGGCAGTAGCGATAGTCCGGCGTTACCCTTGAGGAGTGCGCTGCACCGTGTAGCGCGAGCGGAGGTGTGGCATGGGTTGGGGAGCATTTTTCAAGGCCCTGCGTACGCGGCAACACAAACTGTCACCCATGACGTGGGTGACGCTCGTTGCCGCCGTGGTCTACACCGTCTCGCCGTTGGACTTCATTCCTGAGTTGGTCTTTGGTCCTGTGGGTCTGGTGGACGATGCCGGATTCTGGGGCATCGTCCTTGCCCTCACCATGAGGGAAAAGGCGCGCTGGGAGGCTCAGTTGGCCGACGCTGCTGACATCATCGACGTCGAGTCGTACTGATCGCGTTTAGCGCGAGAACCACGCCTTCACTGAGAACGTATTGAGCACCTTCACCAGGGTGCGAATGCGGGAGATGGGCATACGCCCGCCGGAGACCATTCCCACGCCGCGCAACGGCATCTCGGCCACAATCTGTTCAAAGAACTCCCGGTCCTCGTCCGTGCCCGTGGGCATGGCCTTGCGGGACTGTGCCATGAACGCCGATGCCATGGCCTTACCCAGCAGGGTTTGGCGCAGGTCCTTGATGGTGCTGTCCATCGTGTACGGGAGCAAGCGTGCAGGCTTGGGGATGGAGTTGCCGAGCATGGCCGCGAACTCCTTGTCCGTGGCCAGGAACTCGCTGGGCGCGGCGGTGGCAGCCACGGCATCGGGCGAATCCACCGTAACGGTGGCACGCGCCTTGATGTCCACTGAGGATGCGCCCACCAAGATCTCAAACTCTCCAGCCTCTACAGCCCATTCGCCGCTTGCGACGTCCCACACGGCAAAGGCGCGGCGGTCTAGCACCATCTCCACGCGCTCTGTCTTGCCAGCCGCCAAGTGCACCTTGGCAAAGCCCTTGAGCTCCTTGGCGGGCCTGTAGACGGTGGACTCCACGTCGCGGACGTAGACCTGGACCACGTCGGATCCGGCGCGCTTGCCGGTGTTGGTCACGGTGACGCTCACGCGGTCGTTCTCGCCCTCGCCGCGCACCTCCAGGTCCGAGTACTCAAAGGTGGTGTAGCTCAATCCGTGGCCAAAGGCAAAGCGCGCGGGCACGCCTGCGCTGTCGTGGAAGCGGTAGCCCACGTACAGCCCCTCGCGGTATTGCGCTTGAGTGGGGCTCGCGTGCCAGTAGCGCGCGGCGGGCAGATCGCTGACGTCCATGGGGAAGGACTCGGCCAGGCGGCCGCCGGGCTCGGCGAGGCCAAGCACCACATCGGCAATCGCACTGCCGCCGGCCTGGCCGCCCAAGTACGCCTCAAGGATCGCCGCAGCCTTGTCTGCCCAGGGCACATGTACGGGGGCGCCGTTGACGAGCACCACGGCAGTGGAGGCATTGGCAGTGGTGACTGCCTCCACGAGTGCGTTGTGACCTGCAGGCAGGTCCAGGTGCTTGCGGTCGTAGCCTTCGGACTCGTAGGAGGCGGGTAAGCCCACCAGCAGGACCACGGCATCGGCCTGTGCTGCGGCGGCCTTGGCCTCCGCCAGGAGTTCCTCGTTGGTCTCGCCCGTCTTGGCGTCGTAGCCGGCCGCGTACGTGACGCTCGCCTTGCCATCCAGCGCGGCGCGGAACGCGTCCAGGGCGGTGTCCAGGCGAGTGGGCCGCACCAGAGAGGAGCCAGCGCCTTGGTACCTGGGGGTCTGTGCAAACGCGCCAATCACCGCGATAGTGCCCTTGCTAGCGAGCGGCAAGAGGCCGTTGTTGCTCAACAACACCGCTCCCGCCGCACCTGCGCGGCGTGCCAGTGTGTGATGGGCGTCAAAGTCCACGGGGCCAAGAGGAACTTCCTCGGCAGCCTTGTGGGCGCGCAAGTTCAGTTCCACCACTCGCGTCGCGGCAGCGTCTACGTCATCCATGGACAAGCGCCCGTCCTTGAGGGCTGCTGCCACCTCGCTGTCCCAGAAGCCACCCGAGGTGGGCATCTCCAAATCCAGGCCAGCGGCCACTGCGGCGGGCCGGTCAAAGGTAGCGAGCCAGTCGGTCATGATGAGGCCGTCAAATCCCCAGCGCTCACGCAGTTGCTGGGTCAGCAGGAAGTGGTTCTCGCCTGCGTGGGTGCCGTTGACGAGGTTGTACGAGGACATGACGGTCCACGGCTTGCTCTCGCGCACGGCGATCTCAAAGCCGGTGAGGTAGAGCTCGTGCAGCGTGCGCTGGTCCACCACCGCGTCCACGCGCAAACGGTCAGCTTCTTGGTTGTTGACGGCGTAGTGCTTGAGGCATGCACCGACGCCTTGGGACTGGATGCCGCGGGTGAGCGCCGCTGCCATGTGACCACCCAGGAAGGGATCCTCAGAGAAGTACTCAAAGTTGCGTCCACCGGCGGGGTGGCGCTTGAGGTTCAGGCCGGGGCCCAGGAGTACGGCAACGTCCTCGGCGCGGCATTCGCGGCCTAGCGCCACACCCACTTCCTGGACTAGCTCTCGGTCCCACGTGGAGCCCAGGGCCGATGCCGTGGGGAAGCAGGTGGCGGGAACCGAGTTGGACAGGCCCACGTGGTCGGTGTTGCCGTCTTGCTTGCGCAAGCCGTGGGGGCCGTCGGTCACCATGACTTTCTCGGCGCCCGGGGCGGACTCTGTGTGCCAGAAGTCACTACCTGAGAGCAAGCGGATCTTGTCGTCGGTGTTCAGGCTCGCGACGATCTCTTGAGCCTTGGTATAGGTGCTACGCACGCTGGCCTCCGGTCTGCCTCATTGCAGTGGGGCCCCCGGGTGCAAGAGCCCCGATACAGAAACAGCGCGCGGGCACCCGAGGGGGGGTTGGGCGCCCGCGCGCTATATAACAATGTTAGGTAAGGTGCTTGTGTTTGCGCAAGTCCCAAAGGCACAATTTCTTAAGAACTTTGAAAATGCCTTGTAGATGCCTGTCCGTCTGGGTCCCTAGACCTGGGTTGTAGGCGGCTTGCGCGGTTCGATAGGTCAAGCGGTCGCTCTCACTGGGCCGTGGTGAGGCCTCAATGAGGAGGTGTAATGGCTGAGAGGTTGCAACCGGCTGAGCGCAGGCGGCGCATTCTCGAGACCGCCATGGCCATCATCGACCGTGAAGGACACCGCGAACTGACCATGCGGGCCCTGGCACGTGCGTGCGGCATGACGTCTCCGGGCGTCATGCATTATTTCCCCACCATGGCCGACTTGGTCTCCGGCGTGGTGGAGTACCGAGACACCCGCGACGCCATCAATTTCGACCGCTTCGATGTCTCACCTGGCCTCGCCCGCCGCATGCTCGACGCCGTGGTGGACAACATTGTGGCCAAACCCAAGGCGGCGGAGCTCTTTGCACAAGTGCAGGCCGCTGCCATTGACCCCTCGCACCCTGGCCACCAATACTTCATCGACCGCGCTCAGCAGATTAAGGATCAGTTTGCGCCCATCCTGGCCCTGGAGTACGAGGACGCCGAAGAACTCATCGAGCAACTCATCCCCATTGTGGACGGGCTGCAGATCAACTGGTTGCGCGAGCCCGAGAGCTTTGATTTGCGCGAGCGCTGGGCCGCAATTGCCGATGCCTTCTTTGCCTCCGCTACTCGCACCACGGTGTCTTGGGAAGAGCGCATGAAGGATGCACAGCCGATCATCGACGGCTTCCGCGCGTGGGCCGGCTATGGGCCTGACCCCGCCCTTTACATCTAGGCTCCGCTCGGCCTGGGCGGCGCGCTAGACCAACTCCCACGTCACCCGCACCGCGGCGGATACGTCCGCGGTGCCGGGCTCCACTGGAACGGGCGAGGCCGCCACCGCCATGGCGCGGGCCTTCGGCATATGTCCACCGCCAAACACATCTGCTTCTTCGATGCTCGTCACCGCACCCAAGGAGCGCCCGGCAGCCGCCGCGTATTGAGACGCCACGGCGTGGGCATGCTCAAACGCGCGGTCCCTCGCTGTGGCCGCCACCGACTCCTCATCCTCTACGCCAAACGTCACTCCCTGCAAGCGCATGGCGTTGCCAGCGGCCGCAACCACGGCAGCCAAGACATCCCCCACCGAGTCCACGGCCCGCACGGTGGCCGTCACTTGGTGTTCAGCGGTGTACCCGGTGATGCGCGCCGCGTTGTTTTCCCACACCTCTTGAGCGTTCACCGAGACACGCCCACTCGGCGCGTCTTTTCCCTCCACCCCGGCTGCGGCGAGCGCCGCACGTGAGGCGAGCACAGCATCCGAAGAAGCCTGGATGGCGGATTGCACGTCAGGAGCCACGCCGTGACACGCAAAGGTGATGCGAGCGACGTCCGGGGGTGTGGCCACGGCGGCTCGGCCCGTGACCGTGACGGTGTGAGGCGCGGCCATGGCTACATCTCCTCGTGGTGGTTGGGGTCACCGTCAAAGAGCCGGCCGTCGGGGCGGGTGAGGGCGCTAATGGCCGCCACCTCGTCGTCGTTCAATTCAAAGCTGAAGATGTCCAGGTTCTGCTGCTGACGCACGGAGGTGGCGGACTTGGGAAGTGGGATGGTGCCCAACTCGATGTGCCACCGCAAAATGGCTTGGGCGGGAGTGACGCCGGCGCGGTCGGCGGCTGCTACTACGGGCTGCTCGCCAAACGGTGCGCGGCGCTTGCCGAGCGGGCTCCAGGCTTGGGTGACGATGCCGAGGCGCTCGTGCTCGGCGCGCAATTCGGTCTGGACGAACCACGGGTGCAGTTCGATCTGGTTGACCGCCGGGGTCACGCCAGTGTCCTCGACGATGTGCGCCAGGTGCTCGGCGGTGAAGTTAGACACTCCAATACTCCGAGCCACGCCTTGTTCGCGCAGTTCCACGAGGCCCCTCCAGGCCTCGCGGTAGAGGCCAGTGATGGGGTTGGGCCAGTGGATGAGGATCACGTCAATCTGGTCCAGACCCATGGCTTTGGCTGAGGCTTGGCCCGATGCGATGGCTTTGGCGGTCTCGTGGTCGCGGCCCGGCACCTTGGTCTGGACGGTGATCTCCTCGCGCGGTGTGCCTGACTCGTTGAGGAAGTCGCGGATGGCGCGGCCCACCTCTTCTTCGTTCTCGTAGTTCACGGCCGAATCGATGAGTCTGTACCCGGCGTCGAGCGCGGTGCGAATGGACCTGTACCCGTCCTCGCCTTGGAGCGGGTAGGTCCCAAAGCCCACTGCAGGCATGGCGAATCCGTCGTTGAGAGTCTTGGTGGGGATAGTCATTTGGCTAGATTACGTCGCGGGCGCACTGTCGCGGGGAATGGCTCCGAAGCTTGCCGTGTTGGGCTGGTAGATCCCTCTGAGACAAAGGACTTCACCATGGCCAACATCACTGTTCTGGGTGGCACCGGTTACGCGGGCGCCGCCATCGTTGCCGAGGCTGCCAAGCGCGGCCACCAGGTCACCGCGGTTTCCCGTTCTGTGCCTGCAGCGACTGTGGAGGGTGTGAAGTACGTGCAGGGTTCCGCCCTGGATGCTGCCGTGTTGGCGCAGGCCCTGGATGGCGCCGATGCCGTGGTGATCGCCACCGCGGCGCGCGGCGACATGGTGGAGGGTCAGGCAACTCTCACTCAGACCGTGGCATCTGTCGCTGCTGAGAAGGGTGTGCGCTTGATCGCTGTGGGCGGCTACTCAGTGTTGCGCCCTGCAGCTGGTGCCCCGCGATTCGTCGAGGGCGACGTTCCCGAGGCTTACCGTGTGGAGGCGAATGCAGGCTACGCGCTACTGCAATTGCTCGAGTCCTCACCGGAGGCGCTTGACTACGTGTACGTGAGCCCGGCCGCCAAGTTTGGTGCATGGACCCCTGGCGAAGACACGGGCTCCTACACCCTGGGTGCACACGTGGCGCTCGCAAACGCTGACGGTGCCTCGCAGATCTCAGCGGCCGACTTTGCGCTCGCGATCGTGGACCTTGCTCAGGCTAGTGAGCCCAGCCGCGCGCACGTCTCAGTGATTGCCTAGACCTTGCTGAGTAGCTTGGCTACCGAGTCGAGCGCTCCCGGTACTAGCCGGTAGTAACCCCACGTTCCGCGCTTTTCGCGCGTCACCGCGCGGGGCCTGGTTGGCCTGCTAGCAACTGCTTCCTGCCAATCCGGGCCCCGCGCCTAGACTCGACTTCCTATGACTGACGTTCCTCCCACCGATGCGCCTGGGGCCGACTCGCCCGCAGTCGACGCTAAGAAGGGCCGCCCCGTCCAGACCGTCACGGTGGCCCGCACGCATTGGGTGACCCCCACCATGGTGCGCGTGATTCTCACCGGCACGCCCGTGCTCGAGTTCCCGGACCTGGGAACCACCGACACCTACGTCAAGCTCATCTTTGGCGAGGCTCTACGCGCCTACACGGTGCGCGCGGTGGATCGCACCTCTGGCGAGCTGACCATTGACTTTGTGGTGCACGGCGAGGAGGGCCTCGCAGGACCGTGGGCCGCCAACGCACAGCCTGGCGACAGCATCGGATTCGTAGGGCCCGGCGGCGATTGGGCACCGAGTGTTTCAGCAGACGCTCACCTCTTTGTAGGCGATGAGGCCGCGCTGCCCGCGCTTGCCGCCAGCGTGGAGGCGCTACTGGCTCAGGATCGTGAGGCTCGTGCGTTGATCTTTGCTGAAGTGGGCAACCCAGGCGAGGAGTATCCGCTCCCCGGCGGCCCTGGCATCGGCGTGGAATGGGTGTACCGGGACGGAACGCCCTACGGAGAACGCCTTGTCCAAGCCGTGATGGCCGCGGACCTGCCGCAAGGCGCCCTCCACGCGTTTGTCCATGGCAACGCGGACATGGTGCGGCCATTGCGTCGCTTCCTGTTGCGGGATCTCGGCATTGCGCGTGAGCACACCTCCATCTCCGGCTATTGGCGCGCCGGCCACACGGATGAGGCGTGGCGAGCGGTCAAGAAGGACTTCAACGCGCTCATGGAAGCCGAGACCGCCCAGTAACCTGGGGCGATGAATAACGCACGTACCCTGAGCGCCCTCAAGCGGGCAGCAGTGGCTTTGACGGTGGCAGGCAGCGCGTTGGCGCTCGCAGGTTGTGGAGCTGATGAGCCTGTGGTGGCGACCATCCACGCCGCTGGTGAGCAGGACGCGCCAGTGGATATCGAGGTGGCTGGTTCACAGGGCGTCACAGTGACGTTCCGCGAGATCACTTTGGCGCCGGGCGCCAGCACCGGCGAGCACTGCCACGCGGGCCAATTGCTAGGCGTGGTCCAGGAGGGCCAGCTCACGCACTACGCGGACATCTACCCCGGTGGAGTGCACGTGTATGAGACGGGCGACTCCATTGTGGAAGGCGCGGGCTACGTGCACGAGGGCCGCAACGAGGGCGATAACAAGTTGGTGTTGTGGGTCACCTATGTGATCCCGGAGGGCGAGCCGCTCGCGCAGACCGACCTCGCCAAGTGCGACGCGTAGGTCTAGGAGACCTAGAAGCAGGCATCGGCGACATTGCCGGAGTTGGCCGCGCCCCAATCAATCTCGTTGCCCCACGCGTGGGATAGCGCACGCATCAGGATCACCTCGTCGCCGGGCAGGGCGGGCAAGCTGCCGTCCATGTTGGCGTTTTGGGTCTCGAACACCAAGGTGCCGTTGGCGTCCTGGATGTACCAGACGTGGCTGACGATCCCGCCCGTGCCGACGGTGAGGCTCGGGTACGCGGTTTGGAGTTGGGCCAGCGTGGAGCCGATGCCGATTCCCTCGGGCGTGGTGATGCCCGGCTGGAGGATGTCGATGCGGAAGACCTCGGTGTCAGCCGCGTCTAGGCGGAATGGCCAGTCGGGGTAGTTGGGCGTCCAGCGGCCTAGGTCGCCGGTGGTGAGGCCCATCTCCTCGGAGTAGCAGAAGTCAGGGTCAAAGAGAATCATCGCTGCGCCCGGATTGGTCGCGGGAGGCAAGCCCAAAGTGAGGGGAAGGATGCCGCTGGTGGTGATGTAGAGGTCGGCCACGTCTGGGTGCGGGTCAAAGCTCGCGCTGGGGGACGGCGAGGGGGACGCCGATGCCGTGACGGACGGGGAAGGCGCCGCGCTGCTGGGGCTGGGCGTGGGGCTTGCCGTGCCGCCAGTGGGCGTGCACCCCGTGGCGACGAGCGCGAGTGCGGTGAGCGTAGCGGCGGTGAGCGTGCGGCGCGTGCGGGTCATGATCCTGAGAGTAGCGCTTAGGTTAGCCCTGGACACTGGTATTTCCTGCGTGTTTGACCCAGGCGTTGACATGCAAGTAGCCACTTGCCTATCGTGGCGGTGTGGCAGACCTCTACAAGGCGCTCGCGGACCCTACCAGGAGGCTCATTCTTGACCTGCTGGTGGAACGTGAGATGACCCTGTTTGAGATCTGCACCCGGTTGCTGGACGCCGGCACTGGCTCCACTCGCCAAGCCATCTCGCAGCACCTAGCGGTGCTTGAGGAATGCGGGTTGGTCCATGCCCACCGTGTGGGCCGCACCAAAGTGCATCGTCTTGACCCCACACCGTTGCGTCAGATTGCTCAGCGGTGGCCCATACCCCAGGAGGAATGACCGTGACCATTCGCATTCATGTGACCAGCGTCTTTGTGGACGACCAAGCAAAGGCCCTTGACTTCTACACCCAGAGACTTGGCTTCCAGGTCAAGCACGACATCCCGCTGGGTGAGTTCCGGTGGCTCACCGTGGTCTCGCCTGCAGAGCCCGACGGCGTGGAGTTACTTCTTGAGCCCGACGACAACCCGGTGGCCAAGGCATACATGGCAGGGCTCTCTGAGCAGGGGATCCCCGCGGCGTCGTTCATGGTGGACGACGTGGATGCGGTGCACGCCACGTTGGTGGACCAGGGCGTGACCTTTGTGCAGCCGCCCACGGCAGGTGGACCCGTGCGTATGGCGGTGCTCGATGACACGTGCGGCAACCTCATTCAACTTGTGAGTCCTGCGTAGAGCTGGCGCTGGTGCCTGGGCGGTGCCGGGGTGATGCCCGGGTGATGCCCGGGGGCGGGGCATCGGCGATTGTCTGGCTTGGGTGGAACCATGGACGCAGGAACCTGTGACTGGGGAGGCGGAAGTGCGCGGCGAAGCGACGGTGCTGCACGCCGATCTGGACGCGTTCTACGCCTCGGTGGAGCAACGCGATGCCCCTGCGTTGCGTGGCCGGCCGGTGATTGTGGGCGGCGGTGTGGTGCTGGCCGCGAGTTATGAGGCCAAGGTCCGTGGGGTGCGCACGGCAATGGGAACCGCGCGAGCCCGCGCCCTGTGTCCCGAGGCCGTGGTGGTGCCTGCGCGGATGGAGGCGTACTCGGCGGCGAGCCGCGCGGTGTTCGCGATTTTTCACGACACCACTCCGCTCGTGGAAGGCATCTCTATTGATGAGGCCTTCCTTGAAGTGGGAGGGCTACGCCGCATAGCCGGCACCCCAGAGCAGATTGCGGTGAGGTTGCGCGAACGCGTGCGTGAGGAGGTGGGGCTCGCGATCTCGGTGGGAGTGGCGCGCACCAAGTTCCTGGCCAAAGTGGCGAGCGCGGTCAGCAAACCTGACGGGCTGCTGGTGCTGGATCCCGACCGTGAGGAGGAGTTTCTGCACCCGCTACCTGTGGAGCGGCTGTGGGGCGTGGGCGCGGTGACTGCGGAGAAGTTGCATGCGCGGGGGATCCGCACTGTGGGTCAGCTCGCCGCGCTGGAGGCGTCTATGGCCGAGGCCATGCTTGGCCGGGCTGCGGGCGCTCATCTGCACGCCTTGGCGCGCCTGCGAGACCCGCGACCGGTGGAGGCGACCAAGCGCCACGGGTCGATTGGGGCTCAGCGTGCTCTGGGCGCGCGGGGCCGCTCGTATGCGGAACTCGAGTTGATTGTGACGCAACTGGTGGACAAGCTCGCCAAGCGCTTGCGGGATCGCGGAACCGTGAGTGGAACCGTAGTGTTGCGACTGCGGTACGGCGACTACACCAAAGCCACACGGTCCCGGACGTTGGGCACTCCCACCGACCGCACTGAGGTGTTGCTGGGGGTCGCCCTTGGGTTGCTCGCGAGTGTGGAAGCGGAGATTGCGGAGCGCGGCGTGACCCTGGTGGGAGTGTCGCTTGCTCACCTTTCGCATGCTGACGAGTTGCAGCCCGAACTTCCTATCGATTGGAACGATGGTGCGCGCTTGGACAAGGCGCTCGATGCTGTTCGCGACAAGTTTGGTGCGGCGGCCGTGACCCGTGCCGCGCTCATGGGGCGGGACACGGGAGTGAGCGTGCCTGGGCTCCTGGAGCACGAGTAGGGGATGGCCGGCGCGGACAGGCCGGCGCCGGTGGGGCCGTCATGCATGCGGCCCCACACCTTGGTGGCGATCTGCACGTGCTCGCGGCGCGAGTAGCGCTTGACGGCGCGGCCCACAAACTCCTCGGAGGTGCCCTGCTGGTAGACGTTGGCGGTGTCCCAGTGGGTGATGCCCAACTCGATGGCCTGGCGGAAGAACGGCTGCGACTGCTCCTCGGTGAGCGTCCACGTGTGGAGGCCGCGCTGTGGGTCGCCGTACGTCATGCAGCCGAGTGCTAGCTCGCTGACTGTCCGGCCTGTGTTGCCTAGTGGGACTTGGTGGATGGGAGTGCCTTTGGTGTGAGTGTTTCTGGCAAGCGTATCTGTCGGGTCTGCCGACCACACGGCCGACGCTGGGGCGGCCCGGCCAGGGCAGGAACCAATCAGGCTGGGAAGGCAGAAGCTAGCGGCGGCCCGGTGCCGCCCTCACATGTCGATTGCTCCTACCTCCAGCATGCAGTTGATGGGGCGGCCCTCGTCGGCGGTTCGCAGATTCACCTCCTCGGTGACCCGGAAGAGTTCGTCCATAGGTGCGTCGTCGGGAATCGTCGCTCCGTGTTCCCGAAGGCACGCGAGCAGTTCTGAACGATGGGCTTCGACGCGGCCAAACCACTCATCGAGTGACGAAGGCTGTTGGAAGTACACGCCTTTGAGAGCTGCCGAGTAAAGCACCTCGCAGTGGTCCATGAGGGTGAGTAGTTCGTCGTCCGCCATGCCAGCGCCTGCCTGAACAGACGCATCGAGAACCGGGAGCGTCGCCTGCTCGGTTTCGATGATGTCTGTCACGGTCGCGCCGGACTCCGACATGCACTCAAGAGTGCGGCGCTGAGCGGCCTTGTAGTTCTCTGCGGTGACGCCGCCCTCCGCGCGGGCGACCTCAAGAGCCTCGATCTGCGATTGGTCGGCGCCCGATGTCCGTGCATCGTCGAGCGCCGCCTCGATCAAGCCGTCGAACGAGGCAGGGGGCGAATCCGCTGGGCTCGGCTCTGAGGAGCAGCCAGCGACCAGCACCGCGGCGAGACAAGCGATAGCGAGCCGCCGAGGCACCGTGGCGCTCAACCGCCGCGACGCATTGACCATGTTGACTCCAAGCGATAGGGAGTCAGGTGGTCATCCAACTCGAGTATCCGTAGACACCGCCGCCGTAGTAGCTGCGCGTCTGCGCGGCGTTCGGCGAACTGGCATTCGGCACGCCTGCGTACGAAGCGCTCCATGTGGGCACTGTATTGGTTCCGGGATACTGCGACTCGTAGCGCGTCGTCCCGAAAGCGCTGTATGCAGTCGATCCAGACACGGTGTACCGCGCACGCGCCGAGTAGTTGTCGCAGCCCTTTGGTGAATTTGCTTGAGCGACAGTCGACGTGTAGACGAACGCTGAGCCAGTGCAGTTCGCTGCGGCGGCTGGGTGAGCGATGAGCAACCCTGCGCCCAACGCGAGACCGATCGTCATCAGAGCAGACGCCACTCGTTGCTTGGTGTGTGACATGGGATTCTCCTTTGAATCTGCCAACGTGCCGCTGATCGAACCCCGACTTCTCGCCACGATACGTATCTCGTTTGCGGGGGAGCAAGCCCCATCTTGTGGGGGCACCCACAGTGGGGACACAGGCGGCAAACGAGCATCTCTCCCGCTCGCCGGTCATGGACGATGCCCCCAGCGCCCGCACTTTGCCGGCCGTCACCGCCGCATGGAGTGCCTCCATGGTTTCCTCCACGGGGGTCTCGGCATCAAAGCGGTGGATGTAGTAGAGGTCTATGTAGTCGGTGTCCAGGCGGGCCAGCGAGGCGTCCAACTGCTCGCGAATGGCCGGTGCGGACAGGCCGGCACCGGTGGGACCGTCATGCATGCGGCCCCACACCTTGGTGGCGATCTGCAGGTGCTCGCGGCGCGAGTAGCGTTTGACGGCGCGGCCCACAAACTCCTCGGAGGTGCCCTGTTGGTAGACGTTGGCCGTGTCCCAGTGGGTGATGCCCAGCTCGATGGCCTGCTAGAAGAACGGTTGCGACTGCTCCTCGGTGAGAGTCCACGAGTGGAGGCCGCGCTGAGGGTCGCTGTACGTCATGCAGCCGGGTGCTAGCTCGCTGACTGCCAGGCCGGTGTTGCCTAGTGGGACTTGGTGGATGGGAGTGCCTTTGGGTGGGTGTTTCCGAT
>JBIQJT010000016.1:9188-36583 GCA_044507265.1 Actinomycetales bacterium | reverse complement strand
GGCACCGATGCCGCCGCCGGGTACATGGGGATGGGACGGGAGGCCTCAATGACAGCCTCGTCCTCGTCCGCAGCATCCACCCCCACGATGAGGTAGTCGGGGTGAGTGAGTTGGCGCCTGCCTCGGTACTCCCCGACCGTGCCGGTGAAGAGGCCCGTACGCCCCGGGCGGAGCTTGTCCTCATGCATGCGCAGCACGCCTTGGCGCTTGGCAAAGAAGGTGAGCTGTAGCGAGTGGCGCCCGTCGGTGACGAGCGCCTCCAACATGGCGCCGCCGCGATTTCGCATCTGGCGAATGGTGGCTTGCTCCACTTGAGCCATGACCGTGACGTGAGCACCCACGGTGAGGGCACCCAAGTCCGTGTACTCACCAGGCGAGCCATAGCGGCGCGGGTAGTGACGGAGCAGATCCCCGGTGGTGCGCAGTCCCAGTTTGGCCAGGGAGGCGGCCGTGCGATCGCCCAGCACCCGCTTGAGGGGCTCGTCCAGCACCCCAGTCATACCGAGCGCTCCACTCCAATAAAGATCACAGGCGAACCATGACGACCCTGGTAGATGGCCACGTTGGCCTCCGGTGCGACAGCGGCGGCCGAGAGCGTCACCGCATCTCCCACGGACGGCGACATGCCTTGAGGCAAGATCAGGGTCACCACCTCGGTGTCTGGCGTGAGCAAGCGGTCCACGTCCTCGTCCAGCGCATCGGCGGTAGAGGCAGCGGTGACGGTGGCGGCCACGGCCTGGGACATCGCGTAGAGCAAGTCATCGCCGGGACCCGCCATGACGGCCGCGGAGACGGCGGCCACGACGTGCGCCTCGTGCTGCGCCTCCACCACGTGAATCTGGGAACCCTTCTTGCGGGAGGCGAGTGCGACTGCCGCGCCACGCAGGGACGGGTCCCCCGCCACCACAATCGCGCTCGCGCCAGAGGCATCGCGCACTGCGCGGCGCAGCTCACGGGGCTTCACGTCACCTGGATGAGGGGCCACGAGTACCACGGCCCCCGAATCGGCAAGCGGTGCCGCCAGGCCCGGACATTGAGTCATGGCGACCACTCCGGCCACGCCTGTCGAGCGGTCTCGGCCCTGCGCGATGTTGCGCACCAGAATCTGGCGAGCGTTGATGGCGGACGCGATCTGCACGGCATCGTCCGGGCTATTGGTGTGGACGTGGGCCTGGACCAGCCCCCGCAGTCCGGTGACCGCTACCGAGTCACCGATGCGTGCGAGCCGAGCAGTGAGGACTTGGGAGTTGGCGGCTGGGTGGTGATCGGCGCCCTCTTCGCCCGCCACGAACATCACCTCATAGGCCCCCCCAGCGCCATGGTGGTCATGGTGCTCCACCGCCACGGCGAGCACGTCTTTGCCGGTGGAGGCCACCTCCCACTCGGTGTCCTCAAGTCCGTCCAGCGCGTGAGTGCCTGCGATGCTCTCCGCGAGCATCTCGAGCTGCAACACCAATCCGGCGGCGCCAGCGTCCACCACACCTGCGGCGCGCGCCTGAGGCAGCTGCTCACTAGTGGCGGCAAGCGCCATGCGGGCGGCCGCGACAGCCGCGACGATGGCCTCGCCGCGTTCGGCGCCCACGGTCGCAGCATCGGCCGCACCTTTGGCCGCTTGAGCCGCCACGGTGAGGATGGTGCCTTCCACCGGGGTGCCCACCGCGCCGTACGCGGCGTCCGATGCCGCAGTCAAGGCCCGTGCGATTCCGTCGGCTGGCGCTTGGTCAAGGCCACCCTCAGCGTCCAAGGCATCGAGAAACGCGCTGAGGTACTGCGAGACGATCACCCCGGAGTTGCCGCGCGCGCCCATGAGCGCCCCGCGGGCAAACGCCGCCGAGACCTCACGGTGGCTCGCGTCTGGGCCGAGTAACGCCACCGCCCGGTTGCCCTCCTGAAGCGTGAGGTACATGTTGGTACCGGTGTCAGAATCGGCCACAGGGAACACGTTGATGGCGTCTAGGCGGGCGCGTGCACGCTTGACGGCGGCGGTGCCGGAGGCGAGCCATCGCCTCAGCTCCCCCGACTCCCCTGTCATCGATGTTCCTCCGTGTAGCTGATTGGCAATCGCGTGCCTTCTCAGTTACCCTAGTGCGGTTGCCCGCAATGGGCATGAAGGCTTGCGCGACCCGGTCACGGGCACCGCGCGACACACTCAAGGAGAACTATCGTGGCTGCCACCTGCGACGTATGCGGAAAGCACCCCAGCTTTGGGCACTCGATTTCGCACTCGCACATCCGGACCAAGCGTCGCTGGAACCCCAACATTCAGCGCGTCCGCGCCATCGTTGGCGGTACCCCCAAGCGCGTGAACGTGTGCACCTCGTGCCTCAAGGCTGGCAAGGTGCAGCGCGCTTCCTAAGCGTGTGACCTCTGCTCGTTGACAGTGGCCGTCTCCCTCACGGGAGGCGGCCATTGTTGTGTGCGGCGCAGCGCAGAGATCGCACCCCTCGAGTAAGTGACGGTCAGCGCGACATGGCACCTCACCGGCGCGCACGGTCGGCTGGCAGCTCGTGGCTGGCTACCCCGCGAAGTGGTCCCAACCCAAGGCACCGGGTTCTTCACCATCAACCAGTACCGCTGGCTCCCCAGCCCGCACGCGGCCGATCACAGTCCAGCCAGCAGGAACTCGGTCCGCGTCAGGGAACGCCGCCAGCAGATGATGGTCCTCTCCCCCCGTGAGTGCCCACACCAGCGCATCCGCTCCCATGGCAACAGAGGTGGCCTCAGCCGCAGGGTGCACGGGCACTAGCTCAGACTCAATGACCAGCAGCACATCCGATGCCACAGCAATCCGCGCCGCGTCTCGCAAGAGTCCGTCAGAAATGTCCATGAGTGCAGAGGCTCCCGTGAGTGCTGCTTCCACTCCAGCGCCAATGCGCGGTCGCGGCCGCAAGAACAAGTCCACCGCCACACGCTCTACCTGCACGCCGCCCATGAGTTGCGCCAAGCCGGCCGCAGCGGCGCCTAGCGGACCTGAGACCGCAAGCACGTGCCCAGGCGCTGCATCGCCCCGAGTCACCGGTTCCACTCCGTGAGTTTCGCCAATCGCGGTGACGGAAATGGCAATCTCACTGGCTCCCGAAAGGTCGCCACCCACGACGCCCACGCCGTGCGGCTCGCAGGCCTCGCGCAAGCCGTCGGCAAAGTCAAGCACCCACTGCACCGGCGTGCTCGCAGGCGCAGCCAATGTCACTTGCAAAGCGGTGGGGACGGCGCCCATCGCGTCAATGTCTGCCAAGTTCTGCACAGCCGCGCGCCACCCCACGTCAGCACCCGAGCCCCAGTCGAGCCTGAAGTGTCGGCCCTCAATGAGCACGTCACTGGACACCACCAGGTGGCCGTCCACGGCGAGCACCGCGGCATCGTCCCCGGGCCCCAGGATCTCTTGGTCGGCTCGCGGCAAGCGCGGAGCAAAGCGGGCAATGAGCTGGTCTTCGCTGAGATCGCCGATGCTTGTCACGCGCCCAGCCTATGCGTCCCCGGCGGCGCCGGATGGCGTCGTGCGGGCCGTGCGCACTCAAGCCACCTCGGTTGCGGCCTAGGCTGGGCGACGTGAAGCGCTCAGTGGTGCGGACGGCTCAGACGGCCGTGACGGGAGCCGCAGTGATGGCACTGTCGGGTTGCATCTCTGCGCTCCCGGTGGACCCTGCGCCTTACGCCGCTGACCCCGAGTGCGCGCGTGTCATGCTCGCGGCTCCGCAAACCTTGGGTGGCCTTGACATCCGTGCCACCACCTCTCAAGCCACTGCCGCATATGGCGAGGAGTACCCCATCATCGTCCGTTGCGGAGTGGAGCCCCCTGGACCCTCCACCGAGGCATGCATGGTGGTCACCACGGGGAGCACCACGCTCGGCTGGCTCGTGGCGGAAGAAGGCGAGAACTGGGTGGCGGTGTCGTTTGGGCATTCACCGGCGGTGGAGGCGATCATCCCGCGCGTGCGCGTGGATCAAGCCGTGGGAGACATCCTCGCTCAGTTGAGCCCCAGCGCGGCCCGCGCGCCGCTCAATGGTCTTGAGTGTCGCTAAGCGGCTTGAGGTAGATCACCACTCGCGGTTTCACGCCCTTGCGCATGACAAACGCGTGAATCTCACTGAACCCACCTGGCACCGGCACTGCCGCTTGCTGCGGCCCGCCAAACTCATCAATGGCGAGCATGTCGGCAGGCTTGGGCAGATCCCACGCGGGCAAGGAGTCAGGGTTGAAGTACTCAGGCCGGTCGACCGTGACGCGAATGGTGGTGGGCGCACTGGAGTTCCAGGCAATGGGCGCGCCCAGGCTCGGCACACCTTGCTTGCGCGGGGCGTCAGCGCTGCGGTATGCCCGCAACGCGCCTTGGCCCATGTCTGCAGTCACTACTACGTCTTGGGGCTGGCCCGGTAGCACGGCCGATGCCACGGGCACCTGATCACCGGCCTCACGGGAGACTTCAACCTCCAGCTCAATGGACTGCCTTGCCAACAGCGCACGTAGAGGTTCAACCATCGCGGACGTGAGCGGAATCGGTGAGTCCACCCGCCATGCCTTGTGTCCGCCTGCGAGTTCGTACTCGTAAACCCCGTGCTGCCAACTGGCAAAGTTGTCCCGCGCCTCATCCACGCGAGTCAAGCGCAATCGGGTTCCAGGGCTGACTGTCACCGGTCGCTGCACGCCGGGGCGCGGGGCGCTGAGCTTCACTCCGTCGCCCGTCACTCGCGCCTCAAGAACCAGTGAGCCCGCCAGGGCGCGAACGGCCTTGCGCACTACCCACAAGCCGCACGCCACCAACGGAAGCACAAACACTGCATACAAGACCACGCGCCCGGCCCCGAACGACTCTCGGCCTATGACGACCATAATCCCAGCACCGATGAGCAACACCGCGGCAATAATCACAAAGCCCCAACCCGTGGACGCAGCCTCACGGGAGCGGATCACTACGCGTCCGGCCACCTCGTTACCGCAGCCCCACTGGGCGCGACAGTGCCGCCTGCAACAACTCCTCAATGAGCTCCGGGTACGTCACGCCGGCCGAGGCCCACATGCGCGGGTACATGGACGTGGGTGTGAATCCGGGCATGGTGTTGATTTCGTTGACCGTGATGGTGCCGTCCTGACCAAGGAACACGTCCACGCGTGCAATACCTTCAGCGGAGACTGCTGCGAACGCCTTGACAGCCACGTCCTGCACCCTGGCCGCAACATCGGCCGGAATGTCTGCCGGGCACTGCAACTGCACGTGGGACTCGTCCAAGTACTTGGCCTCAAAGTCGTAGAAGGTGTGGTCGCCGCCGGTCACGATCTCGCCGGGAGGCGAAGCCTGCACTCCCGAACGCGCCCCCAGCACGGCGGTCTCGATCTCCCGGCCCTGCACGGCAGCTTCAATAAGCACTTTGGGGTCGTGCTTGACGGCATCGGCAATCGCGGCATCGAGGCCTTCCCAAGCGTCCACACGGGAAATGCCCATGGACGAGCCTGCACGTGCCGGTTTCACAAAGACGGGCAGCCCCAGCGCCTCAATCTCACCGCGTCGCGTCTCGGGGCTCTCCCCCGCCGTCAGCACCACATCGGGAGTCACAGGCAAGCCAGCAGCACGGAACGAAGCCTTCATGTATTGCTTGTCCATGCCAATGGCGCTCGCAAGCACTCCGGAGCCCACATAGCGGACGTCCAGCAACTCAAGTGCGCCCTGAACGGTGCCGTCCTCACCCCACGGCCCGTGGAGCAAGGGGAACACCACCGTGATCTCGCCTAAGGGCTTGACGGTGCCGTCCTCCTCAAGGCGCCAACCGTTCTCGCCCACGCGGCTCGGTAGCAGAACCGTGGGCCCTGAATCCTCCGCCGTGGGCATCACGCCGTCCCGGATAGCCCACTGGGCGGGGTCATCGCTTTGCAGTGTCCAGCGTCCGTCGCGGGTGATGCCAATGGCCACCACGTCCCAACGCTCGCGGTCAATGGCACCCAGCACGCCGCCAGCCGTCACACAAGAGACACCGTGCTCGGAGGAACGCCCGCCGAACACCACGGCAACGGTGGGACGCCCAGCCACTTACGCCACCTCGGCCTTGCGGGGGCGCGACAACAAGGCTTCAAGCACCGACTCCTTGGGTTCGCCTTGGTGAAGCATGCGCACCACTGCGTCGCAAATCGGGATGTCAACGCCGGCAATGCCGGCAAGCTCTTGAATAGACAGCGAGGTCTTGACTCCCTCCGCAGTGCCTCCCGTGAGGGTGATGGCCTCCTCAAGCGAGGCCCCCGAACCGATGTGGTGGCCCAAGGTGTGGTTGCGGGACAGCGGCGAGGCACACGTGGCAATGAGATCACCCATGCCAGCTAAGCCGGAGAAGGTCTCGGGAGCGGCGCCCAAGGCCAGTCCCAGCCTGGTGATCTCCGCGAGTCCGCGAGTCATGACCGTGGCGGTGGTGTTGTGTCCAAATCCAAAACCGTCCGCAATGCCCACTGCTACCGCGATCACGTTCTTGTAGGCGCCGCACAGTTCCACGCCCAGCACATCGGGGTTGGTATACGGCCTGAAGTACGCCGATGCCGTCGCTGCGGCCAGTAGTTGCGCCGCCTCATTATCGGACGCGGCAATCACAGTGGCCGTGGGTTGCTTGGCAGCGATCTCGCGCGCCAAGTTGGGACCTGAGACCACAGCGAGCCGCTGAGCCTCAATCCCCCACACGTGACCGAGCACCTCGGACATGCGCTGGTGGGTGCCAATCTCAATGCCCTTCATGAGCGACGCGACCACCGCGTCAGATGGCACGAGCCCTGCCCACGGTTGCACGATGTGGCGCACATGTTGCGCCGGAAGCGCCACAGCGACCACATCGGCCCCGTCAAGAGCCGTGGCCGGATCGGTAGTGGCCGTCACGGCCTCGTGCACCACGATTCCAGGCAGAAAGCGTTCGTTAGCGCGGGCCGAGTTGATGCCCTGGACCACGTCTTCGTCGCGGCCCCACAGCGTGACTTCGCAACCGGCGTCGGCCAGTACTGCGGCAAAAGTGGTCCCCCACGCACCGGCGCCCATGACTGCGGCGCGGGTCATACTGATTTCTTCTTACGCATGTCAAAGCGCTCCGCAGGAGCCTTTTCGCCGCGAATGTCTTCAAGCATGGCGGTCAGAGTATCCATGATGCGGTCCGAGGCAGTGCGCAACACTTCGGTGTCAATGGGCTTGCCGCGCAAGTCGTCGAGGTCGATGGGCGGACCGGCAACGATAGTCACCTTCTTGCGCGGGAAGGGGCGCGGAACCTTGCCGTACGTGGACAGCAGCCGCTGCGCTCCCCATTGCGCCACTGGGATCACTGGCACGTTGTTGTCCAGCGCCATGCGGGCTGCGCCGGTGCGCGCGACCATGGGCCAGCCCTGGGGTTCACGTGTGAGAGTGCCCTCGGGGAACATCGCGATGGCGCCGCCGCGCTTCAGCACCAGCGTGCCCTCGTCTACTGCGTCTTTGGCGCGCACTGTGCCGCGGTGCACGGGGATTTGCTCCCACTTGCGCAACACGCGACCTACGAGGGGAATGTCAAAGAGCGGCGCTTTGGCCAAGAAGTGCGGCACTTTGCCGTTGTTGTACAAGTAGTGCGCAAAGGTCAGCGGGTCCGCGTAGGTCACGTGATTGGACACCGCAATGAATCCCACGCCGTCAGGAGGCAAGTGCTCCATACCGTGCCAGTCCTTGATGGTGACGCAACGCATCATGCCGCGCAACACGGCTGCGGTGGCCCTAAAAGACCATGACAAACCCTCGATCTTCACCCGCTTCATAGCGCCTACTCGATCTCGGCGCCGAGCGCCGTCAACTTGTCACGGAAAGACTCGTAGCCGCGGTCAATAATCCCGATGCCGTGCACGGTAGACGTGCCGGTGGCGGTCAGTGCGGCAATGAGGTGCGAGAAGCCGCCTCGCAGGTCCGGGACTTCAATCTCGGCAGCGGTGAGCGGGGTGGGCCCAGAAATGACCGCGCTGTGCAAGAAGTTGCGTTGGCCAAAGCGGCACGACTTATCGCCAAGGCACTCTTTGTACAGTTGCACGTTGGCGCCCATCTTGACGAGCGCTTCGGTAAATCCAAAGCGCTGTTCGTAGACGGTCTCGTGGACGATGCTCAGTCCGTCTGCCTGGGTCAGCGCTACCACCAGGGGCTGCTGCCAGTCGGTCATAAACCCCGGGTGCACATCGGTCTGTAGGGCGATCGCATTGAGCTTGCCGCCAGGGTGGTAGAAGCGGATGCCGTCTTTGACCACCTCAAACTCGCCGCCAACCTTGCGGAAGACGTTGAGGAACATGCCCATGTGGCGCTGTTGGGCACCGTGCACAAAAATGTCTCCACCAGTGGCAAGTGCGGCCGACGCCCAGGACGCGACTTCAATCCGGTCGGTGAGCGAAGTGTGGTCGTACCCGCGCATCGTCTCCACGCCTTCAATGCGGATGGAGCGGTCGGTGTCCACCGAGATGATGGCACCCATCTTCTGGAGCAGGTCAATGAGGTCTTTGATCTCCGGCTCTACCGCGGCGTTCTCAAGGTGGGTGACGCCTTGAGCCAGCACGGCCGTCAGTAGAAGTTGCTCGGTGGCGCCCACGCTGGGGTAGCTGAGCGTGTACTGAATGCCTTTGAGCCCGCGCGGTGCACTGAGGTGCAAGCCGTCGGCCTCTTGGCGCACTACCGCACCAAACTTGGTCAGTATCTCTAAGTGGAAATCAATGGGCCGGTCACCGATGCGGCAACCTCCAAGGTCAGGGATGACCGCTTCACCTAAACGGTGCAGTAGCGGGCCACACAAGAGGATGGGGATGCGGGACGAGCCTGCGTGCTCGGCAATGTGTACGGCGTCTGCAGACATTAAGGTGCTGGTGTCTACGTGGAGCACGCCGGATTCCACGTCGTAGTCCACGTCCGCGCCGTGCACACGGAGCAACGACGACACCACTCCCACGTCACGAATCTCTGGGACGCATCTCAATGTGGAAGGGGTGGAACCGAGCAAGGCGGCAACCATGGCCTTGCTCACAAAGTTCTTGGCGCCGCGCACGGTGATCTCGCCCCGTAACGGCTTACCCCCGTGAACCCGCAGGGAATCGGTCATGCCCACTATCGTGCCTCATGTGGAGCCCTCATCCGGACCGGTAAGGCCTAGTCCGCGCGTCCTGTGCGTGGGTTTGTGCACCGTAGACATTGTTCAATCCGTGGATGCTGTGCCCACCTCCAACCAGAAGGTGGTCGCTCGCGACTTTGAGATCGCGGCGGGCGGGCCAGCAGCCAATGCGGCTGTGGCGGCGGTGCGAGCTGGCGCCGAGGCTCTCTTGGTCACGGCGCTGCCCGAACACCCGCTCAGCGAGGTGGCTCTCGATGACCTTGAAGCCTGCGGAGTGAATGTGCTGGTAGCCGGTCGCTACCAGGGGCCGCCTGTGACGGCTTCCATCATGGTGACGCGTGCCACCGGCGAGCGGGCCGTGGTCTCCCCCACCTCTGCGGCCGGCTCGGTCTCCGTGGCAGTTCCGCTACCCAGCGTGGAGGGCTACGGCGCGGTGTTGATCGATGGCTACTTCCCCGCGCTGTCGCTGCCGCTCGCCGCGCAGGCTCGTTCGCTTGGCATCCCCGTCATCTTGGACGCGGGAAGTTTCAAGGCCCATACGGACGATGCCATGCGCGCGGCGGATTGCGTGGTCGCCTCCGCGGACTTCGCGCCTACCGACACCGCTGGCTCACCTGTAGAGGTGTTCGCCTACTTGGCGGGGGCCGGGGTGCGGTGTGCCGCGATCACACGCGGCTCAGACTCTGTGCTGTTTTGGACGCCCGCCGGTTCCGGAGAGGTGCCTGTAGAGCCGGTGACCGTGGTGGACACCTTGGGCGCCGGAGATTTCTTTCACGGGGCGCTCGCAGCCGCCATTGCTGGCGAGGGCTTGACCGCTGACGGCTTTGCGGGGCAATTGGGCGTGGCATCGGGCGTGGCTGGAAAATCGCTGGGCACCTTTGGCACCCGCTCCTGGCTTAAGGAGCGGTGATGAAGATGTCGAACAGGTGTGGGTGGTGCGCGTGCACCAGGACCATGAACACCACGGCATCAAAGAGCAAATGCACCGTCACCACGTAGGACAGTGACTTAGTGCGGGCAAAGATCCAGCCCTGGATGAGCGCAAATGGGATGGTGAGGAACGGGCCCCACTCGCGGTAGCCAAGCTCCCATAAGAAGGAGACGAACACCGCTGCCTGCAGCACATTGGCTAAGGCGAGCGGGAAGTGCTTCTTGAGCAAGGCAAAGACGATGCAGATGAAGAAGAGTTCGTCCCAGATGCCTACCGCGTTGACGCCAACGAACAGCCGGGCAATGTCGCCGCCGCCCTCCAGGTCCGGCCAGTTCTGGTAGACGCCGGAGCTGATGAAGTAGAACGGCAAGATCAAGTACGCGGCCACAATGACCACACCTATGTAGATCCAGTGCCAGCGTTGCCACCGCTTGCCTGAGCGCACCGGGAAGGTGATGGTGCGGTCCTTGAAGACGTAGCGGGAAACGAGCCACGGCAACAGCACCGCCAGGCCCAAGGCCAGCGCAAAACGCATGAACCCGCCGTTGCTCAGGTCCGCCTCGAGCGAGATCGTGGAGATGATCACTTGGCCAACGCCGATGATCGCGAGGTCCCGGCCCAAGGTGCGGTCCACTGTCACGCCAAGCGCGACGCCAAGGACAAGCGGCAGGTACCCCAGCGGACGGATGTGCACCGCGAACAACAGCACGGCGGCACCCACCACTAAGGTGGCTGCGAGCACGCGGGTGAGCGAACGCGCGTCAAGGCCCAGCGTGGGTGTGGGGCGCGTGGCGGCTGTTGCCATGCGTTGAGCATGCCACGCCCGCGTCCTGAGCATCGTGGATTGCCGAGCGCATACTGGGCCCGGTTAAGGCCTTACTCGGCGGGACGCGCTGCCTCCACGAGAGCAGGGCCCTCGGTCTTGGCGGGGAGCGTCTTGGGACGCCACGACTCGCGCGTGACCTCAAAGGCCGTGATGTCAGCCTCGTGCTGCAAGGTGAGGCCAATGTCGTCCAGGCCCTCCATGAGGCGCCAACGCACGTAGTCGTCGATCTCAAAAGGAATGACTGCCTCGCCGCACGTCACGGTGCGGTCCTCCAAGGACACCGTGATCTGCTTGCCGGGCTCCGTTTCCAGAAGCTTCCACAGCAACTCAATGTTCTCCTGGCTGACAATGCCGGTGAGCAGTCCTTGCTTGCCGGAGTTGCCGCGGAAGATGTCGGCAAAGCGGCTAGCGAGCACCACCTTGAAGCCATAGTCCTTGAGGGCCCATACAGCGTGCTCACGCGAGGAGCCCGTGCCAAAGTCAGGGCCAGCCACCAGCACTGAGCCGTGCTTGTACGCGTCTTGGTTGAGGATGAACTCCGGGTCCCCGCGCCAGGCGGCAAACAGGGCATCGTCAAAGCCGGTCTTAGTGACGCGCTTGAGGTACACGGCCGGGATGATCTGGTCGGTGTCCACGTTGGAGCGGCGCAGGGGAACGCCTACGCCGGTGTGAGTGGTGAACTTTTCCACGGTCGCTCCTTAAGCGTTCGCGCCCACAAGGGCGTCCAAGTCGGCGGGGCTGGACAGCGTGCCGCGCACGGCGGTGGCGGCGGCGACGAGCGGGCTCACCAAGTGGGTGCGACCACCCTTGCCTTGGCGGCCCTCAAAGTTGCGGTTGGAGGTAGAGGCTGAGCGTTCCTTGGGTGCCAGTTGGTCTGGGTTCATTCCCAGGCACATCGAGCAACCGGCGTTGCGCCACTCGGCTCCAAAGTCCTTGAAGATTTGGTCGAGGCCCTCGGCCTCGGCCTGCAGGCGCACCCGTGCGGAACCTGGAACCACGAGCATGCGGGTGTGCTCAGCCTTGGTGCGGCCCTTGATGACCTCGGCGGCTGCGCGCAAGTCCTCAATGCGACCGTTGGTGCACGAGCCCAAGAACACAGTGTCGATCACAATGTCTCGAAGCGGCGTGCCGGGAACCAAGCCCATGTACGCGAGCGCGTTGGCCGCCGCCTCGCGATCCGATTCCTCAGCGAAGTCCTCGGGGCTCGGCACCGAGGCGCTCAGCGGCAAGCCCTGGCCAGGGTTGGTACCCCATGTGACAAACGGCTCCAGGTCCGATGCTTCCAAGGTGACCTCGGCATCGAACGCGGCGTCGGCGTCAGTGACCAAAGTGCGCCAGTACTCGACGGCGGCATCCCAGTCGGCGCCCTCGGGGGCGTGGGGACGGCCCTTGACGTATTCAAAGGTGGTCTCGTCAGGAGCGATGAGGCCTGCGCGAGCGCCCGCCTCAATGGACATGTTGCACACCGTCATTCGAGCTTCCATGGACAGCGAGCGAATGGCCTCGCCGCGGTACTCGAGCACATATCCCTGACCGCCGCCGGTGCCGATCTTGGCGATCACGGCAAGGATGATGTCCTTGGCAGTGGTGCCTTCCGGCAGAGCGCCGTTGACGTTGATGGCCATGGTCTTGAACTGCTGCAGCGGCAGGGTTTGAGTGGCGAGCACGTGCTCCACCTCGGAGGTGCCGATGCCGAACGCGAGCGCACCGAACGCACCGTGCGTGGAGGTGTGAGAGTCGCCGCACACCACGGTCATGCCGGGCATCGTCAAACCCAACTGAGGGCCCACGACGTGGACGACGCCTTGGTCGGCATCTCCCAGCGAGTGGATGCGGATGCCGAACTCCTCAGCGTTCGTGCGCAGGGTGTTGATCTGCACGCGCGAGGTCTCGTCCGCAATGGGGAGGTCAATGTTGAGCGTAGGAGTGTTGTGGTCCTCGGTCGCGATGGTGAGGTCGGGGCGGCGCACTTGGCGGCCGGCCAATCGCAATCCCTCAAAGGCCTGCGGGCTCGTGACTTCGTGGCACATGTGAAGGTCGATGTAGATGAGGTCGGGCGCGCCGTCTTCACCCTTGCGCACCAGGTGGCTCTGCCACAGTTTCTCCGCCAGCGTTGTTCCCATTGCTTCTCTCCACCATCGCTTTCAGTCTGGTCATGACCGAGAGTTACCGCCTCAGAATGGACATCCATTCTCTAGACATCTCACTATGTGAGACGGTAGTATCGCTCTATGGACAATCATAGCGGCGTCGGCGTTATTGACAAGACTGCAATTTTGCTGGGTGCCCTGGAAGACGGGCCCGCCACTTTGGCGCAAATTGTGGACTCCACTCACTTGGCTCGCCCCACCGCTCACCGCTTACTGATTGCGCTTGAACATCACCACTTGGTAGACCGCGACGCTACGGGCGCCTTCATCTTGGGACGACGCTTCAGGGAACTCGCAGCCTCCGTGGGCGAAGACCGCTTGGTGGCCGCCGCGCAGCCAGTGCTCACTGCGCTGCGCGACCGCACCGGCGAGTCCGCGCAGCTGTACCGCGCACACGGCGAGCACCGCATTTGCATCGCCTCCGCCGACCGTCCAGTGGGCCTGCGTGACTCGATCCCCGTAGGCACCACCATGACCATGAGCGCGGGATCCGCCGCCAAGGTGCTGCTCGCGTGGGCCGAGCCGGAACTGGTGCACCAGGCCTTGGTAGGCGCTCGCTTCACCGCCGCCGATCTCGCAGTCGTCCGCGAGCAGGGGTACGCCGAGAGCTCTGCGGAGCGCGAACCGGGAGTGAGTTCAGTGTCCGCTCCCGTGTGGGGCACCAACGGCACCGTGATTGCCGCGGTCTCCATCTCTGGCCCGGCAGAGCGACTCACTTCGCACCCGGCCCAGCAGCACGCCGACGCAGTGGTTGCCGCCGCGCGCCAGTTGAGCGACGTGCTGATACGCACCGACGCGGCCTGAGCGCTTCTGAGCCGACGCATCGGGCCGTCCGCACCACTCCTGTGATGGCGCCAGGGAACCCTCCAAGAGGCGCGTCAGTTGGGTACATAAGGGACAAAACACCCAGCCACCTGGAGGCGCCATGTCCGAGGACCAACTCACTTTCACCAACCCCGTCACTCGCTACCCCGCAATCAGGCCGCCCAAACAGTCCCAGCCCGAGCCCGGACTGGACCGGGACTTAGAGCCGCAAGCCGACCACGGCGAGGACACCTACCGGGGCACGGGCCGGCTTGAAGGGCGCAAGGCGCTCATTACCGGCGCTGACTCTGGAATCGGCGCAGGCGTCACTATCGCGTTCGCGCGCGAGGGCGCAGACATCGCCATGGCCTATCTGCCCGTAGAGGAGCCCGATGCCACACGCATCGCCGGCTTTGCCCACGACGCAGGCCGCACGGTGGCCAAGCTCCCCGGCGATCTCACCGACAAGAACTACTGCGTAGGGCTACCCCAGGCCGCGGCCGATGCGCTGGGCGGCCTGGACATCGTGGTCAACAACGCGAGCCGCCAGATCTATGTAGAGAACCTCGAGGACCTCGAGGACGAGCAGTGGCTCAACACTTTTGACGCCAACGTGACCGCCATGTTCCGCGTGACCAAGGCCGCGCTACCGCTGCTCAAGCCGGGCGCCTCCATCATCAACACCACGTCCATCGTCGCGTACAAGTCCTCGCCTGGTCTGGTGGACTACGTCGCCACCAAGGCCGCCATCAGTGCCTTCACGCGAGCTGTGGGCGCCCAGTTGGCACCGCGGGGAATTCGCGTCAATTGCGTGGCCCCCGGACCTATTTGGACTCCCCTGCAACCGAGCCATGGCAAGGCTCAAGAGGATCTCGTGGAATTCGGCCTGGACACGCCGCTCGGCCGCGCCGGCCAACCCACCGAAGTGGCACCGGCCTTTGTGTTCCTCGCCTCGAGTGAGTCGAGCTACGTCACCGGATCCACAGTCTCCGTGACGGGCGGCGGCTTCACTCCCTAGGTGACCCCGGCATCGCAAAAGCAAGAAATCCTCGCCACAGTAGTGACGAGGATTCCGTGGTAGCCCCGACCGGATTCGAACCGGCGCTACCGCCTTGAGAGGGCGGCGTCCTAGGCCGCTAGACGACGGGGCCCTAGTGATCGCTACGGCTTTGGGCCGTGAACGCGAGTACCCACAGTACCGGAACGTGGGCCCGCTGCGCGAATCCGCTCCCGCATGAAACCGCTTGCAAACTCTCCACAACGGAGTAAACTTGAGCGTAGGCGACTCAACTATTGAGCCGAATGCATATCTACTAGGAGGTTTGCTATGCCCACTCAGGCACACGCTCCTCATACCGAGGAGCAGAAATCTGCCCTTGAGCAGTTTGGTCAGGACTTCACCGCGCTTGCCGAAGCCGGCGCCCTCGACCCTGTCATTGGCCGCGATGAGGAGATTCGGCGCGTCATGCAGGTGCTCGCGCGCCGCACCAAGAACAACGCGGTTCTCATTGGAGAACCCGGCGTGGGCAAGACAGCCATTGTGGAGGGATTAGCGCAGCGCATTGTTGCGGGCGATGTCCCCTCTTCACTCAAGGACCGTCGCGTCGTGTCCGTCGCCATCAGCTCCCTGGTGGCCGGCGCCGCTTTCCGCGGTCAGTTCGAAGAGCGACTCAAGGCCGTCTTGGAGGAAGTAGAAGCGGCCGAGGGTCGCATCGTCCTGTTTGTGGACGAGATGCACACCATTGTGGGTGCTGGCCGCGCGGAGGGTTCCGTAGACGCCGGCAACATCCTCAAGCCCATGCTCGCGCGCGGCAAACTGCGCATGATCGGCGCCACGACCCTCAACGAGTATCGCCAATACGTGGAGACCGATTCAGCTTTGGAACGCCGCTTCCAGCCTGTGTACGTGGGCGAGCCGAGCCTGGAAGACACCGTGGCCATCTTGCGTGGCTTGCAGGAGAAGTACGAGGTGCATCACGGGGTCAAGATCACCGACGAGGCCATCGTCCAGGCGGCCAAACTCTCCGACCGCTACATCACGGAGCGATTCTTGCCTGATAAGGCCGTGGACTTGATCGATGAGGCCACGAGCGCGCTCAAGATGCAGTTGGACTCCATGCCCATTGACCTTGACCGCGCCCGCAGGCGCATCATGCAGTTGGAGATTGAGCGCACCCAAGTGGCCAAGGACAAGGCCGATGCCGCCCGCGCCAGGCGCGAGGAGATCGACGAGGAGATCTCGCGACTCAACGCGGAGTCCGAGGAACTCAACATGCGCTGGGCGCGGGAAAAAGACCTCATTTCCAGGGTGTCCGGAGCCACCGAACGTATGGAGCAGCTGAGCCGCGACCTGGAGCGCGCCGAACGGCTGGGTGAGCTCGAACAAGCAGGTCGCATCCGCTACGGCGAGATGCCTCAAGCGGAGAAGGACATGGCCGCCGCACGCGCGGAACTGGACGCCATCCCTGCGCAGGAGCGCATGCTGCGCGAGGAAGTCACAGGCGAGGACATCGCTGCGGTGGTGGCCAAGTGGACCGGCGTGCCGGTGGAGCGACTGCTCACCGAGGAGTCCAGCAAACTTGGCCACCTGGAGGAGCGCTTGCACGAGCGCGTAGTGGGCCAGGACCGCGCCATCAAGGTCGTGTCTGACGCCATCCGCCGCGCTCGCGCCGGACTGGCGGACGCCAACCGGCCCATCGGCTCTTTCATGTTCCTGGGCCCCACCGGTGTGGGCAAGACCGAGTTGGCGCGGGCCCTCGCCGAGCAGCTCTTCGATGACGAGCGAGCCATGGTGCGCATTGATATGTCGGAGTACATGGAGTCGCACGCGGTCAGCCGCCTCATTGGCTCTCCCCCGGGCTACGTCGGCTACGACCAGGGTGGCCAGCTCACCGAGGCGGTGCGGCGTCGTCCGTACTCTCTGGTGCTGTTTGACGAGGTGGAGAAGGCCCACCCGGACGTCTGGAACGTGCTGCTCCAAGTGTTGGACGACGGCCGACTCACCGACGGCCAGGGCCGCACGGTGAACTTCACCAACACCATCATCGTGATGACCTCCAACCTGGGTTCGGACCTAGTGCTGGAGTGGGACGGTGTCCACCGCGAGGCGCTAGAGCAGGATCTGCACGCAGTGCTCAAGCGTGCGTTCAGGCCCGAGTTCCTCAACCGACTGGACGACATCGTCATCTTTGACCGCATTGACCCTGTCGCCATGGAAGGCATCGTGGCCACGGAGATTGCGGCTACGGTGCGCCGCTTGCGTGAGGCTAAGGACATCACTTTGCATGTGTCCGATGCCTTGCGGGCTTCGCTTGCCACCGACGGCTTTGACCCCCAATTTGGCGCGCGCCCCCTGCGCCGTCTCATCCAGTCCAGGTTGGTCAACGAGTTGGCCAAGGAGATCGTGGATGGTCGGATCGCAGAGGGCGACACCGTAACCGCTGACTGGAATGGTCAGTCCGTGACCCTCACCGGTCTCTCAGGTGGCAGGCCTTAACTGAGCGCCTCGAGCACTGCCACTGATGCCGTGTTGCCGGTCACCCTGGCCGCGTCGAGAGGCGTCTCACCCACCACGTTCACGCGAGTGGTGTCGGCGCCGTACATGATGAGCACGTGGATGGCATCAACAGAGTCTTGGAACGCCGCCCAGTGCAGCGGGGTGGCCTGGAAGTTTCCTCCCTGGTCGTTGATGTCTAGGCCCGCAGCCAGCAACACTTCCACTGCCTGCGCGTTGTTGTGGTACGCGGCCACGTGAAGCACGCCCAGCCCGTAGGCGTCGGTGGTGTAGCCGTCCGTGGGCGCACCGGCAGCGAGGAGCATCGAAATGATGTCGCCGTTGCCCAACTCCGCGGCCCTGTGGAGCGCGGTGTAGCCGGTGCGGTCAGCCACGGTGACGTCCGCTCCGGCTTCCAGTAGGGCCTGGACCAACGCGGGGTCTTGGCGGCGGACCGCCGCGTGCAGTGCCGGGGTGGTCGGGCCAATCTCTGCGCTCGGGTCCGCACCCCGGTCCAGCGCGGCTTTGAGTGCATCGGCGTCCCCCGCTTGGAGCGCGACCACCAGCGCCTCATGCGGGTCGGCAGGTACCTCCGCCGCTGGCGCAATAGTGGTCGTTTCAGTTGGCTCGGCGGACTGTCCGCTCGAGGCACAACCAGCAAGCGCTACCGCAACCACGGCAGCAATGATGATGCGTCGCATCGTCCCTCCCTCTCTCGGTTAGGTGGCTTCAGAATCGCGAGCGAGAGGGGGTCACCGAGGCGAGTTGAGGTTTCGTTACCTACTCGTGACAAAGTGACGGCGCACGATGCGTGGGCGCGGCCGCGCTGGGAAAGCAGAAAGGCCCGCCGTAGCGGGCCTCGCAGCTGGGGTACAAGGATTCGAACCTCAACTAACTGAACCAGAATCAGTCGTGCTGCCAGTTACACCATACCCCAATGGTTCTTAGCGGAACCGGGGCACTACTCTACCCGAGCCTGTGGCTTGCCGAGAACCTTCAGGGCGCCATGTGCGCTCCCGCGCTACAGCGCGCGCATCGCGCCGTAAACCTCCGCGAGCGAGCGCACTTGGACGACTCCCTCACCCAGCTCGTCGTCATCTGCACGCGTGCCGGCGTGACCCGGTCGCTCCACTCCGGGTCGACTCACGAGCACTCCTGCGCGGCAACCTGCAGCTACGGCAGCGCGGGCGTCAATATCGAGTTCGTCGCCCACATAGACGGCCGATGCCACGTGCGCTCCCAGCAGGCGCGCACCTTCCACAAACACGCGAGGGTCTGGCTTACCGCGTCCGAACGTGTCGACGCCTACGAGCATGGACACACGCTCAAGGCCGGCCGTGGCCAGCTTATGCGTCTGGTACTCCACGGCGGCATTGCTCACTGCGCCGTAACGGATGTCTGCGGCATCGAGCTGATCCAGGAACGCGGCTGCATCCTCGTGCGCGATCCACCCTGCCCTGAAGGCGGCCTCGAACTCAAGGTCCCAAGCGTCGTAGGCGGCGTCGTCCATTTCGGCACCGCCAAATAGAGCGTGCAATTCGTTGGCCCTGCGCATGCGCTGCTCGCGGTAGTCCACCTCTCCGCGCGTGAATGCGCGGTACCAACCGTTGACGTCCGCTCGCCACACGCGCACCAGATCGTCGGGGTCGGGCAACACCTGCAAGTGAGATTCCCCCACCACAGTGAGCGCGTGACGGAAGGCTCCGCGAGTGTCCACCAAGGTGTCGTCAATGTCGAGCAGGACCACCAATGACTCGCTCACCTTCACCTCGCCTAAATGGTGGCGCGCAAAGCGTGCATGCGGGCCAGCGAGTGCTCGCGGCCCAGGATCTCCATGGACTCAAACAGCGGCGGCGAGACCAATCGGCCCGTGATGGCCACGCGCAGCGGCCCAAATGCCAGTCGTGGCTTGACTCCCATGCGGTCCACCAGTTCAGCCGTGAGCACCTCTTGCTGCGTGGCAGCGGCGAAGTCGTCTAGTCCTGACAGCACTGAGATGGCCGCATCGAGAATCTCGGCGGCGTTCTCGGGCAGTTTGGCGCGCGCCTCGTCCTCAATCACCAAGGCCGAGTCACTGACAAAGAAGAAGCCGAGCATGCCAGGCGCCTCGCCCAAGAGCTGCATGCGCGTCTGCACTAGCGGAGCTGCGAGCGCCAACGTGCCCTCCTCGTGCGGGGTGAGGTCACGCACATGCGGGCCACTCACCAAGCCCGCCTTGTGCAAGTAGGGCACCACGCGCGCGGCAAACTCGCCTACGGGGAGCATGCGCAAGTGGTCAGCGTTGATCGCCTCGGCCTTCTTGAGGTCAAAGCGGGAGGGGTTGGGGTTCACGTCCGCAATGTCAAAGGCCGCTATCAACTCATCCACCGTGAACACGTCACGGTCTGGCCCGATGCTCCACCCCAGTAGTGCCAGGTAGTTCACCAGTCCTTCAGGCAAGAAGCCACGCTCCCTGTGTAAGAACAAGTCAGACTCAGGGTCCCGCTTGGAGAGTTTCTTGGTGCCTTCGCCCAAGACCATCGGCATGTGCGCAAAGGTGGGCACGGCATCGGCAAGACCCAAATCCACCATGGCCCGCCACAACACAATTTGGCGCGGGGTGGAGCTCAGCAGGTCTTCTCCGCGCAGCACGTGCGTGATCTTCATGAGCGCGTCGTCCACGGGGTTGACCAGGGTGTACAGGGGGTCGCCGTTTCCGCGCACAATGCCGTAGTCGGGCACGCTGCCCGCGGGGAAGGTGACCTCCCCGCGGATGAGGTCGGTGAACGTGATGTCCTCGTCGGGCATGCGCATCCGGATCACTGCGTCGCGGCCTTGCGCGCGGTAGGCGGCCTTCTGCTCTTGGGTGAGGTCGCGGTCAAAACCGTCGTATCCCAGTTTGGGGCTACGGCCGGCTGCGATGTGGCGCGCCTCCACCTCTTCCGGAGTGGAGAAGGACTCGTACGCGTAGCCAGCCTCAACCAAGCGTCGGGCAACATCGGCGTGAAGGTCGCGGCGCTCGCTCTGCCGGTACGGCCCATAGGGGCCGCCAATGTCGGGACCCTCGTCATAGTCCAAGCCCAACCACGCCATAGCTTCCAGCAGTTGCTGGTAGGACTCTTCGCTGTCGCGCTCGGCATCGGTGTCCTCGATGCGAAAAACCAACTGGCCGCCTGTGTGACGCGCGTAGGCCCAGTTGAATAGCGCGGTGCGGGCCATCCCTACGTGGGGCAGACCGGTGGGCGAAGGGCAGAACCTAACCCTGACTGTGCTCATGACTTCCTTTGGTGTGACGTGCCGGGAACCGCTAGGCGGCGGCAGTCGTCAGCGTCGCACTACGGGATTGCGCAAAGTGCCAATGCCGTCGATCACGATTTCGACGATGTCGCCGTGGTTCAGCGTAGTCACGCCGGAGGGGGTTCCGGTAAGCACCACGTCTCCGGGGAGCAAAGTGACCACTTCCGAAACCATGGCTATGGCGTGTGCCACGTCAAGGATCATGTCCGCGGTGTTGCCGCGCTGGGTCATCTCACCATTGATGTGGGACTCGATGTCAGCGTCCTCGTGGGCCAGTTCGGTTTCGATCCACGGACCCAGCGGCAGCGAGGTGTCAAAGGCCTTGGCGCGGAACCACTGGTCCTCAAGACGTTGCAAATCGCGAGCGGTGACGTCGTTGGCGCACGTGTAGCCGTAGACGTAGTCCAGGGCGGTCTCCACAGTGGCGTCCTTACACAAGCGACCGATCACCACGGCCAGCTCCGCCTCTACTTGCACGTCTTGTGAGTAGTCGGGCATGACGATGGGGTCGTCTGGGCCAATGACGGCGGTGTTGGGCTTGAGGAAGACGATGGGGACTTCCGATGCCGGGCCGCGGTGAGGGATTTCCTTGGCGTGGGCCTCGTAGTTCTTGCCAAGGCACACGGTCTTGGAGCGAGGTATCACCGGCGCGAGCAAACGCACGTTGTCATCAAGCGGAATGCGCTCTCCAGTGGTGGTGCCGGGCGTGTACATGGGGTCGCCCGTGAGTACCACCAACTCCTCTGCGCCGGGAGGGCCGTCGACAATCGCGTAGCGAGGATCTCCGCCGTTGGTAAATCGAGCAATACGCATATGGCAAGACTAACTGGATTCGATGTTCATCATTCGTACACGTGTTCGGATAACGCACAGCACGCCGGCCGGCGTGCCCAACACCGCGTTGCGCGCCGCCGAGCAAGCCCGCACCTGGGCAAATAGCATGAGCCACATGACCGCACCGCGCGCGCTCGAGTTAGCCGAGCAGGCCAATGCTGGCTTGGAGGTTGTCCTCGCCACGGCCGATGCCCATTCCGAGGACAGCGTGGGCGAGGCCTGGCATGACCGCCGGGTAGCGGACGTCTTGGCCCACCTCCACGCGTGGCATGTGCTCTTTGAGGGCTGGCTCTCCCAAGCCCGCGCGGGCATGGAGCCCGCCTTCCCCGCTGAGGGGTACACGTGGGAGCAGTTGGAAGAACTCAACTACCGCCTCTACGCGCAGCACGTGCTGGAGCCATACGCCACCGCGCGCGCCTCCTTGGTGGCAAGCCACGAGGCCATGCTCCGCACGCTTGCGGACTGCACCGAGGCCGAACTCACGGCACCTAACGCCTTCACCTGGTTGGGCGGGGGGACTCTAGGCGAGACCGCCCACGAGTGCCTGGGCGCCCACTACGACTGGGCGCTGGGTGTGTTCCGTAGCGCGGGTCTTGAGTGAAACGAATCCTCGGCCTTGACCTTGCGAGGGCTCTAGCGATCTACGGAATGTTCGCCTCGCACGTAGGCGACGCTGGCACGCGTGGTTCGGACAGCCAAGGCTGGGCTTGGCTCACCATCTTTGAGGGTCGCTCTTCCGCGCTCTTCGCCGTCCTCATGGGCGCCACCGTGGTGCTCATGGCGAGCAAAGCCTCAGTGCCTCACACGCGATGGAGGTTGCTCGTGCGCGCTGGGATGCTCATTGCCTTGGGCTACGCGCTGGAGTTTCTGGACACGCCAGTGGATGTGATCTTGGTGAATCTGGGCGTCATGATGCTCCTGTCCACGGTGGCGCTCAAGTGGCCTGTGAAGGTGTTGGCCGTGGCATCGGCCGTCTTAGTAGTGAGCGGCTGGTGGATCACGAGCGCCCTGCGCACCACGGCGCGGTGGGCGGACGTGTGGGACCTGCCGGTAGCGGAGAAACTGTGGTCCGTGCACTACCCCGCTTTAGCGTGGATGGCGTATGTGTTTGCGGGCATGGCTCTCGCGCGGTTGGCGCTGGACTCTACGCGCGTGCAGGCCGTCATGGCAGGCTCTGGCGCGGTGCTTGCGGTGGTGTCCATCTCCGTAGGAACAGCGTTGGACCGCTACCCATGGGCTTCGCTCGAACCTCACAGCTACACCGCGCCTGAAGTGGCGAGCAACCTGGGCCTGGTGCTTGTGGTGCTCGCCGCTTGCTTGTGGATAGCGCCTCGAGCGCGCCGACTGCTTTTCCTTGTGCTCGCCACGGGCTCCATGGCTCTCACTGCGTATGTGGTCCACATTGTGGTCATAGGCATGGCGGGAGACCACGTGGTGTGGGAGCCCAAGAACTCGTTCTGGATAACGCTGTGCGTGGTGGTGACCCTCTTTGCCACGGGCTGGCGCGCATGGCTTGGCGCCGGTCCACTCGAGCGCTGGATCACCCACTGGTCCACGGCGGTCGCCAATAAGCGGGCTCCGCTCGCGCCGACGCCCGCAGCACACGCCACCGCCGCCGATAATTAGGACATGCCCACCGCCACGCTGACCGTGCTCACGCGCGAGCAGTGGCAACCCTTGGCACAAGCACACTCTGCTCGCGCAGACGACATCACTCGTGAGCGCCGCATGCGCCTGGGCCGAGGTGAGACCCACCCGGTAGACGACTTCCTCTACGAGTACTACGGCACCCGTCCTGCTCGCTTGCGCCGCTGGCACCCTGGCCCTGGCATCGTGCTGGATGACGCCCCTGACCACGCCACATGGCGCTGGTACCGCACCCAATTCGGCCGGACACAACTGGACGTCAAGGCGTTTTGGGAGGCGCGTGGCGCCACGGTTGATTTTGTGACCGGCCTGGTAGCCGCGACGTTGAGCAGGCGCGCGCAATGGGGCTGCTTTGGGCTTCACGAATGGGCCATGGTCTACAAGGACCAGCACACGCGGCACGCCCTGCCCTTGCGCTTGGGCGCTGCGGGCACCGACGCCGTAGTGGAGTCCCACGACCTTCAGTGCACTCACTACGACGCGTACCGCTTCTTCACTCCCGATGCCACGCCTCGCAATGCCAGACCGCTTGACCGCCTGGCCCAGCCCGAGGACGAACAACCGGGCTGCCTGCACGCCACGATGGACCTGTATAAGTGGTGCGCCAAACTTTCCCCCGCGATTCCTAGTGAACTCACTCTGGAGTGCTTTGAGTTGGCAGTGGAGGTGCGCCGCTTGGACATGGCCGCGTCCCCCTACGACGTGAGCAGCTTGGGGCTAGCGGCCGTGCGGATTGAGACTCCTGAAGGCAAGAGCGAGTACGCCGCACAGCAACGGGACTTTGCGCGCCGGGGCGAGGCATTGCGAAGGCGATTGGTCGATGCGTGCCAGGCAATCCGTGACGCGGCGGGAGTGGCGTAGCGGCCACCACGGTGAGACCCCGCGCAACGCAGCGAGCTAGAGGTTGGCGCGCGAGACAGTAGGCACAGCGAACGCTGGCGCGATCACGCTATTCCATCGCGCAGCGAAGGCTTCCTTCGCTACTCCAGCCTCTTGCGAGAATGCGGCACCTTCACTCTCACTCCCAGCACCACAACCTTGGTCGTGCACAGCCTTAGCCCACTCCAAGTAGGCCACGTCAGCGTTGTAGGACGCAGTCAGTGCCGCGGCGAGTTCATCGATCAACAACGTGCCCTGCGGTACTAAGTCCACCGGCGCGGACCTGATGGCGGCAAGCAACTGTGCGCGGTTGTTTCGGACAGATTCAATGGCCCGGATCTGCTCGCTGTAATCTCCGTTGGGCGATGTGCATTCCCTCACCGCAATGACTGCGGGCGAGAGCGCAGCGCGTGCAGCCTCGGAGCTACGCAATATCGCATTCAGATACCGCACCTGATCTTCAGCAGTCTGCGATGGCGCGGGTACGTCATAGGCACCTGTGCCCAAAGATTCACCCCCTCGCCCGATCTGCACAAAGATGATGATCACGACGGAGCGTTGAACCTCTGTATTTCCGCCAGGTGCAGCAACACCCAAGACCGCAGGCGTGTGGTCAAGCCATGCCTGCGCACCGCCGGGTAGAACCGCGCGGTATCCCACGCTTGCGCTATCCCATATCACCGACTCTGATTCAACGAATCCATAGGCAGGCACGTTCATGGCCCAGTACGTGGGCTCGGACAGTGTGTAGCCACACACGATGACCCAACCTTCGTCGAGTTCCGCCCACGCCAGCAAGAGGGTGCCGGCGGGGCAGTCGGGCACGTCACTGGGAATATCAATCGCTTCATCGTCAATACGGACCACCCGTGTGACGGTGGGTGTTGCAGGCCCGTAGGCGACCAGTGTGGTGCGATCGTGACTCATGGAGACGAGTCCACCTGGGGGCTGGGACAGCAAGTACTCGCCTTCAGTCCGCAATGTCCACAGCCTTGTTCCAGCAAAGACGTCGTGAGCCTCGACCACGTCGCCGTGACCGAACATCACGATGCCGGTCGGGTCCAACACATCGGGCTTCGTGAACTCTTCCAGGGGCGATTCGAACCCCCATACGAGCGCGGCAGCGCCGCCCTCGGTGAATGAGATGAGTTGGGAGATCGTGCCCGTCTCCCACTCTCGGACGGTGGCGACGAGTCGGCCTTCACCATCTCTGTCGAGGACGGCGTTGATCATGGCAGCAATGCCCGGTGTGTCAACGCTCCAGAGGTACTCGCCGGTGTTGACATCCCTCTCTCGGATCCACGAGTCCGAGACTGCTAACCAGTGCGAGGACGTCGTTCCTTTGACGGCCAAGTCTGCGGTCGAGTCAATGCGTGAGTGCACCCGAACAGAGGGCCCCAGGTCCACCTCTTCGAACCCTTCTACCCAGACATACTCACCGTTCAGGTTCAGCACGTCCGGGAAGTAGCCCGCCGCGATCACTTCGCCTGTCCTGACATCGATCTGGACCTCATGAAACGATTCGTAGAGGACGTACACCACGTCTTGGTAGGCGTAGAACGACACTGCCCACTCATCAAGGTCAAGCGGGACGGTCCAGAGTTGTCGCCCACTGGGAAACTCGCTGGCGGTCACGCCGCTTGTGTTCCACTCCAGGAGGGTGTCACCAACCACCTCGTACTGTGACTCCGCCGCACCTTGTTTCAGGACATTGCCCGAGTCGCCATCGATGATCAGTGGAAGACCGGATCCGTGGTCGAGACAACTCATGTACAGCTCACCTATGGGCTGACAAAAGCGCAGGCCTGGCTTGGACCAGCCCGCGTCACCCGTCTGTGGATCAATAGCTACCAGGGTGACTTCGCCAAACTGGAAAGGAGGATTGCCCACCTCATCAGCATCGAGGATCGCGACTTGGACAAGCCAATGGCTCTCCCTCGCTACCGGCGACGCCGGGTGACCTATAAAGTCTCCCCATTCGTCGTCCGCGAAACGGGTGGCGAAGCGCGCCACCTTGCCCTGAGGTACGTCCACCAGGTCCTCGGCGCGGATACGCCAGGCCACTTCGACGCCGTCGTAGTAACTGGCGCGGGGCTGTGCGGGGGCATCGCCCGGCTCATGAACCTCATCGGTGGGATGAGCAGACCCCGCCGAGTCCTCGGTGCGCAAAACGGCCGTGACGACGAATGCGGTAGCGACGATGGCGCCCACGAACAGCACCCCGAGGCTCACCAGGAGGATCACAAAGCCTTTGCCGAAGTGACCGACGAGCCCGGTAGCGACGGCCTGATCCGCCGTGCCCGTACTTGCGCCTTCGATTCCCGTCGTGCTGCGCATCGTGTGCCTACCCCCCAGGTCAGTTGTGGTGCTCCGCAACGATTTTATGGCGGCGCCACCTGCGCGCACTAGGGCCTCTTCACCGGCCACAATAGGAGCCATGTCCAAGCACCATCACCACGGCTCCACCCCCGCCGTGGCGGCCCTCGTTGACGCAGCCATTGAGCACTCGCTCCACCCGTACGAGCACGATCCCAGTAGCGACCTCGGCTATGGCCTGGAGGCCGCCGCCGCGATTGGCGTCGAGCCCGATCAGGTTTTCAAGACCCTGTGCGCGTACGTGGACGGGAAGCTGTCGGTGGGCATCGTGCCTGTGAGCGGCAAGTTGGACCTCAAAGGACTTGCCGCGGCACTTGGCGGCAAGAAGGCGGAGATGGCTCCCCCGGCGGAGGCCGAGCGTTCCTCCGGTTACGTCGTGGGAGGAATCTCGCCCATCGGGCAGCGTAAGAAGCTCCCCACCGCGTTGGATGAGACTGCGGAGTTGTTCGACGTGATCTACGTCTCTGGCGGGCGACGGGGCCTGGACATTGGCTTGTCCCCCGCAGACCTCGTGCGCATCACCGATGCCGTGGTGGCTCCCATCGCCAAGGAGGGCTAATGGCTGGCACTGACCGCGCGCTGATGACCACTCCCGCCGGCTGGGACTACGGCGAGCACCTTGCCACTGTCACTGACCGCATCCGCACTGCCGAGGCCTTCTGCGGCCGTGCGGGTGCTGGCACGCGCCTGCTGGTGGCCACCAAGTCGTGGGATGCCGATGCCGCGGCGGCCGCGGTGCGGGCAGGTGGCACGTTGGTGGGTGAGAGTCGTATGCAAGAACTGGACGTCAAGGGTCCTGCGCTGCGGGAGGCGGGAGCGCGCATTCACGTCATTGGTCAGTTGCAGCGCAACAAGGCGGCTATTGCCGTGCGCTGGGCTGATTGCGTGCACACTGTGGACTCCCTTGCCTTGGCTCAGCGTTTGTCACACTTGGCCACTGAGGCGGGGCGTGAGCTGGACGTGATGATCCAGGTCAATGTCTCTGGAGAGGAGACGAAGTCCGGAGTGACCCCCGGGGAGGCGCTGTCGCTTGCCCAGTCCGTTCAGGCGCTGCCCGCGCTCACGGTGACCGGGTGGATGACCATCGGTCTCAACTCCCGCGAGGAG
>JBIQJT010000016.1:0-9088 GCA_044507265.1 Actinomycetales bacterium | reverse complement strand
CCCCACTCGTGCAGGTGGTGTAGCAATCACCTAGAGGAGGAACCATGTCCCACTACATGCTGTCCATGTACTACCCCCAAGACGCCGCCGCTGTGCCAGACAACCTGGACGAAATCATGCAGCGCGTAGGCGCTCTTAACGTTGAGATCCAAGCGGCCGGCGCGTGGGTCTTCACTGCTGGACTGGCGCCCACGTTCGGCGCCAAGGTGGTCAAGGCGGGTGACCCCGCGGAGATCATGGACGGACCCTACTTGGAGACCAAGGAGCACTTAGGCGGCTTCTGGATCATTGACTCCCCTGATGCCGATGCTGCGGCCGGCTGGGCTGCCAAGGTCAGTGCGGCGGTGGGCTTGCCCATTGAGGTGCGCGAGGTGGCTGGCTGAGCCGGCGGTCGCCGCAGAGTTCGCTAAGGCGAAGACAGGCTTGCCTTGCTAGCGGGCAAGCCTGTCTCTCCTTAGCCTGAAGCAATGGACACTGAGGATCAGCACCAACAACCTGCGGCTGACTATGACCCCAAGCAAGAAGAAAGTCTTCGCGCTCGCCTGAACTGGCTGCGTGCGGGCGTCTTGGGCGCCAACGACGGCATCGTCTCTATGGCCGCGTTGCTCGTGGGTGTGGCCGCTGCCACGAGTCACAACGCCACCCTCATCACCGCAGGCTGGGCAGGTATTGCCGCTGGCGCGTTGTCCATGGGAATCGGCGAGTACGTGTCGGTTTCGAGTCAGCGCGATGCCGAGAAGGCCCAGCTCAAGCGGGAAGCCCAATGGCATGAGGACCGCCCCGAATGGGAGTTGGAGCAGTTAGTGCGCCTCAACATTGAGACTGGAATGACGGAGGCCACCGCCCGTCAAGCGGCAGCGGAACAGCACGCCAAGGACCCGCTCAGCATTCACGCGAAGATGCACTTGGGCATTGACCCGGAGGACATCGTCAACCCGATTCACGCGGGTCTTGCCTCGTTCTTTGCGTTCACCTCGGGCGGCATTGCCCCCATGCTGTCCATCCTGCTCTTGCCTGCGAGCATCCGGATCCCCGCCACGTTTGGGGTGGTGATCGTGGCGCTCGCCGTCACCGGCATGCTCTCAGGGCGCATTGGCTACGCAAGCAAGCGCCGTTCAGTGGTCCGCAATGTGCTGGGTGGCGCACTCGCCATGGCTATCACTTATGGCATCGGCTCGCTAGTGGGAACTCCCGTCTAACCCGCCCGATGCCGATTACGGCTGAGGCGTGACGCCCGCCTTGAGCAGCCCGTACAGCAAAGAGTCGGTGAGTGCTTCCCACGCGGCCTCGATGATGTTGGGGCCCACGCCCACCGTGCTCCACACCATGCCGGTTTCAGTGTCAACCGTGGTGATGAGCGTGCGGGTCACGGCGTCGGTGCCGTGCGAGGCATCCATGATGCGCACCTTGAAGTCGGTGAGTTCAAAACGGTCGATGCATGGGTAGACCCCGGTAAGGGCGGCACGCAGGGCGTGGTCAAGCGCGTTCACAGGACCATTGCCTACGCCCTTTTGCACAATCTGTTGACCGCCTCCGGCAACCAAGGAGATCTCAGCCTCAGCATCGGCGTTGGTGGGGTCATCCGGCAGCGAGGAAACACGCACGCGCCAGTTCTCCACTGACCAGTACGTGTTTGACTCCCCCAGTTCCGATCGCAGCAGCAGCTCAAACGAGGCGTCGGCGGCGTCAAAGGTGTAACCCACAGCCTCGGCATTCTTAACCCGCTCGGTGACGCGAGTGAGGAGTTCACCCTGGCCTGCAAGGTCAAAGCCAAGCTCGCGGCCCTTGAGCTCAATGGACGCGCGGCCAGCCATCTCGGAGACGAGCATGCGCATGTCATTGCCCACTAAGGCGGGGTCCGTGTGCTGGTACAAGTCAGGGTCCACCTTGATGGCGGAAGCGTGCAGCCCCGCTTTGTGGGCGAACGCGGAGGCGCCCACGTACGGCTGGCGCTGATACGGAGTGATGTTGGTGATCTCAGAGATGGCGTGCGAGATGCGGGTGGACTCGCGCAAGCCACCGGGCGCCAACGCGAGCGCACCCTTCTTGAGCTCAAGGTTGGCAGCCACGGCAATGAGGTCTGCGTTGCCGGTTCGCTCTCCATAGCCATTGACGCAACCTTGCACGTGGCGGGCGCCTGCGGCCACCGCTGCCATGGAGTTGGCCACCGCGCAGCCTGAGTCATTGTGGGCGTGCATGCCAAGCGGCGCGTCGGTGTGTGCCGCCACGGCCGCGACCACCCTGGCGACATCGTCGGGCAGCATGCCTCCGTTGGTGTCACACAGCACCAGCGTGGAAGCACCACCCGCCTCGCCGGCAAGCAGGGCCTTGATCGCGTATTCGGGGTCATACGCGTAGCCGTCAAAGAAGTGCTCGGCGTCCAGGAGCACGCGCCGGCCCTCCCCCACTAGGAACGCCACGGTCTCCTCGATCATCCTGAGGTTCTCGTCGCCACTGACCTTGAGAGCGCGCTCTGCGTGGCGGATGTCAGACTTGGCCACCAACGTGATTACCGGGGCCTCGGAGTCAAGTAAGGCGCGCACCTGGGGGTCGGCAGCCGCGGTCGCGTCCGCGCGGCGCGTCATGCCAAAGGCAGCAAAGTGGGTGCGGAAGAACGGCAGTTCCTTGGAGGCGAGCCCAAAGAACTCGGTGTCCTTGGGCACTGCTCCCGGCCAACCGCCCTCAATGACACCCACACCGAGTTCATGCAGTAGCGCAGCAATGGCCATCTTGTCCGCCACGGACAAGTTCATGCCCTCTTGCTGCGCACCATCACGCAAAGTGGTGTCGTAGACCTCCACAGTGAGATCGGTCATCTCGGGTACTCCTTGAAACTCTTTGCCTGCCGCCATCCCAACAAAAAAGCCCCCCTAGACATCGGGAGGCTGCGCGTCGGGCTGGATAGCCGACGCGCTACGGAATGATGATCACGGTAAACATCTGGCTCACATTGTGACACAGGCTCGCCCGTGTGTGAACGCCATTGACCCGTGCGGTCCGCTCGCGCCTGCCTGTCCCTGCGTGGTGGGATGTGTGGGGCCTGCACAACGGCAAGTGGCCTGCTTTGGGCACAGAATCCAAACCGCACGTTGGCTTAGTGCTCAAGCGTCCATAGTATGGGCCTATGGCAGACCGGCTGGGGGAACCGGAACGACAGTGTTGTCGTCCGGCTTCACACAAAGCGCTCGCGCGCCTGGAGAGCCATGTCTGAAACCAACGGCGGCGCTCGCGTCAAGGAGATTCTCGCGGGCCTTGGCATCCTGCTGGGCACGGTCGCGATCTTCATCATCGACCTCAACCTGACGCCCGGATTCTCGGGTGCCTTCCTGTACTTCTTGGCGATCCTTGCCGCCACCTTGACTCGCAAGCCATGGAAAGTACTGGCCACGGCCGCGCTCGCCGCGGGCTTCACGGCGTGGGCACCGCTCATTAAGGGCACCCCCGACCACGCCATGCTCGACACCTCGTTCGTGGTGTTCAACCGCATAGGTGTGGGCACCGTGCTCGTGATCTCGGCAGTGGTGGGAGCAGCGGCTATCAGGCGTGGCAACGAGGTGGAAGCCCTGGGCGCCAAGCTTGAAAGCATCAGCATGGAGAGCGAGTCCGCGCGCCAGATTGTGGAGGCGGCCCGCCAACTGACCCTCATTGGAGGCTGGAGCTACAGCTTCACCGACAACCCGCAAGAGCAGGTCTTTTGGAGCGACGAGGTTGCCCAGATTCACGGATTCCCTCCCGGCTACCAACCCACAGCTGACGAGTCTCTTCAGGGTTACACCGAAGACGATCGCCAGAGACTCAGCCAAGCGATTGCGCACAGCGGCGCCACGGGCGAACCCTTCATGGAGGAGTTCCGCATCACCACCCCCATGGGCGACGTGCGCGAGGTCCAAGTGATGGGTGACACCGTGAGGGATGCCAATGGCACGGTGATCCGCGTCAACGGTGTGGTTCAAGACATCACAGTGTGGAAGGACGTGGATTCGGCAGTTGCCACGCAACGCCGACGCTTTGCCCAACTCGCATCGTCCATGCCGGTCATCATCTGGACGGCAGACCACGAAGGCACCGTTGACTACTTCAACGAAGCCATGCGCCGCTTTGCGGGCAAGCCTTGGGAGGCTCTCGTGGGCACCGGGTGGGCCGACATGGTTCACCCCGACGACATTGACGGCGTGTGGGAGCGATGGGCCCAGTCCTTGCTCACTAAGGAACCCTACGAGCACGAATTCCGCTTGCGCAATCACGAAGGCCTCTACAAGTGGCATCACGTGAGCGCGCAGCCCGAGTTTGGCGAGGCCGGCCAAGTGGTCCGCTGGTGGGGGAGCGCCCTGGACATCGACGCGGTCTACCGCTTGCAGGAAAACGCTCGCATTCTGGTAGAGGAACGCGAGCGCTTGCTTGAGAGCACAGGCGATGGCGTGTTCACCGTGGCCTTCGACTGGAAGTTCGTCTACGTCAACTCCACCGCGGAAAAACTAGTGCATCGCAACGCCAATGACCTCATTGGCAAGGTGTTCTGGGACGAGTTCCCTCGCCTGGAAGGCACCGACGTGGCGGCGCTGTACCACCGCTCCATGGAGGAACGTCGCAGCGGCAACATGATTCACTTCAACCAGCACCTGGATAAGTGGTTCGACATTGCTGCTGTGCCCAGTAGCGCCGGCCTCACGGTGTTCCTCCGCGACATCACCGAGGCCCGCATCCTGGCGGAGCAACTGGCCCAGGCACAACGGCTCGAGTCCGTGGGGCGGCTCACCGGAGGTATCGCCCACGACTTCAACAACCTGCTCACCGTGATGGTCGGGGCTGCAGAAGGCATTGAAGCGGATCCGGAAGCCAGTGAGGATTCGCGCGAGATGGCGAGCCTCATTTTGCAGGCGGCCCAGCGCGGGGCTGAGTTGACGCATCGGCTATTGGCGTTTGGCCGGCGCCAGTCGCTGGAACCTAAGGCCACGGACATCGTGGCCCAGTTGAACTCCGTGATCCCGCTGCTGAAGCGCACGCTGGGTGAAGCGATCACGGTGGTGACGGCCACGGCCCCGGACTTGCCGTTGGTGACGGTGGACCCCGGTCAACTGGAGAACGCGCTCATCAACTTGGCCATCAATGCGCGTGACGCCATGAACGGCGTGGGCACGCTCACGCTGGAAGCCAGCACGGAGGCATTGACGGAGTCCTATGCCACCATCCACGGCGATGTGGAGCCCGGCAGCTACGTGGTGGTTTCAGTGTCTGATACCGGTAGCGGCATTGACCCCAACCACATTCCGCGCCTCTTTGACCCCTTCTTCACCACTAAAGGAGTGGGTGAGGGCTCCGGTCTAGGACTGCCCATGGTGTGGGGCTTTGCCAAGCAAAGTGGCGGTCACGTCACCGTGTATTCGGAAGTAGGCCACGGCACTACCTTCCGGCTGTATTTGCCCCTGGCATCGGACTTTGTTGCCGCCGAAAGGGCCGCCTCCACCTCGGGGCCCGTGCCCGACGAAGGCCGCGGGCACATCTTGCTGGCCGAGGACGACCCGCTGGTCCAGCAGTTCGCCGCAGAGCACTTGCGGGCTCATGGCTACGAAGTGACGGTGGCGGATTCGGGCGTCAAGGCGCTTGAGTTGCTGGACTCAGTGGGCCCTGTGGACTTGCTGTTCACGGACGTGATCATGCCCGGTGGGATGACTGGCAGGCAGTTGGCGGATGCCGTGCTGGAGCGCTACCCGCAGACTCCCGTGTTGTTCTCCTCCGGTTACACCGAGAACGTCATGCTCAATACCGGTGGCCTAGAAGCCGGGGTGCAACTGCTTGCAAAGCCGTATTCTGGGCGGACGCTGTTGCGCAAGGTGTACGAGACGATGACCCAGGGGGGAGGTTCGGGTCGATGACAACTCACATCTCGCCGCCCGGGCGCGTCCTGGTCATTGATGACGATCGCTTGGTGGGCCGCATGCTGGTGGCCCATATTCGTGCCGCTGGGCACGAGGCCAAGGTCACCGACGACCCTGAAGAGTTCCTTTCCCTCGCCGAGTCGTGGCGCCCCACCCACGTGTTTGTGGACCTCGTCATGGGCGACACTGACGGCCTTGAGATGCTCACCCGCTTGGCGGAGATGAAGTGCACCGCGTCCGTGGTGATCCAAAGCGGCATGGGTGGCAGGGTGCTTGAAGCTGCACGCCAGTTTGCGGAGGCAAATGGCCTGGCATATGCGGGATTGTTGCCCAAGCCCTTCACTCGCGATGCCGTGGCCAAAGTACTGGCGCAGTCGCCTCACGTGGCGGAGGAGGAATCCGCCGTAGAGGGCTCGTTACTCAGCGGGTGGAGCGCGGAGCAGTTTGAGGACGAGCTCCGTGGCGCCGCCGCTATTGGGGCGCTGGGTGTGGCGTTCCAACCCAAGATCGGTTGCACCAGTGGCCGTGTGGCTGGCTTTGAGGCGCTGGCGCGCTGGACTCATCCCACGTTGGGCGCCATCCCTCCCCTGGAGTACGTGACGCGCGCTGAGTCCGTGGGGCTCATTGAGGTCATTACCGATGCCGTGGCTAAGCAGGCTTTGACGTGGTTTGGGCAGTCGCGCCACGACACCAAGGAGCGGATGGCCATTAATGTCTCCGCTGCTGAGCTCTCACACCGCACTCTGGACGACCGCTTGCGCGCGGTGTGCGAGGCGACGGGTGTGGAGCCGCGCCGAGTGGTGTTGGAGGTGACGGAGACTGCTGCCATTGGCGACCAGACTGTCTCGCTGGAGATCCTCACGCGCTTGCGCCTGGCTGGATTCCACTTGTCCATTGACGACTTTGGAACCGGCTACTCCTCCATGGCGCAACTGGCGTCCATGCCGTTCACCGAGGTCAAGGTGGACAGGTCCTTTGTGCGCAATCTTGGTGAGTCATTGCCTGCCGAGGTGATGGTGCGGTCGATGTTGCAACTGGGACGTGGCCTTGGCTTGGAGTGCACCGCCGAGGGAGTGGAGTCTCAAATGGCGCTGGATGTGCTGACGCGAATGGGTTGCGACTACGCGCAGGGGTATCACATTGCTATGCCCATGTCCGCGGAGGAAGTGGAAGCGTGGTTGGGCGGCTGCCCCCACTCATGACTACCTGCCGTTGAGCGCCTTGCGCTTGGCCCGCCAATCCGGCAAGTACTGATCCATCACCGCGTAGAAGCGCTTGTTGTGGCCTGCCTCAATGAGGTGGGCCAGCTCGTGGACGATCACGTACTCCAGCAACTCCGGGTCCCGGCGCGCGAGTTCCACGTTGAGGCTCATGCGCACTTGCTGCGGGTTGCAGGAGCCCCAGCGGCTCGTCATGCGCCGCACGGTGAGGGTGGGGACCGGGAGGTTCATGCGGTCCGCCCAGTACGCGATCAGCGGCGGGGCTTCGCTCCTGAGTTGGCGACGCAGACGCTCGGTCTCAGGGCCTGGTTGGAGCGGCGCTGGCTGTGCGGCCACGCGTTGCTGGTGGGTGGCAATCCACTGGGCTTTTTCTGCGACAAAGGCTGCGATGGCACGCTCGCTGACGTGCGGCGGTGCCGAGACGTGTACCTCGCCATGTGGTGGCTTGACGGTCAGGCGCAGCGTACGGATCCGTTTGCGCGTGACGGTGTAGGCGGGCAAGGGTGCGGGCATGGTGGGTCTAGGTTAAGACCCGGCTCCCACATCCGGGGTCTGCGGCGCGGCGACTCCGGCTATCCAGCCCCAGGTGAGCGCAGTTCCCAAGGCCACCAGGGCGGTTTGGGCGATTGCCAGTCCGTTGTTCCCGATGCCCCATAAGGCTGCTGCGCCCAGCAACAGTAAGGCGGTACGGCCGGTGAGTGTGAGTGCATGCGGGAAGGTGACGCGCGCCTTAGGGGCAAAAAACCAACCCCAGACAATCGCGGCGACGAGTGGTACGCCCAGGCCTATTAGCCAGCGCATCGGGCCGTCAAAGGCTGTGAATCCCCACCAGGCAAAGCCAGCGAGCATTCCAAGCTCTGCGATGAAGATGAGAGTGGCGCCAAACCACCGCGCAGGCGTGTCTCTAGTCACGCGGCACACCATACGCCGCTGCGGGTGGCTCCCAGATGCGCACCAACGCGGCGCCGATCACCTCAAAGCATGCGAGTGACACCGCGGGCGCGACCCACCCTGCCGCGAGGATTGAGACGGGCCCTATGAGGAGGACTACCGCTTGGAGGGTCCACCGCAGTCTGTCCGCCATCAGCCAAGTGGCGCGGGGTGAGAGCCACAAACGCCATACCGTGAGGATCGATACAGGGATGGCCACTGCGAGGACCCATTGGAGGGGGCCGTCCAGGAGCTTGAACACCAGCGGGAGCGGCGCCAAGGGCATGACAACCTCGGCAAAGCGGAGCGCACCGGCGCCGATGGCCATGAGTGGGGTTTCACCGCGCGGGAACTGTGAGAACGGCACGCGCCAAGAGTGCCACAAGCCGCAGTGTGGGCCTAGACCTGCTGGACGCGCTCCACATTGGTGGTGGCGTCGCGGAGTTCTTGGACGTTGAGGCGCGCCCCGTACGCGGGGGTGTCGCGTTCCACTACCCAGCTGTTGCTGAGCGGGCCCACGTCCACGGAGTCGTAGCCGATGGTGTTGAGGAACTCCGCCACGGTGGCTTTGGCGTGGGCGTCATCCCCGGCGATGGGAAGGGCGCGGCGGTTGGGAGTGCCGGGAGGCGTGGAATCGGCCGGGATGTGGTGCGCGGTGATGTTGTTGAAGGCTTTGACCACGCGGGACTCCGGGAGGTGCTGTTGGAGGAGTTCGCTGGTGGTGGCGGCGTTGGTGTCCAAGGCCTCGATGCGGCCGTCGCGCTGCGGGTAGTAGTTGTTGGCGTCCATGACCACTTTGCCTTTGAGAGGCTCGGTGGGGAGCTGCGTGTGGGCGTGGAGTGGGACGGCGACGAGGACGAGGTCGCCGGCGGCGGCCGCCTGCTCGGGCGTGGCGGCCTGTGCTTTGGGGCCTAGTTCTTGGATTGTCTCGTGGAGGCTGGCGGGGCCGCGGGAGTTGCTGAGGACCACGTCGTAGCCGGCGGCGATGGCCGCTTTGGCGACGTTGGTGCCGATCTTGCCTGCGCCGATGATTCCTAGGGTTGTCATTGTTGGTGAACGTTG
>JBIQJT010000030.1:0-5507 GCA_044507265.1 Actinomycetales bacterium | reverse complement strand
CCTCATAGACACGGCGCTGGACGGGCGTGAACTCGCCGTCCACGGGGAAGGCGCGCGTGATGTCGGCGGTGTAGAGGCTCTCCACCTCCACTCCCGCGTCCAGCAGCAGCAGGTCCCCGCGACGGACCTGGCCGTCGTTGCGGATCCAGTGCAAGGTGGTCGCGTGCGGGCCGGCTGCGGCGATGGTCTCGTAGCCCACCGCATTGCCTTCCTCGCGGGCGTGGCCGTCAAAGGTGGCCTCCACCACGCGCTCGCCGCGCTTGTGGTCCACGGCGCGCGGCAGTTCGCGCACCACGCGGTCAAAGCCAGCGACGGTGGCGGCCACGGCATCGCGCAACTGCTGGATCTCGTACTCGTCCTTGACCATGCGCATCTCGCTGAGCGCGCGGCGGACGGGTGCGGTGGGCTGGTTGCGCATGCGGACGGACGTGGGCAGTTCGCTGAGCGGCTTGGTGGGGATGCCGGTCATCGCTTCGAACTCGGCCGGGCCGGGGCGTCGGCCAATCCAGAACTCTCCGGAACGTGGGTCCGCGTAGAAGCCCTCGTCGCCGCTTCCGGCTGGGGGGATGACGTAGAGCGTGGTCTCGTGGCCGCCATTCGCCAGCGGATCCATGACGAGCACCGCGCCTGGCTCAAAGTCCGCGCCCAGCCCGGTGAGGTACGCGAAGTCGCTCGCGGGACGGAAGCGGTAGTCAGTGTCGTTTGAGCGCACCTTGTAATCGCCGGCGGGTGCCACGATCCGCACTCCCGGGAAGCGCTTGCTCAATCGTGCCCGTCGCTCGGCGGCGTAAGGTGCTGCGGCCGATGCCGTGGTGACCACATCGTCGGGCTCAGTCCAGCCCGAGGCAATAAAGGACTTGAACTCCTCGCTGGAGGGGCGGGTTGAGCGGGCCTCGTTTTTGGCCTGCGGGGTGTCTTCCGTCATTCGCCAATCGTTGCACAGCGCAAGCGGGACGTGGGGCGCGCGAGATACTGGCCGGGTGCGCATTGACCTCCACACTCACTCCACCATCTCGGACGGCACGGAGCGTCCAGCCGAGGTGATGCGCGCCGCGGCCGCCGCTGGGCTGGATGTGGTGGCCCTCACGGATCACGATTCCATGGATGGCTGGGATGAGGCCGCCGACGCCGCGGCGGGGTTAGGCCTGGAGTTTGTGCCTGGCATTGAGGTGAGTTGCAAAGACGGGCCTATCTCCATTCATATGCTCGCGCTGTGGCCGCGCGCGGATGACCCCGCTCTCTCGGCGGTGATGGGCACTACCCGCGAGTCACGCATCGGCCGGGCACAAGCGATGGTGGACAACGTGGCGCGCGACTACGCACTCACGTGGGAGGACGTACTGGCCCAGGCCGCCGACGCTTCCACCGTGGGCCGCCCGCACATTGCCGATGCCCTGGTGTTGCGCGGGCACTTTGCCAACCGCACCGAGGTGTTTGACAGGGTGCTGTCCAATGACAGCCCGTACTACGTGCAATACGGTGCGCCGGATGTTCGTGAGGTGGTGCGAGTGGTGCGCGCTGGCGGCGGGGTGCCGGTATTCGCGCATCCTGGCGCACACACGCGTGGACGCATTGTGCCGGACCGCGTCATTGAGGAACTGGTGGATGCCGGGCTGGTGGGACTCGAGGTGGACCACCGAGACCACACTGCTGAGCAGCGCGAACGACTCGGCGCATTGGCGGAGCGGTGGGGTTTGGCGCGCACGGGCTCCTCCGACTATCACGGCATGGGCAAGCCCAACCGGCTGGGGGAGAACCTGACGTCGGACGAGGCGTATGAAGCCCTGCGCACCGCGCGAGGTTAGCGCGAACTTGTCGCCGCACCGCCGTGCCGATACTGTGTGCGCAACCGTGACGCTGTTGCCACGAGGCGAGGGGGTGGGCATGCGCGAAGGCAGCACCACGCCTCTCCGGCTAGACGTCCAGGCACTGAGGGCGCTCGCGGTGGTGGCGGTCATTGGCTACCACTTCTGGCCCTCGGTATTGCCTGGCGGCTTTGCAGGCGTCGACGCATTCTTTGTTGTCTCAGGCTTCCTGGTGGGTGGCGCACTGGTGCGCGAGGCGCAGCGGTCCGGGCGCATCGACTGGGCTCACTTCTTCCTCCGTCGTACACGGCGCCTGCTACCGGCCGCGCTCGTGGTGGTAGTCGCCACCTCGATGGTGGCCTTCGTCGTGTACTCGCCGGTGGACCTCCTGCTCTACGGAACGGCCTGGTCTCGACCGTCAGTGTCGAAAGACGCGATCGCTTCCACCATGGGCGTGTCGAATATCTGGTTCGACTTGGAGAACCGACCATACGACGCCGCTGACAGCTCGCCGTTCACCCACTTCTGGTCCTTGGCAGTGGAGGTGCAGTTCTACCTGCTCATGCCGCTCTTGGCGCTCTTGATCGCGCTCGTTGCTCGCAAGGGTCAGCGCGCACTCGCGCTGTTGACGGTGGCGTTGTCTGTTGCGCTCCTGGACGTGATGTTCATAGTGGACCTTCTCGTCACCATGCCCCTGTTCTTCAACCCGGTGCCGCGGCTCTGGGAGTTCTTCGCTGGAGTGGTGGTCTACATTGGCCTCGCGCACGCGGGTGCCAAGCTGGAGTCATCCCGCCGCATGCACGTCTTGGCCGCAGCAGGTTGGATATCGCTCACAGCCTTCTTCTTTGTCGACGTAGGGGTGCAGTCCTGGCCGGGCGCACCCACACTGTGGCCGGTCTTGGCATCGGCCGCCATCATCCTTGGCAACGCCAACGCGGCACCGTGGGCGCGATTGACTCACAGCCGCGTTGTGCAATGGACAGGCGACGCGTCCTATTCGCTCTACTTGGTTCACTGGCCTGTATTAGTCCTGTCGACCGCAGTGATCGGTCGTGAACTCTCGGTGCTGGAGAAGGTGGCAGCCCTAGTCCTCGTGCTCGTAGCGTCCGCGGCTCTGTATCGATGGGTGGAGACACCATGGCGCCGAGCCGCTATTGGGACCCGGCCACACCAGGGGCGGTTTGTGGTCAGGGCGGGCGTGGCGCTGATCGTCACGCTCACGGTCCCCGTGACAAGCGGAGTTGTCTCACACGCTCGCGCTGAGCAAACGGGTGGACTCAGCGAGAGATACGTGGCAAGGCCAGTGAGCGAGCAACCCCAGCGCACGTGGACGTATCTCCCCGCAAACCTGCGCCCGGCCCTCGTGGAGGCAGGGGATGATCGACCTTTTACATATGCGGCCTGCAATGCGGACCTGATTAACCACCACGAACCTAAGCCACCTTGTGTCTTGGGGCCCACGGGCGACGACATGCCGGTGGTAGTCCTCATCGGCGACTCCCATGCCGCGCAATGGGTAGACGCTCTGTGGCCCGGTGTGGAAGCTCAGCGCTATCGCTTGGTAGTGCTGACCGCGAACGGATGTTCACTCGCGACCACCGTGTCCGGTGCGGCGAGCCTCGACCAGTGCGACACGTGGCGCAGATGGGCCCTCGCGGAGATCGGCCGACATTCGCCTGACCTGGTAGTGACGTCTACCCGACTGTCTCCATCCTCCGGGGGCACGCCAGTGGAAATCGAAGCCATCCCACGTGGAGTCGACGAGGGCCTCACGATGCTCGGCCGCAATGCCCGAGTCGTGTGGATTGCCGACACACCAATGTTTGAGATGGATCCAGTCAGGTGTGCGGCCCAGAACCCCATGAGCGTCCACGTGTGTAGCGTTCCGCGCGCCGAAGCGATTAACGCCGAGATCGCCAACTCAGTGCAGACCGTCGTGGAGCGGCACGGTGGCACCTGGCTGGACCTCAACGACTACATGTGCGACGACACGTGTCCAATCATCCTGGAGGACGTGCTCCTGTACCGAGACGACGACCATTTGACGTCAGTGTTCGCCCGCGAACTTGCCGGAGTCTTGGAAGAAGAGCTAGGCCTCTCGAAGTAGCCGGTCAAGCATCGTCAAAGCGCCTGCTCCCCAGGTTGTTGCGAGAGCCTCCGGTACGGCACGATTAACCCCGTAAGCGTCCCCAACCAGGGGACCTAACAGGAGGTTGTAGTGTCAGACGAAACGACGCCCGCAAAGCGTAAGAAGAAGAGCACCGAGAAGGCCGAGCGGGTATTCACCCCGGCCCCCGGAGCCAAGTCAAAGGCCACCACAAAGCGCGTCATCGCGCTCATCCTGTGGGCCATCGCCATCGGCATCGAGCTGTTCGCGATCTTCTGGATCATGCGCCCGCCGTTTGACCAACTGGTGGAGGCAGGCGGCTTCCCGCAAAACCGCTGGTACATGCTCATTGGCGCCCTCGTTGTCATCGGCATTCTGGCGGTCATTGGCTCGATGCTGTGGAAGCAAGCCAACCGCCTGGACCCGGCATCGGAGAAGGAGAAATTCCGCTTCTTTGTGCAGAACCAGTTGGGCGCCATCATCGCGCTCGTGGCCTTCATTCCGTTGATCATCCTGATCTTCACCAACAAAGACATGAACGCCAAGCAAAAGAACACTGCGGGCATCGTGGGCATCGTGATCGCCCTCGCGGCCGTATTGCTGGGTGTGGACTTCAAGCCCATGTCTCAAGAGCAGGCTGCCGTGGAATCCCAGGTTGTTGCCGAGCTCACCGGCGAGGACGTCGTGTACTGGACCGAGGGTGGCGCCGTGATGCACTTGTGTGAGGGCGTCTCTGACTTGTCCAACTCCGCCAACATCTTGGAGAGCACCACGGGTGAGGCTCTGGATGAGGGCAAGGAAGGCATCACCCTGAAGATCGAGCAGGAGCTTGAGCAGTGTGGCCTTCCCGTTCCCGAGAACGTGGATGACATCGTGGACTGGGTCCGCGAGTCCCGCGGCCTTGACGGCGGCACCGACGATGCCGTGGTCGAAGAAGAGCCCGAGGCCGAGGTCGAGCCCACCGAGTAAGGCTCCGGTTTATGCCCGGGCGGCGCGGAGAAGGTCAGCGCCGCCCGGGTGTTGCCATTCTTGGGTACGCCAACGTCAGGCCACGGTGAACGGCGCCACGAGCAGCGCCTCGCGCCGCGAAGACGGCCCCACCAACAAGTGGAACTCACCAGGCTCCACCACTCGCTTGCCATCCGCATTGACAAAGGTGCACGCCGCGACCGGTACTTCTACGCTCACGTCCTGAGTCTGACCCGGCTCCAGCCATACTTGGACGTGGGCCTTGAGCTCGCGGTCAGCCCACGTGGCGGACGTGTAGCGATCGCGCACATACACCTGCACCGTCTCCAAGCACGGCCGCGAACCGGTGTTAGCCACCGTCACGGTGCCACGCACCACGTCCCCGGTGCCCACGGCGTCGGCTTCCAACCGCAGGTCCGAGTACTCCACGGCGGTGTACGACAGCCCCTCGCCAAACGCCCAGGCCGGGCTCTGCGTGAGATCCGCGTAGCGGGTGCCGTGCTGGCCGTCAATCTGGTTGTAGAACGTCGGCTGCTGACCCACGTGTACGGGGAACGAGATAGGCAAGCGACCGCTGGGCTGGATGTGGTGGCCCTCACGGATCACGATTCCATGGATGGCTGGGA
>JBIQJT010000029.1:0-5545 GCA_044507265.1 Actinomycetales bacterium | reverse complement strand
ACCGATGCTAGGTGCGCCAATAGACATTCGTTGGGTAAAAGGTCCCGGGTCCCGTGGAGTCAATCCCGGAAGACCTAGGACGGTCCCCCACACTCGCGACTGCTACGTGCTATCTACGCCGCTGGCAGCGAGGGCACCAGTGGGTGGAGCGCCCTGCGATGACCGCTCGGGCGATAGCAGTGCCACACCGTGCGCACTCCTTGCCCGACTGTCCGTACGCCACCAAGTCCCGCGAGAAGTAACCGGACTCACCATTGACGTTTACGTACAAGGCGTCAAAGCTGGTGCCGCCTTGAGTCAGCGCAGACTCCATCACGGTACGCACGGCATCGAACAGGCGCACCGCCGCAGGACGGGTGAGCGTGTTCACTGGCTGTTGCGGGTGAACGCGGGCATGCCACAAAGCCTCGTCGGCGTAGATGTTGCCAATGCCGCTCACCCGGGTTTGGTCCAGGAGCACTTGCTTGATCGCCCGGCTTCCTTTGCGCCATACGGCCGATGCCTCCCCCACCTCCCACGCAGGGTCCAGGGCGTCGCGCCCGATATGCGCGACGCTCAGGGGTACAGACGCAAGCTCGGACCCGCGCCCGCCGGGCAGTCCGTCCGGCGTGGGGATCAACTCCTCGGCGTGCAGGTAACCAAAGGTGCGTTGGTCCAGGAAGTCGAGGGTGAACTGCTGCCCCTCGCGCTCAAGGCTCAGCCGTACGCGGCAATGTGGGTGCGGCTGCGGCGCATCGCGCCACGGGCCTTGGTGCACCCGGAACTGCCCGGACATGCCCAAGTGCGCTGATAGCGCATAGTCAGTGCCTCCGCCCAGTGGCATCCACAAGAACTTTCCGCGTCGCACTGCGCCCTCAAGGACGGCTCCGCGCACGTGGGATTCAAACTCGCGCTCACCGCCAGGGAGCAACCGCACTGCGGAGGCGCGGAACACTGAAACGTTCGCCACCATGGCGCCGCGCACAAAGGGCTCAAGCCCTTGCCGTACGGTTTCTACCTCGGGCAACTCAGGCATCGGGCCTCTTACTCAGGACTCAGGCTGCGCAGGCTTACTGAGCGCGGAGATCATTGCGAAGGCACGCTCTGCGGCTTCTTGCTCGGCGAGTTTCTTGGCGGTGCCGGTGCCCTCGGAGCGCACCACGCCGTCAACCACCACACGCGCCGTGAACACGCGGGAGTGGTCGGGGCCTTCGCCGGTGACCTCGTAGACGGGCAAGCCCAAGCCCGCGGCGGCGCATGCCTCTTGGAGAGAGGTCTTCCAGTCAAGGGCCACACCGGCGTTGGCTGCGGTCACCAGCGAGGGGCCCACCAAGTCCAGGATGACGTTGCGTGCCACCTCAATGCCGTGGGCCAGGTAGATGGCGCCGAATACCGCCTCGAGGGTGTCGCACAGGATGGAGTCCTTGTTGGCTCCGCCGGTGGAGGTCTCTCCGCGGCCGAGAAGCACGTAAGAGCCCAAGCCGATTTCACGGGCAACCACGGCGAGCGCGCGTTGGGACACGGTGGCGGCGCGGATCTTGGCCAGTTCGCCTTCTGGCAAGTCAGGGTGGTCGCGGTACAGGCGATCGGTGACCACGAGTCCCAAGACGGAGTCGCCCAGGAACTCCAGGCGCTCATTGGAGGGCAGTCCACCGTTTTCGTAGGCGAACGAACGGTGCGTCAGCGCAAGAACGAGCAGGTCGGGGTCCAGTTGGACTCCGAGCCTGCTCGTCAAGGCATCGGCGCTAGCCATGCCTTCAGGTTCTTGGTGCGCCACGTGGCGCAGCTTAGGCCTCGTGCTCGGTGCGCAGCGCCTCGGCGTACTGGCGGCCGTTGTAGGCGCCGCACGAGGGGCATGCCACGTGCTGCAGCTTGTCAGCCTTGCACTGGGGGCACGTGGTGAGGTTGGCAGCGGTGGTCTTCCACTGCGATCGACGCGAGCGGGTGTTGCTGCGCGACATCTTGCGCTTGGGAACAGCCACGGCTAACTCTCCTTCTCATCGGACTGCGGGATGCGGTCCTTGACAACGTTCAATGCTGACCAACGCGGGTCAAGTACTTCATGTGTGTGATCCGGATCATCCGCAAGCCGTGCACCGCACTGGTCGCACAACCCCGGACAATCGGGCTCACACAGAGGCCTAAATGGTAACTGAGTCACCACGGCATCCACGATGGCCGGTTCAAGATCGATGTTCTCGCCATCGAACTCGTACAAGTCATCCGAGTCGCCGTCTTCCTCCACCTCGGCACCGGGATACAAGTAAAGGCCTTCAAAGTCGGTATCAACCTCATACCGGACCTCGTCGAGGCACCTACTGCACTCACCCACTGCCGTGGCCTGGAAGTTTCCAGAAGCCCAGATACCGTCTGTCACCACGTCCAACCTCACGTTGAGGGTGGCGGTGGCACCTTCTGGAATCGCGATCACCTCGGTGCCAAGCACCGCAGGGACCGAGACGGTGGTGGACAGTTCGCGTTGCGTCCCCGGCTTGCGCACCAAATCCCTTGCAGGAATTTGATAGGGCGACGCTTCCGACCTGGGAGAGTGAGTCACACGCTCCTCCATCACCTTTCGGTCCTCACGGACCTTGACCCGTGCCGACCGGCTGAGCCAGCGCACAAGTCTACGGGATAGGGGGCCTTGCACTCAACATCGGGCGAGTGAAGTGTGGCGGCCTGGCCTTACGCGCCGCGCAGTGCCTCAATGACGGCCACGTCCACTCCCGTGGGAACGTAGGGCGAGATGTCGCCGCCGTGCCGGGCCACATCCCGTACCAGGGACGATGCAATGTGGGACAACGCATTGTCGCCTGTGATGAATACGGTCTCGATGCCCGTGAGTGAACGGTTCATGATGGCCATGGGCCGTTCAAAGTCGTAATCAGCTCCGCCGCGCAGTCCCTTGACGATGGCTGTTGCGCCCACCGATTCGCAAAATTCCACCAAGAGGCCGGACGTGGAAGCCACCTTGATGCCGTCCAAGTGGGCGGTGGCTTCGGTGGCCAATCGCACGCGAGTGTCCACGTCCAACAATGGCGCCTTGGACGAGTTAGTGGCGATGGCGATGATCACTGTGTCAAAGAGGGCGCGGGCGCGCACGGCAATGTCCACGTGACCCAAGGTGACGGGGTCGAAGGAGCCCGGAAAGACAACGGTGGTGCTACTCACAGGGCCGACGCTACCGGACTTAGCGCGCGGCCACACGCTCGGCAAAGCTCACCGTGGTGTCACCGTATTGCTTGGTCTGGACCACCTCAAGCCCGCGAGGCCATTCCAAGGCGGACGAGCGTCGTGCCACTTCCAGCACAACGCTCGCGCCCACCTCGAGCCGGGGCACCAATGACTCCAGCACCGCTAGCAGGTCACCCGGTGGCATGTCGTAAGGCGGGTCCAGGAAGGCCAAGCCGTAGGAGTCCTGGGTGCGCGCGAGGTATGCGGCGGCGCGCTCACGCACCACCTCCGCCCGGGTGCCTACGCCCAGCGCACGGATGTTCTGCTCAATCACTCGCACCGCCGGTAAAGCTGACTCCACAAAGGTGGCGTGGGACGCTCCCCTGCTCAGGGCCTCGAACCCCAGCGCACCCGAGCCGGCAAAGAGATCCACTACCGAGACGCCGCGAATGCTGCTCGCATGGTCAAGGCGACTGAAGATGGCCTCGCGTACGCGGTCCGTGGTGGGACGCGTTCCTGATTTGGGAACCGCGAGCGAGCGGCCTCCAAACTCCCCAGCAATGATGCGCGTCATGCGCCTAGCGTACGGGCGGGTTCTAGTTCTTCTCCAAGAACTCTTCGCGTTCGCCCAACCACGCTTCTATCGCCGATGCCAAGGCCGGGTGTGCGGCCAAGTCCGGGTCCGTGGCCACAAGTGCCACGGCATCGGCGCGGGCCTGAGAGATGACCTCTGCGTCGCGCACCACGCGCAACAGCCGCAGCGAGTTGCGGCCCCCCGATTGCGCCACGCCCAACACGTCACCCTCGCGGCGTAGCTCGAGGTCCTTCTCTGCCAACTCAAATCCGTCGGTGGTAGCCGCGAGCGCGGCAAGGCGCTCCGCTGCCACCGTGCCCTCCTCCGCTCGGGAGACCAGCAAACACACGCTGGGGGCAGCACCACGGCCCACGCGGCCGCGCAATTGGTGAAGCTGCGAGATGCCAAAGTGATCCGCATCCAAGACCACCATGGCGGTGGCCGCAGGCACATCCACGCCCACCTCCACCACTGTGGTGGCCACCAACACAGGGGCCCGTCCGTCCGCAAAGCGAGCCATCGCATCGTCCTTTGCCTCAGTGCTCAAGCGGCCGTGCATGACGCCCACCTGCATATCAGAGAAGTCGGGGCGAGCCGCGAGCATCGCCGCAACCTCCGTGACGGACTGCAAGGCAGGGCGCGGCGCGGCGGGGACGTCCAACGGAAGTTCGCCCGTAGCAGTCAGGTCCTCAGGCTCTTCAATCGCCTCATCGACGCCTTCGGTCTCGGCATCCGTGGCATCAATGCGCGCACACACCACGTACGCGCGGCCTCCGGCGGCCACCTCCTCGCGCACCCGCGCCCACGTGCGTTCCATCCACGCAGCGTTGGAGGCCGGCACCACGTGGGTCACCGTCTCCACCCGACCCGCGGGGCGCTCCCTCAGCACGGTGGTCTCAAGGTCACCAAAGACAGTCATCGCCACGGTGCGCGGAATGGGCGTGGCCGTCATCACCAAGGTGTGTGGGGGGTTGTCACCACGCGCCCGCAGCGCGTCCCGCTGCTCCACGCCAAAGCGGTGCTGCTCATCCACCACCACCAAGCCGAGGTCTGCAAACTGCACCGTCTCACTCAGCAAGGCGTGGGTACCCACCACAATCCCGGCCGCTCCCGATGCGGCCTCAGCGAGCGCAGCACGTCGTTCCTTGGACCCCTGAGAGCCGGTGAGGAGCGTGACCCGGGTGGCGTTGTCGGCACCCCCGAGCATGCCGCCATACGCAAGGTTGCCCAAGAGTTGACGCAGCGTGGCCACGTGTTGCGCAGCGAGCACCTCGGTGGGCGCCAACAGCGCGGCCTGGCCTCCGGCGTCGATCACCTGGAGCATTGCTCTCAGCGCCACCACCGTCTTGCCCGCGCCCACGTCACCCTGGAGCAAGCGCAGCATCGGCCGCGGTTTGGCCAGGTCCTCGGCGATCTCCTTGCCGGCCACCACTTGCCCTGCGGTCAACGCGAACGGCAACTGAGCATCAAACGCGTCCAGCAAGCCCCCGGTTCGCGGAGGCCGCGCCACGGAGGTGAGCCCCTCCCGGGCGGCGCGGCGTCGGGCCAAAGCAGCTTGCAGTACCAGTGCCTCCTCAAAGCGCAAGCGCTCTTGGCCTCGCTGCCAATGGCTGTCATCGTCCGGGATGTGCACGGCTCGCAACGCATCGCGCAAGCTCATCAATCCATGGCGCTCCAAGATCTCCATGGGCACCGGGTCTGGCACGTCAGCCTCGGTCAGCGGATCCAGCACCGTACGCACAGCCCGCCCGATGCGCCACGTGGGCACCGATGCCGCCGCCGGGTACATGGGGATGGGACGGGAGGCCTCAATGACAG
>JBIQJT010000015.1:4366-40778 GCA_044507265.1 Actinomycetales bacterium | reverse complement strand
CGCGAGGTTCTAGCCGCCCGTACCCCAAACCGACTCAGGTGGTCAGGTAGAGAATACCAAGGAGATCGAGAGAATCGTGGTTAAGGAACTCGGCAAAATGCCCCCGTAACTTCGGGAGAAGGGGGGCCTGAGGCGTGAAAGCACTTGCTGCTGGAGCGTTTGAAGGCCGCAGAGACCAGAGAGAAGCGACTGTTTACTAAAAACACAGGTCCGTGCGAAGTCGCAAGACGATGTATACGGACTGACGCCTGCCCGGTGCTGGAAGGTTAAGAGGAACGGTCAGCTCTTTGGAGCGAAGCTGAGAATTTAAGCCCCAGTAAACGGCGGTGGTAACTATAACCATCCTAAGGTAGCGAAATTCCTTGTCGGGTAAGTTCCGACCTGCACGAATGGCGTAACGACTTCTCTGCTGTCTCCACCGCGAACTCGGCGAAATTGCACTACGAGTAAAGATGCTCGTTACGCGCAGCAGGACGGAAAGACCCCGGGACCTTTACTATAGCTTGGTATTGGTATTCGGTGCGGTTTGTGTAGGATAGGTGGGAGACTTTGAAGCCGGCACGCCAGTGCAGGTGGAGTCATCGTTGAAATACCACTCTGATCGCTCTGGATATCTAACCTCGGTCCGTAATCCGGATCAGGGACAGTGCCTGGTGGGTAGTTTAACTGGGGCGGTTGCCTCCCAAAGAGTAACGGAGGCGCTCAAAGGTTCCCTCAGCCTGGTTGGCAATCAGGTGGCGAGTGCAAGTGTACAAGGGAGCTTGACTGTGAGAGTGACAGCTCGAGCAGGGACGAAAGTCGGAACTAGTGACCCGCTGGTGGCATGTGGAAGCGCCAGCGCTCAACGGATAAAAGGTACCCCGGGGATAACAGGCTGATCCTGCCCAAGAGTCCATATCGACGGCATGGTTTGGCACCTCGATGTCGGCTCGTCGCATCCTGGGGCTGGAGTAGGTCCCAAGGGTTGGGCTGTTCGCCCATTAAAGCGGTACGCGAGCTGGGTTTAGAACGTCGTGAGACAGTTCGGTCCCTATCCGCTGCGCGCGCAGGAAACTTGAGAAGGGCTGTCCCTAGTACGAGAGGACCGGGACGGACGAACCTCTGGTGTGCCAGTTGTTCCGCCAGGAGCACGGCTGGTTGGCTACGTTCGGAACGGATAACCGCTGAAAGCATCTAAGCGGGAAGCCGGTCTCAAGATGAGATTTCCATGGACTTCGGTCCGAGAGGCCCCCAGCAGACCACTGGGTTGATAGGCCGGATGTGGAAGAGAGGACTAAAGACTCTTGAAGCTGACCGGTACTAATAGGCCGATAACTTGACTTATTCAAACTTTGCTACGCGTCCACTGTGCGGTTCCCGAGATACGGTCGGGAAACCGAAAGATATCTCCATAGAGTTTCGGCAGCCATAGCGAGAGGGAAACGCCCGGCTCCATTCCGAACCCGGAAGCTAAGCCTCTCAGCGCCGATGGTACTGCACTCGCTAGGGTGTGGGAGAGTAGGTCGCTGCCGGACATTCTTTCGCGGAGGGCCGCCCATTTATGGGCGGCCTTTCGTGCGTTTGCGGACGTTTGGATCGCCCGCTTCACCCAGATATATTCGCCACAGGGAGCACGCGTGGCGCCAGAGAGGACAGACATGCCTGCCAATGATCGCCCCCGAAGTAACGGGGACCGAGAGTCACGCCCTCGGCGTGACGGCGAGCGACCCTCGTACGGCGACCGCGGATCTTCACCGAGGCGCGGATCCGACGCGCGCGGAGCGAGCTCGCGATCGCAACGGCCTGCGTGGGACAACGAACGTCCCTCGCGCCCAGCGCGCGATGGTGAGCGCCGTGACGCCCGTCCGCAGCGTGACGCAGATCGTCCCTCGTACAGCCGTGATTCGCGTCCTCAACGGGATGGTGAGCGTCGTGATTCCCGTCCGCAGCGTGACGCAGATCGTCCCTCGTACAGCCGTGATTCGCGTCCTCAGCGGGATGGTGAGCGTCGTGATTTCCGTCCGCAACGCGACGGAGATCGTCCCTCGTACATCCGTGATGCGCGCCCGGGTCGCTCGGACCGTGACGGCGACCGAGGTGGCCGTGGCACCACCCGCGGTGGACGCGACCGGGACACACGCATCGAGCGTCAATACAACAACCCGCCGCCGCCTCCACGCGAGCGAGTCAGTGCACCTGAGATTCCTGAAGACATCACCGCATCCATGCTGGACAAGACCGCGCGTGCTCGCTTACGCACGCTCTCCAAAGACAATGCGGAAGACGTGGGGCGTCACCTGGTGATGGCCGGTCAACTCCTCGACACTGACCCTGAGCTCGCCTACCGCTACGCCCAAGTTGCGCTCGCGCGCGGGGGCCGTGTGGACATCGTCCGGGAGGCCGCGGCCGTGACGGCGTACGCCACTGGCCGGTATGACGAGGCATTGCGAGAGTTCCGCACAGTTCGCCGCCTCAATGGCTCCTCTGAGCACCTCGCCTTGATGGCCGACTGCGAACGAGGCCTCGGTCGTCCCGCCCGTGCACTTGCACTCGCAGCCGAGCCAGAGGCGGCGAGCCTTGACCGCTACAGCGCTGCCGAACTTCAGATTGTGGTCGCGGGAGCACGCGCGGACTTGGGCGACCTTGAGGCAGCGCTCGTCACGCTGGAGGTCATCAAGCCGGCCTCGGAAGAGCAACGCGTGCGGATCGAGTCCTCGCGAGCGGACGTGCTTGAGGCCATGGGCCGCACTGACGAGGCGCAAGCCCTCAGAGCGTCGTTGCCCGAGACCACCGCGGATGAAGACTTTGAAGAGTTCGATGACGATGTGGTGGTCTACGACGTTGCGGAGCCTGAGCTGGACGAAGACACTCAGACGCAGGAGACTCAAGGCGGCACGGAACCCCAGGGGGAGTCCGAGGAAGGGCCAGCCTAATGACCGCATCGGACCTGCTTGGCACCACCGAACCGTTGTACCGCGCCTTTGACGCGGCTCTTGTGGACCTCGATGGTGTGGCCTATCGCGGTCCACAAGCAATTCCCACGGCGCCACCTGCACTTGAGGAGGCTCGCCAGGCAGGTATGAGCCTCATCTTTGTGACCAACAATGCCAGCCGGGAGCCCGGTGAAGTGGCGGGTCACCTTAGTGAGTTGGGCATCCCCACGTCGGAAGATGAGGTACTGACGGCAGCCCAAGCCGTTGCCCGCCTTGTGGCCACCACACTGGAACCAGGTGCCAAGGTGCTGGTGGTAGGCGGTGCAGGCCTGCGCACCGCGCTCGCTCAGTTCCCGCTACAGATTGTGGACTCGGCCAAAGACAAGCCGGCGGCGGTGGTGCAGGGATTTGCGCCCGATGTCTCGTGGCGCGAGCTGGCAGAAGCCGCCTATGCGGTGCAACAGGGGGCACTCCACTTTGCCTCCAACTTGGACCTGACTCTTCCCAACGAACGAGGCATTGCGCCTGGTAACGGTTCCCTTGTAGGCACCGTGGTGAACGCTACGGGTGTGCAACCGGTGGCCGCGGGCAAGCCGGAGCCGACGATGTTCCACTTGGCAGCGGCACAGATCCATGCAGAGCGTCCATTGGCCATCGGCGACCGCCTGGACACCGATCTTCAGGGCGCCCGCGCAGCCGGAATGCCCGGGCTACTGGTGCTCACCGGTGTCTCCTCAGCGCGTGACGCGGTGCTCGCACCGCCTGAGCAGCGCCCCTCGTTCATTGGCGCAGACCTCGCCACACTGGCGCAGGCGCATCCGGTGCCGGTGCGCGAGGACGAGACATGGATTGTCGGCGAGGCGCGAGCAACTGTGTCCAAGAACACGCTTCACGTACAAGGCCCGCCTGGAATCGACCGTGTGCGTGCGGCCTGCGCCGCAGCGTGGTGGGCCGCGGATCAGGGCCAGCCGACGGATGGTGGAAACCTCCCTGACTTGGGAGTATCGTCATAGGCATGACAGATCTCGACCCATGGCGTGAACACCTCGGCGAGGTGAAGTACCCGCCCGAGGTTGAGAAGGCTCTGAAGGCCGTCTCCGAGGTCCCTGAGGACCTCGACAAGCAGGCAGAGTTCTTCGACAAGATTCAAGACTCCCTGGCGACGCGACTGCGCGAAGACAGCTGAACCCGTGCGGCTGGACCGCGCGGTAGTGGCGCAAGGGTTGGCGCGCTCTCGATCGCACGCCCAAGAACTCATCGCATCCTCAATGGTGCTGGTCAACGGCATCGTCGCTACTAAGGCGGCACTGGAAGTCGATTCCACCCACGTGACACTCCAGGACGATGCGTCGTCTCACTATGTCTCGCGCGCGGCTTTGAAACTCCTGGGAGCCCTGGACGCATGTGAACCTCTCGGTCTTAGCGTGGCTGGCCGGGACGCTCTCGATGCAGGCGCGTCCACTGGCGGTTTCTCTCAGGTACTTCTGGAGCGTGGAGTGCGGCGCGTCATTGCCTTGGACGTGGGTCACGGCCAGCTCGCCCCGCAGATTTCGGCCGACTCCAGGGTCACCTCGGTAGAGGGCTTCAACGTGCGTGAACTCACGGCTGAAGTGCCTGGGGCCGGAGTGTCCTTGGTGGTCGCGGACCTCAGTTTCATTTCGCTCACATTGGCGGTAGAGCCACTCGTGTCTTTCGCCGACCCAGCAGCGGACTTTCTGCTCATGGTCAAGCCCCAGTTCGAGGTGGGGCGCGGTGGACTGGGCAAGGGAGGTGTGGTCAAGGACGATGCTGCCAAGCGCGAGGCGATCCACCGAGTTGTCGTACACATGCAAGACAATGGGCTCGGAATCCACGCAGTGGAACGCAGTTCTCTGCCTGGTCCGGCTGGCAATGAAGAATTCTTCGTCTGGGCCTCTGGCTCGTGGCAGGCTAGAGGAGCGAGCACGCCGCTCGTGCTCGACAACGCTGGTGTTGCGCAAGCAATCGCCCGCGCGGTGAAAGGGAACGAATGACCCGGCGCATCCTGATCGTCGCCAACCCTCGCCGCGAGGACACTCTCGCGGCGGCTGACCGTGCCCACGAAGAGCTGTCTCGCCACGGAATAGAAGCGGTCACCGAGGTGGGAAGCGCCCCCATTGAGGCGGCGATCGTATTTGGCGGAGACGGCACGATGCTTCACACCGCTCACATGTTGCGCGGGACTGGTGCGCCCATGCTGGGCGTCAACATGGGTCACGTGGGCTTCATGGCCGAAATGGACCGTGAAGAGATCGCGCATGCCGTAGAACGCCTGGTAGAGGGCAACTATGAGGTGGAGGAGCGCGGCACTGTCGACGTCTTTGTCACCAACCCGGACGGGTCCACGGACACAGGCTGGGCACTTAATGAGGCCACGGTGGAGCGTTCCGACTTGAGACGCACCATCACCCTCGCGCTCGCTGTTGACGGGCATCCAGTCTCTACCTTCAACTGCGACGGCATCATCGTCGCCACGGCCACCGGCTCTACGGCGCACGCCTTCAGCGCGGGCGGTCCAGTCTTGTGGCCTGACCTGGACGCACTCCTCGTAGTCCCCCTCGCGGCGCATGCGTTGTTTGCACGTCCGCTGGTAGCGGGCCCCAACTCGGTCTTTGCCATCAAGGTGGTGGAGGATTCCGACGCTGACTGCCTCGTGGTGCTGGATGGGTCCCGATCCATCGAAGTTCCGCGTGGTGGGCTGGTCGAGGTGCGTGTGGGGACCGAAAAGGTGCGGCTCGCACGCACCACTGACGCGCCGTTTGCGGAGCGACTGGTGCGCAAGTTCCACCTTCCCGTCCAAGGCTGGAGGGGTGGGCGCTCCGTAGAGGACGCCTAGACGCCGCCATGCTTCACGAACTGTCCATTACCTCGCTCGGCGTCATCGACTCCGCGCGCCTCTCGCTTGGTCCGGGACTCACGGTCCTGACAGGCGAAACTGGCGCGGGAAAGACCATGGTGCTCACAGGTCTTGGCCTCATCATGGGCGGCAAACCCACTCCGGAGGCAGTGCGCACTGGCGCGGAGGAGGCGGTGGCGGAAGCGGTACTCGACCTTCCCGCGGGGAGCGAGGCTGCCCTCATGGCCGCCGACGCCGGGGTCAGGATCGACGACGACGGCACCGTGACAGTCACTCGCGTAGTGGGCGCGGCAACGCGCTCTCGCTCCATTCTGGGTGGGCGCACCGTACCCCAGAGCCTCTTGGCTGATGTGGGCGGCGAGACGATTACCGTGCACGGACAGTCGGATCAGCTTCGCTTGCGCACGCCTGCGCGCCAGCGCGACACCTTGGACGAATACGCGGGAGCCGCCCACGCGGACTTGTTGCGCCGATACAAGACCGCCTGGCAAGGATGGGTGGTCGCGCGCGACGAGTGCGAGCGCATGCGCGCCGGCGCGGGGGCTAATCGCGCTGAGGTAGACCGCTTGCGTGATGACCTTGCGGCCATTGCCGAGGTGGAACCGCAGCCAGGTGAAGACCAGCAGTTGGCAGCCGAAGCCCAGGCGCTTGAGAACTCCGAGGCCGTGAGGCTCGGCTTAGCCGGTGCCCATGCGGCCATGGCTGGAGAGAGCGAACTCACAGCTCTCACAGCCATTGAAGCCGCGCGCCGTTCATTGGCCGACGCGGCGCGCCACGACTCGCGACTGGAGCCTCTTGAGCAACGCCTCTCTGAGATTTCCTACCTCGCTGCGGACATCGCCACGGAGCTTGCAGGCCACCTGGACGCTCTCGATGCGGATCCGGCGCGCTTGGACGCCATTCAAGAACGGCGGTCCCAATTGTCCGCGCTGTCTCGGCGCCTTGGCATTCCGTTGGCAGACGTGGAGGCGTACAGTGCGCAAGCCGCGGCTCGCGTTGCCGAGGATGACAACTGGGATCAGGCGTTGGCAGAGCGAGAGGCGCAAGAACACGCCGCTCGCGAGTTGCGGGATTCACTCGCAGCGGCACTCACTTCTTCCCGCCAGCAGGCGGCCGAGGCCCTTGCCCACAGCGTGCGCGCCGAGCTGGCCACGCTCAGCATGCCGGATGCCGACTTCCAGGTCCGCGTGGAAGCAGGGGAGCCAGGGCCCAGTGGCGCAGACACTGTCACCATGCTTCTTGCCGCGCACCCTGGCGCGGCGCCTAGGCCGGTGGCCGAAGCGGCATCGGGCGGTGAATTGTCCCGCATCATGCTCGCCATTGAAGTGTCGTTAGCCGCAGCGGGCCACGTGGCCGCGGGCGATGCCTCCGACGTCGTGCGCACGTTTGTGTTCGACGAGGTGGACGCAGGAGTGGGCGGCAAGGCCGCAGTGGCGGTGGGAGCCCGGCTTGCGGAACTCGCCCGCACTCATCAGGTCATCGTGGTGACTCATCTGGCGCAAGTTGCCGCGTACGCTGACACGCACGTGGTGGTGGAGAAGTCCACGGTGGGTTCGGTGACCTCGTCCATGGTGCGCAGGGTCACCAGTGAAGAGCGCGTTGCTGAGATCGCACGCCTGCTTTCAGGTCAGGAAGACTCGCAGACGGCACGCGCCCACGCGCTTGAGCTCCTTGAGGGCTCGTCCGTGGCACCATGACGGAATGAGCCGACGATCTCCTGACAATGCGGGTCCAGGCCAGAGCATCATCGGTCCGCTACGCGTCGCCAGCCAGACCTCGGCGCTCGTCCGCAAACTTCAGCGCGGCGATATTGCCGTGGTTGACGCTCTCGACATCGACCGGGCCACGGCAGAGGCGCTCATCAAGCGAAAGCCTGTGGCGGTCCTGAACGTTCAGCCCTCGCTCTCCGGGCGGTACCCAGCGGGCGGTGCGGCGCTACTTGCCGCCGCGGGTGTGGTGCTCGTGGACTCGGTGGGCGCCCAACTGCTCGCGATTCCGGACGGCACCATTGGCACCATCAGCATGGAGCGTGCAGCCGATGCCGCGCTCAGGCATGCAGACGGTGAAACAGCGACCAGGCGGGTCCGAGCCACCGTGGTGGCAGGTTCCGTCGAGACCTCCGGTGACGTTTTGGACCGCAACGCCATAGCGGATGCCATGGAGGCCGCCCGAGCGGGCCTGCCCATCCAATTGGCGGCGTTCGCCTCACATGCCGTCGACACCCTCGGTACCCTCCACCCCGCGATCCTCAATGGCGAGGGTCTGCCGAGCATCGGACTGGATCTCCATAGCCAGCATGTGGTGGTAGTGGCGCCCGGCTTTGACGCGGCCGCCCAACTTCGCGCAATCAAGGCCTACCTCAAGGAACAACGGCCGGTGGTGATTGCCGTGGGCGATGGCCTGCACACGGTGGAGAACTTGGGGGTACAGGCGGACATCGTGATCGCTACCGCGGACGATCTTGGCGTGCCAGCGCTGACATCGGCTGCACTCAAAGGAGTGAAGCACGTGGTCGCACACAGCCCCAGCGGCGCCGAGGTAGCCACGGCCAGAGTGGATGCGCTGGCCGTGCCCCACTCGCGAAGCGAGCTCGGCGTCTCGAGCGAGGACCTTGCACTGCTCATGGCGCATCACGGAGGAGCGGAGCTCATCGTTGCTGTGGGCGTCGAATCCTCACTCGTGGACTACGTGGAAAGCGCTAGGGCGCACGCCGCGGCAACCTTCCTCACCAGGCTCGCTGCCGGGGGCCGCGTGGTGGATGCGGACACGGTGAGCGCGCTGTACCGCTCCCGCGTCTCGCCCGCTGTGGTCTTTGTCGCCATGGCGCTGGCACTTGTTGCGCTTGCCGCCGCGCTATGGGTCAACGAATCGAGCCGCTCGTGGATTGAGTCGCTGCTCGGGCTCGCAGGTCAGGCATCGTGAGACCTGGCGGACTGCTCTCCGCGCGCGGAGCGGTGGTGCTTGTCGCGGGCCTCATTTTTGCCATGGCAGTGGGCGTGATCCTCGGCTCGGGTCCGTTGCGCACGGCGTTCTTGGGCGACAACGCTCGCGAGTCCGAGGCCTTGCGTGACCAAGTTGCCCAGCGCGATCAAGCAGTGGCCGATGCCCACGCACAAAGCGAACTCCTGGCCCGTTATCTAGACGAACTCACCGATGTCGCCGCGCAAGGGCGATTGGCGGATATCAACGTGGCGCTTGTGGTGGCACCAGGAGTCACCCGCGATCAAGTCGACGCTATGGCGGCCACCATCACGCAAGCTGGCGGCACCGTGGTGGCCACAGCGACGTTGGCAGACGCATGGCTGGACCCTGACCAAGCCGCCTTCCGCGCGGCGCTTGCCGAACAACTCGTGGCAGATGTTGGAGTGAGCGCGGACCAGACTTCGCCCGAGGCGGTCCTGCACGCCGCACTACTTTACGTGCTCGCGCCTTCGCTCGCAGACGTACCCCAAAGCACAGCAGCCCCTGACAGCGACCTGCCTCCCGACACCACGCTGCCGCAAGATCGTGCGGGCGTACTCCTGACAGTCCTTGAACGCGCGGAACTGCTGGACGTGGAGAAAGCGTCGCCGGCCGCAGGGCCCGACGACACCCAGGCCATCGCAGCGGATGTCCACGTGGCAATAGTCCTCACGCCCGGCGCCACCCAAGCCGGTTCAAGCCTCGCGGCCTACTCCGCAGACTCCGTAGCCGTGGCTCGCCTTGCACGCGCCTTCACGGCATCCTTGCCTACGGTGTTGGTCCAAGGCGAGCGCGCGCAGGGTGACCCAGCGCAAGCGTTAACCGACCAGGTGGCGGACAGTCCTGGCCCCAGCATCGTCACTCACGCGTGGTCACCGGGCGGAGCACTCCTCGTGGTGCTCGCGGCCCAAGCCGAACACAATGGCAAGCACGGCCTATACGGCGACCCTGCGGCGGAATTCTTAGTGCCCACGCACTAGCCACGCCCGCGACTCGCCGGTGAATCCCTGACCCTCCGGCGAGCCTGAGCCGGAGTGCCATTTGCCTGTTACTCTTGAAGTCCGTGGAGAGATCTCGTTTTGAGTCCCGCGCGGACCATGTCACCCGGCACATATTCGTCACGGGGGGCGTGGTCTCCTCTCTAGGTAAAGGCTTGACGGCTTCCAGCCTCGGCCGCCTCCTCCGCTCTCGCGGCCTCAGGGTCACGATGCAGAAGCTTGACCCCTACCTCAATGTGGACCCCGGCACCATGAACCCGTTCCAGCATGGCGAGGTGTTTGTGACCGACGACGGGGCCGAAACCGACCTAGACATCGGCCACTACGAACGCTTCTTGGACGTGAACCTCTCCGCCACCTCCAACGTCACCACGGGCCAGGTGTACTCGCAAGTCATTGCCAAGGAACGCCGCGGCGAGTACTTGGGCGACACCGTCCAGGTCATCCCCCACATCACCGACGAGATCAAGCGCCGCATGCGTGCCCAAGCGGGCCCTGACGTTGACGTCATCATCACGGAGATTGGCGGAACCGTGGGTGACATCGAGAGCCAGCCGTTCCTCGAGGCCGCACGCCAGGTGCGCCACGATGTGGGCCGCGACCTCGTGTTCTTTCTGCACGTGTCGCTGGTGCCGTACATCGGCCCGTCGAGCGAACTCAAGACCAAGCCGACTCAGCACTCGGTAGCCGCGTTGCGGTCCATCGGTATCCAGCCCGATGCCATCGTGTGCCGCTCCGACCGGGACATTCCGTCTGGGGTCAAGAGCAAGATCGCGCTCATGTGTGACGTGGAGCCGCAAGCAGTCGTGACCGCCAAGGACGCACCGAGTATCTACGACATTCCCAAGGTGCTTCACGCCGAAGGCCTCGACGCGTACGTGGTGCGCCGCCTGGACTTGCCGTTCCACGACGTGGACTGGGGCGCGTGGGACGAGTTGCTGCGTCGCGTGCATACGCCTGCGCACCAGCTTGAGGTGGCGCTCGTGGGTAAGTATGTTGACCTGCCCGACGCCTACCTCTCGGTGAGCGAGGCGTTGCGTGCTGGCGGCTTCCACCACAACGCTCGCGTGAACATCCGCTGGGTCGCCTCCGACCGTTGTCAAACCCCTGAGGGCGCACAAGAGGCCTTGGGCGGCGTCGATGCCGTGCTGATTCCCGGCGGTTTTGGCGTGCGCGGCGTGGACGGCAAGGTGGGGGCCGCGCGCTGGGCGCGCGAGAACAAGATCCCCACTCTCGGGATTTGCCTCGGCCTGCAGGTGATGGTCATGGAGTACGCGCGCACTGTGCTGGGCCTTGACGGCGCGTCCAGCTCGGAGTTTGACCCCCACACCGAGCACCCCGTCATTGCCACCATGGAAGAGCAGCTTGAGTTTGTGGACGGCAAGGGAGACATGGGCGGCACGATGCGCCTGGGTGAGTACCAGGCGGTGCTCAAGTCCGGTTCGGTGACCGCAGAGACCTACGGTGCCACCACGGTGGGCGAACGTCACCGTCACCGCTACGAGTTCAACAACCAGTACCGCGGCGCCATTGAGGAGGCCGGCCTCGTGATCTCGGGTGAGTCGCCTGACCGCCAGTTGGTGGAGTTCATCGAGTTGCCGCGCCACGTACACCCTTACTACGTGGCCACTCAGGCTCACCCCGAGTTCCTTTCGCGGCCCACCAAGGCGCACCCGCTTTTCGCAGGGCTCATTAAGGCTGCCTTGGACGCTAAGGCGCCTGTCGCTCAAGCATCGGCCGTCGAGGCTGGAGCAGGCAACCCCACGGTGGCCACTGCGGCCCCCGCCGGTTACTAGAACCGCGAGCGTGCTGTGAGCATCGGCGATACCTTTGCTCCTCGCCCCGTGGTGAGCACCACCACCGGCTTTGCTGGCCGGGTGTGGGACGTGGATTCGGAGCAAGTGCAATTGCCCGACGGCGTGGTCACCAGGGATTTTGTGCGTCACCCGGGTGCGGTGGCGGTGATGGCGTACGACGGCGAGGGCTCCGTGTACTTGGTACATCAGTACCGCCACCCCGTGCGCCGAGACTTGTGGGAGCCGCCTGCGGGACTGTTGGACATTGACGACGAAGACCCGCTCATTGGCGCCAAGCGAGAACTTGAGGAAGAAGCGGACCTTCAGGCGCAGACCTGGGACGTGCTCGCTGACTTTTACACCTCGCCTGGAGGCAGCTCTGAGGCGATTCGCATCTACTTGGCTCGCGATCTGAGCAAGGCTGCGCCCCACAACTTTGTCCGCGAGGCCGAAGAGCTCGAGATGACGGGGGAGTGGGTGCCTCTGGCTGCGATCCTCGAGGCCATCAGTGGTGGCCACGTCGGTTGCCCCACACTCGTGGTAGGCGCCTACGCCCTGGACGCCGCCATTCGCTCCCAGTGGGCGACGCTGCGCCCGGCCAGTGCACCGTGGCCGGCGCGCAACGGCATCCCCACTTAGTTGGCGGGACCGCGCATTCCGGTGATTTCCGCCTTGCCGAGCACGTGGTCTTTGGATGCGGTGAGCCAGTCGTAGTAGCTGAAACCGGGTTCGAGTTCCGTAGGCGCATCAAGGGCCCACACCGTGAACACGTAGCGGTGGCTTGACGTGGGTGGGCACGGCCCAAAGTAAGCCCTATTTCCGGTGGCCTGGTCACGGCCGGGCACTCCTGCGAGATCGCTGCTTCCGCCGCGCTGCACACCCGAGATGTCCGCGGGGATGTCGGTATGGACCCAGTGCACGTAGTTCCCAGCGGAGGCATCAAGCATCGTGATGGCGAGCGCCACAGTGCCCTCCGGGACTTGCTGCCACTCAAGGGCAGGGTTCTCGTTGTCTCCGGTGCACTGCCCGCCAAACGCGTTGCCGGTGGCCCAATCCGCCAAGTCGCCGCCGTCGGTGAAATCCGGGCTTGTGACCGCAAAACCGTCGGGCGCGGCGGTGGTGGGCGAGGCATGTGCCGACTCCGTAGCGGTCGGTGCGGAAGGGAGTGCAGGACCTTCCGCAGACGGCGCAGCGGTGGAACAGCCAGTAAGAAGCAAGGCCAGGCTCACGCCTGCAAGGGTGATGAGCGGTGAGGTTTTCATAGGCCTATGGTGCAAGCGCGTCCGCCTCCGGGAAGCCGATGCCAGGATCGTGACCTTTTTGTGATACAGGCACGCGCGTGCGTGAGATCGGCCTAGGCGTCAACGGCCACCGGGCGCTGCCGGCGCAGCAGGTAGAACGCCGCGGACTGGGCGGCGATCAACGCCGCGGCGCCAGCAAGGTGCGCTCCCACCAAGAGCTCCGGAAGGCCCGTGAAGTACTGGACGTAGCCGAGCAGGCCTTGAGCCAGGGTGACGATGAGCAAGACCACCCACGCCTTGCGCACTTCGTCCCGCTCGCCCGCGGAGACGTCCTTGCGCACGCGCCAAATGATCCATGCGAGCAAGACCAGGAACATCCACACGCTCGCCGCATGGATGCGCGCGATCAAGGCCGGATCTAGCGCCAAGCGCTCGGTGGCTTCGGCGTCGCCCGAGTGTGGACCCGCACCGGTGGTCAAGGTGCCTAGTAGCACCACGGCCACCGTCAGCACATTGAAGACTGCCAGTTCCCGTTTGATGCATGCACCTTGCCTGCGAGGAGCGTTGCGATAGCGCAGGGCTAGTTGCACGGCGGCCCACACAAGCACCATCGAGATGAGCAAGTGCGGTGCCACAGCCACAGGGTTGAGGTTTGTCAGGACCGTGATTCCACCCACCACTGCTTGCGCCAATACACCTACCAGCGGCGCGTAGCCCCACCACTTGAGGTCGGGGCGAGTGCGTTTGACAGCGATGGCCACGCCAATCGCCACTATCAACAACACAAACGTCAGCAAGCGATTGCCAAACTCCACATAGGCGTGGAATGGCGTCTCGGGCACCAAGGCAGGGGTGAATGAGCCGGGCTCACACTGAGGCCACGTGGAGCAACCCAGGCCAGAACCAGTGAGGCGCACGGCACCTCCGGTGACGATGATCCCTGCTTGAGTGAAGATGTTGGCCACCGTGAGCGCGCGACCGCGCTTGACCGCGGCATCGGCCAGGCGGTTCCAGGCTCTCTTGAGGGCGCCTTGAGGAGCAGGAGGAGCCGTCTTGGGGGCCGTGGTCACGCCAAGAATTCTACGTCCGACGCCGCGCCTGCTCGCACGCGGTAAGGCTCGCCTTGCTTGCGGGGAAGGGATTTGGGCATGAGACTGTTACATAAATCAAGCATCCCGTCACAATGACTTACTCGCGTGCCCTTCGCGGCTCGCATCAGGCCCCGGAGGTGACCATGGCAACTGACACCACGCGCGAGCGAGTGCTGAGCCTTGTGGCATCGGCCGGACCCATCACCGCGGCCTCACTCGCAAGCACTCTCAACATCACGCCCGCCGCAATCCGCAGGCACTTGACAGCGCTCTACGACGACGGCTTCATCGCTGAGCACGAGTTGCCAAGTTCATTTGAGCGTGGCCGTGGCAGGCCCGCCAAGTCGTACGTAGCAACCCCTGACGGGCAGCGTGCGCTGACCAACGCGTATAGCGACGTGGCAGTGGACGCAGTGCACTTCATGCGTGACACCGGCGCCCTCCCTGAGTTCGTCGCCAAGCATCAGGCAGACCTCGAACGCTCGCTGGGCGCCGTGGTCAACCCCAATGCGGAGGTCGGAGAACGGGTCCATGCTCTCGCCGTTGCGTTGGGCGAGAAGGGATACGCCACGTCGGTGCGCCCTGGCCACGGCGGCTACACCGTGCAACTGTGCCAAGGTCACTGTCCCGTGCAGTCCATTGCGGAGGCCGCCCCCGAATGGTGTGAGGCGGAGACCCGCGCCATTTCCACCGTGTTGGGCGTGCACGTTCAACGCCTATCCACTCTTGCTCGTGGGGCACACGTGTGCACCACGACCATCCCGCTGTCATCTCCTATGACGTCCACCCCCATGCTCGCCTCCACCCAGGAAGGATCCCTATGAGCACCGAGACCACCCCGATGACTCAAGACGAAACCATCGCGTCCATCGGCAATTACCAGTTCGGTTGGCACGACAAGGACGACGCTGGTGCCACTGCCCAGCGCGGCCTCAGCGAAGAGGTGGTTCGCAACATCTCCGCGCTCAAGAACGAGCCCGAATGGATGCTTGAGTTGCGCCTCAAGGGCCTGAACCTCTTTGACAAGAAGCCCATGCCCACGTGGGGTGCTGACCTCTCTGGCATCGACTTCGACAACATCAAGTACTTTGTGCGCTCCACCGAGAAGCAAGCCACCACCTGGGAGGAACTGCCGGAGGACATCAAGAAAACTTACGACCGTCTGGGTATCCCCGAGGCCGAAAAGCAGCGCCTTGTGGCAGGTGTAGCCGCGCAGTACGAATCCGAGGTGGTCTACCACCAGATCCGCGAGGACCTGGAGGCGCAGGGCGTCATCTTCCTCGACACTGACACTGGCTTGCGCGAGCACCCCGAGATCTTCAAGGAGTACTTCGGCACTGTCATCCCGGTAGGCGACAACAAGTTCGCCGCGCTCAACACGGCGGTGTGGTCCGGTGGCTCGTTTGTGTACGTGCCTCCGGGCGTGCACGTCGAGATTCCGCTCCAAGCCTATTTCCGCATCAACACGGAGAACATGGGTCAGTTTGAGCGCACCCTGATCATTGCGGATGAAGGCTCGTATGTGCACTACGTGGAGGGTTGCACCGCCCCTGTGTACTCGAGCGACTCACTGCACTCCGCGGTGGTGGAGATCATCGTCAAGAAGAACGCACGCGTGCGCTACACGACCATCCAGAACTGGTCCAACAACGTGTACAACCTCGTGACTAAGCGTGCCACCGCTGCTGAAGGCGCCACGATGGAATGGGTGGACGGCAACATCGGGTCCAAGGTCACCATGAAGTACCCGGCGATCTTCATGCTCGGCGAGCACGCCAAGGGCGAAACCCTGTCAATCGCCTTCGCCGGCGAGGGCCAACACCAGGACGCTGGCGCCAAGATGGTCCACGCGGCCCCCAACACCTCTAGCTCCATCGTCTCCAAGTCGGTGGCGCGTGGTGGTGGTCGCACCTCGTACCGCGGCCTGGTTCAAGTGCTGGAAGGCGCCAAGAACTCCAAGTCCAACGTCCTTTGTGACGCCCTCTTGGTGGACACCATCTCTCGCTCTGACACGTACCCGTACGTCGATGTGCGCGAAGACGACGTCCACATGGGCCACGAGGCCACCGTGTCTCGCGTGAGCGAGGACCAACTGTTCTACCTCATGTCGCGCGGTCTGGGTGAGTTTGAGGCCATGGCGATGATCGTGCGCGGGTTCGTAGAGCCCATCGCGCGCGAGCTGCCCATGGAATATGCCCTGGAACTGAACCGCCTCATTGAACTTCAGATGGAAGGATCCGTCGGTTGAGTATCACCACCGATCACAGCAGGGCAACGGCCGACGCTGCCCACACTCACTCGTACAACGGCACCACGGTCCCGGAGAAGTCCCGCGCCGAGCGCCTCACGTCCTTTGACGCCCAGGCCTTTGCGGTTCCCCACGGCCGTGAAGAGAACTGGCGCTTCTCGCCCGTGCGCGAGCTCAAGGCGTTCTTTGCGCTTGAGGGCGGCCAGGGCCACCTCGAGTGGCAGACCTCGCCGTTGCCGGCGGGAGTCACGCTGACCGAGGTTTCTCACGCCGATGCCAAGGCCCGGTCGGTTCGGGCCCCTGGTGACCGGGCATCGGCCGTTGCCGTGGAACTGAGCGGCGGAGCCATGGCACTGTCGGTCGCTCCCGGCACGGTGCTGGACGAGCCCGTGACCGTGACGCTGATTGGCGCGGGCCAGGACGTCCGCGGACACCTGCTGGTGGAAGTGGGCGCTGGTGCCGAGGCAACCATCGTCATCGAGCGCAAGGGCACCGCCACCTACTCCGAGTTCGTCTCCGTGGACGTGGCAGACAACGCCGGCCTCAACCTGGTTCTCTTGCAGAACTGGGACGACGACGCGATCCACGCCGGTGAAGTGGTGGCGCGCCTTGGTCGCGATTCGCGCTTGCGCGGCACTGTGGCCACTCTGGGCGGCAAGGTCGTGCGCCTCAACACCTCAGCGGCCTTTGCTGGCGTAGGTGGCCAAGTGGACCTCTTTGGCCTGTACTTTGCGGACTCCGGCCAGCACCAAGAGCACCAACTGTTCGTGGACCACGCTCAGCCCAAGTGCACCTCGCGAGTGACCTATAAGGGCGCGCTCGCAGGTGAGAGCGCTCGCACCGTGTGGATTGGCGACGTGCTCATCCGCGCCGCCGCTGAAGGCACTGACACCTACGAACTCAACCGCAACCTCGTGCTGACCGAGGGTGCCCGTGCCGACTCCGTCCCCAACCTGGAGATTGAGACCGGAGAGATCGAAGGGGCCGGTCACGCTTCTGCCACGGGTCGCTTTGATGAGGAGCAGATGTTCTACTTGCGCTCACGCGGCATCTCCGAGGACACTGCCCGCCGCCTGGTGGTGCGTGGCTTCTTTGCGGACATCATCCGTGAGATTGGCGTGCCCGCCGTGGAATCCAGCCTGCTCGAGGCCATTGAGTACGAGTTGGAGCACGTAGAGGAGGGCGCATGACCGACCAGTTCGCGTGCCTCGTCACCGACCTCGACCCCGGCACTGCACAACTCGCTGAATTGACCCTCGAGAACGGCCGCGAGATTCCCATTGCTATCGTCCGCAGCGACGACGGCGACTTCTACGCGATCGACGACCTGTGCACTCACGGCGAAGTCTCGTTGTCGGAAGGCGAAGTTCAAGGCTGCTACATCGAATGCTGGGCGCACGGGAGCCGCTTTGATGTGCGCACCGGCGAGCCCGACGAACTTCCGGCCATCTTCCCGGTCAAGACCTACCCCGTACGCATCGACGGAGAGCGAGTGCTCGTTGACGTCGACAACCCCAAAGCTTCAGTGAAGGAGAACGCATGAGCACCCTCGAAATCAAGGACCTCCACGTATCGGTGGAGACTCCTGAAGGCACCAAGGAAATCCTCCGCGGTGTCGACCTGACCGTGAACTCCGGCGAAACACACGCCATCATGGGCCCCAACGGCTCCGGCAAGTCCACTCTCGCCTATTCGATCGCAGGGCACCCCAAGTACGAAGTGACGAGCGGCTCCATCTTGCTTGACGGCGAAGAAGTACTTGAGATGAGTGTGGATGAGCGCGCCAAGGCCGGCCTGTTCCTCGCCATGCAGTACCCCGTTGAGGTTCCCGGCGTGTCCGTGTCCAACTTCTTGCGTACCGCCAAGACGTCCATCGACGGCGAGGCTCCCAAGCTACGCCAGTGGGTCAAGGAAGTCCGTGAGGCGATGGACAACTTGCGCATGGACTCCACGTTCAGTGAGCGCGGTGTTAACGAAGGCTTTTCGGGCGGTGAGAAGAAGCGCCACGAGATCTTGCAGATGGAGTTGCTCAAGCCTCGATTCGCCATCCTCGACGAGACCGACTCGGGTCTGGACGTTGACGCGTTGCGCATCGTGAGCGAGGGCGTGAACCGCGCCAAGGAGACCACCGGTGCCGGTGTGCTTCTCATTACCCACTACACGCGCATCCTGCAGTACATCAAGCCTGACTTTGTCCACGTGTTCGTGGCAGGCAAGGTGGCCGAGCAAGGCGGCGCGGAACTTGCCGAGCGCCTCGAGGCCGAAGGCTACGACCGTTTCCTCGCTGAGGTCTAGGCAGGCCTCATGCGTGACGTGCGCGGCGACTTTCCTCTGCTGACCAGAACGGTCCGCGGGGGCAAGCCGCTTATCTATCTCGACTCGGCGGCAACGTCGCAGCGCCCTCATGCGGTGCTGGACGCTGTGGCCGAATTCGAGACGCGTCACAACGGTGCCGTGCAACGCGGGGCACATTTGCTTGCCGAGGAGGCCACAGAGGCATTCGAGACTGCACGCGCTTCGGTTGCGCGCCTCGTAGGCGCCGCCGATGCCCGGGAGATTGTGTGGTCTGGCAATGCCACGGCAGCGATCAACCTCGTCGCCAATGGCATGGCCAATGCATCCGCCGGGATTGGTGGCAGTGAATTTGCCCGCTTCCGTGTGGGCTCTGGTGATTCCATCGTCGTCACTCAAGCTGACCACCATGCCAACTTGGTGCCGTGGCAACAACTCGCGGCCCGCACAGGCGCGCAGCTGCGGTGGATTGAGCTGGACGCAAACGGGGTGCCTCGACTTGAGCAACTGGCAACCGTGGTGGACGACTCCACGCGCGTGCTTGCTTTTGGACACGTCTCCAACGTCACGGGAGTGATCGCGGACGTGGGCGCCTGTGTGGAGCGCGCGCGTCAGGTGGGTGCCTTCACGGTGCTCGATGCATGCCAATCGGTGCCTCACCTGCCCGTGGACGTCCAGGCCCTTGGTGTGGACTTTGCGGCTTTCTCAGGCCACAAGATGCTCGGGCCCACTGGAGTAGGTGCGCTGTGGGGTCGCGCGGAATTGCTCGACGCTTTGCCGCCTTCGCTCTTTGGTGGTGGCGCGGTCAAGACGGTCACGCTGGAACAGACCACATGGCACCCGGCCCCCACGCGCTTTGAGGCTGGCTCTCAGCCCGTCGCTCAAGTAGTGGGAATGGGTGCCGCCGCCGAGTACCTCATGGACATTGGCATGGATGCCGTGGCTGCCCACGAGCAGTCGCTTGCGCGTCCATTGCGTGAAGGGGTGGCCGAGATCCCCGGCGTCCGTCTGCTGGGCCCCGTAGAGGCGCCTCACGGAGTGCTGGCACTTGCCGCGGTAGTGGTGGACGGTGTTCATCCCCACGACGTGGGCCAGGTCTTGGATGATGCAGGTATTGCTGTGCGTGTGGGCCACCATTGCACCCAGCCGCTTCACAAGCACTTTGGGCTCACTGGATCCACGCGCGCGAGCGTGGGCATTTACAACACCCTTGACGACGTTGACGCGTTCATCGACGCCCTTCAAGGCGTGCGCACCTTCTTTGGAGCCACTTCATGAGTGACCTAGAACAGATGTACCAGCAAGTGATTATTGATCACGCTCGCGAGGCGCACGGGCGTGGGCTCAAAGAGCTTGCCGCCGCGCGCGTGGGCGAGTCCCACCAGGTGAACACCACGTGCGGCGATGAGGTCACCTTGCGCGTGGGGCTCGAGGACGGCGTGGTCGCGGCCCTGGCATGGGAAGGAAGCGGTTGCTCCATTTCACAGGCCTCCGTCTCCGTCTTGAACGACTTGGTAGTGGGGGAGACCAAGGATCGGGCCGACACCACGTATGAGGCCTTCAAGGCGCTCATGCACAACAAGGGCGTGCCCTTGGATGACCACTACGAAGACTTATTGGGCGACGCCACGGCGTTTGTGGGCGTCGGCAAGTATCCTGCGCGTATCAAGTGCGCGCTGCTGGGATGGATGGCGCTGCGGGATGCACTCGCGCGTGCGGAAGGAGCACAGCATGGCTGAGAAGGTGTCCACGGCTTACGACGTGGAGGAGGCTCTCCACGATGTCATTGACCCTGAACTGGGCATCAACGTGGTTGACCTGGGTCTCGTCTACGGCGTGCAGCTCGACGAGAACCAGCACGCCATCATCGATATGACGCTCACGTCTGCAGCGTGCCCGCTCACCGATGTGATCGAAGACCAGACCGCCCAAGCGCTTGATGGCGTGGTGGACGGCTTCCGCATCAATTGGGTGTGGATGCCGCCGTGGGGCCCTGACAAGATCACCGTGGACGGCCGCGAACAGCTCAGAGCTTTGGGCTTCAACGTCTAAGCCATGGTTGCCACGCACGTGGCGTTGATCCGGGGGATCAACGTGGGGGGAAAGAACCCGGTGCCCATGGCGGCCTTGCGGGCTGGCCTGGAGGGCGCCGACGTCGCGCGCGTGCGGACGTATATCCAATCAGGGAACGTGGTGCTCGACGCGCCCGGCATTACCGCCGATGCCGTAAGTGCGCTGGTAGAGCGGGTGCTACACGAGTCTCTTGGTGTGCAAACGCCCGTGATGACTGTCACCGCCGAGGCCTTGCGTGAGGTGGTGGCCAAGGCCCCCGCCGGCTATCTGGATGGTGCCACTGAGTATCACCGTGACATCGTGTTCTTGCACCACTTGTTGCCAGGGGATCAGGCCTGGCAGGTTGTCCGACTGCGCGAAGGCGTGGATGAGGCCTGGCAAGGCCCCGGAGTGATCTACTTCCGCAGGCTCAGCGCTCAACGCACCAAGAGCAAACTCACTGCCATCATCGGCACACCTGAGTACAAGTACATGACCATTCGCAATTGGCGCACCACACAGGCGCTCCACGCGATGTTGGAGGACTAGCGGCCTACGACCCCAAAGAGGTCGCAGGAGGCCACGGTGCCATTGTTGTAGCCAGTGGTAAAGGCCTGAGCGCGCTGTTCTGAGGTCCCATGTGTGTACGTGTGGGGCTTGGCCTGTCCACCCACAGTCTCTTGAATACGGTCGTCACCCACCGACTCCGCAGCGGCCAGAGCGTTCTGCAATTGCGCCTCAGTGATGGGCTCAAGGAACGGAATGCCCGTCTCGGGGTCCGGCACCGTCGCAGCGTTGCCCACCCACACACCAGCGAGACAGTCGGCCATGAGTTCGACCTTCACGGTGTCGGAGTTGGGGCCAGTGCTCGTGCGGTCAGCGATGTCAAAGATGCCAAGCGTGTTTTGGATGTGGTGTCCGTACTCGTGCGCCACCACGTAGGCCTCAGCGAGGTTGCCTTGCTCAAAGCCAAACTGGCTGAGCGTCTGGAAGAACGTCGTGTCCATGTACAGCGTCTCGTCGGGAGGGCAGTAGAAGGGCCCCGTCTGCTGCGAAGCTTGGCCGCAACCGCTCGATGTGGAGTAGTCGAACACCACGACGCCGGGGAGGCGGTTGCGCACGCCCACCGCGGGGAGTGCATCGTTCCAATACGCGTCCAGGGACTCAATAGTGGCGAGTACGCGGCAGTCCGCGTACTCATTGGCGGAAGCGCCGGTGGTGCACCGCTGCTCAAAGTCTTGCTGCTGGGTGGCGTCGTCTGGTCCTGCCGCGCCCGGACCGTTTGAGCCGCTGTCTAATCCAATCGTGGACGGATCGATGTTGAACAGCATCAACAGCAGAACAATGATGAAACCGCCAATGCCACCGCCTACGGCAACGCCACTGCCGCCACCACCACGGCCTCGGCGCTGAATGCGGCTGGGATCGAGCCGAGTGCCCTCATTGAAAGACATGGTGCCTCCTTGAGAGACAACTTACCGCGCCAGGCCGTGCATCCGGCGCTCAACGACCAGTTACGCGTTGACCGCTTCCCGACGCTTGGACGGGGGCGCGGCGTCGTCCGCAATGCCGCGCGCGTGGAGGGCTTGGCCCAAGTCCAGCGCGAAGCCCACTGTGCGGGTGGCGGTGGGTGTCAGCAGGCCACGAAGGCTGCGCTCGATGCCGCGGGCACGCAGGGCTTGCTTGGATTGCGCCATGATGTGGGCGACCTCAGGAATGACGCGGATCACGATGGCGAACATGAGGCCCGGAATGGCAGGAGGCATGATGCGCCGAAAGGGTCGTGCCGCCGATGCCGCGAGGTCCAACAGTTCGCCCATGGGTGTAGAGCCGGTGACGGCGAGCGATAGAGCAAATATGCCCACCAGGTCCGTGGCCATGTCTACAGCCTCGGCCATGTCGATGCGCCACGCTGTATACGCGGAGGCAAGAGCGGAGATCACGATGATCCCGAGCATTGCCTTGACAGTGGCTTTGAACGGCGGGAGCACGCTGATAAGCATGAGGATCGCTGCCACCGCCATGCCGGCCGCGGAGATGGGGTCGCTGACGATCAGCGTGCCGACTGTCCATGCAAAGAGGATGGCCACTTTGACCAGCGCCGGGAAGCGGTGCATAGGAGTGTGCCTGGGGCGGTACATGCCCAGGAAGTTCATGACAGTGACCCCACTGAACGCTGGAACATGAGCTCCCGGTAGAAAGCCACAGCCTCCACGGGTGCGCCGTCGTACACCACAGACCCGTCGTCCACCACTAGCGTGCGTTCCGCACGGATCGCCGCTTCAAGATCATGCGTGACCTCGATGACCTGAATAGGCAGCGCGTGGAGCAAGGCACCGACATGCGCCCGCCACCGTAGGTCAAGCAACGTCGTGGGCTCGTCCGCGACGACCACGCTGGGCGTCGTGGCAAGGACTCCCGCGAGAGCCAACAACTGCCGCTGGCCGCCGGAAAGAGCGTTCACAGAGACGTGCGCTTTGTCGGCTAACCCGATCTCCGCCAAGGCAGCCATAGCCGCCTCCTCGCGCTCTTTCTTGTCACCAATGACTCGCCTCAACGACAGCGTGATGTCCTCAAGGGCCGTGGGCATGATGAGTTGCGCGGACGGGTCGGTGAAGAGGAAGCCCACTTTGCGTCGGACCAATGCGCCATGTTTGCGAGTATCCAGCCCGTCCACCGTCACGGAACCCTCAATGGGCAGCGCCAGACCATTGATCAGGCGCGCCAGGGTGGACTTCCCCGAGCCGTTGGCGCCCACTACGGAGATGCGCTGTTCGTTGAGTTCCAAAGTGGTGGGGTGAAGGATGGTCGCGCCGGAATCGGGCGCAACAACGGTCGCGTCCTTGAACTGGATCATGGTCCCAGGCTAAGCGCTAGGAGCGGACTGCGAGTCGTCACCAGCGGCGCGTGAAGCTGTGGCGCGAGGCGTAGCGGCGATCAACCAGGGATAAGCCCTGTGAACCGCTGCCGCCACAAGTGCCGCCAGGAAGAGCTTGATGATGTCTCCGGGCAGGAATGGCACCGCAATGGCGATGGTGTCGTTGAGTGACGTGCCAATGCGTGCTGACAGCCAGGTGTAGCCAACGAGATTGAGCACCACGAGTGAACCCACCGCACATGCGCCCACGAGTGCGGACAGTGAAAGTTTGTTGGCGCGGTGCAAGCGACGCACCATCCACCCGGTGACGAGAGCCGCGGCCAAGAAGCCGAGCAAGAAGCCACCGGTGGGACCGGCCCACGCCGCAAAGCCATATCGGTGCTGGGCAAAGATGGGCAGTCCCGCGGTACCGAGCACGAGGTAAACGAGCACGGCGGCCGCGCCACGCCAGGGCCCAAGGACCGCGCCTGCCAGTAACACTGCAAAGGTCTGCAGCGAGATGGGCACACCGGCCTGAAGGGCAACGCCGGGCCAAATAGTCGATGCCGCAATGAGTCCTGCGAAGACCGCCACCAGAGCGATATTGGTGGGGCTGAAGGCTTGGCGCGCGTCCATGTCACTCCTTGCGATAATTGTTCGGCGGCAACCATACCGTCCCCACAAAGAATCGCCGCTGTGTGGCGTGCTTAGCCCGGAATCCTTGTGGGACTGCTACAAAATGCGGCGCACCCGGGCCCGCGGAGTTGCTGTGATTGTTGCGTCAGAGGTCGAGGTGCGCATTGGCGCACGCGTCTTACTGCACCCCGTTTCCTTTCAGATCGCCCCCGGTGACAGGGTCGGACTGGTGGGCCGCAATGGTGCCGGCAAGACAACTTTGACCAAGATCCTCGCTAGTGAAGGCCAACCCACCAAGGGCAAGGTCACCCACAAGGGCTCCGTGGGTTATTTGCCCCAAGACCCGCGCACAGGCTCGCTCGAGCAAGTGGCGATGGAGCGCATTCTTGAGGCGCGCGACTTGGGCGCGCTCATGCGCAAACTGCGCGAGGCCGAGTTGGGCATGGCATCGGAAGACGACTCCGTTCGTGACGCCGCCATGGACCGTTACCCCAGGATCGAGGCCAAGTTCCGCGCCGCGGGTGGTTACGCCGCGGAGTCCGAGGCCGCCAAGATCGCCGCCAACTTGGGCCTAGGCGAGAGGGTCCTTGGCCAGCCGCTCGGCACGCTCTCCGGTGGTCAACGCCGCCGTGTGGAACTGTCCCGCATTCTCTTTTCAGACGCTGAGACGCTCTTGCTGGACGAGCCGACGAACCACTTGGACGCCGATTCAGTCCAGTGGTTGCGGACCTTTCTTGCCAACTTCCCGGGTGGACTCGTGGTCATCTCGCACGACGTGGAATTGCTGCGCGCGAGCGTCAACAAGGTCTTCCACTTGGATGCCAACCGAGGCGAACTCGACCAGTACGCCTTGGGCTGGAACGCCTACCTCGCGCAACGTGAGACCGACGAACGCCGCCGCAAGCGTGAGCGAGACAATGCGGAGAAGAAGGCATCGGCCTTGTTGGCTCAGGCCGACAAGATGCGCGCCAAGGCCACCAAGGCCGTGGCGGCACAAAACATGGCCAAGCGTGCTGAGAAGTTGCTCGCCAGCACTGAAGGCGAGCGCAAGCACGACAAGGTGGCAGCCTTGCGCTTCCCCACGCCTGCTCCATGCGGCAAGACTCCGCTGACCGCGGAGGGATTGTCCAAGTCGTACGGCTCGCTCGAGGTGTTCACCGACGTGGACCTAGCCATCGACCGCGGTTCGCGTGTGGTCGTACTGGGGCTCAACGGTGCTGGAAAGACCACACTCTTGCGCTTGCTGTCAGGCGTTGAAGAAGCTGACACGGGCGAGGTCGTTCCCGGTCATGGGCTCAAACTTGGCTACTACGCCCAGGAGCACGACTTCCTTGACCTGGACGCCACCGTGCTGGAGAACTTGCGCCACGCCGCCCCTGACCTGAGCGACACCGAGGTGCGCAACGTGCTGGGCTCGTTCCTCTTCAGTGGGGACGATGCCATGAAGCCCGCCAAGGTGCTTTCGGGTGGGGAGAAGACGAGGCTATCATTGGCCTCCCTCGTGGTGAGCCAGGCTAACGTGCTCTTGCTGGACGAGCCCACTAACAACCTTGACCCGGCGTCTCGTGAGGAGATTCTGCGCGCCTTGCGCACCTATGAGGGCGCAGTGGTGCTTGTAACTCACGACGAGGGCGCGGTGGACGCTCTGGAACCCGAGCGCGTGCTCTTGCTTCCCGATGCCGTAGAAGACCTCTGGAATCCGAGTTACAGGGATCTCATCTCGCTCGCGTAGCACCGCGTGTGGCTAGAGCGCGTCTTCGATCTCTTCGTCGGTGGGGTGCTTGCGGGCCTTGCGCGGACGAGCCGCGGCTTCTTCTGCAGTGCTCTCGCTCGCGTGTTGAGCGTCTTTGCGCATGACGATCACGGCGATGATGGGTGCGGCGATGGCGAGAAGCCACCACTGCAGTGCGTAAGACAAGTGCGGACCTAGGCTCAATGGTGGCGCGGGCACTGGTTGCAGCGCGGTGCCAAGGCAACCCGTGTCATCACACGGCTCACGCATCATGAGCCAACCTAGGTCGGCTTCCGCCGTGGTGGGTGACGTCATCTGCTTCGCGGTGATTCGGGTGGCTCCCTCTCCACGTTTGCCGTCGTCAGGCTCTTGCGCCCTCACGATGCCTTCAAGGGTGAGCTCACCCGAAGGCAAGGTGATCTCATCGGCGTCATCTCGCGGCACCCACCCTGCGTTGACAAGCACGGCACGGTCCCCAGAGATGAACCATGCCAGGTACTGCAAACTCGCCTCGCGGTCCACCGTGCGGCCACGCAAGGCGGTGACGCTCTCCGTGTCAAAGTGACCCGTGAGCGTCACGGTGCGCCACTCGGGCAGGTCATTGTTGATGACTATTTCTTGCCACGGCACCACGGGCGCACCCTGGGCGGCTTGGGACGCGGCCACGGCATCGGCCCTCACCTGGTAGCGCCCAAATTGCCACAGCCCCGCGACTATCCCCAGCGCCACTACCACCGCGGCAATGACCGAGGCCAGCACGATGCGCTTCACCGAGTAGCGGGGCGCAACGCCTGGGGCGGAGGGGGACACCCCACGATGCTAGCCGTGGACACGGCGTAAAAAGTCTGAGGGCCGCCACCTCGCGGTAGCGGCCCTCAGGGAAGTGCGAACGTGAGCTCAAGACTCGTCGGAGGCTTCCTCGACGGTCTCCTCCTCAGCAGGCTCCTCTTCATCTTCTTCATCAACGATGACGGGCTCGACTTCTTGGTAGTCAGCAATCCACCAGCGGACAAAGTTCTTGCCGTCCGCTTGCGGGCAGCCGTCGCTCTGCAGCGTGAGCACGCCGGCCACGGACTCGAACACGCCGAGCTCGAGCATGATGCCGTACTGCTGGAACTGCTGGATCTCATCCAGGTCAGCCACACCGCTGCCGTTGACCAAGGTCACCACGCCGGTCTCGCGGTCACGGACCATGAGGAACTCCTCGCCATCCTTGACAGCTGCGGAGTAGTCGTATTGGAGGCCGTTGTACTCCACACCCTTGATGCCGAGCGTGTCCATGAACAAGGGCACATCGCCCACGCGGCGGACGTTGAAACGACCCTCGTTGGATTCAATCCATGAGTCGCCCACACGCACGTAAGGCACCACCGCAATACGGCCCTGCTCGGGAGCCAAGTCGGGGAAGCGCTTGCGCAGGGCGTCCTTGATTGCCTTCATGTCGTCGGGGCCGCTAATGCCGTTCTCGGAATCAAAATGGACAGGATGCGTCAACTCATACATACGCTCGAGGCTGCCCTGCTGGCGCCTCAGTAGCGTGCGGTACTGGGTCTCATTCAAACCAGAGGGTGGCGTCAGTTCACTGAGCGGAGCATCGGGGTTGAACTCGCTGTTGGTGACCTCAAAAAGGAAGGCGTTCACCACTCCACCAGTGTCAGAGAACGGGCGGAAGCGCGTCTCGAGCTTGTTCTGGTAAATGGGCGTCTCGCACAGCGCATCGCCAGCCTCATCAAACAAGGTGGCCTTGCGAGGCGACCGGATGGGGTCGCCGTTGTCGTAGTAAGCCTCGATGTAGCCGTCGGCCGGACCAGCGCTCGCGCAACCGGTCAGCACCAGCGCGGCGGTGAGAGCGACCGCGCCAAGCATCTTGTGTGCACGCAACCGGCGTGCGGCGGGGCTCCGTCGAGCCTCATCCACGGTGATCATTCGCACTCCCTTTCGCGCCTTTGCGCGGTCCTTGCGATTGCGACACACACTACCAAGCCTGGGGCGGCTCTATGCGCAACTTTCGGCCCACCTTAAGGGGAGCCAGGTTCTCAGGTATAGAGCCACATGCGTCGTTAGCGAATCGAAACATTCTTCGCTTGCTGAGCGTAGCGTCGGCTACCGTTGCCCCCATGACTCGACACGTTGTAGTGACTGGCGCTAATCGCGGAATCGGCCGTGCCATTGCGGAGGCCTTTGTAGCTGCGGGGGACACCGTCTCCACCATCTACCGGGGCGGGGACTTGCCGCAAGGTGTGGACGGGGAGATTGCAGACATTACCGACACCGACGCGGTCAACGCGGCCTTTGATGCCCTTGAAGAACGCCACGGCCGAGTGCGCGTTCTCATCGCCAACGCGGGCATCACCAAGGACGGCTTGCTCATGCGCATGTCGGACGAGGACTTTGAGCAGGTCATCGACGTGAACCTCACCGGCACCTTCCGCACGGTGCGCCGTGCCGTGCAGTCGATGATTCGTGAGAAGTACGGTCGCATCGTCCTGGTGGGGTCCGTGGTGGGTCTGCTCGGCAATCCAGGTCAGGTCAACTACTCCTCATCCAAGTCAGCGCTCGTGGGCATGGCTCGCTCCATTACTCGTGAGGTGGGCGCCCGCGGCATCACCGCCAACGTGATCGCTCCCGGATTCATCGAGACGGCCATGACCGCCGAGCTGGGCGAGGACCTCGTCACGCAGTACGAGGCCAATATTCCTGCCAAGCGTTTTGGATCGACCCAGGAGGTCGCGTCGGCGGCGTTGTTCCTGGCATCGGACGATGCCGGTTACGTCTCGGGTGCTGTGCTTCCCGTTGACGGCGGCTTGGGCATGGGCCACTAGGGCCCTCAGGGGCGCTACGCTCACGGACGAGGAGGAATCATGGGCATTCTTGAGGGCAAGAACATTCTGGTCACCGGTGTACTCACCGAAGGCTCCATCGCGTTCGATGTGGCGAAGTTGAGCCAAGAGCAGGGCGCCACCGTGGTGCTCACAGGTGTGGGCCGTACCTTGAAGGTGACGCAGTCCATGGGCCGGCGCTTGCCGGTTGAGGCCCAAGTGGTGGAACTTGACGTTACCAATCCCGAGCAGTTGGCGGGCCTTGCCGACTCCGTGCGCGAGCACGTGCCTCACCTTGACGGCGTAGTCCACTCCATTGGGTTTGCCCCGCAGACCGTCATGGGCGGCAACTTCATGGCAGGGGAGTGGAACGACGTCGCCACCGCGCTGCACATCTCCGCGTATTCACTCAAGGCTCTCGCGGAGGCCACGATTCCTCTCATGCCTCACGGTGGCTCCATTGTGGGGCTGACGTTTGACGCGCGATTTGCGTGGCCTGTGTACGACTGGATGGGTGTGGCCAAGGCTGCATTCGAGTCCGTCAACCGTTACCTCGCTCGAGATCTGGGTCCGCAAGGCATCCGCTGCAACGTCGTGTCCGCCGGTCCGCTCAAGACGACTGCCGCCAAGCACATTCCGGGCTTTGACCAGATGGAAGGCCAGTGGAGCAACCGTGCGCCGTTGGGTTGGGATTCGGATGACACTGAGCCTGCCGCCCGCGCCGTTACGGCTTTGCTGAGTGACTGGTTCCCTGCTACCACGGGCGAGATGATTCACGTGGATGGTGGCGTCCACGCGATGGGTCAGTAGACCCAGGCTTATGCCCACTCTCGTGATCGTGCGTCACGCCAAGGCCGAGATTCCCACTCCGGCCCTAGCGGACCATGATCGCGCACTCACGGTAGAAGGCCGAGACCACGCTGCCCGCTTGGGTGAGCGCTTGATCGAGGCCCAGATAGTGCCCGAAGTGGCGCTCGTCTCCTCGGCTAATCGCGCTCAACAGACCTGGAAGCGCATGGCCGCCGCGCTTGAAAACACCGAGGTGCGGACGTTTCCCGAACTGTATGAGGCCGGTATTGGTGCCTATCAAGGAGCACTGAGCGACTTGGGCGACACGGAAGTGGCGGCCACGGTTGCCCACGAGCCCACATCGTCGGCATTTGCCACATGGCTTGCGGGCGCGGAGTCTGACCGTGCGTTGCTACAGAAACTGGTCTTGGGGCTACCCACGTCAGGCGCTGCGGTCTTGGAACTGCCGCGTTGGGATCGGTTGGAGCGCGGCTCGGGCAGGCTTGTGGCGCTGCTTTCAGGAAAGTGATGGCCAAGACCGAGCACATTTGGAACGCCCTGCTAGCCATGCAACGGATGTCATGGGAGCAAGGCGTTGCTTCCCACGCGGCCATCGATGAGGGTCGGCTGGAACTGGCCAGAGCGCTTGCGCACGATGCCGTGGTGCGTCAGGACGAGCATGGCCGCTTGGGTGCTACGGGCGACTCAGGCTTGGTAAACGGCGGGTCCCTCATGGAGGCAGTCGCGCTGTTAGGCGATGACGGTGCCGAGGCTTTGGAGAAGCAACGGTGGGCTTTGCTGCGCTACGGGCCTCGCGACGATTCGGGTGTGCTGTGGCATCTGGATGGCCTCGAGGAAGTGTGGGTGGACTCCGTCTACATGGTGGTGCCCTCGCTAGTGGTGACCGGAGATTTTGCCCCTGCGGACATGCAATACCGCATGCACAAGGAGCACTTGTGGGATTCGGCGACGGGACTCTACGGGCATCGCTTCAACACTGTGACCGGCGAGGCCGTCCGGGGAGCGCATTGGACCACCGGCAACGGCTGGGTGGCAGCTGGACTTGCGCGCGCTCTGAGGCTGGGTGGCGACGCGACGCCCACGCAGATGCGCGGCCGGTGGCAACGCGAGGCGCTTGAGCTTCTGGAGGCCTGCGTGGCGTGGGAGCGCGAAGACGGGCGCTTCCACGATGTCGTGGATGACGCCAACACCTTTGTGGACGGCACGGCCGGTCTGATGTTGGCGTATGCCGCATTCACCGGCGTTGCTGACGGCTGGCTAGACACCGCATGGGCTGAGCGCGCCTCCCGGTGGATGAACGCAGCGCTCGCGCACGTGGGACCGGACGGCTTGGTGCGAGAGGTGTGCGGGTCTCCGCACTTTGACAAGCAGGGAACGTCTGCCGAGGCTCAAGCCTTCGCGTTGCTCGCGCTGGCGGCGTCAGAACGCGCGCGCTACTGAGCGCCTTCGAGTGCCTCGCCGTGCAAGCCCAAGAGGTCAAGCACCGCATCGAGCCGTGGACCTTCGATCACCAAGTCCGCCACCTTGCGCACCGCAGGCTTGGCATTGAAGGCGATGCTCACACCGGCCACGCCGAACATTCCGATGTCGTTGGCGCCATCGCCCAAAGCTACGCTGTCAGCAGGGTCGGCTCCCACCAAGGCAGCGAACTCCAGCAATGCCTCGGCCTTGGCCTCGCGGTCAATGACCGGGCCCAGCGTGCGACCCGTGAGGTGGCCGTCTTCCACTTCAAGCCTGTTGGCGCGGAAGAGCTTCACACCGAGGTCCTCGGCGAGCCCGCTCACGATCTCGGCAAAGCCTCCTGACACGAGGGCCACGTCCCAGCCCTTCTTCTGCAGCGTGAGGACCAGTTCGCGAGCCCCTGGGGTGTACTCCACCTTGGCGGCAACCTCGTCAATGACTGACGCGGGCAGTCCTTTCAACGTGGCAACACGCGCGGCCAACGACGCGGCAAAGTCGAGTTCACCGCGCATGGCTGCGTCAGTGATGGCGGCCACCTCCTCGCGCACGCCAGCGTGCTCGGCGAGCAGCTCAATGACCTCTTGAGTGATGAGAGTGGAGTCCACATCGGTCACGAGCAAGCGTGCCCGCCCCGTGGCGTCGGCAAAGGTCATACGACGCGCGTTCCCTTGGCCACCACGGTGAGGCCGGACTCGGTGATGGTGAAGCCTCGCGCGATGTCGGCGTCGCGGTCAATGCCCACCCTGGCGCCTTCGCCCACGTACACGCCCTTATCCAAAATGGCGCGGTGCACTTGCGCGTGACGGCCAATGTGAACGTCGTCCAGTAGCACCGAGTCGGACACAGTGGACCAGGAATGCAAGCGCACGCCAGGCGACAACACGGATCCGGTGACGGTGGCGCCGGAGACGATCACGCCGGGCGAGACGATCGAGTCAGCGGCGTGGCCCAGGCGGCCCTCTTCCGAGTGGATGAACTTGGCCGGCGGTTGAGTGATGAGACCTTGGTGCACGGGCCATTGGTCGTTGTAGACGTTGAACACAGGCTGCACCGCAATGAGGTCCACGTGGGCGTCGTAGTAGGAGTCAAGGGTTCCTACGTCGCGCCAGTAGTCGCGGTCGCGGTCCGTGGAGCCCGGAACGTCGTTGCGCGCAAAGTCATAGACGGCGCATGTGCCGCGCTTGACGAAGTACGGCACTAAGTCGCCACCCATGTCGTGCTTGGAGGTGGCGTCGTCGGCGTCGTAGGCGAGGGCCTCAAGGAGGGCGTCGGCGTTGGCCACGTAATTGCCCATAGACGCGAGTACCTCGTGCGGCGCATCGGGCAACCCTTGAGGATCGCTGGGCTTCTCCAAGAATGCACGGATCCGCGTGGGCTCGGCGGGGTCCACGTCGATCACGCCAAACTGGTCTGCGAGAGAAATGGGCTGGCGGATTCCGGCCACGGTGAACTCGGCACCGCTGTCCACATGGGCGTCCACCATTTGCGAGAAGTCCATACGGTAGACGTGGTCAGCGCCCACAATCACCACAATGTCAGGCTTCTCGTCCTCAATGATGTTTTGGCACTGGTAGATGGCATCGGCACTGCCCAAGTACCAGTGCTTGCCCCGGCGTTGCTGCGCGGGCACGGGAGCCACGTAGTTGCCCAAGAGCGGCGACATGCGCCACGTGCGCGCTATGTGACGGTCAAGCGAGTGCGACTTGTACTGGGTCAGCACGATGACGTGTAGGTAGCGAGAGTTGACCAGATTGGACAACGCAAAGTCCACGAGGCGAAACGTTCCGCCAAACGGCACTGCAGGCTTGGCGCGGGAGGCGGTCAGTGGCATGAGTCGCTTGCCTTCGCCACCAGCGAGGACAATTGCGAGCACCTTGGGGGAAGCCATGTGGCCAGCATAGTTGGCCTGTCCTCAGGCGCGTGGGGGCGGGTGTGCGCGTGGCGGGCGCTAGCGTGGGAACCATGCGCGTTGACATCCTTACTCGCGAGTACCCGCCGCACGTCTACGGAGGCGCAGGCGTCCACGTGGACGAGCTGGCGCGAGTGCTCCGCGAGCACGTGGACGTTCAGGTCCGATGCTTTGACGGGCCGCGCGATGCCCCGGGAGTGACCGGTTACACCGCCTTAGGTGGCGGCGTGGGGGAGTCCTCCCTGGATGTCCTCGCCCACAACCTGCCCATGGCTCACGACAGCGCCGGGGCGAGCATCGTCCATTCCCACACGTGGTACGCCAACATGGCGGGGCACCTGGCCAAGCAGTTACACGGTGTGCCGCACGTGATCTCGGCGCACTCGTTGGAGCCGCTACGCCCGTGGAAAGCCGAGCAGTTAGGCGGTGGGTACCGCATTTCCTCGTGGATAGAGAAGACGGCCTATGAGGCGGCCGATGCCGTGATCGCCGTGAGCGCGGGGATGAAGGCCGACGTCCTGAGGTGCTACCCGCAGGTGGACCCCGCCCGAGTACACGTGATTCATAACGGCATTGATGTGGAGGGTTGGGCTGCGCCGTCTACTCCAGATGCTCGCGCCGCCGCCGATGCCGTGGTGGCCCACTGGGGCATCGACAGGAACCGCCCCGCCGTGGTGTTCGTGGGACGCATCACGCGCCAGAAGGGCTTGCCGTACCTGCTGCGGGCCGTCGAGAGTCTGCCTCCAGAGGTGCAAATTGTGCTGTGCGCGGGCGCTCCTGACACTCCGCAGATCGCGGCCGAGGTCTCCGGGGCCGTGGGCGCGCTTCAGGCGAAGCGTGATGGCGTGGTGTGGATCGAGACCATGCTTCCCCGAGCCGAGTTGGTAGCGGTGCTTGACGCGTGCACCGCATTCGTGTGCCCGTCCGTGTACGAGCCGCTCGGCATCGTGAATCTTGAAGCCATGGCCGTGGGATTACCGGTGGTGGGTACCGCCACGGGCGGCATTCCTGAAGTGGTGGAGGACGGCATCACGGGCACCTTGGTGCCCATTGAGCAAGTGAACGACGGCACCGGCACGCCGCTTGATCCTGACCGTTTTGTGGCCGACCTCGCCGCGGCGCTCACCGAGATGGTCTCCGACCGTGAGCGAGCGCGCGCGATGGGCGAAGCAGGACGGGCGCGCGCAGCCGAACACTTCTCCTGGGAAGCGATCGGAGAGCGCACACGAGAGCTCTACGCCACCGTCTTGGGTGAAGCCCGGCTCGGTTAGGCTGGACTCACCATGAGTGAAGTCCTCCGGCTCGACGACGTCACGCTGAGGCGTGCCGACAACCAGATCCTCGACGGCATCACGTGGAGCGTGAATCCGCAGGACCGCTGGGTCATCTTGGGACCCAATGGAGCAGGCAAGACGAGCCTCATCACCATCGCCTCAGCGCGCGCTCACCCCACCACGGGCACCGTGACAGTACTGGGGGAGACGTTGGGCGAGACCGACACTATGGACTTGCGCATTCGCGTAGGGCTGTCGTCTGCGGCGCTCGCGGATCGGATACCTGCCGACGAGACCGTGCGCGACATCGTCATGACCGCCGCCCACGGCGTGGTGGGCCGCTGGCGCGAGCAGTACGAAGACATGGACGAGCGTCGGGCCGATGACTTGCTCGCCGCTTTTGGTATCCACGCGTTTGCTGACCGCACCTTTGAGACCCTCAGCGAAGGCGAACGCAAGCGAGTGCAGATTGCGCGCGCCCTCATGACCGACCCCGAGTTGCTTCTCTTAGACGAGCCCGCCGCTGGGCTTGACCTGGGCGGACGTGAAGAACTTCTGGGTGCGCTCTCTGAGCTTGCAGGCGACCGTCGCTCGCCAGCGATCGTGATGGTCACCCACCACGTTGAAGAGGTGCCTTTGCACTTCACCCACGCCATGTTGCTCAAGGCAGGACGCATTGTGGCTCAAGGCCCGCTCGCGTCCACACTCACAAGCGAGAACCTCAGCGAAACCTACGATCTTCCGGTCATCCTGCGGGAGGACAACGGCCGCTTCACAGCCCGTCGCAAGTAGGAGAATGCGCACGGGCCTTCACTGATAGCGTGAGGCCAGGAGGTAACAATGGAAGCATCCGCTTGGTGGTTTGTCATTGCTGCCCTGTTGGGCATCGTGTTGGTCTTCACCGTGGAAATCACGTTCGCGATGCTGGCAGTAGGTGCTCTTGTGGCTGGCGTGGCCATGCTCCTGGGCGTGCCGTGGCCGTTTGGTATCTTGATCTTTGCCCTGGTGAGTGCGGTGCTGACGTTTGCGCTGCGTAAGCCCATGATGCGCAAGTTCAAGTCGGAAGCGCAGGTGACCACTGGAACCGCCGCCCTGGTGGGCGAGAAGGCTCGTGCCATCGACAAGGTCACCACGACGTCGGGCCGTGTCAAGCTCAAGGGTGAAGTGTGGACCGCCCGCACGCGTGAAGGCGAAGTCGCCGAAGACGCGTACGCGCGGGTAGTAGCTATCGAGGGCGCCACGGCGATCGTGGCTCCAGAACAGGAGTAAGCACATGGAAGCGTTGGGTGTCCTGGGAATCGCCGCCATTGCGTTCATTTCCCTTTTCATCATCATCGCGATCTTCAAGGCGATCGTGGTGGTCCGTCAGACCCAAGCCTTCATCGTGGAGCGCCTGGGTCGCTACGACCGCACGTGGGATGCGGGTCTGCACTTCTTGGTGCCCTTCATTGACAAGGTGCGCGCCAAGGTAGACCTCCGCGAGCTCGTGTACTCGTTCCCGCCGCAGTCCGTGATCACGTCGGACAACCTGGTGGTGGACATCGACTCGGTGATCTACTTCCAGGTGACCGACCCCAAGGCGGCCGTCTACGAGATTGCCAACTACATCACCGGTGTGGAGCAACTGACAGTCACCACGCTCCGTAACATCGTGGGAACCATGGACCTTGAGCAGACGCTCACGAGCCGTGACCAGATCAACGGCCACCTTCGTGGAGTGCTCGACGACGCTACTGGCAAGTGGGGCATTCGCGTCAACCGCGTGGAACTCAAGGCGATTGAGCCGCCCATGTCCATCAAGGACTCCATGGAAAAGCAGATGCGCGCCGAGCGTGACCGCCGTGCTGCGATCCTTAACGCCGAGGGTGTCAAGCAGTCGCAGATCCTTACCGCTGAAGGTGAGAAGCAGTCCGCGATTCTGCGAGCCGAGGGTGATGCCCAAGCCCGCATTCTCACCGCAGAGGGTGAAGCACGAGCGATCCTCCAGGTGTTCGACGCCATCCACGAAGGTGACGCCGACTCCAAACTGCTCGCATACCAGTACCTCAAGATGCTCCCCGAGATCGCCAAGAACGAGTCCAACAAGGTGTGGTTTGTGCCCACCGAGTTCACCGGCGCTCTCAAGGCCGTCTCCGCCGGCTTTGGGGTGGACGACGAGCCCGAGCCCCTCAAGGCCAAGGGCGGTCCCCGCAAGTCGCGTCTCACTAACGCGCTCGCAGACCCCAAGGCTGCGCTCGCGGAGGCTCGCCGCCAGGCTGAAGGTGTCGCCGCGGACGCCGAGGCTGCCGGTACCGGTTCCGGCGTGCCTTTTGACCCGGACGCTGCCAAGGGGCAGTAACTCAGGTTTCAGGCTGGGGCGGGGGCGCAAGCCCCCGCCTTTTGCTTGTCCGCCCTCCCCGGCCTCCCCGGCCGGGGCGCATTCCCAGCCGCCCCCTCCCCGGCCGGGGG
>JBIQJT010000015.1:0-4326 GCA_044507265.1 Actinomycetales bacterium | reverse complement strand
CCCGCCCCTTCCGGCCCCGCCCCTTCTGGCCCCCCGGCGCGCTGTGGGGTGCTCACCTCCGCATCTAGAAATCTGTGTGCGCTATGGGGCGCTCACCTCCGCCACGCACCCCTGACACAATGCATGCATGCCTGTCATCCGCGACCCTCAGCCTGAGGCGCTCGCCGACTTCGCGGGTCTCACGGATGTAGAGTTACGCCGCCGCACCGAGCCCGAGCGAGGCCTCTACATCGCAGAGGGCGCCAAAGTGATCGAACGCGCGGTGGCAGCCGGGCATCGGCCCAAGTCTGTGTTGGTGAGCGAACGGTGGCTGGACTCGGTGGCGCATTTGGTGCCGCAAGAGACCCCGGTGTACGTGGCATCGGAGGCCGCCTTGGAGGCAGTGACTGGATACAACGTGCACCGCGGCGCGCTGGCCGCCATGGAGCGCCCCTCGTTGCCGTCACTCGCGGAGCTCACGCGTGAAGCGCGCCTGGTGGTGGTTCTTGAGGGCATCGTGGATCACACCAACGTGGGCGCCATTTTCCGCTCCGCGGCGGGTCTTGGGGCCGATGCCGTGGTGGTCTCGCCCGCGTGCGCAGACCCGCTCTACCGGCGCTCCGTGAAGGTGTCGATGGGCACGGTGTTTCAAGTGCCGTGGACTCGGGCTGACCAGTGGCCTGGTGCACTCGATGACTTGCGGGCCGCGGGGTTCGTGGTGGGTGCGCTTGCGTTGACGGAGGGTGCGGTGTCGCTCGCGGAGTTCGCGGGGGCCGGCCACGAACGTGTGGCGTTGGTGCTCGGCGCGGAGGGTGATGGGCTCACGCGTGAGGCCCTTTCAGCAGCCGATGCCGTGGTCACCATTCCCATGGCAGGCGGGGTGGACTCGCTCAATGTGGCGGCGGCGTCTGCGGTGGCGATGTGGGAGTTGCGCGCGCGATAGGGGCGCCTCAGGGGGCTGGTGCGGCGAGGGGAGCGGAGGTGAGCGCCCCATAGCGCACACAGATTTCTAGATGCGGAGGTCAGCGCCCCACGGCGCGCCTGGAGGGTGGGGAGGGGGGCCGGGGGAGGGTGGGGAGGGGCGCCCAGAGCGGGTGGGGCGGAGCCTCACAATAGCGGTCGCGAGTGTCACACTGAGGTGCCATAATCGAACGTATGTTCGAACGGCATGCGCAGACTCAAGAGGCCCGCTTGGCCGCTGCTCGCGCCGCTTTGGGCGCCGTGCAGGCCCGCATGGGAACCGAGCGTGAGGGTGGGACGCGCGCACCATTGCCGCTCGCGGAGCAAGTCGCCACGCTCTTGCCGCAAGGTCTGCGCAGGGGCACCGCCATCACTGTCGCTGGCTCTACGTCACTCATGCTCGCGCTAGCGGGTGAGGCCTCCCGTGAAGGTTCGTGGATAGCCATGGTGGGGATGCCGCATGTGGGAGTGGTGGCCGCCGCGCGGCGTGGAGTGGACTTGGCGCGGCTGGCGCTAGTGCCGCATCCAGGGGCTCAAGCAGCATCCGCGCTGGCAGCCTGCGTAGACGGCATGGACGTAGTGCTCGTGGGTCAGCGCCTTGCTTTGTCCGATGCCGACAGGCGCCGCATCACGGCTCGGGTCAGGGAACGTGGTGCCGTGTTGTTGGCAACGGGTGCATGGCCAGGGGCGCGCATGGAACTCACCGTGGAGTCCACTCGGTGGACAGGTCTGGGTGCTGGCGATGGGCGTTTGAGGGACCGCGAGATCACAGTCGCTGTGCGTGAAAACGGTGGCCCGGTGCGGCGAGTGACTCTAAGCCTGGACGGTGAGCGAGGCGTGTGGCGGCCTGGCATGCGCAGTTCCGTGCTTGCCGAAGAGGTGGCCTGATGGCCCGCACGCGCACCGCCACAGCAGGCACCGTCACGGTGACCAGGCGGGCGGTGTTGTGGGTTCCTGACTGGCCAGCGGTAGCGGCTATGACCGAGGCGGGGCTCAGCGCGGACACACCGGTGGCTGTGCTTCATGGACGCGGCATGATCGCGGTGTCCGCGGCGGCTCGAGCGGCCGGAGTGCGCAGGGGGATGCGCAAGCGGCTCGCGCAGAGCCGATGCCCAGATCTGGTGATCTTGCCCTACGACGAGGGCCGGGATGCCAGGGCCTTTGAGGCGGTGGCATCGGCTGCCGAACAGGTGGTGTCCGGAGTGGAGATCACCCGGCCTGGCCTGCTCATGATCCCCGCCCAAGGGGCGGCGCGGTTCCACGGCTCTGAAGAGGCTCTGGCCGAGGCGTTGGTGACAGCGGTGGCTGAGTACGCCGGCTGTGAATGCTCGGTGGGTGCAGCCGATGGCCTGCTCGCGGCGGTGATGGCTGCCAGGGAATCGGCGTTGGTGCCGGCCGGAGCATCGGCCGAATTCTTGGCGCCCTTGCCCGTGGACTCGCTGGCGCTGGCTGCCACCGAGCGACTGCAACGCGTTGCAGTGGAGGACCTGGTGAGTGTGCTGGTGCGCTTGGGAATCTTCACGCTGGGGGAGTTCACTGTGTTACCTGCGGCCGATGTTTTGGCGAGGTTTGGCGCGGTGGGCACGTGGGCGCGGCGTATGGCTTTGGGGCATGACGTGGTGCCGCCAGTGCTACGCAGGCAAGAGCAAGACATTGCGGTGGAGTACGTCTTTGAGGAGCCGGCGCAACGCGTGGAGCAACTCACGCTGGTGGCGGCTCAATGCGCCCAAGAGTTGGATGAGGCGCTGTTGGCTGCCGGAGTGCGCTGTGGGCGAGTCCGCATCGCCGCGCGCACCGAACGTGGCGAGGGGCTGGAACGCGTGTGGCGCACTGATGTGGGATCGCGCGCAGGGGCCTTTGCCAAACACATGACGGACCGTGTGCGGTGGCAACTGGAGGGCTGGCTTTCGGGCACGGCCGCGGGCCCTGAACGTGCGCCGTTGGTGAGCATCACGGTCACCGCTGAGGACATTGTGGCGTTGGGCTCTGAGCAGGCGTACCTCTGGGGAGGGGTCTCCGGGGCCGATGCCAGGGCCAGCCGCAGCGTGGAACGCATTCAGTCCCTCTTGGGCATGGACGGGGTGCTGGCCGTGCGCGAACAGGGCGGCCGCGGACCGCGAGACCGGGTGCACGTGCTGGCGTGGGGGCAAGAGTCCGCGCCAGTGCGTCGTATTGAGCATCCTTGGCCCGGCCAGATCCCAGACCCCGCTCCCGCGAGTGTGTTGCCAGTGCCTCAAGCCCTCCAAGTGCTGGATGCGGGTGGCACGCCGGTGTTCATTGACCGGCGCCTCAATGTGAGTGCGCCGCCCACATGGGTGCGCTTGCAAGCGGATCCGGCTGACTCGGTGGCTCGGGCGGTGCAACGCCATCCAGCGTCGGGGCATGTGGGGGCCATGGCCGATGGGCCGGTGTGGGATGCGGCTCGGCCCGTGGAGGCGTGGGCTGGGCCGTGGCCGGTAGCGGAGAGGTGGTGGTCCGAAGACGCCTCGCGGCGGGCGTACATGCAGATTGCGTTGCGCGCGGGTGAGCACGGACGCGGTGGCGGGGCTGGCGAGCACGGTGGCGGGGCTGGCGCGCACGGACGCGCCGCGCAAGGCGACACCGCGCTGTTGGTGGCCTTCACCGGCGGCGGCTGGGTACTCGAGGCTGTTTATGACTGAGTGTGTTCAATGACTAGCAGTCCTGACTGCATCGAGTACGCGGAGCTCCACGCCCACAGCGCGTTCAGCTTTCTGGACGGCGCGAGCCAGCCAGAAGAACTGGCCGCCGAAGCGGGTCGCCTGGGGCTCAGTGCCATCGCACTCACCGATCACGATGGCCTGTACGGCGTAGTGCGTCTAGCGAGTGCCGCTAAAGCAGTGGGAGTGCCCACGGTGTTCGGCGCCGAGCTCAGCCTGGCGGTTCCCGACGGACCCGGTGGGCGTCCAGTGCTGGATCCACCCACCGGGGTGCCTGATCCCAGGGCAACCCATCTAGTGGTGTTGGCCAGGGGAGCATCGGGCTATGCACGGTTGTCCAGGGCAATCGGTTTGGCGCATCTGGCCACAGGCGAGAAGGGCCTGTCCCACTTCACGCTGGAGGGCTTGGCGGAGGCGGGTGCGGGGGAGTTCTTGGTGCTCACTGGTTGCCGTAAAGGGTCGGTGCGCAGGGCGCTCGCCGGGATTGGTGTGGCAGGCGCCGGTGCGGTGACGGGGGCGGTGAGTGCGGCGTCGTTCGCTGCCGCCAGGGCAGAAGTGGACCGCTTGGCGGCCCTCTTTGGCAAGGACAACGTGGCCGTGGAGATCACTGACACGGGCGCGCCCTTTGACTCTGAGGTGTGTGCCGCGCTCGCAGACATCGCCTTTGATGCAGGACTGCCCCTGGTCGCCACCACCAACGCCCACTACG
>JBIQJT010000005.1:91071-152184 GCA_044507265.1 Actinomycetales bacterium | reverse complement strand
CCCAGGAACGCCTCTTGGGCGAACATGTACGGCCGCAAGTACAACGAGCTCTCCTGGGCTCCCGGCACCCACGCGGCATCGGCACGCACCAGAGCCTCAATGGATCCCAAGAAGTCCTCCACGGAAAGCTGTGGCAACGCCAAGCGCCACGCGGAACGCGCCAAGCGCTCAGCGTTGGCATGCGGACGGAACGTCCACACCGAGCCGTCCGCCCACTTGTACGCCTTGAGACCTTCAAACACCTCTTGGCCGTAGTGCAACACCGCGGCTGCGGGGTCTAGCGTGAGCGGCCCGTACGCCTCAACGCGCCTGTCATGCCAGCCTTCACCCTCGGTCCACGTGGCCCGCGCCATGTGGTCGGTGAACTGTTTGCCAAAACTCATCTCCGCAAGGGCTGCTTCCCTTTCAGCGTCCGATGCAGGGGCCGGGTTGGCAACAACGCGGAAGGCCTCTGCATTCGACGGCGCGTTGCTGGCGGTGATGCCTGCTGCTGTAGAGCTCATCGTGACCTTCCCTTCGTTGTTGTCCAATACTCTCAGTTCACGTCTCCTGGAGGTTCAAAAGTGCGGCGATGACTGCCTAGTCCGCACTCATGCACCTCCAGGGCGCGCCCCCCGCGCCGGTTCAGCTCTCCTTAATCCTCGCTACCAGCGCGTCGCCCACCTCGACGGTGGAACGCCCCTTCAAGCCAGCCGCAGCGTCGGCCGCCACAGCGGCTTCTACCCTGGCGGCCAGTTCCGAATGACCCAAGAAGTCCAACATCATGGCCACCGAGAGCACCGTGGCGGACGGATCCGCAATGCCCTTGCCAGCGATGTCAGGCGCGCTCCCGTGGACCGGCTCAAACATGGACGGCCCAGTCTTGTCAGGGTTGACATTGCCCGATGCCGCGAGCCCAATACCGCCGCTAATCGCCGCAGCCTGGTCCGTGAGAATGTCGCCAAACAGGTTGTCCGTGACAATCACGTCGAACTTGCTGGGGTTGGTGGTCATCACAATGGTGGCCGCGTCAATGTGCAAGTAGTCCCACGTCACGGACGGGAACTCCGGCGCCACTGCCTCCACGGTGCGGCGCCACAAGTGACCCGCATGCACCAACACGTTGTGCTTGTGCACCAAGGTCACGTGCTTGCGCTCGCGCCCGGCAGCCACGTTGAACGCGTAACGCACCACGCGCTCCACGCCGTGACGAGTGTTGACCGACACCTCCGTGGCGATCTCATGCGGTGTGTCCACCCGCAGCGCACCGCCATTGCCCACATACGGACCCTCGGTGCCCTCGCGCACCACCACAAAGTCGATCTCGCCGGGCTCACGCAGCGGCGACACCTCCCCCGGGTACAAGCGCGAGGGGCGCAGGTTCACGTACTGGTCAAGCTCAAAACGCAGTTTGAGCAGCAGCCCGCGCTCCAACACACCCGACGGCACAGTGGGGTCACCGATAGCGCCGAGCAAGATGACGTCGTGCGAAGCGATCGCCGCTAAGTCGTCGTCCGTCAGCGTCTGCCCTGTGGCATGCCAACGCTTGGCGCCCAGGTCAAACTCCGTGGTCTCAAAGGAGATGCCGGTGCCCTCGGTAGCGGCGTAGAGGCACTTAAGCCCCTCCGCCACCACCTCCGGTCCGATGCCATCCCCGGCCACCACCGCAATGCGGTAGGTGGTTGCGGTGTCAGCGGTCATCGTGCTGCAGCACCGTCCACGTAGTCCTTGTCCACAGACGTGGTCCATGCGAAGAGCTTGCGCAGTTCACGTCCGGTGGACTCGATGGGGTGGTTCTGGCCCTCTTCACGCAACTTGAGGAACTCGGCAGCGCCGCCGTCCTGGTCGTCGATGAAGCGCTTGGCGAACGCACCAGTCTGGATGTCCGTGAGGACGTCCTTCATGCGGTCCTTGACGCTGGGGTCGATGACGCGGGGGCCGGAGACGTAGTCGCCGTACTCAGCGGTGTCAGACACCGACCAACGCTGCTTGGTGATGCCGCCCTCGTGCATGAGGTCCACGATGAGCTTGAGCTCGTGCAACACCTCAAAGTAGGCAATCTCAGGCTGGTAGCCGGCCTCGGTGAGCACCTCAAATCCGTACTGCACCAGGCGCGAGGTACCACCACACAGCACTGCCTGCTCGCCAAAGAGATCCGTTTCGGTCTCCTCGGTGAACGTGGTCTTGATGACGCCCGCGCGCGTACCGCCAATGCCCTTGGCGTACGACTTGGCCGTCTCCCAAGCGGAGCCCGTGGCATCGTTCTCTACCGCGATGATGTCCGGGATACCGCGGCCTGCCACGAACTCACGACGCACGGTGTGACCCGGAGCCTTGGGAGCAACGAGGATCACGTCAACGTCCTTGGGAGCGTCGATGTAACCGAAGCGGATGTTGAAGCCGTGCGCAAACGCGAGGGTCTTGCCCGCGGTGAGGTGCGGGGCGATGTCCTCGGAGTAGATACCGCGCTGGTGCTGGTCGGGGGCGAGGATCATGATGAGGTCCGCCCACTGGGCCGCGTCGGCCACCGAAACCACGGTGAAGCCGTCGTTCTCGGCCTTCACTGCGGAGCGCGAACCATCGCGCAGCGCTACGCGCACGTCAACACCTGAATCGCGCAGGTTCTGTGCGTGCGCGTGGCCCTGAGAGCCGTAACCAACGATCGCCACCTTCTTGCTCTGGATGATCGAAAGGTCTGCGTCGTCCTCGTAGAAAAGCTCTGCCATGGGATGTTCTCTTTCTTCGCTGTAGCTGAATTGGTGAAGTACGTTGGTTAGTAACTAGCGGGCCGGGCGCTTATGCACTCACACGGTCGAGTGCACGCTCGGTAATGGACCGGGAACCACGGCCGATGGCCACGGTGCCGGACTGGACAATCTCACGGACGTCGTGGGCTGAGAGGGCAGTCAGGAGAGCCTCGAGCTTCTCGGCCGTGCCCACCGCCTCAATCACCAACGAGTCCACGGCAACGTCCACCACGTGGGCACGGAACAACTCCACTACTTGGAGCACGTCCCCACGGTTGCGGGCGTCGCATCGGACCTTGACCAGCAGCAAGTCACGCTGGACCGACTTGCTGGACTCAAGCTCCACAATCTTGAGCACGTGCACCAGCTTGTTGAGTTGCTTAGTGACTTGCTCCAAGGGAAGTTCATCCACGTCTACCACCACGGTGATGCGGGAGATGTCGGGGTGCTCCGTCTGGCCCACGGCCAACGAGTGGATGTTGAAGGCGCGCCGCGAGAACAGGCCTGCAATGCGTGCCAAGACGCCGGGCTTGTTCTCTACCAGCACGGACAGGGTGTGCTTAGGCATGTCGACTCCTTAGGTCTAGTCTTCGCGATCCCACGTGGGGGCAATGCCCTTGGCGTACTGAATCTCATCGTTGCTGGTGCCCGCGGCAACCATGGGCCACACCATGGCGTCGCGAGACACCGTGAAGTCCACCACTACGGGCTGGTCGTTGATCTCCATGGCGCGCTTGATGGTGGCGTCCACGTCAGCGTCGCTTTCGCAACGCAGACCCACGCAACCCATGGCATCGGCCAATTTCACAAAGTCAGGAACGCGAGCGGTGCCGTGACCAGTGTTGAGGTCGGTGTTGGAGTAACGCTGGTTGTAGAACAGGGTCTGCCATTGGCGCACCATGCCCAGCGAACTGTTGTTGATGACCGCCACCTTGATGGGGATCTCGTTGAGCGCGCACGTCACCAACTCTTGGTTGGTCATCTGGAAGCAGCCGTCACCGTCAATGGCCCACACCGTGCGGTCAGGCGCACCCACCTTGGCGCCCATGGCCGCGGGCACCGAAAAGCCCATGGTGCCCAGACCACCGGAGTTGATCCACGAGTTGGGGCGCTCGTACTTGATGAACTGGCTGGCCCACATCTGGTGCTGGCCCACGCCCGCCGTGAAGATCGATTCAGGTCCGGAGATCTCACCCAGACGCTGGATCACGTGCTGCGGGCTAGACAAGCCGTCCTCGGTGGGCGTGTAGCCCAGGGCGTAGGTGTTGCGCCAGTCATCCAACTGAGCCCACCAGGCCTCAAGGTCAGGCTTGCCGTGCTTGCGGTGCTCTTCTTGGAGCGCCGGCACCAGCTCAGCGAACACGTCCTTGAGGTCGCCCACAATGGGAACGTCTGCCACGCGGTTCTTGCCAATCTCGGCAGGGTCGATATCAGCGTGAACGATGGTCGCGTGGGGCGCAAAGCTATCCAACTTGCCCGTCACGCGGTCGTCGAATCGTGCACCCAGGGCCACCACGAGGTCGGCCTTCTGAAGCGCCGCGACCGCCGCCACCGTTCCGTGCATACCCGGCATACCCAAGTGCTGCGGGTGGCTATCAGGCAACGCACCTCGAGCCATGAGCGTGGTCACCACGGCAGCGCCTGATAGGTCGGTGAGCTTGCGTAGCCCTTCCGATGCCCCGGAGCGGATCACGCCACCACCCACGTAGAGCACGGGGCGGCGAGACGTGGCCAGCAAACGCGCGGCTTCCTGAATGGTCTTGGAGTGGGGCTTGGCACCTGAGTTGAATCCCGGCAAGTCGATGCGCGAAGGCCAACGGAACGTCGTGGGGCTCTGCAGCGCGCTCTTGGCCACGTCCACCAGCACCGGGCCGGGACGGCCGTGGGTGGCGATGTAGAAGGCCTGAGCGATGGCCGCGGGGATCTCGTCGGGGTTGGTGACCAGCATGTTGTGCTTGGTGATGGGCGCCGTGATGCCCACAATGTCTGCCTCTTGGAAGGCATCGGTGCCAATGAATGCCGCGCCCACCTGACCGGTGATGGCCACCATGGGGATGGAGTCCATGTTGGCGTCGGCGATGGGCGTCACGAGGTTGGTGGCGCCAGGCCCAGAGGTGGCAATGCACACGCCAGGGCGGCCAGTGGCGTGGGCGTAACCCTGGGCTGCGTGGCCCGCTCCCTGCTCATGGCGCACCAAGATGTGGCGCAACCGAGTGGAGTCCATCAGCGGGTCGTAGGCAGGGAGGATGGCCCCACCGGGCAAGCCGAAGATGTCGGTGGCGCCGGCGACCTCAAGCGAACGGATGAGCGACTCAGCGCCCGACATCTGTTCGCCTTCGGCCGCCACCTGCGCGATGCCGCGCGGCGACGTCGTGGCCGGTGCCTGCGGCTTGGGTGCCGAGGGCTTGGAAGCCGCGGACTTACCGCCCGCAGCTTTCTGGGCCTCTACCTGTGCCATCGTGACTCCTTGATTCCGGGCCGCCCTTGCGGTGGACCCTGACTCGATTACTCACGAGCCGGTTCTCGCATCCGCCTCGCATGAAAAACCCCCTCGGCCGTGGAGGCGTGGAGCCTCTGTGGCTTTCGGGGGAAGCGCGCGGACGTTGCCGTGGTGCTGGACTGTGGGTTGCGGGGCCGTTGCTGGCCCTGGAACCTACGCGCCCGCGCGCCCGGTAACTACGAGAATCGTCTGCATGGGTGAGACTCTACGCCCTGCGGGGCTCTCCGCATAGCCATTCTTGGCGCAATCTCACATATTGGTTCACGGTCTTACATAGTGAGACTCGTTGTCTGCCCGATGCCGAGGTGACGTGAGAGTGGCGCGCGGGCCGTGCGTCGGGCTGGCCGGGGCCTACCTCGTGGGGTGCCCGTCAATGCGCACCTCGCGCCCCGCGCCAATCTGCCACTGCCCAATCGGCGCCCCGCTGGTGAGGTAGTACATCTGGATGTACCCGGGGTTCTCGCAGAAGATGATGAGCCTGTCACCGGACACCTTGACCTGGACTTCTTCGCCCAGCCCAGCTCCGCCAATGCACTCCCCCTTGATCTCGTTCACAAAGGTGCCATCGAGCTCGTACAGCGCCACTTGCCACTGCGTGTTTTCGTCGTACTGGGCGTGTGAGATCACGTGGCGCTGCGCGGTGCGGTCAAAAAACCCTTGGCCCGACGAAGACTTGACGTCCTCGTACAGCGTCAAGTCCAACTGCTGCAGCTCTCGCTCACGGATGTCGTACATGAATATCTGCTCGGCGTTGGGTGAGCCCTGCGCAATCTGAGCGAACAAGAACGTGGTCACGTCCACCCAACCCACAAAGGCGTACCGCTCATAGGGCAAGGGAAGCTCATCGACCACGCGGCTGTCCGCCACCCAGTCGGTGCGCACTACGTGGATGGAGGTCTTGCTCGGGTCGCTCTGTGAAGGGCCAAAGCACACCAAGTTGTTAAACGCCTCGGGCTGATACACGTGACTCATTTCAGTGGCCCTCCATGCGGAACTGCCTCTGGCGTCGGCCTCAAAGCAACCACCAACACCTTCTGAGCTAGACCCTGCGATGCCGTTGGTAGGACCTTGAGCGTTCCACCAGAAGTTGAGCGCGCGCCCGTTGCCCAGGCCCACGCCGAACTCCCACGGAACCTCCTTGTCCTGCACCTTCAGCTCGCCAGAGCGGAAGTCATAGACACTCAGGTCGTAGTACCAGGTGTCGTCTCCGGCCTCTACGCGGGTGCCCATGAACATCCCGTAGCCGTCCCACAGCAACGGATTGCCTGGGCCAAAGTCGGCGATGTCGTGAGCGGCGTACCACGTGCCATCGGGCGAGATAAGTGAGATCCCGCCTTGGCGTTGGGGCAAGGTGGCGGACTCCTGAATCTCCAAGTGCGGGAAGTCCACGGCGTCGTAGTAGCCCACTGCGAACCACCCTGCACCCACCTCGTTCCAGGGAATCTGGTCCGCTGGCAACTGGGGCACAGGCGCAAACCCGTCGAGGAGCCCAGGTGCCGGTACCGGAGCCACGGGATCAGGTGACGGCACTACGGGCAACGAGTACGTGGGCGCCGGTGTGAGTGGCTCGGCCGGTGCGCTCAGGTCGAGCGCCACGAACGTGCCCACCCCCACTGCCGCGGCTCCCACGAGGGCGGCAGCGACGGTGAGGGCACGGTCACGCCTTTGCAGCGACTGCGCCCTGCGGCCAATGGCCTCCACGGTGTCCGGGGCCAACGGGCCACGGCTGGATGCCAGTGAGGCCTCTCGACTCTTCAAGAACTCGCCTGCGTCAGACATGGGTCCTCCTCTGGGGCATCACGGGAGTGCGGTCGGCGTCACTGGCGTCAAAGTCAGCGCCCAAAGCCGCGTTGAGAGTCGAGAGTCCGTCGGAGACATAACGCTTCACCGCGCCCTCGGACAATCCCAGCGTCCTGGCCGTCTCCGCGGTGCTCATGTCATCCAGGAATCGCAACGCCACGCAAGCGCGCTCGCGGGGAGGCAACTGTGCCACGAGCTTCTCGGCATCGAGGGCCGATGCCTCACCCGGCGCCTGAGCATCGGCCGGAATGACTTGACTTGCGTGGCGCTTGAGCGCGCCAAGCTCCTTGGTGGACCTGCGCGCCCCGTCCAGGAACTTGGTAGCGATGGCGCGGCGGACGTAACCTTCAGCGGCGGCTACGGAGGGAAAGGTTCGGCGCTTGCGGAACACCGCAATGAGCGCTTCCTGCACCAAGTCTTCCGCCCCAGTGGGACCGCCGAGCAGCATGGTTGCCATCGCCACGAGCCGGCCGTAGCGCTCGCGGCACAGTTGCTCGAGCATGGGCTCAAGGGGCCAGGGCCCGGTCACGGTGTGCACCTCATGCCCCTAGAACGTCACTTGTTTGCGTTCTCGTTGGGGCATGAACGGCAACGACTTCCGTCAGCCCACCACCGCACCGGTGGAAGCCGAGCCCACGAGCTTGCGGTACTTGGCCAGCACGCCACGCGTGTAGCGAGGGGCAGGAGGTTCAAAGCCCACCGCACGTTCGGCGAGCACCTCAGCACTGACCAGCACCTCGAGCTTCTTGTTGGCCACGTCCAGCGTGATCTGGTCACCGTCCTGCACAAAGGCGATGGGTCCGCCGTCGACTGCCTCGGGTGCAATGTGTCCCACGCACAGACCGGTGGTTCCGCCCGAGAAGCGGCCATCCGTGATGAGCAGCACGTCCTTGCCGAGCCCCGCGCCCTTGATGGCCGCCGTGATGGCGAGCATCTCGCGCATGCCAGGGCCGCCCTTGGGGCCTTCGTAGCGGATGACCACCACGTCGCCCTTGGTGATGGTTCCGTCCTCAAGCGCATCCAGCGCGGCCCGCTCACCGTCAAAGACGCGCGCCGTCCCGGTAAAGACGGAGGTGTCAAAGCCGGCGGACTTCACCACTGCACCCTCGGGCGCCAGCGACCCATCAAGAATGGTGATGCCACCGGTCTTGTGAATGGGGTTGTTGAGTGCGCGCACTACGCGCCCATCAATGGCCGCGGGCTTGAGCTCTTCCATGTTCTCAGCGAGGGTCTTGCCGGTCACGGTCATGACGTCGCCGTGAAGCAGTCCAGCCTGGAGCAGGGTATTCATCACTGCAGGCACACCACCCACACGGTCCACGTCGTTCATCACAAACTGGCCAAAGGGCTTGAGGTCACCCAAGTGAGGCACCTTGTCGGCAATGCGGGAGAAGTCAGCCAAACTCAGGTCAACATCGGCCTCATGAGCAATAGCCAGCAAGTGCAACACCGCATTGGTGGAGCCACCAAATGCCATCACGACTGCGATGGCGTTCTCAAACGCCTTCTTAGTGAGGATGTCGCGAGCGGTGATGCCTTGACGAAGCATCTCCACGACCGCCTCGCCGGACTTGTGGGCGTACCAGTCACGGCGGCGGTCAGCGGCAGGCGGCGAGGCCGAGCCGGGAACCGACATGCCCAGCGCCTCCCCCACGGACGCCATGGTGTTGGCCGTGAACATTCCGCCGCATGCACCTTCGCCTGGGCAAATGGCGCGTTCGATGCGGTCGCGATCTTCTTCAGACATGAGTCCGCGAGCGCACGCGCCCACTGCCTCAAACGCGTCAATCACCGTGACATCTTTGGAGGTGCCGTCCGTGAGCGTCACGTGGCCGGGCATGATGGAGCCCGCGTACAAGAACACCGATGCCAGGTCCAGTCGCGCCGCAGCCATGAGCATTCCGGGCAGGGATTTGTCGCAACCGGCAAGCAACACTGAGCCGTCCAGACGCTCAGCCTCCATCACCGTCTCCACGGAGTCCGCGATCAAGTCACGCGACACCAGCGAGAAGTGCATTCCCTCGTGGCCCATGGAGATGCCGTCTGAAACCGAGATGGTGCCAAACTCCAGCGGGTAACCACCGGCTGCGTGCACGCCCTGCTTGGAAGCCTGTGCCAGTCGCTGCAGCGAGAGGTTGCAAGGAGTGATCTCGTTCCACGAGCTCGCGATGCCGATCTGCGGCTTTGCAAAGTCGTCATCACCCATTCCCACGGCACGCAACATGCCGCGCGAGGCGGTGGCTTCAAGGCCGTCAGTGACCTGGCGGGACCGGGGCTTGATGTCTGGCGTCTTCGTCATAGCGCGAGTCTAGAACCGCTGTCCAGCCTGCCGCCGCAACAGCCCGAAAACCCCGCTTGACGTTGACGTTGCGTCAACTTCTACGCTGTCACCATGAGCACCGCAACGCATCACGAGCACGAGACCCTCGACATCGCCCATGTCGCGCGCCTCACCGGCGTCACGAGCCGCACCTTGCGCCACTACGACGACATCGGTCTCCTCACCCCCGCGTGGACCAGTCACGACGGCCGACGCCACTACGGCCAGCCTGAGCTCTTGCGCCTGCAACACATCCTGGTGCTACGGGAACTGGGCACTTCGCTGGATCGCATCGCGAGCATCGTCAATACCCGCGATCCGCACACCGCTCTGCAACTGTTGCGCGACCACCTCGCTGGCCTCATCGCCGAACGCGAGCGCTACGCTCGGCTGGCCTCCACGGTGAGCCGCACCATCGACTCCCTAGAGAAAGGCACGTCAGTGACCACGGAAAACATGTTCGAGGGCTTCGCCCACCACCGCTACGAGCCGGAGGCCCGCGAGCGCTGGGGTGACGAGGCAGTTGACCGCGCCAACGCCTCCTGGGGCCGGCTCAGCGAAGAAGACAAGCGCAAGCAGTTTGAGACCGACCGCGAAATCGTGGAGGCATTGGGTGCCGCTGTGCGCGTGGGTCTCACCCCAGACAGCCCAGAGGTGCAAGATGTGGCCGCCCGTCACCACGCATGGGTGAGCGCCATTTGGAGCCCCGACGCGGAGGCGTACAAGGGCCTCACCCAGATGTATGTGGACGACGAACGCTTCCGCGCCCACTACGACGAAATCGCGCCCGGGGCTGCGGAGCTACTGCGCGACGCCGCTATGATCTACGCCACCGAGCACCTCTCCTGACCCATGTCCTCAGGCAGTGATTTGTCACAGATCGCCCACGAACCCTCTAAGTAAGGCATGATGGGGTTACTGAGGAACCTCCTGTCCGCCCGTTCGGGAGTTAAAGGATCCGGAGACCCTGATGAAACTTGGCTTGATGCTGAGCCCCATGGCTACAGCGAATACCACCCGCCACCTTGCGATGGCGTTTCATAGTTACGCCCCTGACGGCGTGACCATCCGCGAACTGCCGCTGGGTGAAGTTCCTGTCCAGCCACCGTACGAAGACATGCCCATCCCCGCGGGAGCCACCGCATGGAAGCAGCAGATCTCTGAAGTGGACGGACTCGTCGTGGTGGTCCGTGCGCGAACCCGCTCCGTTCCCGGCCACTTGAAGATCGGCATCGACTGGGCCTCCCAGCCCGAGCCGGTCAATGCTGTGCGCGGCAAGCCGTGCCTCGTGGTGGCCGTGGGTGAGGGCCGACGCCCCAGCTTCCTTGCGTTGCAGCACGCCCGTACCGTCTTGACCGATGCCGGGGCCAACGTGCAAAAGCGTCCGGACTACGCCATCGTGCTCAACCCTGACTCCTTCACACCCGACGGATTCGTGGCCGACCGCGACTTGTCAGACACCATCACGGAACTGCTCGATTCGGCTGCTGGATTCTCGTCTCACCAGTTGCGCATTGCCGCGCTCGACGTGCCAGAGGTAGCCCCACCGGCCCCTGTCATCCTGCCGCCTTCGCGTCGCCCTGTGGGTCCTGTCCTCTAGGACAGCCCACGCCTGCCGGGAATGACTCGGCACTCCAAGGCGTTCCCCAAGAAGAGACGCTGCCCATGACGCGCGGCGCCCGTTCACTTCATTCGTCTTGGAGGAGCCATGCCCAAAATCGGCATCATCGTTGGATCGCTAGCCAGCACGTCAATCAACCGTGAGGTAGCAAAAGCGCTTATCCACCTTGCTCCCGACGGCGTGGGACTCGAGTTCATCGACATTTCCCAGTTGCCGGTCTACTCGCGCGACCATGACGCCGACTACCCCGCTGCCGCCCGCGCCTTCAAGGAGCACGTGGAGTCCGTGGATGGCGTGCTCATCGTGACCCCCGAGTACTTGCGCTCCATCCCAGGAGCGCTCAAGAACGCTCTTGACTGGGCCTCGCGTCCGTGGGGCACCAACTCCTTCAACGGCAAGCCCGTTGCCATCGCCGGGGTGTCTGTGGGATCCATTGGCACTGCTGCCGCCCAGCAGGGACTGCGCGCCATCTTGGGTCACCTCAACGCTCCCACGATGGGTCAGCCGGAGATGTTCCTCAGTTTCTCCAAGGATGCCTTCCCCGGAAACGGCGAAGTAGCGGACGATGCCGTGGCTGGGTTGCTCACGAATTGGCTCAATGCCGCGGTAGCACACATTGAGCAGCACGCTCCTGTGGGTGCGCGCTAGCCAGCAACGCTAGGCGCCCACCATCACGATGTTGACTGGCTCCGTGCCATGGCGTAGCGCTTCCACCTGACGACGCAGCACGTATGTGTACCTGCGGTTGGTCAACACCTCAAAGCCCGCCACGTGTGGAGTGATGATCACCCCCGGCGCCGTCCACAGTGGGTGATCTTGAGGGAGCGGCTCAGGGTCCGTGACGTCCAGCGCCGCGCGCAAGTGGCGGCCCGAGCGGAGCGCTTCCACCAAGGCATCCGTGTCTACGGTGGCACCCCGACCCACGTTGACGAGCAGGGCACCCTCGCGCATGCGCGCCAAGAACTCAGCGTTCACCATGCGCCTGGTGCTCTCCTCCAACGGCAGCACCATCACGACGATGTCGGCCTTGGGCACAAGGTTCGCTAGGTCTTCCATGGCGTGCACCGTGGTGCCGTCCGGGGCAGTGCGGGCCGTGCGTGCCACGCCTTCTACTTGCGCCTCGCACGCGCGCATGCGCGCGCCAATGGCCGAGCCGATGGACCCGTACCCGACTACCAGCACCCGCTTGTCGGCGAGCGCGGGAGCAAAGTAAAAGGGATCCCATTCGCTCCTGCCCTGGGCCGCCAAGAACTGCGGCAACTGGCGTTGCGAGGCGAGCGTCAAGAGCAATGCCATCTCCGCGGTGCGCGTGTCGTGTACTCCCCTGGCGTTGGCGAGCGCGACCCCCGCAGGCACAAAAGGAGCTGCGTGCTCATAACCGGCGCTGGGGATCTGGATTACCTTGAGGGACGCGCACTCAGCGAGGCGTCCGTACACCTTGCGCCCGCCCGTCTTATGGGCAAGACAAGCCAACTGAATGCGGTCTCGCGAGTCAGCCGGGGCATCGTCCAGGCTGGGGTCCCAGATGATGACCTCGACATCGTCTCCCAAGTCCCCCACGGCATCGGCAACGTCTTGAGCAGGAACAGAGATGGTGATCACGGCACGAGTCTTTCATTCACTCAGCGGTCGCGGGACCGGCTGGACGAGTGTTGTCGGGCAACGTGAACTGCCATCCGGCGTCCAACATCTCATCCACTACTCGTTCCACCGCAGCGACGGTCCCGGCCCTATCGCCCCCGCCGTCATGAGCCAACACCAACTGGCCCGGGGTGATGACGGTACGGAGCCGGTCCGCCAAGACATCTACGTCTTGGTCCACCCAGTCGCTGATGTGGTTGATCACCGCGAGCGACTGCATGCCTAGTTGCTCCGCAACCTCTTGAGTCACTCCCCACGAGCCATTGGGCGCTCGCCAATACGGCACCGCTACCTCGCCGCCATTCACACCCTCGCCGCCATTCACACCCTCGCCGCCGGTTTCCCCCACCGCTGCCCGGATGATCTCCAGGTTGCGGAGCATGTCGGCCCGGACCTCGGCCGCAGACCACTCCCCCATGTCCGCAAAGGAGGTGGAGTGATTGCACAAGACATGACCCTCGGCCGCGATTCGTCGCAGCACTTCCGCACCACCAGGTGCCTCAATGCACTCGCCCACCACCGCAAACACGGCCTTGATATCCCGGGCGCCCAGGAAGTCCAGTAAGCGCTCGGTGTCCTTTCCATGGGGACCGTCATCGAAGGTGAGCGCACACGTGAGGCCTTGTCCCGATGCGCGGAAGACTTGGCCAGCGGGAATGTCGTGCGGCGGGAAGTGGCGCCAGACGGTGCTCATAGCGACACCCTAGTTCGCTTAGTGTGCGGGAGGCGGTCCCGTGGTACCACGCACCACCAGCTCGGTCTGCATACGCAAATGCTTCTCGCGCTCCCGGCCAGCCAGCAGGTCCAGCAGCATTGTCATTGCCTCGCGGCCCATCTCCCCCAGAGGCTGACGCACGGTGGTGAGCGGCGGGTCATTGAGAGAGGCCTCGGGGATGTCGTCAAAGCCCACTACCGAGACATCCTCTGGAATGCGCAGACCCAACTCGCGCGCCACTGCGGTGGTGCGCATGGCGGTGACGTCATTGGCGCAGAAGAGTGCCGTGGGACGGTCAGGCCGGCTGAGCAGTTCGCGAGCGCGCTGGGTAGCGATGTCAGGGTCGTAGCGCGACTCGCACACCAACGTGGGGTCCACGTCCACTCCAGCCTTCCTCATGGCGTCGCGGTAGCCCTTTTCGCGCTCACGCGAGGAATCAAGTTCTGCACGGCCGCCCATGAAGGCGATGCGGCGGTGACCCAGCGAGAGCAACAACTCAATGGCGCTCACCGCTCCGCCGTAGCTGTCCACATCAATCGTGGGCACATAGTTGGGTCCGTAGTGAGGGTCAATAGCGACAACAGGGACCACGTTGTTGGGATCCATCACGGTGGGCGTCACTACTACTGCGCCGTCCATGAGTGTGCCACCCATGCGCGCAAGGGACCTGCGCTCCCATCCCAAGGTCTCGCCGCCGGCGTGGGCAAGCAATTCATACTGGGTGCCGCGCGTGGCCAACGCGCATCCCTTAATGAGCTCAGTGCTATACGGCTCAAAGCTTGCGATGAGGATGCCAATCACGTTGGTGGTGTGGCTGCGAAGGCTAGACGCGGACAAGTTGCCGACGTAACCCATCTCCTCGATCACCGCGTTAACGGCCTCAATCGTCTCCTTGGCCACGCCGTACCGGCCGTTGACCACCTTGGAGACCGTAGCCACGGACACGCCAGCACGCGCGGCAACGTCTGCCATCTTTACGCGCGCTCTGGTCTCCATGGCTCGCCATCGTAGCCTGTGAACAGGTTGTTGCGAAAACGTTATCGATAACGATTGACTAAGAACATATTCGGGTGACAGACTGCGCGTGTTCGGCAAGGTCAACGACGACTGAAAGGACAGCTCATGGCGAACATGCGACGCGCCTCTGCATTTGCAGCGGTAGCAGCAACCTCGGCGATTCTGCTTGCAGCTTGTAGCAGCAACACTCCCGAGACCCCGGCAACGGACGGCACCGATGGTGGTCCCGCGCCTGTAACCCTTACGTGGTGGCACAACTCCGTGGCAGGTGACAACGGCGAGAACCCTCTCGGCGACCTGTGGCAGAGCGCGGCTGACGACTACATGGCAGCCAACCCCCACGTGACCATCAAGATCGAAGCAATCCAGAACGAGGACCTTCAGCGCACCCGTATTCCCACCGCGCTGCAGTCCGGTGACGCTCCTGACCTGTTCCAGCAGTGGGGCGGTGGCGAGCTCGTCGCTCAGGCCGAGGCCGGCTACCTGATGGACCTGTCTGCTGTGCTCGCTGACGACGTCGCCCGCCTGGGTGGCGCAGTGGCACCGTGGCAGCACCAGGGCGTCACCTACGGTCTGCCGTTCCAGTTCGGTGTTGAGGGCATCTGGTACAGCAAGTCGCTCTTTGAGCAGGCTGGCATCACCGAAGAGCCCGCAACGATGGACGAACTGAACGAGGCCGTACAGAAGCTCAAGGACGCGGGCATCGTCCCGATCGCCGTGGGTGCCGGTGACAAGTGGCCCGCCGCTCACTGGTGGTACAACTTCGCACTGCGTTCCTGCTCGAAGGACGTGATCCAGGCTTCTGGCACCACGTTCGACTTCTCGGACCCTTGCTTCGTTGACGCTGGCGAGCAGCTCGAGGCGTTCATCGCCACCGAGCCCTTCCAGCCTCAGTTCACCTCGACCCTTGCTCAGCAGGGTGCAACGTCCTCCGCGGGTATGCTCGCCACGGGCAACGCAGCCATGGAGCTCATGGGTCACTGGAACATCTTCGTGCTCGAAGGCTTTGCTGCCGACGAGGACGCGAAGGCTGCTCTGAAGGCTGACCTGGGTTGGTTCCCGATGCCTGCCACCAACGGTGGCGAAGGTGACCCGACCGCTGCCCTGGGTGGTGGCGACGGATTCTCCTGCTACGTGGATGCCCCCGCCGAGTGCGCGGACTTCCTCGCTTACATCGTGTCTGACGACGTCCAGAAGCGCTTCGCGCTCGAGGTCGGCGGTCTCCCGGTTGCACCGGCTGCCGCAGCATCCGTCACGAACGAGAACCTGGTTGAGCTTGCCGCTGTGGCTGGTGCCGCTGGCTACGTTCAGCTCTGGCTCGACACGACGTACGGCCCCAACGTTGGTGGCGCCATGAACGACGGTATCGTCGCGATCTTCGGTGGCACCGGTAACGCTCAGGGCGTCGTGGACCTCATGACCGCGGCTGCTGCAACCCAGTAGTCACAACCACTAGATCCACAAAGAAAGCGAGGCTCCACGTGACCACGATGGAGGCCTCGGGCAAGAAGGGGGGCCCCGTCGACGAGAAGTCGTCGGCGGGGCCTCGCCTTGCGAGCCCGGCGCACATGATGCATTCCAAGACAGACACCGCGCGCAAATGGGGAGAGATCGGGCTATTCGTTGGCCCCGCACTGGTGCTGTTCTTAACGTTCGTAGTGTTCCCGGTCGCGTCAGCGGCTCGCTACAGCCTGTACAAGTGGGACGGCATTAAGCAGTTCTCACAGGCCGAGTTCATTGGCTTTGAGAATTACACCCGTGCCCTCTTCGGCGGCACAGATCCCGCCACTCAACAAGCGTTTAAGACCGCCTACTCGCAGCCCTTCTGGGAAGCGTTGTGGCACAACTTCGCCATCATCGGCCTGTCGCTGGGTATCCAATTGCCCTTGGCCCTGATCGTGGCGCTGACCTTGAACCGCAACTTCCCGGGCCGCGCGATCGTGCGCGTCATCATTTTTGCGCCGTACGTGCTGTCTGAGGTGATTGCCGGTGTCATGTGGCTCATCATCTTTGACCCCAACGGCTTCGCCACCGCTGTGGTGCGGTCGGTTGGACTCGACTTACCACCGGGCGGATGGTTCGAAGACCAAACCTGGGGCTTCTGGACGGTGTTCTTCATCGTCACGTGGAAGTACCTCGGTCTCGCGATCATTCTGTTCCTGGCGGGCCTGTCCGGTGTGCCTCAAGAACTCCAGGAGGCGGCCGCTATTGACGGCGCCAGCTGGTGGCAAGTGCAGTGGCGCATCAACGTGCCGCTCATCGGCCCCACCATCCGTATCTGGATGTTCTTGTCCATCATCGGATCCATCCAACTCTTTGACATGGTGTGGGTGCTTAACCGCGGTGGTACCCAAGGCAACTACGCGACCATTGCAAGCTTCATGATGCAAGTGGGCTTCTTCCGCAAGGACGTGGGCTTTGGTTCCGCGATTGCCGTGATCATGTTCTTGATTTCGCTTGTCATTGCGGTGCTGTACATGAAGTTCGTACTCGCCCGTGACAACGCCAACACCAGTAAGGCCCGGTGAGAACCATGTCGACAACCAGCAACATTGAGGTAGTCGAGACCGACTCCGCTGAGCAACCCGCCCGCGTGCGTAGCGCCAAGCGATTCCAACTCGACGGTGGCTCCTGGCTCTCCATTGGTGTGGCGTTGGTGGCCATCGGACTCACCTTGGGTCCCATCGCCTACCTCATCCTCGGTGGCTTCCGTACCCAGCAGCAGCTGGCATCGGACCCTGTAGCCCTGCCCAACCCTTGGGTATGGACCAACTACGCGGACATCCTGTCCAACGACATCTTCTGGCGTCAGTTGCTCAACTCCACCTTGGTGGCCACGGCGACTACGGCTGGAGTGGTGCTCTTTGGAACCATGGCTGCCTACCCGTTGGCTCGCTACAAGTTCCGTGGACGCGACTTCTTCTTCCTGATCTTCACCACGGGACTCATGTTCCCGCTCACGGTGGCGATCCTGCCCTTGTACCTCTTGCTTCGCCAATTCGGCTTGGTAGGAAGCCTGTGGGGCCTTGTGGTTCCTCAGATCGCGTTCGGTTTGGCACTGACCATCATCATCATGCGCCCGTTCTTGGCCTCGATTCCCAAGGAACTGGAAGAAGCAGCATCCGTGGACGGCATTAGCCGCGTGGGCTTCTTCTGGAGGATTCTCCTGCCCTTGGCTCGTCCCGGAATGGTCACTGTGGGTGTGCTCGCATTCATCGGCTCGTGGAACGCGTACCTGCTTCCTTTGCTGCTGCTCACGAGCGACGCCACCCAGATGACGTTGCCTCTTGGTGTGACTGTCTTCCAGGGCCGTTACGCCTCCGCCACCACGTCGATCATGGCGTACACCTCTTTGTCGATGATCCCCGCTTTGGTGTTCTTCTTGATGCTGGAGAAGCGCATCGTTGACGGTCTCACCGGCGCTGTGAAGGGATAGGCGTTTACCGTGACCTTGGAGGACGTGCGAGAGAGTTCTCGCGTGCGCGATCTCATCGCGCAGATGTCCCTGGAAGAGAAGCTCGCGCAGATCGTGGGCTTCTGGCAGGACGAAGCGGGCGACGTTGTTGCGCCCCTGCAAGGTCAGCAAGCCGGCACCTCGCGTCTTGAAGACGCCGTAGCGCACGGCTTGGGGCACATCACTCGCGTCTACGGCACCAACCCCGTGGACCCGGTGGAGCGTGCTCAATGGTTGTGGGAGATGCAGCGCTCTCTCATTCGCAACACCCGGTTGGGCATTCCTGCGCTCGTGCATGAGGAATGCCTGACCGGGCTAGCGATCTGGAAGGCTGCCACCTTCCCCACCCCCACCGCCTGGGGAGCCGCGTTTGCTCCCGAGCTGGTGGAGGAGATGGCCGCTGTCATTGGTGACTCGATGCGCACGTTGGGTATCCACCAAGGACTCGCGCCGGTACTGGACCTCATCCGTGACCCCCGCTGGGGCCGCGTGGATGAGTGCATCAGCGAAGACCCCTACTTGGTAGGCACCGTGGGCACCGCCTTTGTGAAGGGCCTCCAGGGCGCTGGAGTTCACGCCACCCTGAAGCACTTTGTGGGTTACTCAGGTTCGCAGTCAGGCCGCAACTTTGGCCCGGTGCACGCCGGTCCTCGCGAGATCGCCGACGAGTACCTGGTCCCCTTTGAGATGGCAGTCAAGGACGGCGCCGTGGAGTCTGTCATGCACTCCTACGCCGCCATTGACGGTATCCCCGTGGCGGGCGATCCGCGCTTGCTCACCGGGGTACTGCGCGACGAGTGGGGCTTTGAAGGCGTCGTCGTAGCCGACTACTTTGGCGTGGCGTTCCTGCACGTGCTCCACGACGTGGCGGCGGACCTTTCCCAGGCCGCGATCCAGGCCTTGGAAGCTGGAGTGGACGTGGAGCTACCCTCCGGTGACGCCTACCTCCAGCCCTTGGCTGAGGCAGTGCGCGACGGCCGCATTTCCGAGGACTTCGTGGACCGGGCTGTAGCGCGCGCACTGCGCCAGAAGGAACGCCTGGGCCTCTTGGACGAGCGCTTTGAGAGCGAACCGCCTTCGAGCATCGACCTGGACTCCCCCGAGCACCGTCGCGTGGCCCGCGAACTCGCGGAGCGTTCGGTGGTGTTGCTCAGCAACGACGGCACCTTGCCTTTGGCCAAGGACTCCAAGATCGCACTCATCGGCCCCAACGCGGACCGTTCTGCTGCACTCTTTGGCTGTTACTCATTCGTCAACCACGTGCTGGCCAAGCGCCCCGGCTACCCCGCCGGCTTTGAGGCGCCGTCCGTGTGGGAGGCGTTCTCCGCTGAGCTCCCCGGCCAGGTGACCTACACCGAAGGCTGCGGCGTGGACGAGCCCGACGTCTCCGGCATCGACGCCGCAGTGGAGGCCGCCAAGGCCGCCGATGTTGCGGTCATCGTGGCCGGCGACCGAGCGGGCCTCTTTGGCCGCGGCACCGTGGGTGAAGGCTGCGACGTGGAGTCGCTGGACCTGCCCGGCGTGCAACGTCAACTGATTGAGGCGGTGCTGGACACAGGCAAGCCTGTGGTCTTGGTGCTCATGACTGGCCGCCCGTACGCGGTGCAGTGGGCAGTGGACCGTTGCTCTGCCGTGTTGCAGACCTTCTTCCCTGGTGAGGAAGGCGCTAGCGCCATCGCTGGCATCGTCACGGGCCGTGTGAACCCCTCGGGTCACTTGCCTGTCACGATGCCCCGCAGCACCGGTGCGCAGCCGTACTCGTACATGCACTCCCGCCTGGGCGGCAACGGCGACGTGACCAGCGTTGCCGTGGACCCGGTGCGTCCGTTCGGCTTTGGCTTGAGTTACACGACTTTCGCCTACTCCGGCCTTGCGGCCGAGCCCACGGCACCAACGGACGGCTTCATCAACGTGGCGGTCACTGTGTCCAACACGGGCAAGTACGACGGCGAAGACGTGGTCCAGCTTTACGCACGCGACGTGTTGGCAACCGTGGCCCGTCCAGTGGCCCAATTGGTGGGCTACCAGCGCGTTTCACTTGCTAAGGGTGAGTCCAAGGTGGTGACCTTTGCGGTCCCCACGACTCGACTCGCCTTCTCCAACCGCGACATGGTGCGCGTGGTGGAACCCGGTGATATTGAACTGTGGGTGGGGGACAGTGAGAACCGAGACCTGGAGACTCGAGTGGAGTTGGTGGGCTCTGTGCACACCATCACCTCCGACTCCCCTCGTCTCACTCACGTGACGGTGGCGTGATACGCCATGGCAGCAGATCTTGACCATAGGTTTGTCTCCACGCGCCATCAGGTACTGAACCCTGACGGCACTCCAGCCGCCAACCAAGCCGTCACCGTAGAACAAGTGAGCCATGCGTTTGGCTTTGGCAACATCGGCTTTGATTTTGTGGGCCTTGTGGGCGGCAACGGCGAGGACGTCGAGAACGTCTTTGGAGGCGCATCGTCCGCTACCGCCCAGAAGCTCGCTAGCCAGTGGCTGGAGATCTTCAACATGGCCACTTTGCCGTTCTACTGGCGCGGCTTTGAGGAGTTCCAAGGCCAGCCCGACACCGAGCGCCTCATGGCCACCGCCAAGTGGTTCAACGATCAAGGTGTGCTCGTCAAGGGACATCCGCTGGTGTGGCACACTCTTGCGCCCAAGTGGCTACTGGCCATGGACAACGACGAGGTTGAGGCCACCATCCGCGCCCGCATCACGCGCGACGTCACTGACTTTGCGGGTGTGATCGATCTGTGGGACGCGATCAACGAGGTGTGCATCCTTCCCCGCTTCACCGCCGAGGAGAACGCCGTCACCCTGCTGGCGCAGGTCAAGGGTCGCGTGGAGATGGTGCGCATGGCCGTGGACACCGCGCGTGCGGCCAACCCCAACGCGCGTTTGGTGCTCAACGACTTCATCCTCACCGAGGAGTACGAACACCTCATCGAGGAAGTACTGGCTGCCGGTATCAAGCTCGATGCCATTGGAGTCCAGACACACATGCACCAGGGCTTCCGTGGCGAAGACGAGATCGCTGACATCCTGCAGCGCTTTGGACGATTTGGGCTTCCGGTGCAACTCACCGAAACGACGCTCGTCTCTGGGCACCTCATGCCGCCGGAGATCGTGGACCTCAACGACTACCAAATCGAGTCATGGCCCACGACGCCCGAAGGGGAAGAACGCCAGGCTGACGAGATCGTGCGTCACTACACCACGTGCGTGTCCCACCCCGCAGTGGAGTCCATCACGTACTGGGGCTTTGCGGACGAAGGCTCGTGGCTCGGCGCTCCCTCAGGTTTCATCCGCCTGGACGGCACCCCCAAACCCGCTTTCCACGCGCTCAAGACACTGGTGAAGGAAGACTGGTGGCTGTCCCCCACCGCCCTCACCACGGACGCAGATGGCTACGTCACTGTGACGGGCTGGGCGGGTGAGTACCACGTCACCGCAGGTGAGGCCACGACGCGCGTGACCCTACGATGACTCTCAACCTCGTTTCTTAGCGCACCAAAGGACGCACCGTGAGCACCGCAACTGTCACAGTCCACCCGGCCTTCCGCATCGGCGCTATTGACCGGCGGCTCTTTGGTTCCTTTGTGGAGCACTTGGGACGATGCGTGTACACCGGCATCTACGAGCCTGGCCATCCCACTGCCACGCCTGAGGGCTTCCGTGGCGACGTGCTAGAGCTGGTGCGCGAGTTGGGTGTCACCACCATCCGCTACCCCGGCGGCAACTTTGTGTCTTCCTACCGTTGGGAAGACGGAGTGGGACCGCGCGAGGAGCGCCCGGTGCGCTTGGACCTCGCGTGGCACTCCACCGAGACCAACGAGTTCGGCACCAACGAGTTCATGGCGTGGGCCAAGAAGGCTGCCGTGGAGCCCATGATGGCGGTGAACATCGGCACCCGTGGCACCGCCGAGGCTGCTGACCTGGTGGAGTACTGCAATATCGCTGGTGGCACCGCGCTGAGCGACTTGCGGCGCGCGCATGGTGCCGAGGAGCCTCACCACGTGCGCATGTGGTGCTTGGGCAACGAGATGGACGGCCCGTGGCAGGTAGGCCAGATGACTCCAGACCAGTACGGTCGCGCAGCCCTGGACATGGCACGAGTGATGCGGCTCATTGACAAGGACTTGCAGCTAGTGGCGTGCGGCTCCTCCGCGCGCAGCATGCCCACGTTTGGCGAGTGGGAGCGCGTGGTGCTGGAGCACACGTACGACGAAGTGGACTTCATCTCTGCTCACGCCTACTACGAGGAATCGGACGGGGACTTCCAGTCCTTCTTGGCTTCCGGTGTGGACATGGATGCGTTCATCGAGGGAGTGGTGGCAACGGCCGATGCCGTGGGCGCCGCCAAGCACTCCTCCAAGAAGATCATGATCTCCTTTGACGAATGGAACGTCTGGTACCTTAACCGGCCCACCAACCCCACTCCCACCGGCGACGATTGGCCCATTGCGCCTCGATTGCTTGAAGACGTCTACACCCTGGCCGATGCCGTGGTGGTGGGCGACCTTCTCGTCACCTTGTTGCGCCACGCAGACCGCGTGAAGGCCGCTTCGCTCGCTCAGCTCGTCAACGTCATTGGGCCCATCATGACCGAGCCTGGCGGCGCCGCGTGGCGTCAGTCAACGTTCCACCCCTTTGCGCTCACATCGCGTCACGCCGGAGCGGTGGCATTGGAGACGCGCCTCGAGTCCCCCACCGTCGCCACCGCCAAGTACGGCGAAGTCCCTGCTATCAATGCCGTTGCCACGTGGGATGAGGCCCGCGAGGTCACCATCTTTGCGGTCAACCGTGACCTTGAAGCTGCCCACGAACTGCGTATGGACCTGAGCCCGCTCGGCGAAATCAAGTCCGTGCAGGCCACCGTGCTCACGGGTGACGACAAGCTTGCGGTGAACACCGCACAGGACCCTGACCGGGTGGCGCCGATGGATGGTTCCGCCTCCGCTGAGGGCGGCGCGGTCGTAGCACCGCTACCGCCACTGTCGTGGACGATGCTCCGCGTGACGCTGGCTGGCTAGCCGTCCGGGACTACTCCGAAACCCCTGCGCGAGCCAGGATGATCTCCCGGACTCGAGCGGCATCGGCCTGACCCTTGGTGGCCTTCATGACCGCGCCCACGATGGCCCCGGCCGCAGCGAACTTGCCGTCACGGATCTTGTCCAGTACATCGGGCTGAGAGGCTAGCGCCTCGTCAACAGCCGCCTCCAAGGCAGAGTCGTCGGAGACCACCACGAGACCGCGAGCCTCAACCACGGCCGCGGGTGAACCCTCGCCCGCAAGCACGCCCTCGAGCGCTTGGCGGGCCAACTTGTCGTTGATGGTGCCCGCGTCAACGAGGGACTGCAACTCAGCAATGTCGGCAGGCGTCACGGGCAAGTCACCAAGGCCCACTTCCCGCTCGTTGGCGTAGCGGGCAAGTTCACCCATCCACCACTTGCGCGCGGCGTGGGGAGCCGCACCCGCCGCCACCGTATCCGCGATGAAGTCCAGAGCATCGGCCGCTACGGCGTCGCGCATCTCGAGGTCACTGAATCCCCACTCCTCGCGCAATCGAGCGCGCATCTTGGCGGGGTGCTCAGGCAGGGTGGCGCGCAGTTCCTCCACCCACTCGCGGGACGGTTCCACGGGGAGCAAGTCAGGCTCAGGGAAGTAGCGGTAGTCCTCCGCCTCTTCCTTGGAACGGCCAGGCGTGGTGGAGGACGTGTCCTCATGCCAGTGGCGGGTCTCCTGGATTACAGGCTTGCCCGCTAGCAGCAACTCGGCCTGACGCGCCGCCTCAAAGTGAATGGCACGCTCCACGGCACGCAACGAGTTGACGTTCTTGGTCTCGGAGCGCTTGCCAAACGGCACCGCGGACTGGTCCTCACCCGGCGCGGCCTTGGGGCGTAGCGAGAGGTTCACGTCAGCGCGCAAGCGACCCTGTTCCATGCGGCCGTCAGAGATTCCCAAGGCCCGCACGATGTCGCGGATAGTGGCCACGTAGGCGCGAGCTACCTCGGCGGTGCGCTCTCCCATGCCCTCAATGGGCTTGGTGACGATCTCCACCAACGGCACGCCGCCGCGGTTGTAGTCCACCAAGGAGTAGTCGGCGCCTTGGATTCCGCCAGAACCACCCACGTGGGTGTTCTTACCAGCGTCTTCCTCCATGTGGGCACGCTCAATGCCCACGGCCACCACGGTGCCGTCATCGAGCACCACATCCAGCGAACCCTCAAAGCAGGTGGGCTCGTCGTACTGGCTGATCTGGTAATCCTTGGCGAGGTCAGGGTAGAAGTAGTTCTTGCGCGCAAAGCGGCTTGACTCACGGATCTGGCAACCCAATGCCAGGCCCAATCGAATCGCGGATTCCACTGCCTTGCCATTGGTCACAGGCATCGAGCCTGGTAGACCAAGGCATACAGGGCACACTTGAGTGTTGGGCTCGCCGCCAAAGACATTGGTGCAGCCGCAGAACATCTTGGTGGCGGTGTTGAGCTCCACGTGAACCTCGATGCCAAAGACCGGGTCAAAGTCGCGCATAGCGTCGGCGTACGTGATGGTCACTTGGCCACCTCCAACTCGGGAGCCTGCGAGGTCAAGGGGCCTCCCCAAGCGCTCGTCAGGAGCGACTCAATGGCTGCCCCCACGCGGTACAAGCGCACGTCTTCATGAGTGGGAGCCAAGAGTTGGAAGCCCACGGGCAGTCCGTCCTCAGGGGCCAATCCCGCGGGAAGCGACATTCCAGGGATGCCTGCGAGGTTGGCGGGGATGGTGGCGACGTCATTGAGGTACATCGCCAACGGGTCATCAAGCCGCTCGCCCAACTTGAACGGAGTGGTGGGAGCCGTGGGGCTCACGAGAACATCGGCCTTGCTGAAGGCGGCGGCAAAGTCCCGCTGGATGAGCGTGCGCACCTTCTGCGCTGAACCGTAATACGCGTCGTAGTAGCCGGCGCTGAGCGCATAGGTGCCCAGGATGATGCGGCGCTTGACCTCATCACCAAATCCCTGGGCGCGGGTCGCGGCCATGGTGCGCTCGATGGTCTCGCGTTCCACACGCAAGCCAAAACGCACTCCGTCAAATTTGGCGAGGTTGCTTGAGGCCTCGGCGGGCAAGATCAAGTAATAGGCGGCGAGTGCGTACTCAAACGAGGGGCAACTCACTTCCACGATCTCCGCACCCGCACCACGAGCGGCCTCGAGCGCCTCTTCAAAGCGCTGGCGCACTCCGTCTTGGTAACCCTCGCCACCCAACTCCTTGATGACGCCTAGGCGCACTCCTTTGAGGTCGCCGGATGCGCCCTCCTTGGCGGCGGCCACGGCTGCCGGGACGGGCTCGTTGAGGCTCGTGGAGTCGCGCGAGTCGTGACCCGCCATGACCTCGTGGAGCAGCGCCGTGTCCAGCACCGTGCGGCCGCAGGGCCCCAACTGGTCCAAGGACGATGCCAAGGCAATAGCGCCGTAGCGGGACACGCCTCCATAGGTGGGCTTGACACCCACGGTGGCCGTTACAGCGGCGGGCTGGCGGATGGAGCCACCGGTGTCAGAGCCGATGGTCAGCGGCGCTTCAAAGGCGGCCAGCGCGGCGGCAGAGCCACCACCGGAACCACCGGGGATGCGGTCAAGCGCCCACGGGTTGTGGGTGGGGCCGTAGCCCGAGTGCTCCGTGGAAGAGCCCATGGCGAACTCGTCCATGTTGGTCTTGCCAAGAATGGGCATGCGCGCCTCGCGTACCTTGCGGGTGACGGTGGCATCGTAGGGCGGCATCCAGCCTTCCAGGATGCGCGAACCCGCCGTGGTGGGCATGCCTTGAGTGACGAGCACGTCCTTGATGCCAATGGGAACACCAGCAAGCGCGGGCAGTTCCTTGCCTGCCGCGCGGTCGGCGTCCACGGCGGCGGCGGTCTCCAGCGCCTGCTCGACGTTGACATACAGGAATGCGTGTACGGCGCTGGGGGTGTCCTTGCCGTCTACGGCAGCAATGCGGTCAAGGTGGGCCTGAGTGAGGGCCACCGAGGTGATCTCGCCAGCGGCGAGGGCATCGGCCATCTGGGCCGCAGTGGCGCGAGTGGCATCAACGCCTGCAATGTGGGCGCTCATGCTTCTTCTCCCAGGATCTGCGGCACGCGGAAGCGTCCTTCGTAAGCCTCGGGGGCCGCTGCGAGTGCCTCCTCGGGGGTCAGCGATGGTTGCACCACGTCTTCACGGAACACGTTGGACATGGGCACGGGGTGTGACGTGGCGGGGACGTCGTCGCCCACAGCCTCAGAGATGGTGGCCACGGCATCGACGATGGCCGAAATCTGTCCGGACAAGCGGGCCAGATCATCGTCGGTCATGTCGATGCGGGCGAGCGCCGCAAGGCGCGCGACATCGGATTTTTCAAGCGCTGACATGGGCTTGAGTCTAGTGGCCCTGGAGGCTACGGCTCCCAGGAGTAGCCGATGAGCTTCACTCCGCGCACGGCGGAAGCCGGGTCAGCCAAGAACTGCTCCACGGTCACTTTGGTGATGGTGCCGTCGGCGTTGTCCGCCACTACCCAGTCCAGGTCCTCGCGGCGGGTGAAGCCAAGCCTCTCGTAGAGCCTGTGCGCCGCGTGCATGTTCTCCATCGTGGACAACACCACGCGTCGTGCGCCAGCCTCCACCGCCATCTCCATGCCTCGCTGAGTGAGCTTGGCGCCAATGCCGCGGCCGCGCTCAATGGGTGAGACGGCAAGCATGCGCAGCTCGTACTCGCCTTCCGAAGCGAGCTCCACAAACCTCGAACCAGAGGGCACCACCGTCAACGTGCCCACGATGGACCCGTCACCGGCCTCCCCGTCAAACATGGCCAGCAGCGTGGCATCCGCGGCACGCGCGTGCGCGTCTCTCAAGGTCTTGGCGTACGGGTGGGCGGCGTCGATGAGTCCGTCGGCGAGATACGCGAGCGCCGTGATCTCACCTACTTCGGCAAGGCGGCCTGACTCGGAGGGATCAACAACCCGGATGGATTCGGTCATCGCTTCGCCTCGCTTCTGTAGTGATCCGCAGCCTGCACTCGTTCACCCATCCTGCCTTAACTGGGCTTCTCGCCGCGCAAGAGCGCCTCAAATCCGGCTTCATCCAGGATAGGGATGCCCAGTTCTTCCGCCTTGCTTGCCTTGGATCCGGCGTTGGCACCGACCACCACGTAATCGGTGTTCTTGGACACTGACGACGCCGCTTTTCCTCCGTGCGCGATGATCGCTTCGGTGATGCCGTCCCGCGTGAAGTTTTCGAGCGAGCCCGTCGCAACGATGCTCAGTCCAGCCAAGGTTTGCGGGATGGAGTCGTCTCGTTCGTCCTCCATCCGCACCCCCGCGGCGGCCCAACGGTCCACGATCTCCACGTGCCACGGCACGGTGAACCACTCCTGCACCGACTCCGCGATGACGGCGCCCACGCCTTCCACCACAGCGAGCTCTGCTGCCGAAGCGTTGCGAATCGCGTCCATGGAACCAAACGCCGTGGCGAGGGCCCGCGACGCCGTGGGGCCCACGTGACGGATGCTGAGCGACACAATGACGCGCCACAAGGCTTGCTCCCGCGCGGCCGCAATATTGGCCAGCAAGCGCAGGCCATTGGTGCTCACATCGCCCGCCGCTCGCGCCACTCCGTCCTTCTTGGAGGCGGACTCCAGCACGAACAGCGGAACCTTGCGCAAATCCGCATCGGTCAAGTCAAAGAGCCCTGCCTCATTGCGCAACACCCCGGATTCCACGAGGGCCACTGCAGCCTTCTCCCCCAGCACCTCAATATCCATTGCACCGCGCGAGCCAATGAACGTAATGCGGTCGGTGATTTGCGCAGGGCAGAACTCCGCGTTGGGGCAACGCAGATCTTTATCGCCTTCTTTCTGCTCCGCCAAGGTGGTGCCGCATGACGGGCACGTGGTGGGCATCGTCCATTCGGTCTCTTTGCCCGTGCGCGCGGAAACCACTGGGCCCACGATCTCGGGGATGACATCTCCCGCTTTGCGCAGCACCACGGTGTCGCCAATGAGGACGCCTTTGCGCTTGACCTCGTGCGCATTGTGCAAGGTGGCGAAGGTGACGGTGGAGCCAGCGACCGTCACGGGAGTCATCACGCCATATGGCGTCACGCGCCCGGTGCGGCCCACGTCCACACGGATGTCCTCCAGCACGGTGTGGACTTCCTCCGGCGCGAACTTGTACGCAATGGCCCAGCGCGGAGCACGGCTCGTGGAACCCAACTCCTCTTGGACGGCGCGATCGTCCACCTTGAGCACCACGCCGTCAATCTCATGGATCAGGGCGTGCCTGCGCTCCTCTAATTGATTGAGATACTTCTCTACCGCCCCGACGCCCCGGACCACTTTTGCTTCAGCGCTAACAGGCATTCCCCACTCGGCAAGCAAACTGTACGTCTTGTGTTGGGACTGCACACGGGGGTCGGGCTTGGTGTCCCCCCACTCCAAGGCGCCCAGTGCATACGTCGTGACCGCCAACGGTCGGGACGCCGTGACCGTGGGATCCTTCTGCCTGAGAGAGCCGGCTGCGGTGTTGCGCGGATTCGCGTACGGCGCCTTGCCCTCTTCCACCAACGCGGCGTTGAGTTCTTCAAACGCTGCGACCGGCAAGTACACCTCACCGCGGATCTCCACGAGCGCTGGCGCCGCCTTGCCAGCAAGCTGATGCGGCACGTTCTTGATGGTGCGCACATTGGCGGTGACGTCCTCGCCGGTGGTGCCGTCACCGCGAGTCACTCCTCTGACGAGCGCGCCGCTCTCGTACGTAAGCGAGATGGACAGGCCGTCGATCTTGGGCTCACACACCACGTCTTGAGGCCCTGCCTCGCGTTCCACACGCTCCAGCCACGCGGTGATGTCATCCACGCTGAAGGCGTTATCGAGGCTCATCATGCGTTGGCGGTGCTTGACAGACGCGAAACCCAGCGAGACCGCGCCGCCCACCGTCTGCGTGGGGCTGTCAGGCGTCACCAACTCGGGGTACTCGGCCTCAAGTTCACGCAGTTCCCGTTCAAGAGCGTCGTACTCGGCATCGGAAATGGTGGGGGCATCGTCGCCGTAGTACGCCGCCCGATGCGCCTCAATCTCTTGGACCAACTGCTGGTGGCGTGCGCGTGGATCAGTCACTCCCCTATGCAATCACGAAGGTGCGACGTGTGGGTCCCGGACGTCATGCTTCACACTAGAGACGTGACTAGCGCTTCCGAGCCCGCGCCCACTCCTGCCGACATTGACGCCGCGGCCCAGGCCATAGCGCCTCACACGCGCCGCACCCCGATCATCGAGATCCCCGGAGAGACTCTCGGCCTCGATGCCACTCTCGTCTTCAAGCTCGAGTACCTCCAGGTCACAGGTGCCTTCAAGGCTCGTGGCGCGGTGAACTACGTGGCTACCCAGCCCATAGCTCCCACGGGAATCGTGGCGGCATCGGGAGGAAACCATGGCGCGGCCGTGGCATACGCGGCCCAGCGCTTTCACCACGACGCTCACATCTTTGTGCCCACCACCGCCAACCCTGCAAAGGTGGAGCGCCTCGTGGACTTGCACGCGCATGTGCACTCAGTGGGCACCACTTACCCCGAGGCCTTGGAAGCGTCGCGCGCGTACTTGGCAGAACATGAGGCCACGTCCATCGCCGCCTTTGACGATCCCGTGGTGATGGCTGGCGCAGGCACTGTGGCGCGAGAGTTTGACCTCCAGACCCGTGACGAGGGTGGACTGGACGCGATGCTCGTGGCCGTGGGCGGTGGCGGCCTCGCGGGAGGATCCGCCGTGTGGTGTGCCGACCGCATCCCCGTGGTGGGGTGCGAGACAGTGGGAACGGCGTCGTACGCGGCCGCGTTGGAAGCCGGCGAACCGGTGGCCGTACCCATCTCAGGAGTGGCAGCAGACCACTTGGGCGCGACCATTGGCGCGGTGCCATGGGCAGCCATGCGCGCCGGAAACGTTCACTCCGTAGTGGTGACCGACGAGGACGTCCTTGCCGCTCAGTTGCGCTTGTGGCGCCTGTTGCGCGTGGTGGTGGAGCCCGGCGTGGCAGCACCCATGGCCGCGCTACTCACCAAGCGGTGGCAACCCAAGCCGGGCGCACGCATCGGCGTAGTGCTGTGCGGGGCTAACGTGGTGGTGCCGTGGGGTGCACTTCCCGTGCCCACTTCGCCCTTCCCCCAAGGAGACTCATGATCGCGAGGATGCGCGCCAACCCTGGCACCGCGTACTTGGGGCTCATGCTCGCCCTGACGTTCTCCACCGGCGTGATCGACGCCGTGGGCTACTTGGGCTTGGACCGCGTCTTCACGGGCAACATGACGGGCAACGTGGTGATCCTCAGCATGGGTCTCGCGGGCGCCGATGAGTTGCCAGTCCTGGGCCCGCTCATTGCCTTGGCCGCGTTCATGGCGGGGGCCGCCGGGGCCGGCCGCACCTTGCGGGGCGCCACGGCAGGCTGGACACGACGCCACACCGGACTCTTTGGGGCCGTGGGCACCGTCTTGACCGCCGCTGCCGCGACGGCGTTGGCGTTGGGCGACCCTGAAGGCGTGGTGGCCTATTCGCTCACCGCCGCGTTGGGTCTGGCGATGGGAGGCCAAGCTGCCACCGCGCGCCATTTTGCTGTCAAGGACGTGACCACCGTGGTGGTGACGTCCACCATCACGGGCTTGGCGGCGGACTCGGTGCTGGGACGCGGTTCCGGTCAGCCGTGGCGCAGGCGGGTGGGTGCCATTGCACTCATCGCGGCAGGCGCAGCGACGGGCGGGCTCTTGCTTCACCTTCACCTGGGTTGGGGCATGGCACTGTCCGCGTTGATCACCGTAACGGTGGCCTTGCTGGGGCACATCACGCGGCCCCGGCCTGCGCTCGCACCCGAGTACGACGGCGCTGCTTCCCAGTAACGGCGCTCGCACTAGCGCCCGCGCCGCTCCTAGAGCGAGTGGTGGGTCACCCGCCCGGCGCACATGGTGAGCGCCACGGGCATAGCCCTCAACACATCGGCCGATGCCACGCGCGGGTCATCCTCGACCGCCACGAGATCTCCGTGGCGCCCCTCCTCCACTGCCGGGAAGGCATACGAAGCCGCGAGCGCCTGAGCCGCTGTCAAGCCGTTCTCCAGTTGCCACGGTTCACGGTCATCGTCGGTGCGCCCCACGGCGGCTGCAATGGCCACCCAGGGGTCGAGGTCTGCGACGGGCGCATCCGAACCCAGCACTACCTTGGCTCCCGCGCGCACCAGCGCCCCGTACGGGAAGGCGTCATTCGCACGGTCTGCCCACATGGCATCGGCCACCTCCCGGTCGTCAAGCGCGTGTTGCGGCTGGACGGAGGCGGTGATGCCCAGTGCGGCAAAGCGCGGTACGTCCTCAGCGGTGACCAGTTGCGCGTGCTCGATGCTGCCGCGGGCTCCCGTCTCCTGGAAGGCATCCAGCGCCCGTGTCACGGCGAGATCACCAATCGCATGGAGCGCTACCTCCAGCCCTGCCTTGTGGGCTCTGGCAAGGAGGGTGCGCAAGCCTTCAGGGTCGTGGGCGGCAAAGCCGTAGCCGCCTGTTGCCGCAGCCGCCGCGTCCGCGTAGGCGCGCGAACACAGCGCGGTGCGAGTGTTGAGCGAGCCGTCCGCGAACACCTTGAGCGGCCCCACGGTGAGCAGTCCGCGAGTCCCAGGGACCACGTCGCCGGTGCGGTCCGCTCGCGCCAACGCCGCAGGCAATTGCTCCGCGTAGAACCCCGCGCGTACTCTCAACGCGCTCATGCCGCACGCAATGCGGTGGCGCCAAGCGGCGAGGTTGTCCTCCATCTGGAGGTCCACTATTTCGGTCACGCCTCTCGCCGATGCCGCGCTTACCGCATCCGCGATCAAGCCACCCGTGTGGGGGGCGTCTTCCGCGTCGATGACTTGCTCAATGAGGAAGGCGGGCGCTTCACGCAAGATGCCGGCGTGCGGGGCGCCGTACTTAGTAGCCGCCGCACCGTTGAGCCATACGGTGTGGAGGTCGTGGGAGATGACCACCACGGGCGCGCCTTTGGCGCCGCCAGCCGCAACTGCCTTGTCCAGTACTTCCGCGGTGGGTGGCTGTGGCCATAGGGCGTCTTGGAAGCCGCGAGCCACCACGGTGCCTGTGGGCGGGCGGTCGCGAACGGCATCGGAGATGAGCGTGGCCACCTCCTCCACGGAGCGCGCCGAAGAGACGTCCAGCCGCGCACGCTGGCGCGCCCACAACGCAAAGTGCACGTGATGGTCGACGAGGCCTGGCAGTAGCCAGCGGCCCTCGAGGTCTATCGAGGCGGCTTGGTCGGGTGCTTCCACTTGAGGCCTAATGGCCACGATGCGGCCGTGGGCAATGGCGACGTCGGTGAGCTCATCGGAACCGCCTTGAGCCGCGCTACCCTGCGCGCCGCCGCTACGCCCAGCACCCCCCTGCCCAGCATCCCCCTGCCCAGCATCCCCCTGCCCAGCACCGCTCTGCCCAGCACCGCTCTGCCCAGCATGAGGTTGAGCGTTGGTCGCGTCGTTGCGTCCAACGCCCAAGGGTGCGAGTCGCGCATTGCGCAGGACATAGACCTCAGGCTCGGCCATTCCCACACCCTAGAGCCAGCGTGGGCCGTCTTCCTGGGACTAGGGGCACACTTCGTCGTTCTTCACCGAGTACAACGTGACCACCGCGAGCTTGGAGTGGACGGTGCCCGGAACGGGCTCTTGGGAGCAGACGGTCCAGTTGGAATCGTTGATCTGCCTACGCCCTTGCTCGGTGGCGTCTTCTTGGTTCAGCAGAAATGAGCCGATGCTCTGGAGGTGGTCTTGAGCCTCCTGCAAGTTCCAGCCGGTGAAGTCCGGCATCTCAAACTCAATAAGCGTGTTGAGGTCCCCCACCGCGTCCTCGATGACCTCGATGGGTCCTGCCGTGACCGTCGCCGTGGCGGTCACGGTGACCGTGGGCGTGGGGCTAGCGTCACGCGCGCATCCAGCCACGAGCATGCCGCAGACCAGAGCCAAGCCCACCGCACCGAGCGCACGCGAAGCGACATTGGGCCTCCACCTGGTCCCCGGCATCGGCTTATGCATGGGGCCAGACTACGCCTGGGTTGGAGAGGCGACCTAGGGCGCGTTCTGGCGCAGTAGCACTGTCGACAAAGCCCTCCCCGCGCTCAGTGGTGGCATCATCGACGCATGTCGCGCATCGTCACGGCCTCCCTTGTTGCTGCACTGGCGCTCTCCTTGCCTGCGTGCGCCGGCCCCACACCCAGTGCCATGGAGGGACCTGTGGCCGTCTACCAACCTGCCGCGGCCCAGCCCGACTCCAGCACTGACTACACCGGCACGCTTGAGATCATCGACGGTTGCCTCATGCTCGTGGAAGCCACCGACCGCTTTGGCCCTCAATTCCCGGCCGACGACGTGGCCTGGGACGAGGTGGCAGAGGCACTCATTTACGGGGGCCACATGTACCGCACGGGAGACACGCTCACCATCAGCCTTGGCGGCGAGGCGGAGCGCGGTTCACCCCGCCCCACTCAGTGCGAGGCTGGACGCTACGGCTTGGTGGTGCCGCTCAGCGAGTGATGGTCGCCTGACCCAGGACCCGCGTACCGTCGTACAGCACGAGGCTCTGCCCTGCGGCTACACCCCGCATCGGCTCTTCGAGACTCACCGTGACGTGGGCGCCGTCGCGCACCACCCAGGCGGGAACAGTTTCGCCGTGCGCGCGTACTTGCGCCTCGCATCGGACAGGGTTGGCGGCGTCCATGGCAGGAACATCCGGCGCGAGCCAGACGGTGTCTTCACCACGCAGCTCCCGCACAGTGAGTAGCGTCTCGGGCCCCACCGTGACGACGTTGCGGACCGTGTCCACACCGGTGACATAGCGGGGCGCGCCATCAGGTGCGGGCCTGCCCAAGCCAAGGCCTTTGCGCTGACCCACCGTGTACGCATACGCACCGTTGTGCTGGCCCACCACCGCTCCGTTGTGATCCACGATCTCGCCGGGCTGTTCGCCCAGCGCGCGCTCCAAGAACCCCTTGGTGTCACCGTCCGCCACAAAACAGATGTCGTAAGAATCAGGCTTGTTGCTCACACCGAGGCCGCGGGCTGCTGCCTCCGCACGCACCTCTGACTTGGAGCGGGCGGTGCCGAGCGGGAACATCGCCTTGGCGAGCTTCTCCGGCCCCATCACGGCGAGCACATAAGACTGATCCTTGGCACGATCGGTGGCGCGGTGTAGTTCACGGATGCCGTCGTCCCTGATGTCGATGCGCGCGTAGTGGCCCGTGGCTACGGCATCGAAGCCTAAGGCATCGGCGCGCTCAAGGAGGGTGTCGAACTTGATGTGCTCATTGCAACGCACACATGGGTTGGGGGTGCGTCCTGCCTGGTATTCGGTCAGAAAGTCTTTGACCACGGTGTCGTGAAACTCGTCGCTCAGATCCCACACGTAATACGGGATGCCCAGTTTGTCGGCGGCGCGGCGGGCGTCGTTCGAGTCCTCGATGGAGCAACAACCACGCGAGCCGGTGCGGAACTCGTCCCGGTTGCGGCTGAGCGCCATGTGCACGCCCACTACGTCGTGACCGGCGTCCAATGCGCGCGCGGCAGCGACGGCGGAGTCGACCCCACCCGAGAGCGCTGCGAGAACTTTCACCCGTCTAGGGTACGTGGCCTGCCGCGCTGTGCTCGTCCACGACCGTATAGGTGCCGGGCGCGGCGGTCAGCAGTGCCACCGTGCGCGCGGCTGCCTCTTGAACAGTGATTGCTTTGGGCACGTCCAGGCGCTCTGGCGTCCAGGCCCCTGGCCCATAGAACAGTCCATACCTCAGCACGATGCCGGGGTAGGCAAGCGTGTTGGCTTCCAGGTGGTTGATAGCTCCACGGACGATGCCGGGCACATCGAACGCGATGGACTGCGCCACAAAGGTGTCAGCGCCTGACTGCGTGGCGGCGGCGATGAGGATGTCAGTACCAAGACGGCGAGCCTTGTTGATGGACAGCAACTTGATGGGGAGGAGCGCCTGCTTGGCGGGGAGGTCGGTGACTTGGTGAATGACGGCCTCGGGCTCAAAGTCCGCGATGTGCTTTGCCAGGGCCAGCCAAGAAGACTCGCATGGGCTGGGCCTAGGGCTCGAGGGCGTGGCGCGCGGTGCGAGCGTGCGGCTAGCGCACTCAGCGCGCGCGAGCCACTACTTCGGGGAGTGCGGACAGAAGTGCGTCGACGTCGGCGATGGTGGTGGTGTGGCCCATGCTGACCCTGAGCGCTTGAGCCGCCTCCGTGCTGTGGTGGCCCATGGCAAGCATCACGTGACTCGCGTCCACTACGCCCGCCGTGCACGCCGATCCCGTGGAAACCTGAATGCCTTGCTGATCGAGGCCAAAGAGCATCGCTTCCGCACTCGCCTTGGGGAACCAGATGTGGGTGATGTGGGGGGCTACTTGGTCGGGGGTAGTAGGACCCGAGATGCGCGACTCTGGCACTGCGGCCAGCACGCCGTCAATCAAGTGCGCGCGAAGCTCGCGGAGCCTGGCCGTCTCCGCTTCCCGTTGGGCCACGGCCTCGGCGAGAGCGGCGGCAAAGGCCGCCGCGCCTGCTGCATCGAGAGTGCCGCTGCGCGCCCGTTGTTGCCCTCCACCGTGCGCCACGGGAGTGAGGCTGACATCGCGTCGCACCACGAGCGCACCCACGCCCACGGGCCCGCCCACCTTGTGCGCACTGACTGCCATGGTGGCCAACCCGCTGGCGGCGAAGTCCACGGGATGATGGGCGGCTGCCTGGGCGGCATCGGAGTGAACTGGTATCCCGGCGGCTGCGGCCCATTCCACGGCTTGGGCGACGGGCTGGATGGTGCCAGTTTCGTTGTTGACCCACTGCAAGGAGGCGAGCGCCACCTCGCCATGGCTGGCATTCTCGCGCTCACCGTCGCCGGAACTCGTGGGCGCGAGCGCGGCCTCCAGCGCCTCGGTCAGTACTCGAGCATCCGGCCCCACAGGCAGTTCCACGAGGCCCGCTTGCTGCGCGGTGACGAGCCAGCGGGCGGGGTCCAGGGCCGCGTGGTGTTCCACGGCGGAGGTGACGATGCGCACGCACTCGGGGTTCTGGGCTCGGCGTTGCCAGAACAATCCTTTGGTGGCGAGGTTGTTGGCCTCAGTAGCGCCCGAGGTGAACACCACCTCGGTGGGGTGCGCGCCCAGGAGGCCCGCAAGCTGCTCTCGTGCGTCCTCCACTACCGAGCGGGCGCGCCTGCCGGCGAAGTGTAGTGACGAGGGATTGCCCACCTCCTCGTGCGCGGCGAGCCACGCCTCCCGCGCCACTGGCCTCATGGGCGTAGTGGCTGCGTGATCGAGGTAGTGGATTTGCTTTGCCGTCACGGCTCGACATTACCGGCGCTCGTGCGCGCAGTCTTCGCGCGCGCAGTCTTCCCGCGCGCAGTCTTCGCGCGCGCAGTCTTCCCGCGCGCAGTCGTCCCGTGCGCCGCGGCCCATGCTTCGCGCGCCCCGCGCCACTCAGGCGGCCACGAGGCGTGCGGAGCTCCCGGGTTGTCGTCGGCGCCCGGGGTCAATCGACGCAGGAGGCACGAACCACACTTGCCCTCGTTCGACCACGATCTCCCACCCGTAGTCGTGCACTCGGTGGTGGCACCCCACGCACAACAGCACGCCGTTATCTATGTCTGTTCCACCCCCGCGAGACCACCACCGGATGTGGTGGACGTCGCATCGGGCTACTGGCGCTCCACACTTAGCGCATCCGCCGTCCCGCGCCGCTATGGCTTGCCGTTGAGCTGGGGAAAAGAGCCGCCGCGCACGCCCTAGATCGAGCGGCAAGGACTCGCCACCCATCACCACCGGCAACACGGCCGCATCCACCGCGAGCGCACGCAAGGTGGAGATGCTCACAGGTTGCTCGATTCCATCGCACCGGGCAGTGCCCACGCCGGACTCGAGTTCTTCCTTGGTGACATGAACTACCAGTGTGGTCTTCACGCCCGAGGCTTCTCCTTCACAACCTAAGACGTGCCGCGCCAAAGCACCCAGGGCATCGGCGCCTATCTGCCCCGCATCGCGCTGTTCCTCAAGAGACTCGCCGCGTTGGTCGTTCAACCCGCGCCTCACCTCGGCGTCCAACCACGCGCGAAGAGGCGCGGCCGTCACCGCATCGAGCCGCGCATGTAGGCCCAGCATGCCGTCCGGTTCGTCGAACCATCGCACGTAGCGCGCCGCGCGTTGCCGACGCTCCCGCTCCTCTAGCGCGGCCTGGTCGAGCCGCGCGAATTCTTGAAAGCACATGCGCCGTACCGCTGCGAAAGGCAACCGCAATGCCCTCGCCACGAGCGTCCGCTCCAAGCCGGCGGGAACGTCGGCCAAGTCGGACAGGGTCTTGCGAATCACGGTCGCCTTGTCGAGCCCCAAATCGCCTGCCCGCACCGCCGCCGCGACGTGCGGGAACCCCGCCCCACCCGGCCCGGGCATCGCGTGACCGATGCTGATGAGCTTGCTGGCATCGGCCTGGGAAACCTGGGCCACCTCTGCGACAAGCGCTCCGGATCCCGCGAAGCCCTTAGTACGCGCGAACCGCCCGGTCTCCCGCTCCGAGAGATGGTCAATGCGTTGCGCCAACTCCGCGAGGACGGCGTCCGCAGCATGCCGCAAGCGAGCCACGCGGGCGACCCACGCCGTGGCCTCTTCGCCGCTGAGGCGCGCGGGGTCCACGCCGTCTAGCGGGGTCAGGGCATCGACGCTTTCGCGCAGCGCTCCCACGGAAATGGACATGCGTCAAGTCAAGCAGGAGGGTGTGACAAATGGCACCATCAGTCATCAAATGTGGGAAAACGGCGCGGATTCCAGCCTGGGCACGACGAGCGCGGTGCGCGGGGCGAGGTGTGCGAGCAGGGCACGACGAGCGCGGTGCGCGGGGCGCGCGGGGCGCGGTGTGCGAGCAGGGTGCGCGGTGCGCGGGGCGCGCGGGGCGAGGTGTGCGAGCAGGGTGCGCAGGCTGCGCGGGCTGCGCAGGGCAAGCGGAGTGCGCGGGCTGCCCACGCGCAACGAGGCGCACTGCCACGCGAGAAGGCGCGCCAACCCTATGCGCGCGCCGCCTTGATCTCCGCAATCGCCTGCGGCAACACATCGAACAGCGAGCCCACTACGCCAAAGTCCGCGATCTCAAAGATCGGCGCATCGGGGTCCATGTTGACCGCCACAATCACGCCCGACGCCTGCATTCCACCACGGTGGTGCACCGCCCCGGAGATTCCGCACGCCACATACAGCTTGGGCGTCACAGTGGTGCCGGTCTGGCCCACCATGTGCTCGTGCGAGATCCAACCCTCGTCGGTCGCGTCGCGCGAGGCTCCCACAGCGCCGCCCAGCAACTCAGCCAACTCCCGTACCAACGCGTAGTCGCCGCCAGTGCCACGGCCGCCGGCAACCACCACGGGAGCCTCCGCCAACGGCACACCCTCGGGTGCCGCCACCGGCTTCACCGAGACCACAGTCTCGCGCGCCTCGGGAAAGTCCACAGACACAGGCACGACGCTCGCCTCGCCTGGTGACTGGGCCGGCACCGCCTGCGTGGTGTTGGGTCGGATGCCCACCACTGCCTTGTCGGCATGAATGCGCGTGCGCACGTTCCAGGTGGCTGCAAACACCGTCTGCCAAGACTCCACGCGGCCGTCCACTACCTCGGCGCCAGCGGCGTCAACCACCACGCCGGCACCGGTGGTCAGCGCATACCGCGTCACGATCTCCTTGTTCACAAACGTGGAGATCGCCACCAGAGCGTCGGCATCAGCAGCCGCACCCACCACGGCCGCCGCGGCAACCGCAGGCAGACGCCCAGCCTCACCCACGGAGACAACGCGCACCTCGGTGGCGCCATATTCACCCAACCGGGCCACGTCATCAGCGGACGGATCAGCACCCAGCCACACCACCACGGGCGTACCTAGCGCGCGGGCCAAGGTCAAAGCCTCGAGAGTGGGCCCCGCGAGTGCACCATCGCGCTGCTCGGCGAGAACCGCCACCACACCAAGCGTGTCGCTCATGCGAGCCCCCTCTCCACTAGGAACGCGGCCAAAGCCTTGCCACCCTCCCCCGTGTCCGTCACGATCACCCGGTTCTCGCGCGGCGGGCGCGGCACTGCCTCCAGCACCGACGTACGCGCCGCGAGCGAGCCCACTTGCACCGGGTCCACCCCAATGTCACCCAGGCTCCACACCGTCACGGGCGCGGAACGCGCGGCCATGATGAGCTTGAAGTTGGGATAGCGCGGCTTGTTCGCCTCGTCGGTCACAGACACCACGGCGGGCAACGGCGCGGTCACGGTCTCGTGGGCATCGGGCAAGTGGCGTTCGATGGTCGCGGTCCCTGCGGCGGTATCCACATTCAGCGCCGATGCCAGGGTGAGTTGAGACCACTCAAGTTCTGCCGCGAGCGCGGTGGGCAGCATCGAGGTGAGCCCATCGAGAGCGGCCATGCCCGTGATCACCAGGTCAAGAGGAGCGTCCTCGTGCACCTTGCGAATTGCGGCGGCCAGAACCTTGGCGGTGCCGAAGACGTCGGAGCCGGCCACGGCATCGTCCGTCACGTGGATCGCATGCTGCACACCCAATTGAAGTGCTTTGCGCACGGCCGCCACGGCGTCGGCGCCACCTACGGTAAGTGCGTAGACCTCGCCCTCGCCAGCGGCCTCGACCAGCTGGAGTGCGGCCTCAACGGCGTTCTCGTCCAGCTCGTTCATGGAGCCGTCGTCTGCGGTACGCGTGACGGCTCCGTCGGTGAATGTGCGGTTGGATTGGAGGTCGGGCGTGAACTTTACGGTCACCACAATGCGCATGCGCCAAGCCTACCGAGCGGGCACCTGCTTGCGGTGCGCGGCCGTAATTGCCCCACATCTGAGGGCTTACCCCCCCCCCAGCGATCAGGTCTAGAGTCGCGGACGAGGGGTCAAACCGGCACCCCCATGCACGAGGAGGTGCACTTATGTTCAATTCGAATAGTGTGAGAAAGCGGGCGTGACATCGGCCCTTACGATAGCGCTCGTCGCAGGGTCAGCAGTTGCCGCCTTTGCATACACTGATCACACCACGGTAGCCAATGCAGGCGTAAAGAATATTGCTGATGGAGTGTGTATCGGAGCGGCTTGGAGTACCTCGTCCTACGCATACACGCAGTCATCTACATCCTCAGGGTGCAACTACATCGGAGTTCGCGCCTATGTCGTCAGCGGCGGAACGGGGTATTACAGTTCTTGGAGTTTCAATTACTCCCCCACGCTCAATACTAGAGTCGAGGTTGGACCATTTTCGACTGTGACAAGCGGTTATCACAGGATGGATGCCTAGTGCAACGTCTGCGCCGTCCGAACCTCGGTCGATCAGCTTCTCCTGACCTGAGGTTCGGCCGGCGGAGGACTAGACCCCATGTGGTACCAGTAGTGTTTCTGTCGGCGCTCCTTGTGAGTTCCTGCTCAGCAACGCCGCAATCAGTGACGGACGCTGCATTTGAGTCGTTCGTGGACTCGGTGATTCAAGACGCAACTCAGACAGGGGCGGAACAATCACAAATCGATTTACTTCGCAAAGCGCGTACGGAGGGGTACGTACCTCTGAGTTTGACCATGGAGGCGATCAATTCCACGTTTGAGTGCTTTGACGAGGCAGGTGTCTATCACTCAATACAGCAACGAGGCTCTGAGGATGACTTTACCGCCCCGACCTATATGTACCGTGACGACTCGGAGGAGAAGCGTCGCCTGGCAGACGATTGCATCCAGCGCCACTCCTTCTTTGTGGAAATGGCCTACCAGGCGCAGCCTCGAGCTGAGGCCGCGCGACAGGCACGGTTTGAGCAGAAGCTCCCCGAGATCATCGCGTGCCTTCAACAGCAGGGCGAAGGCATTAAGGACGACGCCACGACCGACGAGGTCCTTCTCATCGTGCGCCAACCCATAGCCGTCTGGGAAGAAGACATGCTCAACGGGACACCCATCCCTCCCGACTGCATGTCGAACGCAGGCATCCATACTTACTGAGTGGCACCTCTCAATCGAGCATCGGACGGTTGGACCGTCCGTACGCACGCGATCGGACACGACGTTCGGCAGGGCACTCCGGCGGCGACGCGGTCCGATGGATGCCGGGGGTGCCATGGCTAGGACCAAGAGCTCCGCGCCCATCGGAGTCATGATGGTCAGAAGCAACCAGAAAGCGGACTTCGCGATTCCCCACGTCGTAGCTTTCGCGGTGTGCCTGGTCACAAGCGCCTGCGCTTCACCTAGCGTGGTGGCCCCGTCGGACCACGTGCTTAGGGGTGGCGCGCGCTTGCTGAACAAGGGCTATCCCACTACCCCGAGGCTAACGAGGCGCAAGTCGAAGTGTTTCGCCGATCGTTGGACGCCGGCGAGGTGACTTTTCAGGACTACAACGACAGGATGAGCGCATTCATCTCGTGTCTCGAGGATTCCATAGTGGGCACAGGGCAGGAGTATCGGGGCGAAGAACGCAACATGACGGTAGCCATCTTGCGTCGCGTGTTCGACGGCCCAGTTGGCATCTTCCGTGGCGTCGTCCTCCGAGACCTCGAATCCCACACTCACCACACGTAGGCCGTAGCTTTGACCCTGGGTGATGTCGAGCGGCAAGGTCCACAAGATTCAAGGCGAGTGGTTCGTAATAGGCGATCCCAACACCCCATACTATGAGACCGGTACGCGGTTCGACGTTCCTCCTGGGGGCACCAAGTATGTGGGGTATTCGCTTCCTTCGCAGTACCAACTGCAACGGTTCCGGTTCTGTAGCCACTTGTCGAACATCTCATGCACCTACAACGCGTGGCAGACCTGATCGCAACATGGAACTCGCGTTAGCAACGCACGCGACCCGGAGTCTTGTGCTCTCAGTTGGCTTGCTCTCGCTCGTGCTTTCGGGTTGTGTGGCATCTGAGGAGCCGAGTGGCGGTCTGACGCCTTCGGTACGAGCCCAGTATGAAGAGTTGCTAGAAGAAGCCCGCAAAATGCAGAGTTCGGACGCACAGATCGCCGCGCTGGAACAAGCGCTCGCCTCTAGCAAGTCGATCACTTTCGAGCAGTACGTACAGGCGAAAGACGCGGAGATCGCCTGCGTGCGCGACCTCGGGTTTGACATCGTCGAGGAACAACGCCTCGATCACGGGTCATGGATCGAGATCAAGTACCTCTACGGTGGCATTCCCCGTTCCGATGCTCTTGACGCCCTACTTGACGAAGCCGATAGGTGCATGGATGTTCATGCGCGGTTCCTCGAGTATGCCTACCAGATCCAGCCGTCTGTCGAAGAAACAGACGCCATGCGTGAGGAGCGTCGCGCGGAGTTTGTCGCCTGCCTGCACGCAGATGGCGTGAACGTGGATGAGAAAGCAGACTGGTCCGATCTCGTGATCGCGGACCGAGAGCACCCCCGTCGCGCCGACGAGCAAAACTGCTACGAGCAACTCAACCTCGTTGAACTCGGTTAACTTTCGACTCCTCGCCGGGGTGGACTCGCCGCGTGCGACGGTTCACGTTGGATAGAGTCGGTACCAAGACACTGCCGTCACAGGGGGCTCTCCACACATGAAACGCACACGCAGCGCAGGCACCGCCATCGCGGTGTCACTCGCGCTCATCGCACCGCTGGTCGCTGGCGGGGTGCTCGCCGTGCGCGCGGCCTCGCAATCCCCGCTGGAATCGGCATCGGACGTAGCACCCCTCCAAGGCACGGTAGAGCGGGCGGAGAGGTTCCGCGAAGCCCAAGGAGCCATCGCCGTGGAATACGCCGATGCCCTGACCCCACCACATGGGTCCCGGAAGAGCCCCTGACAAACCCCACTTCTGGGGGCTTGCCCCCCCCCCTGATTTTCACCGTAGCGTCCGGACAGAGGGGGCCAAGGTGGCACCCTCGCTCTCACGGAGGTGCATAGATATGCGAACCAGAAAACTCTCAGCGGCATTGGCCGCCTCTGCTCTGGCGGCTGGGATCATGATAATCGCGGGCGCGCCAGCAACCGCAGGCTCATCAACAGTGAGTGGTCCAACGTGTTGGGCGACGTTCTCCAACGGCACTAACTGGGCCAATACAACCGTCACTTCAGGTAGCTGCCACGTGAACTGGAACCAGCCGGTGCGCGCGGGCCGGGTCTCGAATGGCGTCGTCGTCTGGACATCGTGGGATCTTGATGGGGATATTGCCCCGGGCCAGAACTTTCCGCTCGACCGCTCCCAACACCAGTACAAGAACGTTGGTGTGACGTACACACGTACCGTATACAAATAGCCAGCAGCGAGCCGCGCGCGCCGTCGCCAAACTTCGGTGGTCGGCGCGCGCGCCGACCCGAGACCAACTAGGAGGATAGTCACGTGGTACACCCAGAAGCCCCACGATCCAGGTTCGGATCGCTGCAGCGTAGCGATTTCGGCATTGGCATCGTCGCGACGATGCTCGCGGCTCTCGCGCTGGCTGGTTGCGCCGCAAGCACCCCCGACGCACCTCCGTCATCGCCAACGCCGATCGTGGACCCGGAGTTCGCCGCGCGGGTCGATCAGTTGCTGCTCGGCGAAATGAGCGACGCACAACGCTCGGTGCTCCTTGCAGCAAAGCAGTCCGGAGCTGTATCACAGGCCGACATGGAGTCACTCAGGGAGAACCTCTTTTCGTGTTTCGAGAGCGCGGGCGTGCAGTATGAGATCGCGGAACCGAAAGAAGTTGCACCTGGGCTCTTCTTGCCTGACTACTACTTCATGACCGCAGACGACGAGAACTTCACGGGCATGGCCCAAGCTGATGCCTGCCTCGAGCAGCACTTCAACTCCGCGTCGATAGCCTTCCAACAACAGCCAATCGCGCTGGAATTCGAGGAGCGAGAGTTTGAAGCGCACCGGCAAGAAATGATCTCTTGCCTTACCGAGAACGGCGTGCAAATCGATTCAGCGGCGCCTCGAGACGAGATCGAGTCCGCTCTCATCGCGCTTCGAATTGAGACCTCGAATGCAGACCCTGATAGTGGTGGAGTATGGTGCGACGCGTGGAGGGTTGAGTAGCGGATCGTCGCTTGGACGGAGGTGCCGCGCGCTAAAGTCAAGACCAAGACACTGCCGTGATAGGGGGCTCTCCACACATGAAACGCACACGTAGCGCAGGCACCGCCATAGCGGTGTCGCTCGCGCTCATCGCGCCGCTCGTCGCTGGCGGCGTGCTCGCCGTGCGCGCCGCCTCGCAGTCACCGCTGGAGTCAGCATCGGACGTCGCACCGCTCCAAGGCACCGTGGAGCGCGCCGAACGCTTCCGCGAGGCCCAAGTCGCGATCGCCGTCGAGTACGCCGATGCCCTCGCCCCCACCAACACGTAGGTCCCTGAAAAGTCCCGGAAATACACCACTTCTGGGGGCTTGCCCCCCCCCTCCCGTTCGCGCAATAGCGTTTGACAGGCCCGCGCTCCAAAGGATGAGTCCGGGCCGCACGTAACAATTGGTACCTAACGAGAGGGTGGGGAATGAAGAAGCTATTCGCGACGATTGGTGCAGTTCTCATGGCCATGGTGGTCCTCGCTACACCGGCGTCTGCAGGGAACTCTGGATGGTTGACGTACTCCTGGTGCCCGGTGGTCGACGGATGTGGTCTAGTCACGACGATCTACGCTCACGCGGCCACTGCCTCCGACGGTAGTTGCTCGGGCAGCGTGGGTGTGCGCGTGCGCTATATGGGCGGCACCGTCACTGGACCTACGGTCTGGGGTGCGAGTTCCGCCTATGCTGGCGGTCAGAACACCACGGCTTACGTCGCCTATAAGTAGTGCGTGACTCCCTGCTCCGGCCTGTGGCAGAGTAGTTCTGTGCCGCAGGCCGGAGCGCTAGATGTTGGTCCGCCCCTATCTTGGAAAGAGAGATGCCGAAACTACCCGGCCAAGCCCGATCAAATTCTCTGTTAGCCGCATCGGCCATGTGCGCACTGACCATCCTCACGCTGAGCGCTTGCCAGGCGGCTCCCGAACCACTCGATGACGGGGTGGCCGCGTTCGACCTCCTCGTCGAAGGCGTTCTTATAGAAGCTCGTGATGGCGGCGCAAGCGCGCAACAGCTGGCAGTGCTCGAAGAAGCGAAAGTGACGCGCGCCGTCTCGGCCGAGTCGCTCCGGGCGGGCAATCAAGCTGCAGCGGAATGCCTCACGAATGTTGGTTTCAATGTGGAATTTGAGGACTACGTCTCGAACGCCGGCCTTTCGGTGCCCGCGTATTCGGTACACACCGGAGATGTAGGTGACGATGTCGCACTCGAACTCCAAGAAGGATGTGAGTACGCCGAAAACTATTGGATCAATAAGCTTTTCTGGCTGCAGCCCTCGTCGATAGCTATCAACAACGCCTACCTTGTCCGGCAGACTCCCGCGCTCATCGAGTGCGTCAAGACGAATGGCGGTACCGCAAGTACGGGTGATGACACGAGATCCGCGATTGCAGCGGCAGAGCAGTTGTTGAAAACTAGTGACGGATCGGTCAATTGCCTCCTCGAGGTAGGGATCGACATCTACTAGGCATAATCCAAGATGGGATTACAGTGTCCCCGAAGAACACTGCGGTCAGAGGGGGCTCTCCACACATGAAACGCACACGCAGCGCAGGCACCGCAATCGCCGTGTCGCTCGCGCTCATCGCACCACTAGTCGCTGGCGGCGTGCTCGCCGTGCGCGCGGCCTCGCAATCCCCGCTGGAATCGGCATCGGACGTAGCACCCCTCCAAGGCACGGTAGAGCGGGCGGAGAGGTTCCGTGAAGCACAAGTAGCCATCGCCGTCGAGTACGCCGATGCCCTGGCCCCCACCACCAACGCCTCGGGCATCATCACCGCGCTGGGCTTTGCACCAGGCTCCGAGATCACCACAGGCACCGTGCTCGCCCAGGTCAACGACGCCAACGTCATCGCCTACTCCTCAGACTCCCCTCTGTTCCGCGACATCTCGCGCGGCACCAACGGGCGTGACGTCACCACCGCTCAGAGTTTGCTCCACGCATTGGGCTACAACGCTGGCCCAGTAGACGGCAAGGCCGGCCTCACCACCGAACGCGCCATCATCGCCTTCAACAAAGCCAACGGTTACGGAGACAAGAACCCCGTCCTGTCCCTCACCGCGCTGGTATGGATCGGTACTGGCAATGTCACCGTGGCGGAAGCCAAGGTCACCTTGGGCGCTGCGGTCAACCCCGGCAACGAACTCTTCACCACCACCGCCGCCCTAGCCGCCATCAAGGTCACCGAGACTCCCAACGTCCCCAAGGACGCAGAGATCCAGTTGGTCGTGGGCGACATTGCCACGCCTTATGAGCCCGGCACCGGCCGCGTCACCGAGCCCGACGCCGTGGCCGCCATCGCCGCCAGCTTGGGCACCGCCACCGAGGGCGTGGGCACGGTGCGCCTGGTGACCGCTCAAGAGGTGGGGACCGTCCCGGCATCGGCCGTCGTTTCTGACACGCAAGGCCGCACGTGCCTCTTCCCGGACGTCGCCGGAGCACCCATCCCCGTGACTCCGCTGGGCGGCACGCTCGGCACCGTGGACCTGGACGTATCGCTCGCGGGCCAACCAGTCCTCATCAACCCGCGGGACGTGCGCACGGACTTGTCCTGCGCCGCCAGCTGATGGTGGGGCGGCAGGCATGAGGCTCGTGGCACGCGACGTCGCGTATACCTACCCGCGCGGGGACCATGCCGTGCTCGCGGGTGCAAGCTTTGATGTGCCCGCCGGGACATCGGCGGCCATCATTGGCCCGTCCGGCTCCGGCAAGACCACCTTGCTGTCCCTCATGGGCCACTTGCTGCCCATGCAAACCGGCTCCATCCAGGCCATCGCCGAGGACGGTACCGAGCGGCCCTTGTCAGACACGGCCTCCTGGGTGTTGCAGACCGTCTCCCTGCTCCCCGACCGCACTGCGGCAGACAACGTGGCGGTAGGAGCGTATTCAGACGGTGCCTCCCGCGCCGACGCCGTGGCCAGGTCTCGCGAGTACCTCGCCGCCGTGGGGCTCGCCGGGCATGAGGATGACCCCGCACGGATCCTGTCCGGTGGCGAGGCCCAGCGCGTGGCGATCGCGCGCGCGCTGGCGTCGCGACGGCCCATCATCTTGGCCGACGAACCCACTGGCCAGCTGGACGCCAAGACCTCCGCCACCGTGCTTGAAGCCATGATTGGCGCACACGGTGAGCGCACCGTAGTGATCGTCACCCACGACCCTGAAGTGGCGGACCGCTGCGACCTCGTCCTGGAACTGCGCGACGGACTCATCCATGAGAAGGCGCGACGGTGAGCGCCCGCCGCCGCATCTGGCCATTAGGACTGGCCGCAAGCGAAGGCCTCGCTACTGCGCGCACCGGGCGCTGGACCTCACTCCTCATGGTGGTAGCAGTGGCGTGGATTGTCGCGGCACCCGGCGCAGCAGACGCGGTGGGCGTCACCCGGCTCATCGAATCTGAGCGCGCTTGGATTGACGCTGGCGGCCACGTCTTCGTGGCCACGGGAGCGCGCACGGAAGCCGGCCAAAACCCCATCCCCGCCGATGTGTGCGACCGCCTCGCAGCAATCGACGGCATCGGCGCTGCATTTGCTTTGAAACGCACCAACGCGAACGGTTCGCTTACCCATATCCCCGGTGGGCGCGCGTCGATCTACGACGTCTCCGCGGGTGTGGTCACGTTCTTGGGTGTGGACCCTGCGCCTGGCGGCATCGTCATTGCCACAGCGGGATTCTCGGATCGCACCGGCGTGCGCGACGGAGACCTGGTGACTGTGGTGCAACGTGCGGGTCAGGGCACGGCGGCAGCCCGTTCTGATCAACTCACCGTGCGTGTTGCCGACACCTACGTGATGGGCGAGGAGTTTGACGGCGCCCTGCTCATGCCCACTCCCCTCACGGGCGACGCCGACGCTTGCTACGTACGCACCGATGCCGCACATCACCGCGCCGTGGAATCCGCACTTCCCTCGTACTTGGCCCACGAGGGACAGCCAGCGATCCCCAACCCGCGCCTGTTTGAATCCGACTTCACAGTGGACTACACCTCCGCGTTTGAAGACCGGCCGCTGCGGTGGCTTTGGGTGCCCTCCGCCGCACTGTTGGGATTGTTGTGGGCGATGCTCCAGTGGTTCAGGCGCTCCCATGTGGCCATCTACGCGACGTTCGGCATGCGTGCAGCCTCGCGGCTGGTGATGCAAACCGCCGAATGGGGTGTGCTCGCCACGCTGGGCTTGCTGTGGGGCTGGGCCCTAGGGGTGGTGGGCGCACTCGCGCTGGGTGCCCGTGTGGAGCAAGCCATCTCCTTGGTGAGCTTCCATGCCGTGCTCACGGTGATGGGTGCGTCGGTAGTGGTGATCGTGCTGGGCTTGCGGCCCACTGGCACATTGCTCAACGCGCTCAAAGACCGCTGACCGGGTTCGTGTACCCCCACAAGTGGGGTCTTGACACTCACACACACACTGCGATCAAGATATGAGCGGGAGCACCGAAACTGGCGCGCTCAGCGCAATCGGGATTGGGATGGGGATTGACAAATGGTCAAACGATACAGCGTCGGTTCGCGGGTCGCCCTTGGCAGTTTGCTAACGCTTCTCGCAGCCAGCGGCCTCGCCGTAGGGATATCGGCAGGAGCGTTGGGCAGGATGGTCGAGTTGGGTGTGGGCGGAGTACACAGCCACCTACACAACCTCGGGCACCCCCACCCAGTCACAACATCGCATTGACCCGTGGGAATAGACTGCGCCTGATGAAGCTCCCGCAACGTTGGGCTCGATGTATTGGCGCGACTGCTCTCACTGCCGCGGCACTAGCGACCGCATCGTGCGGAGAAACCAGCCGTCCTGGTACTACTGGGGACTCTGTTCTCTCCACAGCACTGGCGGCGGCGCGAGAGTCCGAGGCGAGCGACGCGCAAGTGGCGATTCTCGAAGAAGCAGTAGCTGGTGGAAGCGTGACTGTTGAGCAACTACGCGAAGCGATTTCGCAGACCTACCAATGTCTCCAGGCAGCGGGCATCACTGTGCAGGAAGTGGTATCGACTACGCCGTGGGGCACCGTGAATGTGGCCTACGAGATGAGAGTTCCGACAAGTCAGGATGTTGACGATATGGAACGCATCGGTGATGCGTGCATTCGCGAACACTCGTACTTTGTGGAGGGCGCATATGCCATGCAGCCCACAAGCGTTGAGGCTAAAGAGAGGCACCGCAATCTAGTTGTTCGCCCCGGCATCGAGTCCTGCCTGCAGCGCTTTGGCATCGTGCCTGAGACTGAGCCTTTCGACGCACTGTGGGACCAAGCATTCTTCGCGCGCAGAGACAACGGCGATAGCGTGGTCCAGGGCCAGACGCTACGCGATTGCCTGGATCAATATATGGAGCAAGCAGGCTAGTACTACGTTGGTGCCCCTGCCAAGCGCCCAAAGATCGCTAGCTCGGATCCTTACCAGGCCGCTTGTTGCGCTTGCCAGCAGCACGGTGGCCGGGTTGCTCATCGAGTTCTTCACCCAGTTCATCGAGTACTAGCAGGCTCTTGTCCAGTACATCAGTGCGGTACACCGCCCGTCCTACCATGTGCGCCGCGATAGGTTGCGTCAGCATCTGAAACACCACCACTAGAGACGCAAGCGCCACCACCGGGAAACTGGGAGTGCGCACCACGATGGCCGCACAAATCGCGATGACACCCAAGACCTGTGGCTTGGCGCCGGCGTGAAGGCGGCTCAACGCATCGGGAAAACGCATGAGACCCACGCCTGCTGCCAGGGACATCAATCCGGCGAGCAACACCAAAGCCACTGCGAGCCAATCGCCCACTTGCTCAATGAAGGCCTCGAACCCGCTCACGAGTCCTCACCCCTCCCGGACATGAAGCGGGCAACACTCACCGAACCCACCACTGCAAAAAGTGCCAAGGCCAACAGCACCGGCATCAACGTGGTGTCCTCTTTGAACACCATCCACACGCCCAACCAGCACACCAGAGTGGCTGTCAGTACGTCGGCTGCCACCACGCGGTCCAGGGGCGAGGGGCCGCGGACGATGCGCACGATGGCCGCGAGCCCAGCCACGGCGAACATGATTCCTGCCGCAAGCATCAGCGTGTTCATTGCTCACTCCCCTCGAGGCCGCGCGATTGCCTGCGCGCCTTGCGTTCTGCGCGCACTTGGGCCACTTCCGCCGCCGAACCAATAGCCAGAATGAGCAGCGCCTCGGTGTCCCGCACATCCTGACGCGCCCGCTCAATCTGCTGCGGCGAGCGCACGCTGAACACGTGCAAGTACAAGTCTCGAGATTCACGGTCCACGTCAATGACCAAAGTGCCGGGCACGAGCGTCGAAGCCTCGGCCACGCCAGTGAGGATCAGATCGCTTGAGGTGCGCAAGCGAACACCGATAACGGCTGCATCACGCGAGTACCTAAACCCAAAGGCCTGACCCGCCACGATCATCGAGGAGCGCACGATGGCCACGAAGAGCTTCAACACAAACCACAGAATCCAGCCGATGTGCGCACGCCCGCGGCTCTCCGTGGGAGGCAAGTAGAACACCAGCGGCACAATCGTGGCCACGATCATGCCTGTGAGGATGGTGGTCCACGTGAACTCGCCCCACAAGAACAGCCACAGCAGGCCCAGGCTGAACTGCGCGGGAATGAGCGCGCGCAGCGCAAAGCCACGCGCTCGCCGCATCTTCCTTCGCTCAGCCATCCTGGCCCCCGGAGTACAACACCGACGTAATGGTGGTGTCGCGATCTGAGATTTCCTTGGCCGTACGGTCGCCCAGGGCGAAGAGAGGACCAGCAAACGCGGTGAGCGCAATGGTCACGGCCACCATCCCGCTGGTGGCAACCACCATGAGCTTGGGGGTGGACTCCACGGTGCGCACGCGCTTGTCATCCTCATCCTCGGGGCTCTCAAGCAGGCTGTTGATGTACGTGGAGCTGTACCCGGCTTCCAACTCTTCGTCCGAACGCCAGAACGCCATGTTCCACACACGCATGAGCGCATACAACGTGAGCAGCGAGGTAGCCACGGCGCCGGCAATGAGGACCCACACCACCCAGCCACCTTCTTGAGCGCCCGCGATGAGCAGTCCCGCCTTGCCCAAGAAGCCTGAGAACGGCGGGATGCCACCCAAGTTGAGCGCAGGAATGAAGAACAGCACGGCCACCAGCGGAGCCTTCTTGAGCATGCCTGAAAGCTTGGAGATGGAAGTGGTTCCGCCCACGCGTTCCACGAGGCCCACCGCAAGGAACAGTGTGGTCTGCACGGTGATGTGGTGGACCACGTAGTACACAGTGGCGTTGAGTCCCAGCTGCGAGCTGAGGGCAATGCCAAAGATCATGTAGCCGATGTGACTCACCAGGGTGAACGACAACAGACGCTTCACATCTGCCTGTACCGCAGCACCCAAGATGCCTATCACCATGGTGAGTAGCGCCACCCACATGAGCGGTATTCGGAAGTCTCCGCCAGGCCCGTCGTCCGGGAACAGCAACGTCTCGGTCCGGATGATGGCGTACACGCCCACCTTGGTCAGCAAACCCGCGAACACCGCGGTGACGGGTGCCGGGGCCGTGGGGTACGAGTCCGGCAACCAAAAGGACATGGGGAAGAGCGCGGCTTTGATGGAGAAGCCCAGTAGCAACATGACGTGGAGCAACACCGCGGTGGACTCAGGCAACTCGCCAATGCGCTCTGCCACTTGTGCCATGTTGACCGTGCCCAGCGCGCCGTACACCATAGCCAAGGCCGCCAAGAAGAAGGCCGACGACACCAGGCTGATGACGATGTACGTCACACCCGCGCGGATGCGAGCACCCGTGCCTGCGAGCGTAAGCAAGACGTAACTGGAACCCAGCAAGATCTCAAAGCCCACATACAGGTTGAACAAGTCACCGGTGGTGAAGGCCACAAAGATTCCGGCGGCCAGCATCAAGTAGGTGGGGTGGAAGATAGTGACCGGCGTCTCGCGGTTGCCGTCGGCAATACCCTGCCCCACGGCATAGATGAGAACGCTGAGAAGCACCACCGACGAGACCAGCAGCATGATGGCGCTGAAGCGGTCCACCATGAGCACGATGCCCCACGGAGCAGGCCAGGCGCCCACCTCCACGACGGTGGCGCCATGGCGATCCGCGTTGACAAGCAGTACAGCCGCAATGGCCGTGGCGATGGTCAAACCGCCGGTGCTGATCGCTACTTGCACGCGCGGGTAGGGGCCTGCAATGAGCGCGATGGCGGCACTCAGCAACGGCACCAGCACCATCAAGGGGACGAGAGTGCTCATCATGAGTCATCCTCCCCGTCTGCGTCCACAGGCGAACCCTCGCGGACACGCTCACCCACTGCATCGGCGTGGTCAAGCGGCGCTGCCTCATCACTGGCATCGAGCGCCTCGTTAAGGGCATCGTCATCCTCGGACGTGCTACTGAAGACTTCCTCGGACAAGGTGGCGTCTTCTTCGTGCTCAAGGACCAACTGGTCGCCCTGGTCACCCAGTTGCGCCAACCACCACGAGCGGTAGATGAGTGCCAGTAAGAACGCCGTCACACCAAAGTTGATGACGATAGCCGTCAACACCAGAGCCTGAGGCAAGGGGTCCGAGAACTCTTCTGGGCTCACCCCGTCGCGCCAAATGGCGGCGGTGCCTGCACGTCCCGACATGATGAGGATGAGCAAGTTGGTGGCGTTGCCAATGAGCAAGAAGCCAATGAGCACGCGCGTGAGGCTGCGCTCCAGAAGCACATAGACGCCAGAGGCGTACATGATGGCCATCACCACGATCAGGGGCAACGATGCGCTCATGCGTCACCTCCCTGAGCGTTGGCTCCCACTTCCTCTTGGTGCCTATCCACTTGCGCACCCAAAGAACGCAAGATGTCCAGGACCACTCCAAGAACCACCAGGTACACACCAATGTCAAAGATGGTGGCTGTACCGGCGCTCACGTGGAACGGGCCCACCGTGTATTCCCACCACGTGGACTCCAGCACAGACATTCCAAGAATCAGGGCCGATGCCGCGGTTCCGGCAGCGAGCAAGATGCCGCCACCCAGAAGCTTGCCCGCGTCGATGGGCGCGGCTTCGCCCAGTTCGTAACGGCCACCTGCCAGGTAGCGGGCCACGAGCGCGAGCCCCGCGAGCAGACCACCGGCAAAGCCGCCACCCGGCGCGTTGTGACCCACAAACAGCAAGTACACAGACACCACGATGGCCGGATGGAACAAGAAGCGGACGAGCACCTCAAGCAGGATGGAGCGGTTAGCTGCGGTGAGCGTGCGCCCGGCCAAGAGCCAGGAGCGGCGGGTGGGGGCGCCGTCACCATCGTCAAAGTTGGGGACTTGGTCGCCAAAGACATCAAACGAGGACTCGCTGATCTCTGTGATGGCTTTGGCATGTGTGGGTTCCTGCACGCTACGCGCGGCGCGGGCGCGCTGAGAGTTTCCCACTCCCCTGCGCGAGAGGCGCGGCAATACACCTGAACGACCAGTGACAAACAAGAGGCTCGCCACACCAGTAGCCACCGTCACCAGCAGCGAGATCTCACCCATGGTGTCCCACGCACGGATGTCCACCAAGAGCACGTTGACGACGTTCTTGCCGTGACCCTCTTCAAGCGCCATGAGGTGCATCTCGTCTGAGATGGTGGGAGCGGTGCGGGAACCGAGCGACACCACTGCAACAACTGCCATCATCACACCTACGGCAATGCCCAGCGCGGCGCGGGCGGGACGATGCGTGGGCTTGTTGCGTTGCGCAATCTTCTGCGGCAATCGGCGCAATACAAGGACGAACACCACCAGCGTGACCGTCTCCACGAGGGCCTGAGTGAGCGCGAGGTCCGGCGCACCGTGGAAGCCAAAGAGCGCCACCATGCCATACCCGGTCATGCCAGCGAGCAACACGGCGGTGAAGCGCTGACCCACCACGGCTGCGAGCACCGCAGCAATCGCCATCACGATGGCGATCACCACTTGCATGGGGTAATCCCACGCCACAAAACTGCCCGGCAGGCCACCACTGGTGATGACCGTGACCAAGGTGCTGCCCACGAACACCACCAAGATCATCGTGAGATAGCCCGGCAAGCCTCGGCGCTGAAGCACGCGCGTCGTGAACGAGCCCGCGAGATCCACGCCGCGCACCGCCGACCAATAGCCGCGGGAAGCATCGGGCAAGCGCGGCACTCGCGACTGCACGCCGATGATGGGCTTGCGGTACCTGAACAAGAGCAGACCCAAGACCACTACCGCCACGGTGAGGCCGAGCGCAGGCTCCAGGCCGTGCCACAGGGCCAAGTGGTAGTGCGGCTTGCTTCCAAAACTCTCGGCATACGGGGAGACAAAGCGCTCGAGGTACTTGGGTGCAATGCCAGCCGCGAGACCAAAGGCGGCAAGCAGCCCAGGTGCCACAAGGAAGGCCACAGGCGAGGAGCGCACCTCGGTGAGCGGGGCATCGGCTTTGACGGCGAACGCGCCCCACACAAAACGCGTGGTGTACGCCATCGTGAAGATGGAGCCGAGCACTGCACCGGCGAGCCCCACCCAGCCCCACACTCCATACGAGTCCACTGACTCAAGCATCGTGCTGAAGACGGCTTCTTTGGCCACGAAGCCGAACAACGGCGGCAGCCCAGCCATGGAGGCGGCGGCGAGGATCGAGATGATCGCGAGCGCTTTGCGTTGCTGGCCTACCCCGGACAATTCCCGGATGTCGCGCGTGCCGGTGTCGTGGTCGATGATGCCCACCGCGAGGAACAGTGTCGCTTTGAATGCCGCGTGACCCACCAACAAGGCCAATCCTGCGAGCGCAATGTCGGGCTCGCCGAACGCGAGCACCGCCGTGAGGAAGCCCAGCTGGCTCACCGTGCCGTATGCGAGCAAGAGCTTGAGGTCGTACTGACGCAGCGAACGCCAACCGGCGATCACCATGGTGGTGGTGCCCAACACGATGAGCACCTCGCGCCAACCCGGAGTGGCCGCGTAGCCAGGCGCGAACCTGGCGATCACGTAAATGCCAGCCTTCACCATGGCGGCCGCGTGCAGGTAGGCGCTCACCGGAGTGGGAGCTGCCATAGCGGACGGCAACCAGAAGTGGAAGGGCACCAAGGCGCTCTTGGACAGTGCACCCACGAGCAACAGGATGACCGCGCTGATGGTGAGCGGGTCCGTGAGCGAAGGAGCCGAGCCCACGATGTGAGTGATCGAGGTGGAGCCAGTCTGAGCGATCAGGATCACCATGCCCACGAACATTGCGAGTCCACCAAAGGTGGTGACCAGCAGCGCCTGTAGCGCGGCACCACGACTCTCTCGGCGCCCCGTGTAATGACCGATCAACAGGTAGGAGAGGACGGATGTGGCTTCCCAGAAGATGAACATCATCACGATGTCGTCCGAGACCACCAGTCCAAACATCACGCCCGCAAAGCTCAGCAGCAGCGCAGCAAACCTCCCCAGGCCCTTCTCTTTGCTCTTGAAGTACCACGTGCAATAGAGCAAGACCAACGCGCCAACCACGGTGACCACCATGGCCATGACCCACGACAAGCCGTCGAGCCTGAAGGACAAGGCAATGCCAAGTTCTGGAATCCACTCCACGTATTGCGTCACAGGCTGACCGGCGAGGACCGTGGGCGCTTGCCACGCGACCCAGCCTGCGGCCACTGCGGGGATGGCAGCGAGGCCAATGAAAACGTGACGGCCTAGGTACCTAGTGAGTACGGGCACAACGAGCCCTACAACTCCAAACAGGAGTAGAAGGGCTAGCATCGCGCTCCTTTGCCGTTGGGTCGGAGGTCCAGGTGATCAGATCGCCACGTAGGCCGCCGCAAACCCACGCAGAGAGGATTTGCGCTCAAAGTTCCCCACACTTTGATGCCTCATGATACCGGTTGCGTAAGGTCCAAAAAATGAAAAAGAGGCGGGGCCAGGTGATCTGGCCCCGCCTCCTTCCGCTACACCTAAGAGATGAGCGACGGCCACACAAACGTCACGGCGAAAGCAAACACCGAGAGCAGGCCAGTCACCAACCACACGGGAAGGTTGTGCGCGGTCTTCTTGCGGTACACGAAGGCCAACACACCAATCACCAGCGAGACCACGAGCATGATGATCGAGCGGGTGCCAAAGTCGTCCCCGTCAACCAAGCCCCAGATCAGCAGCAAGATGAATGCCGCCGCCTGCGCAAGGCCGCCGACGAACATGGCGTAGTTGATGTTCTTGTTCTTCTCAGGAACCTGGTGGGCGAAGCCACCAAACACGGCTGCCAGGCCGAGGATGTAGAGCAGAAGCAAGAGTTCGCGAAGCAAGTCCATTGAATTCTCCTTTGAATCACTGGAACAGGACGCAAGGTTGCGTCATTCATGACCATAGCGCGCACTGACCGTTTGCGCCCCCCATCATGGGGTTCTCGTGCCTCGGCGCGCCGAGGTTGCGGGGTTCTTGCGGCCACGTTGCAAGCAGATTGCGCCACGCCGTGCGAGTTTCCTGGGGTCGTCAAAGGGGTTTACATTCGCTGTGTGACTCACAAGACGCCCCCTGTTGCAGCCCGCGAACACACCGTTGAAAGCTTCACGCGCGAGTTCTTGCGCGAGCTCAACTTTGGTCAAGGCGTGGACCTAGACCGGGCATCGGAGAACGACAAATACCTGGCCCTAGCCCGCACGGTCCGTCACTACCTCATGGCGCGCTGGCTCGAGACCCTGCGCAATCAGCACCGCGACCAAGCCAAGACCGTCGCATACCTCTCTGCTGAATTCTTGCTGGGTCCGCAATTGGAGAACAGCCTGCTAGCTGCCAACCTGGATGAGATCGCCACCGAGTCCTTGCGGGAACTGGGCGTTGACATTGAGGAATTGCGCACAGTGGAGATTGAGCCGGGACTTGGCAACGGTGGATTGGGCCGCTTGGCGGCGTGCTTCATCGACTCACTGGCCACCATGAACGTGCCCTCCATTGGCTACGGCATCCGTTACGAGTACGGCATCTTCCGCCAGACCTTTGTGGACGGCAAGCAAGTGGAACAGCCCGACCCGTGGCTCACGCTGGGCTCTCCGTGGGAGATCCCCCACCCCGAGAACGCTGTGGAAGTGGGATTTGGCGGACACACCGAGCCCATGCCCGGAGGCCCTGACGGCGCCATGGTGTGGGTGCCCTCGTGGAAGGTCATGGGCATCCCGTACAACTACATGGTGCCGGGGTATCGCAACGGTCGCGTCAACTCGTTGCGCTTGTGGAGCGCACAGGCCACCCAGGCCTTTGACTTGCACATCTTCAACTCGGGCGACTTTGAAGAGGCCGTGCGCGCGCAGACCGTGGCCGGCAACATCTCCAAGGTCCTCTACCCCGAGGACTCCACTCCTCAAGGCAAGGAATTGCGCCTACAGCAGCAGTACTTCTTTGTGGCCTGCTCGCTCCGCGACTTCTTGGACAACGTCCTACCGTCCGACTACGACTTGGCGCGGCTGCCAGACCGGGTGACGTGGCAGCTCAACGACACGCACCCTGTGATTGCGGTGCCCGAGTTCATGCGCCTCATGATCGATGAGCGCGGCTGGGCTTGGGACGATGCCTGGGCGATTGCGCAGAAGATCTTCGCCTACACCTGCCACACCTTGCTACCCGAAGCCCTCGAAGTGTGGTCCGCAGAACTGCTCGAGCGACTGCTCCCGCGCCACCTGGAGATCATCTACCGCATCAATGAGGAGTTCCTGGAGGAAGTGCGCCGGGCCTACCCCGGTGATGAGCTGCGCGTGCGCCGCATGTCCATTGTGGCGGAGCAGCCCTTCCGCGCCATTCGCATGGCGCACTTGGCCACGGTGGCGGGGTTCAAGGTCAACGGTGTGGCGGAACTTCACTCGCAGTTGCTCGCCGACAAGGTGCTGGTGGACTTTGCGCAATTGTGGCCCGAGAAGTTCACCAACGTCACCAACGGAGTCACTCCCCGCCGCTTTGTGCGTTTGTCCAACCCCAAACTGTCTGCACTCATCACCGAGGCCATTGGTGACGGCTGGGTCACTGACTTGGAACGGTTGCGCGAGTTGGAGCCCTTGGCGGACGACGCTGGATTCCGCGAGCGCTTCCGCGAGGTCAAAGCCGCCAACCGCACGCGCTTTGCGGAGGAGCTACTGGCCCGCGACGGCATCGAACTAGCCCCCGGCTCCATGGTGGACGCCATGGTCAAGCGCTTGCACGAGTACAAGCGTCAGAGTCTGAAGCTGCTGCACATCGTCTCGTTGTACGAGGGCATCAAGTCAGGGCGCATTGAGTTGGACTCCGTCACGCCGCGCACGTTTGTCTTTGGCGCCAAGGCCGCCCCCGGGTACATCCGGGCCAAGGAGACTATTGAACTCATCAACGCGGTGGGCGCCACCATCAATGCCGACTCCTCCCTCAAGGGCCGGCTCAAGGTTGCATTCCCCGCCAACTACAACGTGACCCTCGCAGAGGTGCTCATCCCTGCCGCGGATCTCTCCGAGCAGATCTCACTTGCTGGCAAGGAGGCTTCCGGCACCGGCAACATGAAGTTCGCTCTCAATGGTGCGCTGACCATCGGCACTGATGACGGCGCCAATGTGGAGATCCGCCGCCTCGTGGGCGATGACAACTTCTTCTTGTTCGGTCTGGACGAGCCGGCTGCGGCTCAATTGCAGGCCGAGGGCTACAACCCTGGCTCCTACTACGAGTCTGACCAGCAGCTCAAGGCCGCGTTGGACCTCATCGCATCGGGCGTCTTCACTGGCGGTGAGCGCGGAGGTGCCGTGGCGTCGCTCTTTGCGTCGCTCACAGAGCGTGACCGCTTCATGGCGCTGGCTGACTTCCGTGCGTATGTGGATGCCCAAGAGCGGGTGGACGCAGCATGGGCCGATCAAGACGCATGGAGCAGGTCAGCGATCCTCAACATTGCGCGCACCGGCTTCTTCTCCTCGGACCGATCTATTGCGGACTACCTTGACCGCGTTTGGAAGGCCAAGGCCATCGACCAGAACGCGTAACGGCCGCGCGCGGTCGCCCGCGCGCGCCCACGCTCAGAATCTGAGGCCGTGTCGCGTCAACCGTCACTTACACCCGTGAAGGCCCCGCGACGAGGTCGCACACTCCCCGCAACAGGCCCGCAACACTGCCAAGGCACAATGGGACCATGCCCAAAGCAGCCGCGATACCCGTCCAACCGTCCCCCATGCCTCACCGCTTGGGAGTGCACCTGGTAGATGGTGGTGCGACGGTCGCGGTGTTCGCCTCCCATGCCAAAGGAGTGGACCTGTGCCTCTTCGATGGCGCAGGCAAAGAGAGGCGCGTACCTCTCATGGGGCCGACCAACGGTGTGTGGCACGCGTTCGTACCGGGGCTTGAGGCAGGCCAGCGTTACGGCTTCCGCGCCTCGGGTCCTTGGCAACCCAAACGCGGCCTGCGTTACAACTCCAACAAACTGCTCCTTGACCCCTACACGCGTGGAATCGAAGGCGAGCTCTCGCCCATGACTGCCCCTGGGGCATCCGCCTTGTTGTCCAACCGCGACGGCACAGACAACGCACCGTTTGTGCCGCGCTCGGTCATCACTCAAACCCACGAGCCGCTACCCACTCCTAAGCCGCACGTGCCTTGGACGGACTCTGTGATCTACGAAGTCCACGTCAGGGGATTCACCAAACTCATGCCCGGTGTAGCTGAGGAACTGCGGGGCACGTACGCCGGCCTCGCCCACCCGGCTGCGGTGGAGTACCTCAAGGGCCTTGGCGTCACTGCCGTGGAGTTGCTCCCCATCCACGCCTTCGCCTCGGAGCCGCACCTGGAGCACCTTGGCCTCACCAACTACTGGGGCTACTCCACCATGGGCTTCTTTGCGCCCCACGCTGCGTATGCCACGGCCGATGCCAGGGCCGCCGGGGCGCAAGCCGTCCAGGATGAGTTCCGTGGCATGGTGGATTTGCTCCATGCGGCTGGCCTCGAGGTGATCCTGGACGTGGTCTACAACCACACCGCGGAGGGCGGCTGGGGCGACCGCGTGCTGAGTTGGCGCGGCCTGGACAACCTTGTCTACTACCGTCACCAGCCCATGAACCCCCAGCACTACGACGACACCACCGGCACTGGAAACACGCTGGACTTTGCGCACCCTGCCGTGGTCAAGATGACCCTGGATTCACTGCGGTACTGGGCTGGCGAGATGGGCGTAGACGGGTTCCGTTTTGACCTTGCTGCCACTCTGGGCCGCACCGGTCAAGGATTCTCCACGGATCACCCGTTCTTGGTGGCCCTCACCACGGACCCGGTGCTTGGCAACCTCAAACTCATTGCCGAGCCTTGGGACATCGGCCTTGGCGGTTGGCAAGTGGGCAACTTCCCACAGCCCATGGTGGAGTGGAATGACCGTTTCCGGGACTACACCCGTAGCTTCTGGCTTGAGTGGGGTGCGGGCAAGGTGGGCGGGCGCGAGCACGCCACGGCACCCGAGTTGGCCACGCGATTGGCTGGATCCTCCGACTTGTTTGGCCATACCGACCCGTATGGAATGCGCGGGCCGGTAGCGTCGGTCAACTTCGTCACGGCGCACGACGGTTTCACCACCCACGACCTCACCGCGTACACCCACAAGCACAATGAGGCCAATGGCGAAGACAATCGCGACGGCACTGACAACAACCGCTCTTTCAACCACGGTGCCGAGGGTCCTACGGACGATGCTGGGGTGCTCCGGGCTCGCAGGCGATCCATGCGCAACCTGCTAGGCACGCTCATTCTGAGCGCAGGCACACCCATGCTGCTGGGTGGCGATGAGTTTGGCCGTACCCAGCAAGGCAACAACAATGCATACTGCCAAGACAACGAGATCTCGTGGTTCAACTGGGAGTGGGAGCCGTGGCAAGAGGAACTGCGTTCCACCGTGGCTCACCTCATCGCGCTACGCAGTCGCTACCGCGTGTTGCGTCCTTCAGAGTTCTATGACGGCAAGGACCCGGTGCCTGCGGACGCCAACCACCGCGCGGACTCAGCGTGGTTCAAGGTCACCGGCGAACCGGAGGACGAGGACTGGTGGGAAGACCCAGGCACTCGAGTAGTGCAATTCATGCGTTCACTGTCCGATCCCGCTGAGGACGATGCCCTGCTCGTCATCAACGGTTCGCGCGACGAGGCGACGGTCACTCTGCCGTCTGACGGCGGGGCACCATGGTCGCTCGAGTGGGACAGTGCGTGGGAATCGCCATCCGAGGCCACTCACGAGCACTTGCAACCGGGGTCAAGTAGCACCATGCGCCCCATGACGATGCGGTTGTATATCTCCCCACCGCCTGAATAGCCGCGCCCCCATAAGTAGGGGCTACCCCCCGGTC
>JBIQJT010000005.1:0-90971 GCA_044507265.1 Actinomycetales bacterium | reverse complement strand
TCACGACTCCTCGCAGTGGCGGTCATCACTGCGTTCGCCACCACGGCGTGTGCACATGACCCTGCGGCATCAACGGATGCCGCAGGGTCAGCACACTGGCAGATGGTGCTTGCTAACGCGCGCTCTGGTGGAGCCAATCAGGCCCAGATTGAGGCGATCGAACGCGCGGTGGAGTCCGGGTCAATGACCCTGCAGACCGTCAATCAACTGGTTGACGAAACTCTTGCGTGTTTCTCGGCCGCGGGCATTCCCTACGAGATTTCGTCACCCGATGTGATTGCGACCGGGATCGAACTGCGTACGTACACATTCCGTGGTGTCCCCGGTCTCAGCGACGACCAGTCTCTCGCCTTGGCCGACGCGTGTATCGATGGCTACAGCGTGTTCGTGGAGTCGGGCTTCAGGAGTCAACCATCCACTCAGGAATTGATCGACACTCAACTGCTTGGTGCAGTGCCTGAAGCTATAACGTGCCTGCGAGAACACGGAGTCGACATTGATGACGACGCCTCTATTGACGAGGTCCGGATCGCCTCGAGGCAGTTCATCACCGCGGCGATGCAATCTGACGCCGACTTGGTTTTCTGTTGGCCGGAGCACGAACCGCAGTAGCGTCCGCTCTTGCGAGAGAGCTCTCTCGGCGCGCGCAACGGAACCCTGTGTGTCAAGATTCCTATCGGAGCACCACTTCCATGGCTCACCGTAGATAAGGACGGGAACAGATGTCCCGCAAGAACGACAAGTGGCGTGGCTAAATTTAGACGCGCACGGACGGCGAAGTCAGCCTTGGGCGCGCTGGGGGCGGTACTAGTACTTAGCACCCTTGCGGGTTGCAGCGAGGCCAGCCATCTGGAGGTCACCGGCGACCCCGAGTTTGTGCAACTCATCAGCTCCCAATTGGCGCTCGCGCGCGCAACCGACGCAAGCCCTGAACAGATCGCGGTACTTGAAAACGCGGCGGCGTCAGGCAACCTCGAGTTTGAGGACTACAAACAGGCGGTGGAGGCGACGTTCCAGTGCTTCCGCGACAACAATGTCCAGTATCAAGAGTTCGGGATTGATGACTCTCGAGGCTTTCCGCAACTCGAGTACATGTACGAGTCGCCCCCCGACGGACCGAGCCCCGTCGCGAGTGACTGCATCACAGCGAACTCACGGTATGTGGAAATGGTCTATCAAGTACAGCCCTCGTCATACCAGGCATCCGACGCGGCGTTTGAGGCTGCGTTACCCATCCTCATCCCCTGCTTGCGAAAACAAGGCTTTCTAGGACCCGAGGAGCCGACTGTTGACGAGGTGCACGACGCGATTTGGGCCGTATTTGACTATGTGCAAGAGCATCCCGACTCGGGCATTGACCCCACGACGTGCCCCATGCGCGCGAACATCTCAGAGTTCTAGCGCAAAACCTCGGAGGTGATTAGTTCACCGGCGTCAGCACAAATCCATCAACGAAGCCCCAGTCCTCCGGACCCATGTCGCCGTGAACTGCCACGCTGAGCACGCCATCGTCACCCACGGTGACTTGTCCGAGTTCACCCGTGAACCACGCTTGCCAGCCGTTCAGTTCGAGCGGCACTGACCACTCCCCAGCCCCACCCGTAGCGGTCAGTGTGAGCGTGGCATCCGCGTCACGGACGTCGCTACCGTGGACGCTCACCTGAACCAGGTACGTGCCGGGTTCCAGCCCAGTGACGGTCTGCTCCACCGTAAACTCGTACGCCTTGCCGCTCCAGAAATTCAGCACTCGCTGATCCATAGCGGCGGGCACGTTGTCACTGACAACGCGGAAGGTCTCGGCATCGGACTCGAGCGCCCACACGGACATGTCCTCTTCCTCGAACCCAGGGTTGAGCAGCAAGTTGGGCACCCGCACGCGCACGGTGGCCGAAACCTCGGTGCCGTCTGCCAAGGTGCCTCTCACGGGATACTCGCCCTCCACATCGGAACTGGGCACGTTGCCCCACGCCACAGGGACTTCTTTGGTGGTCCCGTCGTTGTAGTACGCGGTGATCTCGCCAGGAAGTGTCACGTTGCCATGCAACGGAGCGTCCACTACCGGCACCTCGACGCGTGACAGCGCCAGCGGCGCAATCGCTCCCTTGCGCACGTATTCAAACATGCGCAGCGACGCCAGTGGCGTACCGTCCGAAGCAAACAGCGCCTGGTTGTCCCACGCGGAACCGCCCCAGTGCTCGCCCGCGTCGGCCGGGTCGTAGACAGCGGCAAAGCTCGTGGCCCAGCCGGAGCCGTCCCGCTCCCACAACCCACGGTTAGCGTCCACAGACTCAGGCGGACCCACCGGTAGCCACGCGGGCTCCCAGTAATACACGCCGATGCCCGCCTCCCCCACATCGGCGACAGCCTGGACGGTGGCGCGGAAGGCATCGGCTTGGCCTTGGGCGCTGACAGCAAACGCAGTGGTCTCGGCCTCAGTGGAGACCACGTTGGGTTGGCCATCAAAGTCATCCAGGCTGTAGACCCACGAGGTCTCAGCCACCATGACTCTCTTCCCGTAGGTGCTTGCGATATCGCTCAACACGGTGGTGAGGTTCTCCGTGGTGCCGTGCCAGAACGGGTAGTAGGAACTGGCAAACACGTCGTAGTCCACGTCAAAGTTGTTGAGAATCTTGGCGTAGCGCTCGTACTCGCCCTCGCGCTCCGGATTGGTGAAGTGCACCACCACCAGGGCATCGGGGTAGACCTCACGCGTGGCTGCAGCGCCCGCGTTGAATACCGCGCACATGGCGTCCCATGCGGTGAGGCCGGCCACCCCGTTGTTGGTCTCGTTTCCCACTTGCACGGAAGTGACGCGCACGCCAGCGTCACGCATAGCGGTGAGGGCTTCGCGAGTGAACTCACCTGCGGCATCTGCGCGCTCCGGGGCGCTCATGTCTTTCCACGCGCGCGGGGCCATCTGCTTGGCCGGGTCGGCCCAGAAGTCTGAGTAGTGGAAGTCCACCAGCACACCAAGACCCGCGTCCGTGGCGCGCTTGCCAATGACCACAGCTCGCTCCACATCCACGTTGCCTCCGCCAAAGCCGCGTCCTTGGGCATCGAAAGGGTCATTCCATACGCGAATGCGCACGTCGGTCACTCCCGATTGCGCCAAGAGGCGGAATAAGTCGGCGTCATTGCCTTGGGCGTCCCTGAACACCACGCCTGACTCCTCCAGCGATAGCACGGTGGAGACGTCCACACCTAGAGCAAAGTCCTCAGGCAGCCCCTCCACCGCTTGCACAAAGATGTCGGCGTCCACCGGTCCCGTCTCCTTTGATGTCACCACGAGGGCCACTGCAAGCCCCACGGCCACTGCCACGACTCCCGCAATGACGGCAAGCCACACGGAACGTCCCGCTCGTTGAGTCATGCGCGCGCCCTAACCCTTGACCGCGCCGGACGTGAGGCCACCCACGATCCACCGTTGCAGGAACAGGAACAACGCCAGCACCGGGATGGCCGCGATCACGGCACCCGCTGAGAACAAGCCCCAGTTGGCGGACAACTCAGAGGACACCCATTGGAACATGCCCACCGAGAGCGTCCAGTTGGTGTTGCCCACCAGAATCACCTTGGCCAACACAAAGTCGCCGAACACCGTGATGAATCCCAGGAGGGCGACCACTGCGAGCACGGGGGTCACCAAAGGCATGATGATGCGCCAGAAGATCTGCGCGTGGGAAGCGCCGTCGATCTTGGCAGATTCGTCGATCTCCTTGGGGATGGAGTTGAAGAAGCCATACATGAGGAAGGCGTTGGCGCCCAGTGCACCACCCAGATACACGCAAATGAGCGCAAGCTTGGAGTTGAGACCCAATGCTGGCACCACTTCTCCCAGCGAGAGCAGCAGCAAGAAGATAGCCACGAACGCCACCGTCTGCGGGAACATCTGCAGGATCAGCAACGAGGTGAGCGACATGCGCCGGCCCTTGAAGCGGAAGCGCGAGAAAGCGTACGCCGCAGCCGCCGCCATGAGCACTGTGCCCACGGAGGTGGTCACGCCGATGATGAGAGTGTTCTTCATCCACGTCCAAAACAACGTGCCGTTCACGGCTTGAAAGTTGTCAAAGCTGACCGTAGAAAAGAGCCGACTCGTGCCCACCAGGGTGCCGCGAGTGGACAACGCGGACGACACCACGTACACCAGTGGGAAGGCAGCGTAGAACAGGATCACCAAGGCGACGGGGTACTTCCAGCCCACCTCAATCCACCAGCGTCCGCGCTTGGTGGGAGTGCGCTTGACCTTGGGGGCCTTGGAGGCAATGGGCTCATCGGTGACGGCAGTCATCACATGACCTCCTCAAGCTTCTTGGTTTGCCGGAACGAGAGGGCTGAGATCACGCCCACCACGATGAAGACGAGGATCGACAACGCGCTCGCCAGGCCATAGTCGGCGGTGCTCGAGGAGCCCGCCGCCACGCCGGATATCTGGTAGATCGCCGTGATCAGGATGTCCGTATGGCCCAATGGCACCGAGGCATCGGGGAACCTGGGATCGCCTCCCGTGAGCATGTAGACCACGGTGAAGTTGTTGAAGTTAAACGCAAACGAGGCGATCAGCAGCGGGGCCGTGGATACCAACAACAACGGCAACTGCACTGACCTGAACATGCGCCAACGTCCAGCGCCGTCAATGCGCGCCGCCTCCAGGGTCTCGCTAGACAAGGCCTGGAGCGCACCAGTGCAGATCAAGAACCAATACGGGTAGCTGAGCCACAAGTTGACCCACAAGATGGTGAACTTTGCCAGCCACGGGTCTTGGAGCCACTGGATGTAGGCCCCGCCAAAGAACCAGTCGTTGATGATGCCGTAACGCGAATTGAACATGCCGCGGAACAACAATGCTGAGAGGAACGCGGGCAACGCGTACGGGAGAATGAACAACGTGCGCCAGACCCGGCGGCCCTTGACGCGGGGATCATTGAAGATGAGCGCCATCACGAGCCCCAAGAAGAAGCTACTGAGCACCGTGAGCGTGGCGAACGCGAAGGTCCATGCCGTGACCTTGAGCAGCGGGCCAGCGTAGTCACCGTCCGCAAAGGCGCGCTTGAAATTGTCGAAGCCCACGTTAACGCGCCATCCGGTGATGAGCCTGGAACCATCCTCAGCGCGGAAGAATCCGTCTTCAGCGGCGTAGTAGACCATGCCGGTGTCCACATTGCGCATGCTGTCGGTGTCTTGGTCGTACACGAGCACGGAACGGTAGATCACGGCGGAAGAGAAGTTGCTGGCGCGCACTGAACCGTCGTTGGGATCCTCAGAGATAGCCACGCGCAGAGCCTGGACGCGGTTGGCAAAGTCAGGGTTGGAGAAGAACTCCGCACGTGGCACAGGCTCCCATCCGGGAACCTCGCTGACAAAGCCGTCGGTGATCACGGCATCGGGCACCTCTGCCAGGGGTTCCTCGGCAGTGCCAAAGCGAGCCACACCGTCGTCCAGCACGGCCAGGCCCAGTTCTTCCCCTCGCTCAAACACCGTGAGGTTGTATGCCGATGTGCCGTCCACCTTGCGCTCATTGCTCGCCAATAACGTCTCGATTGCTTGGGACTTGGCGAGGTTGTGGGCGGTGCCGTAGTTGGTAAAGGCGATGTACCCCGTGTACCCCATGGTGAACAACTGGAAGATGAAGAGGAACGCCACACCGGGCGCCAAGTACTTGAGGGGGACGGCGCGCTTGGAAAAGTAGATCCAGTCCAGCGCAGCCAAGAGCAACACCGATGCCGTCAACACACCCCACGCTTCAACTCGCCACGCGGCGAGGATGGTCATCACCCCAAACGCGTTGATGACGGCCATGATGCCGAGCTTCACGATGAAGCCCAGGCCGTGGCCAGCCCATCGGGTAGCGTGCGACTCGCGGGGCGGGGCGACTTCAGTGTCGATAGCCATCAGGCCTCCTGCTAGGGACGTTACGCGTCATTGGAGTGGTCCGCATCAGCAGAGCGGGGTGCGAGGGGATGCACCCCGCCCTGCTGGCGGTGATACCGGGCTCTAGGAGCCAGGCACTGGATTAGCCGTCGAGCGACGCCTGGAGATCGGTGATCATCTTGGTCCACGTGGCCTCTGGGTCAGCGCCCGCGATGATCGAGGCTTCTGCAGCGTTCCAGAAGTCCCACACCGAACCCATCTCAGGGATGGACGGCATCGGCACGCCACCCTGGGCGGAGGCGATGAAGCCAGCCACGATCGGGTCGTCGGCTACCTGGTTAGCCACTGCCGTGTAGGCAGGGATGCGCGGGTCAGCCTCGTACAGGGCCAACTGAGCTTCCTCGGTGGCGATGTACGTGGTGAGGAACTCGTTGGCAAGCAAACCGTTCTTGGACTGCGAACTCACGTAGAAGCCCTGCACACCCACGAACGGCGAGGCCACCTGGCCACCCGCGGTGGGAACCGCGTTCACTGCCACGTTGATTCCAGCATCCTGGAACGCGGCAATGGCCCACGGACCCTGAACGGTGTAGGCGGCCTTACCTTCGCTGAACAGCGCCGTCATGATGTCGTAGTTGACGTCGGTGCTGAAGTAGCCGGTGCCCGTCTGGCCGTTTGCACCCAGCCAGTTGGCGAATGCGATGCCTTCGGGACCGCCCATGCCCACCTCGTTGGTGTAGGAGCCCGATGCGTCCTGGACGAACACGGGGGCGCCAAACGAGGTCTGGAACGGGTACGAGGTGTAGCCGTCACCGGTGGTGCCGTTGACATTGATCACGAACGGCATCTCAGCGCCGGAGGCCTGTCCACGAGCGATCATGTCGTCGAACGAGGTGGGAGCTTCCGTGCCCACGAGGTCCACGTTCTGGATCAGTGCGATGGCCTCGAGTGCGTAAGGCAGGCCGTAGAGCTGGCCGTCGTAGGTGAAGGCGTCAAGAGCAACACCCTCGAATTCGCTGGCCTTGGAACCAAGGTCAACGGGAGCGACCACACCTGCGGTCACCAGAGCACCCAGCCAGTCGTGGGCGCCAATGGTGATGTCAGGGCCATCGCCGGAAGGAACCTGCGCGATGAAGTCCGCACGCAGGTCCTCAAAGTTCTTCTCCACCAAGGTGACGGTGGCGCCGGTCTCAGCCTGGAACGTTGCCGCAGCCGCTTCAACGGCCGGGTAACGGTTGGCGTCAACCCAGATCACCAGTTCAGCACCGCTGCTGGTGGTCTCGGTGGGGGCCGAAGACGTGGGCGTCTCGGCCGTGTTGCTGCATGCCGCGAGCGTGAGTGCGGAAACCGCCACGATCGCGCCAAGTGCAATCTTCTTGCGCATGGGTTTTCCTTCCCTAGGTGCCGGTTGACTGAAGGATTCAGGCCGGCGGTTCTCTGTATTGGTGGGACCCATGTGGTCCCCCCACGTTAAGCAGACGCAGTTGCGGCACTGGGCCGCACAGAGCGATCGCTACCACCTCCTTCACGCTGGGTAGCGGAGCGAATCACTGCTACCTCGCCTGCAGAAACTTCAATCCCTCCTTGAGCCAACGCCCCGGACAGGAGGTCCGTGCCCTGCGCCTCAAAGCGGTGCGGCTCGTTGGAGTGGTTGATGACAAAGTGGAAGTCATGGGCGTGGCCGTGGCGCGTCACCACTTCAAGACCTCCGGCAGGCTTTGCCGGCACGATGCCGCAGTCGCCATAGACGCGGTCCATGAGGGGCGCGAGGCCCTCTACATCTAGACGCGTGCTGACGTACCAACCGTGGCCCTTGCCACGCTGGTGGCGAGTCACGGCAGGCATTCCCGATGCTGGGCCCACCACGTAGGTGCCGTGGACTTGAGCGCCGCGCAGGGTGAGGTGTTCTTGCCACACGTCTACGTCAAGGTCGTGTCCATCCAGGTGGATGAGACCCCTCTCCCCTTCGCGTAGCGGCAGAAATTCCTCCACCGTGACGCCAAGGGCGCCTGTGAGCGGTGCTCCGAACCCACCCTCGTGGACGCGGTCGTTCTCGTCCACGATTCCGGAGAAGTAGCTCACCAGCAGGGTGCCGCCGCCGTCCACGTACCGCTCTAAGTTGGCGGCGTGTTCCGCGCGTAACAGATACAGGGCGGGTGCCACGACTAGCTTGTACTGGCTCAAGTCCTGACCGGGATGCGCAAAGTCGGTGGTGACCCCGTCGCGCCACAAGCGCTCATAGAACGCGCGGACTCGCTCTGCGTGAGTGTGGTCCACGGTAGGGCGCCACTCCAGGTCTTGGGCCCAGCAGGATTCGAAGTCGTACAGGATCGCGGCCTCTGCCGTGACCGTGGAAGCGCGCACTTCCTCGAGGTCCTTCAAGGCGCCGCCCAGCGAAACGACTTCTCGCCACACCCGGGATTCTGTGCCCGCGTGAGGAAGCATCGCGGAGTGGAACTTCTCTGCCCCTGACCTGCCCGCCCGCCACTGGAAGAAGAGCACGGCATCGGCGCCACGAGCTACATGCGCCAATGAGTTGCGAGCCATCTCGCCGGGACGCTTGGCCACGTTGCGCGGTTGCCAGTTCACCGCCGACGTGGAGTGCTCCATGAGCATCCACGGACGGCCGCCGGCCACCGAGCGAGTGAGGTCCGCCGCCATGGCCAGCCCGATGTAGTTCTCGGTATCCGCGGCGGTGAGGTAGTGGTCGTTTGCCACCACATCCACCTCAGCGCCCCACTTCCACAGGTCGGTGGTGAGGGTGGCCATGGCCATGAAGTTGGTGGTGATGGGCTGAGATGCGTGCTGCCTGATGGAGTCGCGCTCAGCCTTGAAGCAAGCGAGCAGCTGGTCGTTCGTGAAGCGCGCAAAGTCAAGTTTTTGCGCCGGGTTGACCACCGTGGGAGTGGCAGCTGGGGCCCCAATGTGCTCCCAGTCGTCGTAGCGCTGGCCCCAGAACGCGGTGCCCCACGCGGCGTTAAGTGCCTCAAGGGTGGAGTAGCGCTCCCGCAACCACTGCCTGAACGCGGCCACGGCTGCCACCGAGTAGTCCTCGCCCACCGGCACGCCGTATTCGTTGTGTACATGCCACATCACCACAGCCGGGTGCTTGGAGTAACGCTGCGCCAAAGCATCGGCAATGCGCACTGAAGCCTGCTGGTACGCAGGGTGGCTGTGCGAGGCCATGCCTCGAGAACCAAAACCTAGGGGGTTGCCGTCTCGAGTGACGATGCGCGCATCCGGATACGCGGCAAAGAACCAAGCAGGCGGGGAGGCAGTAGGGGTGCCGAGGTCAACTGAAACGCCGTTTGCGTGAAGCAGATCCAAAAGGTCGTCGAGCCACGCGAACTCGAATAGCCCCTCTTTGGGCTCCAGCAGGGCCCAGGAAAAAATGCCCACACTCACGAGGTTCACGCCTGCTTGAGCCATGAGTTCTACGTCTTGGTCCCAGGTTTCGCGGGGCCACTGCTCAGGGTTGTAGTCGCCGCCGTACGCCAGACCTGCGAGTTCTGGCCAACTGCTCTGCGACATGACACTCCGTTGTGTGGGGCGCTGGGCTGCGTTGCTCGGCGTTCAAGTAAGCGCGCTTCCCACCGCGACTTTGCGATGCTTTGGTAGCCCTGCGATAGCACTGGAACCGTTCTCAGTCTCGTGGCGCACAGCTAAGCCGGTCAAATCGGGACACTGACTGTTATAGAACTGTGACCGTTCTCAGTAAACGAGGGGTCAAGGGCGCACTGACTGCGTCAGTGCACGGCCAGTCAGGCAGAGTCGCGGACTACGAGCTCAGTGGGCAAACTGATGCGCGCTGCCGTCTTGCCCTCGATCATGTCGAGCAGCTGGCGCACCATCTCGCGAGCGATGCGCTCAAAGGGTTGGCGCATGGTGGTGAGTGTCGGATCCAGTTCGGACGCCACCGGGGAATCATCGAATCCCGCCAACGCGATGTCTGCCGGCACGCTCAGTCCGGCCTCCTTGAGCGCGGTCAGTGCGCCGGCAGCCATGAGGTCATTGGCCGCAAAGACGGCGTCTATTTCGATGTCGCGGCTCAGGAGTTCTCGCATGGCCCGCTCTCCCGAGGCAATGGAGTAGTCACCCAGCTCCACCAACTCTTCGCGGTAGTCATCGCCCATTTCCTCCACATATCCGGCCAGTCGACCCGTGCCTCCGGAAGTGTCTTGGGGGCCCGCAATATGCGCAATGTGCTGGTGTCCGCGAGAGCGCAAGTAGCGAGTCATAGCCTTGGCTCCCTCGCGGTCCTCGGCCTGAACGTACGCCACCCTGCTTTCAAAGCCGAGCGGTATTCCACCTGCTATCAACGGCACTTCGGAGTGGATGAGGTCCTCAAGGAAACTCTGGCGGCCACGATGGGGAGACAGCACGAGTGCGCCGTCCACGTGTCCGGCGGTCATGAAGTTGACCGCGCGCTTTTGCTCGATCGCAGTGTCTGCCAACAGCAGCACGAGCGGCAACTCATGCTCCGCGAGCGCCGAGGCGGCAGTACGCATGATGAGCGAGAAGTTGGGGTCCTCAAAAAACCTGTCATGCGACTCAGTGAGCAGCAACGCCACCGATCCGGCCCTGCGAGTGGCCAGACTGCGTGCATGCGGATTGATCCGGTAGCCGGTCTTCTTGATTGCTGCCTCGACCCGCTCCAACGCATCGGGCGAAACCCACGTGCCGCCGTTGAGCACTCGCGAGACGGTGGCACGCGAGACGTCGGCTTCCCTCGCCACATCTTCGATGGTGGGGCGTCGTCGCGCTCGTTGTGCCACGTAGGTTCCTCCTGCCGCGCCCGCCAGTATTCCGTACCGCGAAAACTCACTGCGGACGCCCCCGGGCCCGCAATGAATCGCCGCCAAGACTGAGAGCGATTACAGTGATGCTATCTCGCGAAAGGGAACTGCACCATGACGAGTGACCCCAACAAGGGCCTGATCAGGGACGATGCAATCCGCGTGGTGCGTTCCACGCTGTCCGATGGTCGCGAGTTGCTCTATTTTGACGACGCAGGGACCACCCGCTCTCCCGAGCGGCGTGCAGACCAGCGACCTCAGGCGGACAGGACTGGCACCGCTACCGTGCGCCTTGACCCGCTTACCGGCGAGTGGGTGTCAGTGGCGACCGCCCGCCAGCACCGCGTCAACCTGCCTCCCGCGCACCTAGACCCCTTGGCGCCTCAATCCCCCACCAACGACTCCGAGATCCCTGACGACTACGACGTGGCAGTGTTTGAGAACCGTTCGCCGTCCTTTGGCCCGGACCTCGTCACCGCATTGCCCGACATTCCGTCATCCGGAGCATCGGGCGAACACCACGCCCCCGCAGGAGGCCGTTGCGAAGTGGTGTGCTTTGACCCCGCGAGCACTGGCTCGTTTGCAGGTCTGGGAAGCCACCGTGCGCGCACCGTGATTGAGGCGTGGGCCCACCGCACGCACGCACTCGAGCAACTCTCAGGGGTGCGCCAAGTCTTTGCCTTCGAGAACCGTGGCGAGGCCATTGGCGTGACCTTGCATCACCCGCACGGCCAGATCTACGCGTATCCATTCATCACGCCGCGCACGCGCCTCACCGTGGAGCGCACGCGCACCACGCCCGGGCTCTTCCACGAGATCTTGGAGCGTGAAGCACTAGGGCCGCGAGTGCTCTATGCGGGCGAACATTGGACCGCTTTCGTGCCGTACTCCGCGCGCTGGCCGCTGGAGATCCATGCCTTGCCTCATCGGCACATCGGCTCCCTGGCCCAGACCTCGCTCGCGGAGCGCGCCGAACTCGCAACTCTGTTGCCACCGCTCCTGGGGTCTTTGGACGTGCTCTACAACTCCACCACTCCGTACATGCTCGGCTGGCACCAGGCCCCCGTGGGCGTGGACGAAATCCGTCTCATGCTCACCGTCTACAGCCCGCGCCGTGCCGCAGACAAGCTCAAGTTCATGGCCGGCTCTGAATCCATCATGGGTGCCTGGATCTCGGATGTTTCGCCCGAGGACACGGCCGCACGTCTGGCCGAGTCGTTTGCCCAGGCCCGCGAGGAGTACGCGTGAACCGCACGCCCGCCGACTCCTTTGCCGCCACGTACGGCCACGCTCCAGCGGGAGTGTGGTCGGCGCCTGGACGGGTGAACCTCATTGGCGAGCACACCGACTACAACCGCGGCTTAGTGTTGCCTTTCGCCATCAACTTTCGCACGGTGTGCGCGGCAGCCCCCAACGAGCACGGCGTCATCAGAGTGGCGAGCGACGCTCGCGAGGGCGTGGCCGAACTCTCCCTGGCTGACTTTGACCACCCCTCGTTCCAGGAGTGGACCGGCTACGCGCTAGGCGTGCCGTGGGCCATGGCCAAACGAGGTGTGGACGTGGCAGGCCGCACCGGCATCGACCTCTTCGTTACGTCGGACGTTCCCATTGGCGCGGGGCTGTCGTCTTCGGCAGCCATTGAGTCGGCGGTGGCCGTGGCTGTCAATGACGTATGGGACACGGGATTGAGCCGCATGGAGTTGGCCGCGGTAGGTCAGTTGGCAGAAAACGAGGCTGTGGGCGCTCCCACCGGAATCATGGATCAAGTGGCCTCACTCATGGGAGCTGCGGACCATGCGGTGATGCTCGACTGCGACACCCTCTCCACTGACTTGGTGCCTCTCGGCTTTGAGCCCGCTGGCCTCACCGCACTTGTCTTGGACTCGCGCGTGGCGCACCGGCACGCGGACGGCGGCTACGCCTCCCGCAGAGCTGCGTGCGAGCAAGGCGCGGCGGCGTGTGGTGCCTCCTCGCTACGCGAGATCACCCTGGAACGTCTCGAGGCTAGCGCCGACCTCGTGGACGAAGTCACGTACCGTCGCATGCGCCATGTCGTGACGGAAAACGACCGCGTCGCCGCCACCGTGCGCACACTTCGTGATCAAGGCCCACGCGCCATCGGCGAGCTCATGCTGGCCTCCCACGCCTCCATGCGCGACGACTTTGAGATTTCAGTGCCGGAAATTGACCTCATGGTGGACACGGCTATGGAGCATGGCGCGGTGGGCGCGCGCCTCACGGGTGGCGGCTTTGGAGGTTCGGCCATCGCTGTGGTCCCACACGAGCGGGCCGAGGATGTGGCCGATGCCGTCCTCACCGCAAGCCAGCAGGCGGGCTTTGCCACGCCGTCGGTACTCACGGTGCTGCCCTCCGACGGCGCACGGCGCGACTCGTGAGCCCCACCACGGCAGGATGGCACTCATGACCACGTGGCTCGTGACTGGCGGCGCAGGATACATAGGCGCTCATGTGGTGCGCGCGCTTCGCGATGCACAACTCAGTCCGTTGGTGCTGGATGACTTGTCTACCGGCAAGCGGGAGTTCGTGCCCCGCGACGTGCCGTTGGTGGAGGCGAGCGTCTTGGACACTGCCGCGGTGGAAGCAGCACTGCGCACCCATAGCTGCTCCGGAGTGATCCACCTGGCCGGCTTCAAGTACGCGGGTGAATCGGTGCTCCGCCCCACTCATACGTACCAACAGAACGTCGCCGGCACGGCGTCGCTCTTGGACGCGATGGCCGCCGCTGGCACCGCGCGCTTGGTGTTCTCCTCGAGCGCGGGTGTGTACGGCACCCCGCCCACAGACGTGGTGACGGAGCAGACTCCCTGCACCCCTGAGAGCCCGTACGGCGAAAGCAAGCTGGTCGCGGAGTGGCTCATTCGCGACCAAGTCACGGCCACCGCCGCCACGGCGCAGCCGCTGACCGCCACGAGCCTGCGGTACTTCAATGTGGTGGGCTCAGGGCCTGATGGCGTCTACGACGTCTCGCCGCACAACTTGTTCCCCAAGGTCTTCGCCACCCTGGTGGGCGGTGGCACTCCGCGCATCAATGGCGAGGACTACCCCACTCCAGACGGCACGTGCATCCGTGACTACGTCCATGTGGTGGACCTCGCGCGCGCCCATGTGCGCGCCGCCCAAGCACTCGACGCAAGCGACACCCTGGAGCCCGTGTACAACCTCGGATCCGGCAGCGGCACCTCGGTGCGCCAGATCATGGACGCCATGCGCAGTGTGACGGGAATCGACTTCACCCCGGAAATGGGTCCGCGCCGTGAAGGCGACCCTGCGCGCATCGTCGCTACGGGCGAATTGGCCGCACGCGACTTGGGCTGGGCTACCACCCACTCACTCGAGGACATGGTGCGTTCCGCATGGGAAGCGGCCCCACGCGCACGCGAACTCTAGGCCCCGCCAAAACCGGTAACGTCAAGCCATGAGTCCAGTCAATGAGCTCTCCGTTGGCCGCATCCCTGTTGTAGACGTCCAACCCGTGCTCGAGGCGGGACGCTGGCCCGCCAAGGCTGTGGTGGGCGAGGCCGTCACCATTCGCGCCACGGTGTTCCGTGAGGGGCACGACGCTGAAGGCGCCACCGCGGTGGTCACGGCTCCTGACGGCAACGTCGCAGCACTCACCATGAGTTGCACCAACTACGGGCTGGGCATCTGGGAAGCCACGTTTATCCCTGCGGTGGAAGGACTGCATTCCTTCCGGGTGGAGGGCTGGTCTGACCCGGTGCGCACCTGGGCTCACGCTGCCGAGGTCAAGGTCCCTGCAGGAGTGGACGTCAACCTCATGCTGGACGAAGGCGTCGCAGTGCTCACGCGCGCTCGTGACGAGGTGCCGCGCACGGCATCCGCCAAAGAAGCCCTCACCTTGGCGATCAATGCGCTGCGCACTGGCGCGCTGGCACCCGAGGCACGTCTGGCGCCGGCGCTAGGCCCCTCGGTCACACGAGTGCTTCACGATTTGCCGCTTCGCGACGATGTGAGCCCCTCTCCCGAGTTCCCCCTCTTGGTGCAACGTGAGCGCGCGTTGGTGAGCGCCTGGTACGAGATCTTCCCGCGCTCCGAAGGCGCTCGTCTCAATAAGTCCACAGGTGAGTGGACGTCCGGCACGTTCAGCACTGCCGCCAAGCGTTTGCCTGCCATTGCTGCCATGGGCTTTGACGTGCTGTATCTGACACCCATCCACCCCATTGGCATGACTCACCGCAAGGGCCGCAACAACGCTCTCCAAGCCACCCCCACCGACCCCGGCAGTCCCTACGCCATTGGCTCCGCCGAGGGCGGTCACGACGCTATTCACCCAGACTTGGGCACCATGCGCACTTTTCGCTCCTTGGTGGCCAAGGCCCACGAATTGGGAATGGAAGTGGCGCTGGACCTCGCGTTGCAATGCTCACCCGACCACCCTTGGGTCACTGAACATCCCGAGTGGTTCACCACACGCGCCGACGGCACCATCGCCTACGCGGAGAATCCACCCAAGAAGTATCAAGACATCTATCCACTGAACTTTGACAATGACCCAGAAGGCATCTACCAGGCCATTCGTGACGTACTCCAGGTGTGGATCGATGCCGGAGTAACGCTGTTCCGGGTGGACAACCCGCACACCAAGCCGCTCACGTTCTGGGAGCGGCTCCTGGCCGACGTGGCCAGCACCCACCCCGAAGTGATCTTCCTCAGCGAAGCGTTCACGCGCCCACCCATGATGCATACGCTGGCGAAGATCGGCTTCCACCAGAGCTACACGTACTTCACGTGGCGGCCTACGGCCCCAGAGATGGCCGAGTACCTCACCGAGGTCAGCGGAGCGTCGTCGTATTACATGCGGCCCAACTTCTGGCCCACTACTCACGACATCCTCACTCCTGACATGCAGCAAGGCGGACCAGCGTTGTGGAAGATGCGCGCCGCGCTCGCTGCCACGGCCTCGCCCAGCTACGGCATCTACACGGGCTACGAATTTGTGGAATCAGTGCCGCGCCCGGGTGTAGAAGAGCAGATCGACAATGAAAAGTACGAGTACAAGGCACGGTCATGGAACAAAGCCGACGACTTAGGCATGGTCACGCTCTTCACTCGCCTCAACCAGGCCCGTGCCGAGCATGTGGCGTTGCGCCGTTTGCGCGGCCTAACGCTCCACCACTCGAGCAACGACAAGGTGCTGTGCTTCACCAAGCATGTGGCCGCACACGAATCTCCCACGGGTAAGCCAGACACCGTCATAGTGGTCGCCAGCTTTGACGCTCACGAGGTCCAACACGCCACGATTAGTCTTGATCTGGCGGCACTGGGCTTGAGCGACACGGAACCCCTTGAAGTCGTTGACCTACTCAGTGGTGCGAGCTACACCTGGGGCAAGCAGTTCTACGTGAAGCTTGACCCCCAGGACACTCTGATTCACGTGGCGGAGGTGCGGTAATGGGTCGGTCCATAGACGCTGCTGTGCTCGCCGATATCGCGCAGGGCACCCACCACGAGCCCCACGCAGTGCTCGGCCCCCACGTGGAAGACGGCGGCGTCACCATCCGCGTCTTGCGGCCTGCGGCCACCGCCGTGGTGATCGAGACGCTGGACGGCACGTTCCCCGCCACTCGCATCCACCAAGACGTCTGGGAAGCGGACCTCCCTGGAGACGATGCCCCCGACTACCGGGTCCACGTCACCTACGACGCTGAACCAGTGCGCGACGATGACCCGTACCGCTTCTTGCCCGCTCTGGGCGAACTTGACCTCCACCTCATACGGGAGGGACGTCACGAACGCCTGTGGGAAGTATTAGGCGCCAACATCCGGACGTACCCCTCGGTCCTTGGCGACGTGACGGGCACCTCCTTTGCAGTGTGGGCGCCCAATGCGCGCGCCGTGCGGGTGGTGGGTGACTTCAACTTCTGGCGGGGTACCGGTCACGCAATGCGTTCACTGGGAGCCTCCGGCGTGTGGGAACTGTTCATTCCGGGCATTGGGGAAGGCACCAAGTACAAGTTCGAGATTCTCAGCCGAGACGGCCACTGGAAGCAGCAGGCCGACCCCATGGCCAAGCGCACCGAAGTGCCGCCTCAAACCGCTTCCGTGGTGACGTCGTCGGCGTATCAATGGAAGGACGACGCGTGGATCGACAAGCGCGCTAAGTCCACGCCCCACCGCGACGCTATGAGCATTTACGAGGTGCACTTGGGCTCGTGGCGGCAAGGGCTTGGCTATGAGGAGCTTGCGCACGAACTGGTGGAGTATGTGACCGAGATGGGCTTCACGCACGTGGAGTTCTTGCCCGTCATGGAGCACCCCTTTGGTGGTTCGTGGGGTTACCAAGTCACGAGTTACTACGCCCCCACGGCTCGATTTGGTTCACCCGACGAATTCCGGGCGCTCATTGACACCCTGCACCAAGCAGGCGTCGGCGTGATCCTGGACTGGGTACCAGGCCACTTCCCCAAGGACGAGTGGGCGTTGGGCCGCTTTGACGGCACTCCCCTGTACGAGCACGCGGACCCCCTACGCGGAGAACAGCCAGACTGGGGCACTTTCATCTTTGACTTTGGCCGCCCCGAAGTACGCAACTTCTTGGTGGCGAACGCGCTGTATTGGCTGGATCAGTTCCACGCCGATGGCCTGCGCGTAGACGCCGTGGCCTCAATGCTGTACCTGGACTACTCACGCGAGCCAGGACAGTGGCGGCCGAACGTGCATGGTGGTCGCGAGAACCTCGATGCGATCGCGTTCCTGCAGGAGACCAATGCCACGGCGTACAAAGCCCACCCTGGCATCGTCATGATTGCCGAAGAGTCCACCGCATGGCCTGGAGTGACGGGACCCACGAACAGTGGAGGCTTGGGATTTGGGCTCAAGTGGAACATGGGGTGGATGAACGACACCTTGCGGTACATCTCGGAAGAACCCGTGCACCGCGCGTATCACCACCACACGGTGACCTTCTCCCTCATGTACGCCTTCTCCGAGCAGTTCCTGCTCCCGCTATCCCACGACGAAGTGGTCCACGGCAAGGGCTCGCTCTACGCGCGGATGCCCGGCGACGCCTGGCAACGCCTAGCAGGGTTGCGCGCCCTCTTTGCGTACCAGTGGACCCACCCCGGCAAGAAGTTGCTGTTCATGGGCTGCGAGATTGGCCAAGAAGCCGAGTGGTCAGAGGGTCGCTCCCTTGACTGGTGGCACCTGGAGGACCCGCTCCACGCCGGCCTTAAGCGCATGGTCGCTGACCTCAACACTCTCTATAAGGCGACCCCTTCTTTGTGGGAGCGCGACGCAGAGCCCGCAGGCTTCCAGTGGATTGACGCGGACGATGCAAGCCGCAACGTCATCTCCTACTTGCGGTTCGACGCTCAAGGCGAGCCTGTAGCCGTGGCCGTCAACTTTGCGGGCGTCCCTCACGAGGGATACCGCCTGGGGCTTCCCACCGAGGGGCCGTGGGACGAGGTTTTCAACACCGATGCCGAGATCTACGGCGGCAGTGGCGTGGGCAACCTGGGTCAAGTGAAGAGCGAAACCGTCCGCGTGGGCGGCTGGGAGCAGTCCGCTCCTGTGCGCTTGCCTCCCTTGGGGGCAGTGGTTTTCAAGCCCTCCACAAAGCGCAAGGACTGAGCTAGAACAGCGCGGACGCGAGCGCCTTGCGCGCGGCCACGACGCGCGGGTCGGCGCCGCCCACCACGTCGAATAGCTCCACGAGGCGAGCCCTGATGGGTTCGCGTTGCTCGGGGTCCACCTCACGTAGCAAGCCGATGAGGCGCGAGAAGGCATCCTCCACGGCTCCGGTGGAGACGTCCAGGTCCGCGACGGCCAACTGCGCCTCCACATCTGTGGGGGCGTCCGCGGCGGCCTTCCTCACCGCTTGCGGCTCCATGGACTCCGTGCGCGCAAGGAGCGAGACCTGGGCGCGGCCGGAGCGAGCGTCGTTGTCCTTAGGGTTCTCCTTGAGTGCCTTGTCATACGCAGCGATGGCGGAGGTGTAGTCGCCACGCTCGATGGCGTCGTATGCCTCTTGGTGCAGTGGGGGCAAGGGCTCCGGCTCGGGTTCCGGTTGCGTGCCCTCAGCGCCTCCTTGAGCGGTGCCCACACCTGCCTGGGCCGCAATCTCGAGCACCTGGTCAATCACTGACCGCAGCTGATCGTCTTCAGGCGCTCCTTGGAACAACGGTGCAGGTCGTCCCCCAATGATGGCGAGCATGGCTGGCACTGCCGTGACTTGGAAAGCCTGTGCAATGCCTGGCTGGGCGTCCACGTCGACAGTGCCTAGCGCGAGCCTGCCCGCATATTCCCCCGCAATACGCTCCACGCGAGCGCGCAATTCTGCACACTGAGGCGCAAGGCGCGAGCACAGCAATAGGAAGGCGGGGACCTTGAGCGACTGTTCGACAAAGCCCTGGAAGTTCAGTTCCGTGACGTCAACGACCTCAAGCTGGGGTGCCGAGGCAGGCGCGGGTGCCGGGGCAGCGGCCGCCGCTGAGAAGTCGTAGACGCCCCGGCCAGCGCCGGGAATGTGTGCTTCGCTCATGACAACTAGTCTGCCGTGACCCGCACCAAGTGATGGTCGGCTGCCACCACTCCAGGCAAGGCATCGGTACCGGGTCCCGGAATGTAGAAGATCACCAAGTCGCGGTAGCGGTGCGTGACGCGCGCGTCGAGTGTGCCTTCCACCAAGGCGCGGTCGGCTTCAGCGACCGAGACCTTGGCGTTGGACACGGAGAAGGACGATGCGATGTCCACCGGAGCGAACACGAGCGCACCACCATCCGAGGTAGCCATCACAAACGTGTTGGCGAAGTCGGGCTGGATGGTGTCCACGTAGGCACCGCCTGCGCCGGAAGCGGCTCCTGAAAGCACCTCCCGGGCCGCAAACAAGCGCTCCGCGTAGGTGTCAGGGGCAAAGTTGGCGGCAAACTCACTGCTCGCACCACCGCGCAAATACTCGAGGTATTGCTCCACCGTCTCTTGGGCCGTGGGCGCGATGGTGGAATCGGTGAGGTCGAGTTGCTTGGCACCCATGACATCGGAAGGCATGGCAGGCAACGAGGAGCCCGGGATCATGTGTGCCCAACCGCGCATGGTGTACGGCGTCGAGATGTCGTCTTGCACCCATAGCGTCACTACCGGGGTGAGGTTCTCACCCGGTTGCACTGATACTGTCGCGAGAACTCGCGGCCAGGTCTGCGCTGCGGACACGTAGACCGCTTGAGTCTCGGCCGGAAGCACATCTGGGGCGTTGGCGGAGACGGCAGCAGCCACCTTGTATTGCGCAGTGCGCACCACGAGCGCATCGCCTGCCACACGCTCACTCAGCAGTGCAGGGTCGAGCTTGGCGTCGGCCGCAGCGAGTTGCGCATATGTCTCGTCAAGGATCCTGTCGGCCTGCTCGTAGATCAGCGCCGACTGGTTGTGCATGGCGGGAGCGGCACCCACCTCAGGCGTGGGGCCCACGCAACCAGCCAACATCAACGACGCGCCAAGGATCACTCCGGCGGAAGTCACGGCGCGGTTCATGACTGGTCCTCCTTGTCGCTCGTGCGTGTGTGGGCAGTCGCGGCAGGCTTCTCCGCCTTCTCCTTCGTGGCATCCTCGTCAAGCGAGACCGAGGGAATCTGCGTTCCCGCCGCCCGGCGAGCGCGGCGAGAGCCGGGAGCGGGAGGCTCGGCGGCCGCGTCGGCTTTCGCCCTGCGGGTCATCCATTCCTCGCCTTTGCGCTGCCACGGACGGATGTCAATGATGGCCAACACCAAAGCGATGAGGCCAAGGACAGTCAAGAAGATTCCCCACAAGATGAGTGGTGTGATCCACCCTTCGTTGGTGGTGCGGTCAAGAGTGAGCTCCACTCGCGAGAGCGGACTGCCGTCCACGGAGGTGACCACCACGGTCTCACCGGCGGGGATGGCATCAATGGCCACCGAGACACGGTGAGTGCCGCGCCACGTGGAGCGCCAGTGGTCGCCAGATGAGGTATCTACCGCTTCATCGTCCTCGGCACCTGGCTCAGCCGAGGGGCTGGGCGAGGGAGAAGGGCTCGGTGACGGGCTGGGGCTCGCTCCCGGCGAGGCAGACGGGTCCACCGAGGGGGAAGGCTCCGGGGAAGGAGGGACGATGCGCTCAGCCACTCGAGTGGACAGGACCTCCCACTCGGGCACTCCCGTGATGAAGGTGACGCTACGCGAGGCCAACCACGCATCGGCGTCTACAGGCCGCGCTGTGTACACCTCAATGGCGCCCTCACCGTCCACGGAAAGCCGCGAAGCGCCCTCGAGGGCCACCATCGCGGGTTCAAGTACCACCACGTGGGTGTTGACGTCAGTGGCGGCTACGACGGTGGTCTCAGCGCGCTGTGAGTCCGCATAGAGGCCCACCGCAAGCAAAATGACACCGAGAACCCCGGCTACCAGTGCACTTGTCCGTAAAGTCACGTGTCTCCTCCACACTCCGGCGCTTAGTCTAGGAGACAACGCATGAGGCGCGCCGATTGTCGCTTTGTCTACTTTTGTGCGCGCGGTTAGTCTTGACTCGCGCCGAGCCGCCCTGACTAGGAGACCTGATGGCTGAAGAGAACCTGCCCTTTCCCGTCGCAATGCGCGGTTACGACCGGGAAGCGGTAGCTGCCCACGTCGCTCGCCTTGAGGACGCCGTGGCTCAGGCGAACCTGGCAGCAGAGGAAGCTCGCAGGGAGGCTGCCCAGTTCCAGTCGGCTCTGGACGAGGCGAACAAGACCTTGCGCGAGGCCGACCAACCCACCTACCGCGGACTCGGCGCGCGCATGGAGCAACTGCTCCGCTCCGCGGAGGAACAGTCTGCAGACGTGGTCGCCCGCGCCAATACTCACGCTCAAGACACGATTGCGCGCGCCAACGTGGCAGCGCAGCAGTTGCGCGCCCGTGCGGACAACGAGGTCTCCGAGATCCTGGCTCAATCCCGCCGCGAGGCTGAGGAAATACGCACCACAGCGGAGAACGAGGCCCAAGCGGCTCGTGAAGCCGCCGAGCGCTACGCCAACGAACTCACCGAGCGCACTCAGCGCGACATCGAACGCCAACTCTCCGGCATCGAGGCAGAGTTGAGCGAGCGCCGCAGCACCGTGGACCGCGAGCTGCACACTTTGCGCGCCACCACCGAGCGTGAAGTCACCGAGCTCACCGTCGCTTCCCAGCGCGAGGCAAACGAGCTGCTCGAGAATGCCAAGAGTGAGGCCGAGTCCACGCTGGGCTCCGCCCGCGACGAGGCCCAGCGCATCCTCGCCGATGCAGAACAGGTCAAGTCCACGGCAGCTCAAGAACTCGCGGCCGCTCGCGAGGAAGCCACCGCCCTGTTGGATTCGGCCAAGCAAGAGGCTGAGGCCACCCTCACCTCTGCCCGTGATGAGGCGCAGTCCACGGTGTCGTCCGCCAACCTCGAAGCGGAAGAGACCCTCGCCAACGCTAAGGCGGAGTCCTCACGCTTGACTCAAGAGGCATCGGCGGAGGCAAAGCGTGTCACCGAGGAAGCCGCCGCAGAGGCAACTCGCGTGCGCCAGGAAGCCAACGCGGACGCCGAGCAGGCAAACGACCAGGCACGCCGCACTCGCGAAGACCTCATGGTGGAAGTTGCTCAGCGACGCGAAGCCGCCGAGAAGGACCTCACCCAGCGCCACACCGAGGCGAAGGCCGAGGCCGACGCTCTCATCGCCGACGCCAACCGCCGCGCCGACGAGGCCGAGGCACGTCTCACCGCCGCCCTGGAGCGCGCGGAGGAAACTCGCCGCGAAGCCGAGGCCCACGCCCGCACTCTCATGTCTACCGCCCGCACTAACGCCGACGAGATCGTTTCCGAGGCCCGCGAGCACGCGGAGAAGATCATCTCCGAGGCCGTCACCGACGCCGAACGCGAGCGCTCGCTTGCCACGCGCGAGGTGGAAGAGCTCAACCGCCAGCGCGAGTCCATCACCAGCTACCTCGACGACTTGCGCTCGCTACTCGCCTCTGACCCAGCCACCGCCCTGGCTGCCGCCTCCAAGCGTCAGCAGGAGCAAGAGGCTGCAGAGGCTCAAGCCGCCGCGGTCACCGAGCCGTTCGCGCCCACGCCCCAGGAAGGTGTGGAGCACGTAGCAGAGGCTGAGTTTGAGGATGGCGCCGACTTCGACAACGTGGCCTTCGCTCCCGCCGAGGATTCGGACCGCGACGCGGCCTTGTGAGCCACGCGTGACCACTTCGCCCGATCCTCGCACCGACTCCGCGCTGGAAATGGCGGCACGCTTGCGCCGCAAGCAGCAAGCAGAGTCGGCTCAAGCCTCCGTGCTGGTGGAGAAGTTCGCTCTCGACGCGCACGCCGCCGGCATCACTCCCGAGCGCCTCACTGCGCGCTCGTATAGCGGCGACGGGCGCATGCGTACGAACGTCACTGGGTGGTACCTCAAGCGCGACAAGTCGGTGGCCGTGGGCACCGACGGGAAGTTCTACGTCCTCCACGCTCCAGGGGGCCTTGTAGCGCGCCTCACGGGGGTGTCATTGGAACCTGCGGAGCCCCCGCTGGAGCTTGGGCGCGGAGGCAGGGACGGAGAGTCCATGCCTCTTGCCGATGCTTTGGCCAAGCGCTTGGCGGGCGGCAACAACTGGGGCAAGTAGGCCTAGATCCTCCGCGCGATCTCCGCCACTACTGCGGCAACCGCTTGAGAGTCCTCGAGCGCGGTGAGGTGTCCTACGTCAGGAACCGTGCGCACGTCTACCCCCAACGCGTCAGCCATCGCCTGGGCATCGTCGTGGGAAGCGATGGAGTCATGTTCGCCGCGAATCACCGCCGCAGGGGCATCCACGCTGGCGAGCACCGCGAGACGATCCGGCCTTGCTGCCATGGCTCGCTGGCCCCACGCGATTCCCTTACCGCTGTGTCGCGCAATGTTCTCCGCTATCCAGACAATGAGCCCTGCGCGGCCATCGCCTTGGATGCCGATCAAGGGCTCTGCCATCGCGACTGGATCGGGAGCGTGCGGCACGCCTTCCAATTCCTGAGCGAGCGCGAGCCGCTTGTCACGGCCTTCGGCAGTGTCTGCCGAGGCCTTGGTGCCAATGAGCACCAATCCCGCCACCGCGTCGGGGTGGCGCTCGGCCACGGCCATGGCGATGTATCCGCCCATGGAGGAGCCAACCCACAGCGCCGCCTGCTCACTTGTCACCTCGCGCATGGCAAGCGTGGCCGCGTCCGCGATGAGTTCGAGCGAGGGTTCCTCGTCGGGGATGGGCATCTGGCCGATGCCCGGCACATCAAAGGTGATGATGTCGCCTACGGGCGCGTCAAGCGCCGCGAGCGCGTCCACCATGTCATCCCACTGCGATCGATCCACAGGGAACGCATTGAGGAGGACGACAGGGGTGCCGCTGGGAATGAGGCTCATGGCTTCTCAGTGTGTCACGTCGCTTGCGGGCACGTGGGTCGCAAGGGGGGCGCGTCCGGGAGCAACGCGCTCCACAATGCCGTCCAGCACTATGCGCACGTACTTCTCTCCCACCCACAAGTGCTTGGCGCCCGCCACGGGCACCAACTCCACTTGCGTCAGCGGCGCAAAGCGCTCCGCAGCTTCGGCTGGCTTGAGGTAGTCATCGTGTTCGGGGATGAATGCGGTGATGGGCTTGCCCCACTTCGCCCAGCGTTCCAGGTCGTCCGGCTTGGCGCGGTGTAACGGTGGCGAGAGCAGGACGGCACCTTCCACGTCCAGGCCTGCTCCGTGCATCAAGGCCAACTCCGTGCCAAAACTCCAGCCCACGAGCCAACGGTGGGGCAAGCCGCGTGCCACGGCGAAATCCACGGCGGCCCTGACATCGGCAGCTTCGCCAACGCCTTCGTCAAAACTTCCTTGGGACGTGCCACGCGGAGAGTGAGTGCCGCGAGTGTTGAAGCGCAACACTGCAATGTCCGCGAGGTACGGCAAGCGCCACGCTGCTTTGCGGTACACGTGTGAGTCCATGAATCCGCCGTGCGTAGGCAGTGGGTGCAGGGTCACCAACGTGGCAGCGATATTGCCGGAGGCCGGCAGTGCTAACTCCCCCACCAAGGTGAGCCCGTCTTCAGTGTGTAGCTCGATGTCTTCGCGCACAGCGGGGAGCACGGTCATGGAGCCGATCTCCACCGTGTCACCGGCGGCAACGACTGAAGCGTCAACCACGGTGCCTGCCAAAGCTCTTCCAGCAACCGGTGTGCCAGTGGCGGCGTTGCTCAGCCGCGGCATCGGGCCCAAAAAGCCCGTCTGCCGCCCAGGCCACGATGTGCTGCGTCATGCCATCAATCTCCTTGGAGCAGCCGGGACAGATGTACGTCTTGTCCGTGGGGCGAGGCACCGCCACCATGAACTCTTCGCCTCGCGGCCCTACCTCTCGGCGAGCGCCAGCGCCGCCGCGCAATCGATCTACGTCCAGCTCGGGATGTGGCTGGCCGTAGGGGCGCTTGGAGGATCGGCGACCTGAAGGCATAGGGAGAAGTCTAAACGGGGGCAGAAAAAGAGCCGCCGCCACGCTCAGCGAGGGGGGCTGGCTGAGCGCGACGGCGGCCGTCTTAGTAGGAGCGAGGAGGAGTCTCTACGAGCTTCTCAATCTCTCCCAAGTCTGTGATGGACCTATTGCGGATGGTCTCGCGATACCAGTATGCCGAGTCCTTCCAGGTCCTGCGCAACGAATCGTAGTCGACTCGCATCATGCCAAAGCGCTTGGAGTAACCGTAGCCCCATTCGAAGTTATCCATGAGGCTCCACGCCATATATCCGCGGATGTCTGCGCCCTCGGACCGCGCACGCAGAAGGGCCGCCAAATGGTCGTGGTAGTAGGTGTAGCGGTCGATGTCCCTGATGCGGCCATCGTCGTCCACTTCGTCAGGCCACGAGGCGCCGTTCTCCGTGACGATGATCGGCACATCGAACGCGCGGGAAATGCGCATGAGGTGCGCGTGGAAGCCGCTCGGGTCCACGTTCCAGCCCATGGTGGTGCGGCGTCCAATGAGCGGCATGAACTCCACGTCGTCGGCGCCAGGCCAGCAGGAGAAGCGGGTGGTCTTGTGGCCGTCCTCACCGGTGTCCGTGCGGGGCCCCTCGTGGTGACGCACCGAGTGGCTCGAGTAGTAGTTCACGCCGATGAGGTCCACGGTGCCCTTGACCAGGTCTAGATCCCCTGGCTGCACAAAGGACCAATCGGTGATGTCCTTGGTGGACTCCAGCAGTATGGCCGGATACTCGCCCTTCACCAGCGGGTCAATGAAGACGCCATTAGCCAGCGCGTCAATCTTCTGCGCCGCATGGACGTCCTTGGGGTCGGCAATGTTCCACGCGCGCGGCAAGTGCGAGTTGAGCACGATGCTCACGGTGGACTCCGGGTACACCTCCTTGATGGCGCGGTAGGCAAGGCCATGGGCGAGGTTCAAGTGGTGAGTGGCCGCGAGCGAGTCCGCGTGGTTGGAGCGGCCGGGCGCGTGGGCTCCAGAGCCGTAGCCAAGGAACGACGTGCACCACGGCTCGTTGAACGTGGTCCAGTAGCGGATGCGGCCCTTGAACTCTTCTACCGTGCGCCGGGCGTAGACGGCGAACGCCTCGGCGGTGGCGCGCTCAGGCCAGCCTCCCGCGTCCTCGAGAGCTTGTGGCAGGTCCCAGTGATAGAGCGTGGCGAGCGGCTCAATGCCGTGCTTTTCCAATTCGTCCAGCAAGCGGTGATAGAAGGCAAAGCCCTCTTCGTTGAACTCGCCCGTGCCGTCCGGCTGGATACGCGGCCACGCAAAGCTGAAGCGGTACGCCGTGAGGCCAATTTCCGCCATGGCGGCCACGTCGTCGGCGTAGCGGTGGTAGTGATCGCAAGCCACATCGCCGGTGTCGCCGTTCCACACGCGACCAGGGGTCTTAGAGAAGGTGTCCCAGATGGAAGGACCGCGGCCGCCTTCGGCGTAACCGCCTTCAATCTGGTACGACGCCGTGGCGGCGCCAAACAGGAAGTCTGAAGGGAATGTGAGAGCGTCAGCCATGCGCGAGAGTCTATACGAAACGTTTCGAGTGCCCGACCGGGCTGAGTGGTCCGCTTAGCGGGCGCTCGAGCCCAGGCTAGAGACGCTCAAAGTCGTTCTTGTCGCGCTTGCCTTGTACAAAGTCAAAGACATCCGGGAGCGGATTGCGTTCAATGAAAATGTGCCACGTGATGTAGTTGCGCAACACGAATCGACCCACAAAGGAACCGAGCGCTCCAAACAACGGCGCACCCCACAGCATCACGCCCCAGGACTTGTGCAGCGTGGGGTTGACGATGCCTTCCGAGGCCCAGGTCACGAGGGTCAGCACGCCCAGTGCCACCACCAGCAGCGCCACTGCCCCGCTGAGGCTCCACGACAGGTAGTGGACCCACACTCGGTCGTCCTTGCGCAGCACGTGCAGCAGCCCATAGGACATCGCGGCCCACCCGGTAGCGAAGACGCCGATGATGAACGGGGCGATGGTGTACCCGCCCATGGCGATCCCGGCGACAGCCGTGCCCAGCGGCTGAGCGGTGAAGTAGACCACCGCAAAGGGGATGAGCGCCGCGGCGCCGGCCTTCCAGTGCGAGCCGAAAGTGGCGTAGAGGTGCGCGCCGGGTTCCCATTGGGAAACCTGCTGCCGCACGCTCCTAGGCGCCGTCCGCTTCTGTGAGGCCATGGATCAAGGGTAGTCCTGCTAGAACAAGCGTGTGTCGGCGTTGTCCACTCCACGCATGGCCTCGTAATCGAGGACCACGCATCGGATACCGCGATCCTCCGCGAGGACACGGGCTTGGGGCTTGATCTCTTGCGCCGCGAACACTCCCTGGACCGGAGAGAGCAGTGGGTCTCGGTTGAGGAGCTCCAAGTAGCGCGTCAACTGCTCCACGCCATCGATGTCGCCACGGCGCTTGATCTCCACCGCTACAGCCCGGCCGATGCCGTCCCTGGCAAGGATGTCCACCGGCCCAATAGCGGTGGGGTACTCACGGCGCACCAGCGTATGACCCTCTCCTAAGAGGGCGATCTGCTCCGCGAGCAACTCCTGAAGGTGGGCCTCTACGCCGTCCTTCACGAGCCCAGGGTCTACGCCCAGCTCGTGCTCCGCATCGTGAAATACCTCGTGGATCTCAATCTCCAGGCGATCGTCTGCCTTGGTGTGCTGGACTATCCACATCTCCACGGCGCCGTGGGCTACGGCGTCCTCATCCGGGGCCGTCACGCGCAAGGTGCACGGCGGGCTCATCCAGTTGAGCGGCTTGTACGAGCCACCGTCCGAATGCAGCAGCACAGAACCGTCGGCCTTGACCATGATGGCGCGAGTGGCGAGCGGCAGGCTTGCGTTGAGGCGGCCCGTATAGCGGGCTGCACACCGCGCAATGACAACTCTCACGGGAACACGGTACCCGCGCCGGTGAGGCGTTCACGGCATCGGCAAGGCCTAGCCAGCGGTTGACACGTGTCTTCGCCTAGCGAACGATGGAGAGATGCAGCTCTTCATCAGTTTCCCGGTCGAAAGCGTGGAGCGTTCACGCGAGTTCTACTCCGCATTGGGTTGGCGCTACAACGAGGAGTACTCCAGCGAAGGTGGCGCATGCTTTGACCTCGATGACGACAAGTCGATCATGGCTATCTCGCGCGAGGCCTATGCGGCAGTGGGCGGCACCGAGGACCTGGTAGGTGGTCCCGGTACCTTGTCACCCATCACCGTGTCTTTTGCGTTGGACAGCCAAGAGGATGTTGATGCCCTTGTGGTGGCCGCAGAGGCGGCCGGCGCGCGCGTAGGCACAATTGATGACTACGGCTTCATGTACCAGCGCCAGTTCGACGATCCAGACGGCTACCACTACTCGCCGTTCTGGGTGCGGCCAGAGGGCTCAGAGCCCGCCGATCCCGCGTAACGAGGAACGGCCGCAAGCGTTCTTACTCAGCGTCCGCGTCGGGTCCAGCAGGGCGCGCCACGATGGTCACGTTGTCGTGGTCAAACGAGATGAACCCGCGCAAGACCTCAAGCAACCAGTCCTGGCCGTCTTCCTTGACCACCTTGACGGTGCCGGGCCCAAGCAGCGACAGCAACGGTTGGTGGCCTGGAAGCAGACCCAGTGAACCCTCCACCGAGGGGGCACTGACGAACGTCGCCTTGCCGGTCCACAGGACGCGGTCGGGGGCGACGATGTCGACGGTAAGCGCCATGGCTTAGCCGATCTCCTTCTGGATACGAGCCCAGTTCTTCTCGAGGTCTTCGACGCCACCAATGTTGAAGAACGCCTGCTCTGACACGTGGTCGTAGTCACCCTCGGTGATGCCCTTGAACGCAGCGATGGTCTCGCTGAGCGGCACGGTGGAACCGGGCACACCGGTGAACTGGGTGGCCATGTACGTGTTCTGCGAAAGGAACTGCTGGATCTTGCGGGCGCGAGCCACGATGATCTTGTCCTCTTCGGAGAGCTCGTCCACACCGAGGATGGCGATGATGTCCTGAAGTTCCTTGTTGCGCTGCAGGATCGCCTTGACGGCGGTGGCGGTGTCGTAGTGGTCTTGGCCCACGTAACGCGGGTCGAGGATGCGCGAGGTGGACGTCAGCGGGTCCACAGCGGGGTACAGACCACGCGAGGCGATCTCACGGCTGAGTTCCGTAGTGGCGTCCAAGTGCGCGAACGTAGTGGCGGGAGCGGGGTCGGTGTAGTCGTCGGCAGGCACGTAGATGGCCTGGAGAGACGTAATGGAGTGACCACGCGTGGAGGTGATGCGCTCCTGCAACTGACCCATTTCGTCGGCCAGGTTGGGCTGGTAGCCCACGGCGGAAGGCATGCGGCCAAGAAGGGTCGACACCTCAGAGCCCGCCTGCGTGAAGCGGAAGATGTTGTCAATGAACAGCAGCACGTCTTGCTTCTGCACGTCGCGGAAGTACTCAGCCATCGTGAGCGCGGACAGTGCCACGCGAAGACGCGTGCCCGGCGGCTCATCCATCTGACCGAACACAAGTGCGGTCTGCTTGATCACGCCAGACTCGGTCATTTCCTGGATGAGGTCGTTGCCCTCACGAGTGCGCTCACCCACGCCGGCGAACACGGACACACCGTTGTGGTTGTTGGCGACGCGGTAGATCATCTCTTGGATGAGCACCGTCTTGCCCACACCGGCACCACCGAAGAGGCCGATCTTTCCACCCTGCACGTAGGGCGTGAGCAGGTCGATGACCTTAATGCCGGTCTCGAACATCTGGGTCTTGGACTCGAGCTGGTCGAACGCCGGGGGCTTGCGGTGGATGGGCCAACGCTCATTGACCTCGATCTTCTCGCCCTCTTCAGCGTTGAGCACCTCACCGGTCACGTTGAACACGTGGCCCTTGGTGACGTCGCCCACGGGAACGGAGATGGGGGCACCCGTGTCGGTCACCGTGGCGCCACGGACCAGACCGTCGGTGGGCTTGAGCGCAATGGCGCGCACCATGTTGTCGCCCAAGTGCTGGGCCACCTCAAGAGTCATGTGCAGCACGCCCTCCGACTCGCCCTGCGTGGACAGGTCGATCTCAGTAGTGAGCGCGTTGTACATCTCGGGGAGCGCGTTGTTGGGGAACTCAATGTCCACAACGGGGCCGATCACTCGGGCCACGCGACCGGTCACGGCCTGGGTGGACGCATCCTTGCCAGCAGCGGGTGCCTTCTTTGCAGGAGCCTTCTTGGCAGGAGCCTTGGCGGTGGGGGTCATGGTCTCTGTTCTCCGATCACGATGCCGCGGCGAGCGCGTCCGCGCCCGAAACGATCTCGCTGATTTCCTGGGTGATCTCGGCCTGGCGCGCCGAGTTGGCGAGCCTGGTGTAATTACGGATGATGTCGTCGGCGTTGGTGACCGCCGTGTTCATGGCACGTTGACGGCTCGCCAGTTCCGATGCCGCGGCCTGCAGCAAGCAGGTGTACACACGCTGCTCCACGTAACGCGGGAGCAAGGCGTCGAGTACCTCTTCGGGTCCGGGCTCAAAGTCGTACAGCGGTGCGATCTCTTCGTCTGGCTCCGCAACGCCTTCCACAATCTCAAGGGGAAGCAAACGGATGACGCGCGGCTCTTGGCTCACCATGGACGTGAAGTGCGTGTAGACAATGTGAATCTCGGCCACGCCGCCCTGGTCCGCCGGGGACTGAATCGCCGCTAACAGAGCGTTGGCGATTTCGTCTGCCGTCTCATGGGTAGGTGCGTCTGAGCCTCCTACCCACGTGCCAGCCAACTCCCTGCGACGGAACTTGTAGTACGAGACCGCACGCCTACCAGCGGCAAACTGCACCACGTCACTGCCACGCTCCGTGAGCTTCTGGCGCAAACGCTCCGCTTCACGGATGGCATTGGCGGAATACGCACCTGCCATTCCGCGGTCGGCCGTGATGACGAGCATGGCCACCTTGGTGGTGTCGTCTCGCTCGGAAAGCAGAGGGTGGTCCACCGAGGAGTGAGTCGCTACGGAACTGATCGCCCGCGTGATGGCGCGCGAATACGGCGTAGCGGCCTCGACCCTGCTGCGAGCCTTCCCAATGCGCGAAGCAGCAATGAGCTCCATCGCGCGGAAGATCTTCTTCAGCGATTGGGTCGACCGTATCCGCTGCCGGTAGACGCGCTGCTGTCCGCCCATGCTTCCTTACTTCTTCTTCTTAGCGACGATCTGTTCCTGCTCGACGTCAACGGACTCGCCGTCAGCCACTGAGGAATCGGTGTGCAATTCGGTGCCCACGCTGGCCAAGAAGGTGGAGACAAAACTGTCCACCTGCTTGTTCAGCTCCACCTCGTTGTCGTCGGACAGTGCACCGGTGCTGGAGATGTCCGTGAGGATCGAAGTGTGACGACGCAAGTGGTCGAGTAGCTCGCGCTCAAAGCGCAACACGTCGGCCACCGGAATCTTGTCCAACTTGCCCTTGGTACCTGCCCAAATGGAGACAACCTGCTCTTCCACGGGGTACGGCGAGTACTGCGGCTGCTTGAGCAGTTCCATGAGTCGAGCACCACGCGTCAACTGCTGACGCGAGGCGGCATCGAGGTCAGAGGCGAACATGGCGAAGGCCTCGAGCGAGCGGAACTGAGCAAGATCGATCTTGAGCGTTCCGGAGACCTTCTTCATGGCCTTGATCTGCGCAGAACCACCCACGCGGGACACGGAGATACCCACGTCAACAGCAGGACGCTGGTTGGCGTTGAAGAGGTCAGACTGCAAGAAGATCTGGCCATCGGTGATAGAGATCACGTTGGTGGGGATATACGCAGAGACGTCGTTTGCCTTGGTCTCGATGATGGGCAGACCCGTCATCGAGCCAGCACCCATCTCGTCGGAGAGCTTGGCGCAACGCTCCAGCAAGCGGGAGTGCAAGTAGAAGACGTCGCCGGGGTAGGCCTCACGGCCCGGGGGACGACGCAACAGGAGCGACACTGCACGGTAGGCCTCGGCCTGCTTGGACAAGTCGTCAAAGATGATGAGGACGTGCTTGCCGTCGTACATCCAGTGCTGACCAATCGCGGAGCCGGTGTACGGGGCGAGGTACTTGAAGCCTGCGGGGTCCGAGGCAGGAGCGGCCACAATGGTCGTGTACTCCATGGCGCCGGCCTCTTCCAGAGCACCGCGCACGGAGGCGATGGTGGAACCCTTCTGACCGATGGCTACGTAGATGCAGCGCACCTGCTTGCTCGGGTCACCGCTGTCCCAGTTGGCCTTCTGGTTGATGATGGTGTCGATCGCAATGGCGGTCTTGCCTGTCTGGCGGTCACCAATGATGAGCTGACGCTGGCCACGGCCAATGGGGATCATGGCATCGATGGCCTTGAGGCCAGTCTGCAGCGGTTCGTGCACTGACTTGCGGGCCATCACGCCGGGTGCCTGGAGCTCGAGGGCACGCTGGCCCACGGTCTCGATCTCACCAAGGCCATCGATGGGGTTGCCCAGCGGGTCCACCACGCGGCCAAGGTAGCCATCACCCACGGCCACGGAGAGCACCTCACCGGTGCGCTGGACGGTCTGGCCTTCTTCGATGCCGGTGAACTCACCGAGCACCACCACACCGATCTCGCGCACATCAAGGTTCAATGCGAGGCCGAGCGTGCCGTCCTCGAAACGCAACAGCTCGTTCGCCATGCATCCCGGCAGGCCCTCAACCTGGGCAATGCCGTCAGCCGTGAGGGTCACGGTGCCCACCTCTTCGGTGACAACACCCTTGGGCTCGTACGACTTGACGTACGTGTCGAGCGCAGCCCGGATCTCGTCGGGGCTGATCGTCAACTCGGCCATCTGCTTCTCTCCTTGTTCCGCTATTGCGGGTTCACGCCGGCTTTAGCCGACCAGTCGTCGTCGTGCGTCGTCGAGCCGGGCGAGGACGGTGCCGTCCACTTCTTCCGACCCCACTTGAACCTTCATGCCACCGATCACTTCAGGATCAACGGCCACATTGAGGTGAATCTCACGCCCGTAGGCGCGCTGCAAGATGCTTGACAGCCGCTTGCGCTGAGCTGCAGAGAGCTCTACGGCGGCGGTCACTCGCGCCACCGAGCGTCCGCGACGCTCGGCTGCCATGACCACAAGCTTCTTGATGGTGGCGATGAGTCGCGTGCCGCGGGGGGCCGCGACTGCTCGCTCAATGAGTGCCTCGGTGATGGGCTCCACCTTGCCGCCGAGCACCGAGCGCAACAACTGCACTCGCGACGAGCTGGGCGCGGACTGGTTGCCCAGCGCCACCAGCAGGTCACGTTCAGCGGTCAAGGCGCGCTCCACACGGAACAGTTCCTCCTCCACTGCCGACAACGTGCCTGAGGCATCGGCCGCGGCAAGAAGCGCCACGTAGCCAGCCTCGGACACGGTGTCCGTGAGGTCGCCCTCGGAGGACCAGCGCTGGTGCACAAACGCACGCAAGACGTCCTGCACTCGCGAGTCCATGGTGGCGAACAACTGCTCCACGAGCACGCTCTTGTCGGTGCCCGGGCGAGCCGGGTCCGTGAGCGCCCTGCGCAACGAGCCAGAACCGTCAATGGCGTCGACGGCCGCAAAGAGCTGCGCGGCGAGCTTCACACCATCCTTGCCCGCTGCCGTCACTACTGGCTCAAATCCGCTCAACACGGATTCGCGTGCGTTCTGACTCGTTCCTGACATGCTGTCTAGCCCTTCGCCTTCTGCGAGGAATCGACAGAGGCCTCGAGCTCGTCGAGGAAGGCGTCGATCACGCGCTGCTGCCGAGCGTCGTCGGCGAGGGACTCGCCCACGATGCGCGAGGCAAGTTCGGTGGCCAATGCGCCTACCTCTGCCCGCAGCGCGATGACTGCCTGCTGACGCTCCGCCTCGATCTGCTTCTGAGCCGTCTCCACAATGCGCTCGGTGTCGTGCTGAGCGCGGGCGCGGTTCTCGGAAACGATCTGCGTTGCCTCAGCACGAGCGTCTTCACGAATGCGTGCAGCCTCAGCCCTGGCATCGCGCAGTTGCGCGGTGTACTCCTCGAGCGCGGCGGCGGCCTCTGCTTGAGCCGTCTCGGCCTTGTCGATTCCGCCCTGAATGAGTTCGGCGCGCTCGTCGAGGACCTTGTTGAGTTTGGGCAGCACGAGCCACATGAAGACGCCGACGATGAGGACAAAGATGATCAATGACCACAGGACGTCGTAGTTCGTCGGAAGAATCGGAATGAACTCCGACGAACCCTCTTCTGCCGCCACGATGACGGCGCTGATGGCACTCATGAACTAGAAGATGAAGCCCGTGATCAGACCGAGGAGCGCGAGCACCTCGACAAAGGCGACACCAAGGAACATGGTGGCACGCAGCTGGCCTGCAGCCTCGGGCTGACGAGCCATGCCCTCGATGGTCTTGCCAATGAGGATTCCAAGGCCGATGCCGGGGCCGATGGCCGCAAGGCCGTAGCCGATGACCGCGATGTTGCCAGTCAGTTCAGCGTAAGTGGTGGTGTCCACTGTGCTTCCTTCCGTTAGTCGCAACCAAAGTGGTTACGCAGTTTAGTGAGCGTCCTCGAGGGACATGTTGATGTACAGCGCTGACAAGATGGTGAAGACGTAGGCCTGCAGCAAGGCCACAAAGATCTCGAACAGGGTAAACGCCAGGGCAGCCACAAAGGAGACGGCTCCCATTGACTTGAGCCAGCCCGACGCTTCCAAGAAGAAGTAGTGCGTTGCGGCAAAGCACAACACCAGTAGCAAGTGGCCAGCCATCATGTTGGCCGCAAGACGCAGTGCCAAGGTGGCGGGCCTCAAGACGAACACTTGGAGCGCCTCGATGGGTGTCAGAAGTACGTAAATGGGCTTGGGAACGCCGGGTGGGAAGAGGTTGGCTTTGAGGAACCCGCCCACGCCGTGCTGGCGGAAGCCAGCCCCCAGGTACATGACGTAGACCCACAGCGCCATGATGATGGGCAACCCGATGAGTGACGTTCCGGCGATGTTGAGGAACGGAATCACACCGGTGATGTTGAAGAACACGATGGTGATGAAAAGAGTGAACAAGAAGCCGATGTACTTCTTGGCGTGCTGCGCGCCCATCACTTGTTCCACGATCTGTACGCGCACAAAGTCGTAGAGCATTTCCACCACGGCTTGGCCGCGAGTGGGGACCACGCGGGCGCGTTGCGCCACCATCACAAAGATCATGATGAGCACAAAGGCGGCGATAAGTCGCACCATGGTGATGCGGTTGAACTCAAAGATGGTGCCGGCCCACAACAAGGCGTCGGGGTTGAAGTCACCAATAGACGGCGAGTGGAAGCCGTCAGAGGACAGCAACCATTCCAAGAAGCTCCGTGAGGTCGCTTCTTGCTCGTTGCCGTCGGCAACAGTGTGGGCACTTATGGCCAAAGATAGAACGCGCATGTCTCCCCGACGCGACCAGCCGGGCAGGCTTCAGTGCCGCCCGAGATCAATGTGGAATTGGTGGAAGCCTAACCTACTGAGAGCCTGAGCCAGAACCGGGAACCACGTTGGGGATGCGAGCTGTGCGCATGGCGACCACATCGATCACCACGGAGGCCAAGACTCCCACCGCTGCCGTGATCCCAAACGGCATCCGCTCAAAGCTCTCGAACTGCCCCAACACCGCCAAGATGGCGATGAGGACGAGCATTTTCCCCAGCCAAGAGAAGGCCACCAGGCCCGCCATGGCGGTGGCTTGCATGGTGGATCCCTTAAGCATGCTCACCTGAGTGATGATGCTCGCAATGGCCGCCACCCCCACGCCCACACCGGCCGCGAGGGCGCCTTGGCCGCCCTTGAGCCACGCCGAAACAGGCACCGCAATGGCGGCGAGCACCGCCAGCATGATGATCGTGGCCTTCACGGCCCAGCGATATGCCTCACGTTCACCCATGTCAGTCCTTATCTCGATTGGTGGTGCTCTTGGCGGCCTTCGCACCCTCGAGCAACTTGATCTCTCCCGTTGCCGCCGCACGCCTCTCACTCCTGATGTGGACCAAGCGCTGCGCAAAGCGTCGGAATCCTGGAGAGAAGGTGATGCCGGCGGCTGCCACTACCCCAATGACAATGAGCAACGCCGCGTACCGCAGGCGCAAGAACACCAGTGACGCTGTGCCAAACGAGAGCACGACGGTCCACACCCACATTACTGCCACGGCCCATCGGTGCGAGTGGCCGTGCTCAATGAGGCGGTGATGCAAGTGGTGAGAGTCCGCCATGAACGGCGAGCGGCCCTTGCCCAAGCGTCGGATGAATGCGAGGCCCATGTCAATGAGGGGCACTGCTACCACCATGAGCGGCAACACAATAGGAAGGAACGCCGGAAGCGATGCGCGCTGACTCACCACTTGGGGGTCGATTTGCCCGGTCACGATGATGGACGCTGCGGCAAAGGTCAGCCCCAGCACCATGGATCCCGAATCGCCCATGAAGATTCGCGCGGGATGCACGTTATGAGGCAAGAAGCCAATGCAAGCGCCCACCATGATGGCGAGCACCACCGTGGCAAGTGACGAGTAGTCGCCCGGCGATGCTCCGCGCGCCAGCACGTAGGTATAGGTCATGAGCGCCAGTCCGCCAATGCCCACCACGCCCGCTGCCAAGCCGTCCAGTCCGTCTACAAAGTTCACGGCATTCATGGCAATGACGGCGATCAGCACAGTGGCCACAAGCGATAAGTAGCTGGAGCCAATGGTGAGCCCACCGATGGGCACCGCCACGAGTTGCACTCCGCCCCATGCCATGACCAGCGCGCCCAAGATCTGTCCCGCCAGCTTGGCCATCCAGTCCAAGTCCCAAATGTCGTCGGCCACGCCGAGGACGCACACCAGACCCGTACCTGCAATGACTGCCCACGCGGCAGTGGAAGTCTCAAAGATTCCAGACAAAAAGGGGACGGCCGATGCCACGGCCATGCCCGCCACTAGCCCCAGGTAGATCGCCACTCCCCCCAAGCGAGGAGTCGGCACCTTGTGCACGTCACGCGAACGCACCGCGGTGACGGCTCCTAACCTGAATGCCAAGTGCCTCAACACGGGGGTGGCCATATAGGTGACCAAAGCTGAGATCACTAAGAGGGTGAGGTAGACCTTCACGCGCCAGCCTCACTCGAGCCTTCGGCAGGCTCTTGAGGCGCAAACGCGGATTCCCCCACGACCCCCACAAGCTGCTCCCGGGACACTCCCCCGTCGCGCACCACGGACAGCAGATCACCCGTGGCGTCCACGATGGTAGAGGCCAGGCCCAAAGGGCTGTCGCCAGAGTCCAAGTACACCGAGACGGAAGCGCCCAGTTGCGACTGTGCACCTTCGATAGTCGTGGCTGCCGGCGCACCCGTGAGATTGGCAGAAGTCACTGCAAGTGGACCGGTGCGCGTCAGGAGCGCTCGCGCCGCGGCGTGGTCGGGCACTCGCAACGCCACGGTTCCATGCGTCTCGCCCAAGTCCCACATCAGGCTGGGCTGCGCGTTGACGATCACCGTGAGGGGGCCGGGCCAAAAGGCTTCCATGAGCGCTCGCGCTGGAGCGGACACATCGCGCGCAAGGCCGTCCACCGTGCGGATGTCTGGGATGAGCACGGGCGGCGGCATTTGCGGGCCCCTGCCTTTGGCCGCGAGTACCCGAGCCACGGCATCGGGCTGGAAGGCATCGGCCCCTACCCCGTACACAGTGTCTGTGGGAAGCACCACGATCTCGCCGCGCGACAAAGCGTGGACTGCCGCGTCGATGGACGGCCCCCACGTTGCAGGGTCGTAGCAAGGCAAGATCACGTGGGCAAGTCTCCCACATGACCGAAGAGGTCAATGGGGCGCAGGGGCCAAGGTGGCAGTGACATAACGGTCCCAGCCAGTGAGGTCTTGGTGTGTCTGAATATCGGTGAATGCGCCTGTGTCTTTCACAATGGCGCGCACTTGCTCCCCTTGGGGCCCTCCGTGCTCCATGACAAAGAATCCGCCAGGCCGCAACAAGCGGGCCGCCGCAGCGACGATGCCCCGGGGCACTTCAAGACCGTCCGGCCCCAGTCCATAGAGCGCCAGTTGGGGATCGAACAGTTCCACTTCCGGGTCTTTGGGTTTCATGTCGCCCGGGATGTAGGGCGGATTAGCTGCGATCACATCCAGCGTGCCATTGAACTCTTGGAGTTGAGTGCGCGCATCGCCTTGAACGATGTGGACCCGCTGGGCGGAAGGTGGCGGTAGTTGGGCGCGGTTGCGCTCAAGGTACGGCACCGCGCGGCGGTCGAGTTCCACTGCCCACACCTCGGCGTTGGTCTCCACCGCGAGCGATAGCGCCACCGCTCCTGATCCGGCGCATAGATCGGCGACGCGCGTGGCGCCCAAGGAGTGGATGGCATCGATGGCAGCACCTACCACCAGCTCAGTCTCCGGCCGGGGCACAAAGACTCCCGGACCCACTTGAAGATCAAGCGTCCTGAATCCGGCCCTGCCAGTGATGTGTTGCAACGGCTCACGGGACTCGCGCCGGGCGATCACCGCGTCAAGGGTGGGGTGGTCAAGGTCCTCGGGGAGGTCATCTCCCCTAGCGATGGCAATCCTGAGAGTTGAGAGTTCCATGCCGAGCACCCACGCCACCAAGGCTGCGGCGTCGTGTTCAGGACTTGGCACACCCGCCCTCGCAAGCCGGGCCGATGCCTCGCGCACCACAGCGGCGAGCGAGAGGGTCATTCGGTCCCGGCGAGGCGGGCGGCCTCGTCGGCGTCGATCGCCGACTGGATCACGGGGCCCAAGTCACCACTCAGCACTTGGTCAAGGTTGTAGGCCTTGTACCCAGTGCGGTGGTCCGCAATGCGGTTCTCGGGAAAGTTATAGGTACGGATGCGCTCCGAGCGGTCCACCGTGCGGACTTGAGACTTGCGCATGTCGCTGGCCTCGGCATCGGCGGCTTCGCGCTGCGCGGCGAGCAAGCGGGCGCGCAAGATGCGGAACGCACTCTCCTTGTTTTGTAGCTGGCTCTTCTCGTTCTGGCAGCTCACCACAATGCCCGTGGGGATGTGGGTGAGGCGCACTGCGGAGTCGGTGGTGTTGACGGACTGACCACCGGGTCCCGAGGAGCGGAACACGTCCACGCGCACGTCATTGGGGTCAATCTCTACCTCGCTGACCTCTTCCACCTCAGGGAAGACGAGCACTCCGGCCGCGGAAGTGTGAATGCGACCTTGAGACTCGGTGGCGGGCACTCGCTGCACGCGGTGCACACCGCCTTCGTACTTCAAGTGCGCCCACACTCCGTCTTCAGGCTGCACTGCGCCGGGAGCCTTGATGGCCACCGAGATGTCCTTGTAGCCGCCCATATCCGTGTGGTTCGCCTCGAGAATCTCGGTCTTCCAGCCCCTGGACTCCGCGTACTTGAGGTACATCTTGAGCAAGTCGCCAGCGAACAATGCGGACTCTTCACCGCCTTCGCCGGACTTGATCTCCAAGATGGCATCCCTGGCATCGTCGGGGTCACGCGGGATGAGGATGCGGCGCAACGTCTCCGTGGCCGTCTCCAAAGCCTGCTCTAGGGAAGGAATCTCCGCGGCAAACTCAGGATCGGCATCGGCCATGGCGCTAGCGGCCTCCAGGTCATCGCTGGCGGCTTGCCACGCGGCGTGCGCCGCTACCACGCGACCGAGCTCCGCAAAGCGCCGCCCGAGCGTGCGCGCCCGTCCCCCGTCGGCATGCACCGCGGGGTCGGAGAGCTGACGCTCGATGTCGGCGTACTCGTCCAGCAGAGGCTGGACGGCTGCGAAGGCTTCGGCCACGTTGGAAGTGGAGTGCGGTTAGCTCTTGTTGCCGTAGCGCTTTTCGAAGCGCGCCACGCGACCACCGGTGTCCATGATCTTCTGCTTGCCCGTGTAGAACGGGTGGCACTCAGAGCACACCTCAACGCTGATTGCGCCGCTGGTGACGGTGGACTTGGTCTCAAACGAGTTACCGCAAGTGCACGTGACAGTGGTGGCCACGTACTCGGGGTGGATGTCCTTCTTCATGATCTCCCTTAAGTTGCCGCCGGGTCCGCGTACATATCTTGCAGCGGTGAACCGGCTGGCCAGCGAACAAGTCTACGCCTAGGCGCAGGCTGGTTACTTCTCGTCGTCGGATTCTCCACCCGGGGTGGTCTTAGCCACCTGCAGGAGGAACTCGGCGTTGGTCTTGTTCTCCTTGAGCTTGCCGAGGAGCAGTTCGATGGCCTGCTGCTGGTCGAGCGACGTGAGCACACGGCGCAGCTTCCAGCTGACCTTGAGTTCCTCGGGGCTGACCAAGATCTCCTCGCGACGCGTGCCGGACGCGTTGACGTCCACGGCCGGGAAGATGCGGCGGTCTGCGAGCTGGCGCGAGAGCTTGAGCTCCATGTTGCCGGTGCCCTTGAACTCTTCGAAGATGACCTCGTCCATCTTGGAACCGGTCTCCACCAGAGCGGTGGCGAGGATCGTAAGCGAACCGCCGTGCTCGATGTTGCGCGCGGCGCCAAAGAAGCGCTTAGGCGGGTATAGCGCAGAGCTGTCCACACCGCCGGACAAGATTCGGCCCGATGCCGGGGCGGCCAGGTTGTAAGCACGGCCCAAGCGCGTGATGCCATCAAGCAGAATCACCACATCCTGGCCGATCTCCACGAGACGCTTGGCACGCTCGATGGCGAGCTCGGCAACCATGGTGTGGTCCTGGGCGGGACGGTCAAAGGTCGAGGCGATGACCTCACCCTTCACCGAGCGCTGGAAGTCAGTGACTTCTTCAGGACGCTCATCCACCAAGACCACCATGAGGTGAACCTCAGGGTTGTTGGCCGTGATGGCGTTGGCGATGGACTGCATCACCAAGGTCTTACCGGCCTTGGGCGGGGACACGATCAGACCGCGCTGACCCTTACCAATAGGAGCGACCAAGTCGATCACGCGGTTGGTGAGGTTGCGGGGGTCCGTCTCAAGGTGCAAGCGCTGCTGGGGGTACAGCGGCGTCAAGTCACCAAAGTGGGGGCGCTTCATGGCCTCTTCTGGTGTCACGCCGTTGACGGTCTCCACCGTGCCAAGCGCGGAGAACTTCTGGCGCTGGCCACGCTCACCCGGGCGCGGTGCACGGGCGGTGCCGGTGATGGCATCGCCGCGCCGCAGTCCGTACTTGCGCAACTGGTTCTGGGAGACGTAAACGTCTGACTTTCCGGGCAAGTAGCCGGTGGTGCGCACAAAGGCGTAGTTGTCGAGAACGTCGATGATGCCGCCCACGGGGGTCAGCTCTTCGTCCTCGCGCACCTCGTCGTCGTCGGGAGACTCATTGGCGCCACCTTGACCGTCACGTGCGCGGCCACGGCCACGTCCGCGTCCGCGGCGGCGGCGGGAGTCGCGGTCCTCGTCGGGACCGTTGTTATTGTTCTGGCGATCGCCCTCACCCTGGCCATTGTTGCCACGGCGGTTGTTGTCGCGCTGCGGGCGTTGCTCGCCTTCGCCGGAGGCGGCGACGGCAACTGCCTCGGCTGCACGGCGGGCGCGCTCTTCAGCGGCCTCACTGGAGGTGTTCTCCGAGCCTTCGGCGCGAGGTGCGTCCACTACGGGAGCGCTCGCGGCGGGAGCGGATGGGGCGTCGTGCGATGCTGCAGGGGCGGAATCAGCGATGACTCCACCATTCTTGATAGCGTCCACAAGATCACTCTTCTTCATTTTGGCAACGCCCGAAACGCCGAGCTCAGAGGCCAAAGCCTGGAGCTGCGGAAGCTTCATCGCGCTGAGGGCCGCACCTGCATCGGCGGCCACGGTGGTGTCAGTCAACTGCTTTCCTTCCCTCGCATTGGCCCGGGTGGCCTAGAAAATGCGAGTGCTTCCACGAGCGCGGCATGAACAGAACTGGCCGCGAGAATCGCTACGTGGATTGCGATCCGCCGGGGCGATAGGCGCCTTCCGGGGGATGCCCCACAAGCGTAGCACGCCGTAAGTTTCGCAAGCAATGATGTGGTTTCGCTGGCCGAGACGGGGTTCGAGGCCCGGTTCTCACCTGTCGCCACCCCGTTGCGGGCCACTTATGACGAGAATCGTGCAAAAGTCGCAAAATACGCACCATCCATGGTGTTGGCGGCCCATGCCGGACGATAGAATCGACCTATGCTCGATGCCCGCGGCCAAGAGGCGCTTACGGGTGCAGCGCAGTCTGAGATCTTTCAGATTCTGCGCGATGGCAAGCCGCGGACTCGATCAGAACTCGCTTCCCTCACCGGTCTAGCGCGGTCCACGGTGGCCGCACGCGTAGATGCGTTGCTGAGGGTCAAGCTCATCTCCCCCGTCGCGGACGCCGCCTCCACGGGTGGGCGGCCGTCGAGGCAATTCGCCTTTGATGGCACGAGCCACGCGGTGCTCGGCGTGGACATAGGCGCCACCCATGTGCACATTGCGCTTGCGGATTTGCACGGCACCATGCTCATTGACCTTCAGGAAGATTTGTCAGTGGCCGAAGGGCCTGAACGAGTCCTGGGCTGGGTCATCGAACATGGCCAGCGATTCCTTGACTCGTATAAGGACCGCGTGACCTTGCGCGCAGTGGGCGTGGGTCTGCCAGGGCCCGTGGAGCACTCCACCGGCCGGCCCATCGATCCACCGATCATGCCTGGGTGGGACCGCTTTGACGTCCCAGGAATGCTCGGTGATGCCCTAGGCGTGCCTTCGCTCGTGGACAACGACGTCAACGTCATGGCGCTCGGTGAGCACCACGATTTCTGGCCCGATGTCAACGACCTCCTTTTGGTCAAAGTAGCCACAGGCATCGGCGCTGGTGTGATCCTTGACGGCCGAGTGCATCGCGGCGCCCAAGGCATTGCCGGAGACATCGGGCATATCTGGGTGCCCGAAGCTGAAGGCGTGGAGTGCCGATGCGGCTCCACCGGTTGCCTTGAAGCCGTGGCGGCCGGCCCTGCGATCGCTACCAAGTTGCGCGCACGAGGTGTAGACGCAACCGGCACGGCTGACGTGATCGCGGCCGTATTGCGCGGAGATGTGGAAGCAGTGCGCGAAGTGCGTGAGGCTGGCCGCATCATCGGTCGCGTGCTCACTACGTGCGTGAACCTCATCAACCCTGCGGTAATCGCTCTCGGCGGTCCGGTAGCTCATGCGGGCGACCACTTGCTGGCAGGTGCGCGCGAGGTCATCTACACGCGTTCCACCGCCCTTGCTGCCAGCAACCTCCAGATTGTGCGATCCCGAGGCAAGCAAGATGCGGCTGTGACGGGTGCCTCAGCCATGGCAATTCAGCACGTGCTCTCGGCGGATTCTGTGGAAGCGCTAGTGCGCGACGAGGTGCTGGCGAACGTGCGCGCCTAGCGCGCCGCCCACAACAAGCCACGCTCCACGATGGTGCTGACTTGCGGCATTTCCAAGACCTCCACGGTGTGGCCGAGCGACGTCGCAAAGATGCGTCCCTGCCCCCATGTACGCGTCCACACCACGGGCATGGTCACGGGGGCTGGCCACTCGTCCCCCTCGCCGGGCTCTAACACGCTGTCCGCGAGCACCTCAATGAGAGGGTCGGACAGCACCCAGTACTGCTCGGTGCTCACGTCAAAGTCGGCGAGGCCCTCTGTGATGGGGTGCGTGGCGCCGGCCTTGGTGAAGTGAACTGTGTAATCACGGTTGGCTTCAACATCGGTGCGGCCGCGATCTTGGGGGGCGTGAGGGTGCGCGGCAAACTGCGCGCCCACCAATTGCAAATAGTCGGTGGATGCTCTGAACGAATCGATGATGCCGCCGTGCCAACCGCCGAATCCCGCACCGGCGGCCACGGCTTGGCGCAAGCCCTCCACCTCGTCCACAGTGGCGCTGCCCAAGGTAAGGGACTGGACGATGAGGTCATAGCGGCTCATCGCGGTGGGATCGGCGTAGACCTCGGGGGTGTCCTCAATGTCGAGGTCAAAGCCAGCGCCTTGCAGGCGAGGGATGAACAGTTCCGTGGCGCGGACAGGATCGTGCCCGGACCACCCGCCACGCACGACCAAAGCTTTCTTGCGCATTCCCTGCCCCTTCACAGCTGCCAGCCGGTTGCCGCCATGATACTGGCGACCGCTGTGAGCGGGTAGAGCGAAGGGGCAGGGAATGGTTACCGCAGGTGAGAGCTAGTCCTTAGTGCTGAAGGCCGCGTCAAACGCTGCAGTGGGTGCGTCAAAGGCGAGTCGGCGAACAAACTCGAGTGCCTCGGGCGCGCCAACCAACCGGTCCATGCCCGCGTCTTCCCATTCCACGGAGATGGGTCCGGTGTAGCCGATGTGATTGAGCATGCGGAACGCGTCCTCCCAGGGCACATCTCCGTGACCAGTGGAGATGAAGTCCCAGCCGCGCCGCGGGTCGGCCCACGCGAGGTGAGATCCCAAGCGGCCGTTGCGGCCGTTGGACATGCGCTTGCGGGTGTCCTTGCAGTCCACGTGGTAGATGCGGTCCTTGAAGTCCAGCAGGAAGCCCACGGGGTCAAGGTCCTGCCACACCATGTGGCTGGGGTCCCAGTTGAGGCCAAAGGCCTCGCGGTGGCCGATCGCCTCGAGGGTCCGGACGGTAGTCCAGTAGTCGTAGGCAATCTCGCTGGGGTGCACCTCGTGGGCGAACTTGACCCCTACCTCATCGAATACGTCGAGGATGGGGTTCCAGCGATCGGCGAAGTCCTGGTAGCCGGCGTCGATGGCGTCTTGGCTGACCGGCGGGAACATCGCCACGTACTTCCAAATGGAGGATCCGGTGAAGCCGATCACGACGTCCACGCCCAATGCACGGGCAAGACGAGCGGTGTGCTTCATCTCTTCGGCTGCACGTTGACGCACACCCTCGGGATCGCCGTCGCCCCACACCTTGGAACCGACAATGTCTTGGTGGCGATGATCGATCGGGTCGTCGCATACGGCTTGGCCCTTGAGGTGATTTGAAATCGCATACACCTTGAGGTTGTACTTGGCGAGCAATTCCAGCTTGCCCTCCACGTAACCGGGCTCATCCCAGCGCCACGGGTCGAGGTGGTCCCCCCAGCACGCCAGCTCGAGACCGTCGTAACCCCAGCCGGAGGCAAGTTTGGCTACCTCTTCAAGGGGCAAGTCGGCCCATTGGCCAGTGAACAGAGTGATTGGTCGCGCCATTGCGATCCGTCCTTCCTTACCTGTCAGTTGATGATGCGGAGGTGCTGGTCCAAGCGCTACCCGACTGGGCGCTGCGCTCCACTGCGTCTAGAACACGCTGCACTTGCCAACCGTCGGCAAACGATGGCGTGGGCTGTTGCCCTTCTGCAATCGCTACCACCAGATCACGCACTTGGTGGCTGAACGCGTGTTCATAACCCAGCATGTGACCTGCGGGCCACCACGCCTCTACATAGGGGTGGGAGGGCTCGGTCACGATGACATCGGTGAAGCCTTGACGGTCACCGGGTGCAGTGGCGTCGTAGAGTCCCAGGCGGTTCATGTGCTCCAGGTCAAAGCTGATGGCACCGCGGTCCCCTGAGATCTCGATGCGCAAGGCGTTCTTTCGGCCCGTGGCAAAACGGGTGGCAGCAAAGGCGCCAAGCCCGCCACCGCTCAGTCGCGCGGTGAACAGTGCAGCATCGTCCACCGTCACGCTTCCACGTTCGCCCGATGCCGTACCGCCCAGGCCCACTCGCTCACCCAAGAGCGGGCGTTCCTTGACGAAGGTCTCGAGAGTTCCGGAGACTTCGGTGAGCGTCTCGCCGGTGATGAACTGTGCCATGTCGATGGCGTGAGCCCCAATGTCACCGAGAGAGCCCGAACCTGCCTTGTCCTTCTGCATACGCCACGTCAACGGCGTTTCCGGGTCCGAGAGCCAGTCCTGAAGGTACTCGCCGCGCACATGGCGCACCGTACCCACAAAGCCTTGGCGGACTAATTCCCTCGCGAAGGTGGCTGCAGGCACGCGGCGGTAGGTGAATCCCACCATCGCCTTGACGCCTTTGGCCGCAGCGGCATCGGCTGCCTCGGCCATGCGCTGCGCCTCTTCTGCCGTGTTGGCGAGGGGCTTCTCGCACAAGACATGCTTGCCAGCTTCAAGAGCGGCAATAGCAATCTCAGCGTGAGAGTCGCCTGGCGTCACGATGTCGACAATGTCGATGTCGTCGCGCGCGACCACCTCGCGGTAGTCAGTAGCTGCTTCGTCCCAACCCCAGTACTTGGCCAAGCGCTCATTCTTCTCAGCGTCTCGGCCCACCACGACGGCCATCTGGACGGGGGTGGGAAGGTCAAAGAATCGAGGAGCCACACGCCACGCCTGTGAGTGGGCGGCTCCCATAAAACCATTGCCGATCATGGCGACGCGCAAGGGTGCGGTCATGCGAATCTCGCTTTCGTTGTCGGTGCGTTCGAGCCCCCACGTGGGGTGCCCGTACAGGACGGGCACCCCAGCGCGGTTGTTAGGACTTGAACCCGATGGGCAGGTATTCGTCCACGTTGTCCTTGGTCACCACGGGGGCGTGAAGGACGATGCGGTGAGGAATGCCCGCCGAAACGAGGTCACCCATGTTGCGGTTCTGGGCCACAAGACGGGCCAGTGAGATGCCGTCGGCGGCCTGGGTGGACGGGTAGATCACCGTGGCCACCAGTACCGAGTTGCCGGACTTGATGTCGTTCATGGCGTTGAGCGAACCAGCGCCACCCACCATGAAGAACTCGTCACGGCCAGCCTCTTCAATTGCTGCCAGCACGCCGATGCCCTGGTCGTCATCGTGGTTCCAGATGGCGTCGATCTTGGGGTTGGCGGAAAGCAGTTGCTCGGTCACAGCCTGACCACCGGCAACGGTGAAGTCAGCAGCAACGCGGGCGCTCACCTTGAGACCGCAGTCCGAAAGCGCGTCGTTGAATCCACGCGTACGGTCCTGCGTCAGAGGAAGCGAGTCGATACCTGCGATCTCAGCGACTACGGCGTTGGACTGACCACCGAGCTGCTCACAGATGTAGGTACCGGCGCTCACACCCATGCCGTAGTTGTCACCAAGGATGGTGACGCGAGCGGCGAAGGTAGAGGAGAACTCACGGTCAACGTTGATGACCGGGATGCCTGCCTCCATCGCCTTGATGGCGGCCTCGGTGAGAGCAGCACCGTCGGTGGGCAGCAACACGATGGCGTCAACGCCGTCGTTGATGAACTGCTCCACCTGGCTGATCTGCAGGTTGGCGTCGTTGGTTCCTTCGGCAACGCGGAGCTCCACGTCGTCGTACTTTGCTGCCTCGGCGATTGCCGCCGAGTTGATGGCGCCCAGCCAGCCGTGGTCGGCAGCAGGACCCGAGAATCCAATGACAACCTTCTCGCCGGAGGTGGCGTTGTCACCACTGGGGCCCGCGTTGTCGTTGGTGGATCCGCTGTCGGAGTTGCAACCGGCTAGCAGGAGCGCGATAGACGCGGCGCTGACCGCCGCAAGGGTTCGCATTCGCGTAGTGCGGGATGCGGTCATGGAATTCCTCCTCGTTGAGTAACTCTGGTCGGGGCCAGTGAGGAGAAACGGGGCTTTTCGTGAGGAGGAATCTGTCCATCTCACGGGTGCCGTGTCCACACTGACGCCTTGACGCTAGCAGAGTTTTGAGGTTTGTGTGCAACTTTTGTATGCGGCTCGTCATAACGTTCTTGTGACGTTTTGGGTAGAAATGCGAGCGTGATTGAACGGGAGCGAGCGCCCCAGGCCCCTCATCATCGGGTTTGGACAACATCCCTGGGTGGTGTGTTATGTTCGTGCCGTGATCAAAGATGACCACTCGCAGTCATTACTGCAAGTCCAAGGACTGGCCAAGAGTTTCGGCAGCGTGCGCGCGCTCAAGGGCGTCGACTTCGACGTCCGCCCGGGCGAGGTTCATTGCGTGCTCGGACAAAACGGTGCAGGCAAGTCAACGCTCATCAAGACGTTGTCTGGCGCTCTGCAACCAGATGCCGGAGAGTTCCGTTGGCTGGGCGAAGTCGTCACCATGCCCACTCCTGTCGCAGCCCTTGAGCTGGGCATCGCGACGATGTATCAGGAACTCGACGTCGTAGATGGGCTCACCATTGCGGAAAACATCTACCTTGGCCACGAGTTAGCAGTAGCCGGCGTCGTTCGCCAACAAGACACCAACGAACGCGCCACCGCCCTCCTCACGCGGCTTGGCCATGGAGACCTCGACCCCACAAGGGAAGTAGGCACCCTGTCCCCTGCTAACAAACAGATCGTGTCGATGGCGCGCGCTCTCTCGCACGACATCAAGCTCATGATCATGGACGAGCCGAGCGCAGTACTCGACTCCGAAGAGGTCAACAACCTCTTCCGGGTGGTGGGAGAACTCACGGACCAAGGCGTTGCCGTGGTCTACATCTCCCACCGCCTGGAAGAGATCGAGCGCATTGGCGACAGGATCACGGTGCTCAAAGACGGCCGGTCCGAAGCGTCGGGCCTTGAAGTGTCCAAGACGCCTACCCGTAGCCTCATTGCCTTGATGACTGGCACCGACATCGACCATGTCTTCCCGCCGCGTATCGCGGTGCCCGCCGACGCGCCCGTGGTGCTTGAGGTGGACAACCTTGGTTCCGCTGGAGTGTTCTCTGGCGTGAGCTTCACGGTGCGTGCAGGCGAAGTGGTGGGGCTGGCTGGCCTCGTGGGCTCCGGCCGCTCCGAGATTCTCGAGACCATCTACGGCGAACGCCCTGCCACCGAAGGCACAGTGACGATGTCTGGTGAGGTCTTGCGCTCGGGTTCAGTGGCCGATGCCGTGGGCCGCGGGATGGGATTGTCGCCCGAGGAACGCAAGAGCCAAGGCCTGCTGCTTGAGGAACCGATCTACAAGAACGCCACGTTGTCTACGTTCAAGCGCTTCGCGCGAGGCTTTCTGCTCAACGATGCGGCTGAACGCGACGCGACAAGGGAGCAGATCCGGGCGCTCGACTTGCGCCCCGCAGACCCGGACAGGGCCGCGAGAACACTGTCGGGCGGCAACCAGCAGAAGGTCATGCTCGCGCGCTGGCTCATTCATGGCACCAAGGTGTTGTTGCTCGACGAGCCCACTCGCGGCGTGGACGTCGGCGCGCGCATGGAGATTTACGCCTTGATCCGCGAACTCGCGGCGCAAGGCACGGCCATCGTGGTGGTCTCGAGCGAGATTGAGGAAGTGATCGGCCTCGCCGACCGCGTCCTGGTCATCGCCGACGGCCACGTGGTGGCAGAAGAAGCAGCTACAGACATCGACGAGCACCGAGTGCTCGACCTCGTGATGAAGGGAAGTGCCGCGTGAACGACTCCACCCACTCCGCCGATGCCGTGAACGCAGAGGCCCAATCCAGCGCGGACACGCAATCAAGCCTTGTCTCTCGCGTATTGCACAAGGGCGCGGCCGGGCGCAGCCTGGGCCTGATCATCGCCCTCTTGGTGCTCCTTGGAGTAGGCGCCATCACGGCGGGTGACAACTTCACCAACGTGGACAACATGCTGGTGATCCTGCGCTTGGCGTCAGTGATTGGCGTGGTGGCCATTGGTGTCACCTTGGTCATCACCGCTGGCGGCATCGACCTCTCGGTGGGTTCAGTGCTGGGACTGGCTTCCGTGGTGGGCACGCTGAGTTTTGTCCAAGAGGCTGCTAGTGGCTTCTGGCCCCTCATGGTGATCGTCGCCGTGGCGGTGGGCATCTTCGCTGGATTCATCAACGGCATCGTCATTGCGTACGGAAACGTCGTGGCGTTCATGGCTACTCTCGCGATGCTCGTGGCAGCGCGAGGTGCCGCGGAACTCATCTCCCAGCGCAAGACGCTCATCCTTGAGAACCAGGGCTTCAAGAACTTCTTCCGTGCTGACTTCTTGGGCGTCTCTTGGGTGATCTGGATCTTCGTGATCGTCGCCGCTCTCGGTTGGTTTGTGCTCAACCGCACCACGTTTGGCCGTCGCACCGTGGCGATTGGTGGCAACGCCACCGCCGCCCGCCTCGCTGGTGTCAACGTGCGCCGTCACACCATGTACCTGTACATGGTGTCCGGAGCGACTGCCGGCATCGCGGCCATCATGCTGCTCTCGCGCACCACTGCAGGCACGTCAACGCACGGGCAGTTGTATGAGCTCGATGCCATTGCCGCAGTGGTGGTGGGTGGCACGTTGCTCATCGGCGGCCGCGGCACCATTGGCGGCACCGTACTGGGCGTGTTGCTGTTTGCTACCTTGACCAACGTCTTCACCCAAAACAACCTCTCCACCTCGGTGCAATTGGTTGCCAAGGGCATCATCATCGTGGTCGCGGTACTCTTGCAGCAGCGCTTTGCCAACCGTGAGGCAAACGCGGCCAAGAAGACACCACAAGTAGCGAGCGCCTAGGACGCGCCTGGGTTCTCATGAATCCAGGCGAGCCCTAGATCTCGTCTACCGGCGCGGCGAACTGAGCCTCGTACAAACGCGCGTAAGCGCCCTTGGCTGTGAGCAACTCAGCGTGAGTGCCTTGCTCCACGATGGTCCCGTGCTCCATCACCAAGATGAGGTCGGCGTCGCGGATGGTGGACAAGCGGTGCGCGATGACAAAGCTCGTGCGGTCTTGACGCAGTTTCTCCATGGCGCGCTGCACCAAGAGTTCAGTGCGGGTATCCACTGAGCTGGTCGCCTCGTCGAGAATGAGCACTTGGGGACGGGCCACAAAGGCACGCGCAATGGTGATGAGCTGACGCTCACCTGCCGAGACGTTGGTGGCATCGTCGTCCAAGACGGTGTCATAGCCGTCAGGCAAGGCGTGGACAAAGCGGTCCACGTACGCCGCCTTGGCCGCCGCCACAATCTCCTGCTCCGTGGCATCGGTGCGACCATAAGCGATGTTGTCGCGGATGGTGCCTCCAAAGAGCCACGTGTCCTGAAGGACCATGCCCGTGCGCGAGCGCAAATCATCCCGCGCCATCTTGGCTATGTCGGTGCCATCCAAGGTGATGCGTCCGCCGTCGAGTTCGTAGAACCGCATCACGAGATTGACCAGAGTGGTCTTGCCCGCGCCGGTGGGGCCCACGATGGCTACCGTCTTGCCTGGCTCCACGGTGAGGTTGAGATCCTCGATGAGCGGGACATCGGGCGCGTAGCGGAACGACACGTCCTCAAACACCAAGCGTCCGTGGCTGTCGCTGGGGGTTTCCGGGGGCATAGCCTCGGGATCCTGTTCGTCGGCATCCAGTAGCTCAAAGACGCGCTCTGCACTCGCGGCGCCTGACTGGAGCAGGTTCACCATGGCACCCAGTTGGCTCAAGGGTTGCTGGTACTGGCGCGAGTACTGGATGAAGGCCTGAATGTCACCCAAAGGCAAGGTGCCGTGGGCCACCATGATGCCGCCCACCACCGCAATGGCCACGTAGACGAGGTTTCCCACGAACATGGTGGCGGGCATGATGATGCCGGAAATGAACTGGGCGCCAAAGCTGACTTCGTAGAGTTCTTCGTTCTTGCGAGCGAATTCCTCGTGGGTCTCACGCTGGCGACCAAAGACCTTCACCAGTGCGTGGCCGGTGTAGCCCTCTTCGATCTGTGCGTTGAGCTCTCCGGTGTGCTTCCACTGCGCCACGAACAACTTCTGCGAGCGCTTGGCCACCTGACCCACCACCACCATCGTGAGCGGGATGGAGATGATGGCGATGATCGCCAGCACCGGCGAGATCACGAACATCATGACCAAGATGCCGACCACGGTGAGGATGGAAATGAACAGCTGGCTCAGCGTCTGCTGAAGGGTCTGCGAGATGTTGTCGATGTCGTTGGTGACACGGCTCAAGAGGTCGCCGCGCTGGTGCTTGTCAAAGTAGCTCAGCGGCAAGCGGTGAAGTTTGTCCTCCACGCGCTCGCGCAGCTTGTAGACGGTGCGCTGGGTGACTCCGTTCAGGATGAGTCCTTGAGCCAGACCCAGCAGCGCGGCGCCAACGTAGATGCCGGCCACCGTAACCAAAATCACCTTGAGCCGGTCAAAGTCAACGCCCGTGCCGGCCAAGAATCCCTCGAACACCACGGTGGTGGCGTTACCGAGGACCTTGGGCCCTGCCACTGACAGGCCTACCGAGGCGGCACCCACGAGGATCACGAGGATCACTCGCGCCCGCTCAGGCCTCAACAGCTTGATCAGTCGCTTGATGGTGCCCTTGAAGTTTGCTGGCTTCTCAGCGGGCATTCCGCCAGGGACCATGTGGCCGCCTCGCATGGGAGGACGCGGCGCCCGCGCGCTGGTGCTCATGCTGCCTCCTCCACTCGTAGCTGGGTACTCACAATTTCTTGGTAGGTCTGCGATGTCTTGAGAAGTTCTTGGTGGTTGCCGCGCGCAATGATCCGGCCGTCTTCCAGCACCAGAATCTGATCGGCATCGACGATGCTCGAGACGCGTTGGGCGACCACCAGCACCGTGGCGTTCTTGACCTTCTTGCCCAGGGCTGCCCGCAGTGCTGCGTCGGTCTTGGTATCCAATGCACTGAACGCGTCATCAAAGATGAGGATGTCTGGCTTGCGCACCAAGGCTCGAGCGATGGCCAAGCGCTGACGTTGACCACCCGAGACGGTGGTGCCGCCTTGACCCATCTCTGTGTCCAGTCCTTGCGGCATCTCGCGCACAAAATCCGCGCCTTGAGCAATCTCCAGGGCCTCCCACAGTTCCTCGTCCGTGGCGTCGGGCGCACCAAAGCGCAGGTTGGAGGCGATGGTGCCGCCAAACATGTACGGCCGCTGCGGGATGATGCCGATGCGCGACCACAGCAGTTCCAGGTCCGCATCCTTGACGTCCACGCCCCCCACACTGACGACCCCTTCCGTGGCGTCGTACAGGCGCGGGACGAGGTTAACCAGGGTGGTCTTGCCTGTGCCCGTGGCACCAATGATGGCGGTAGTAGTGCCTGGCTTGGCAGTGAAGCTGATGTCGGCGAGCACGGGTTGCTCCGCGCCCGGATAGGAGAAGGACACGTCCTTGAATTCCACTGTGCCGCGTGACTTCCACTCCGTGACCGGGGCCGTCGGCGCCGCCACCGTGGTGGTGGTGTTGAGCACTTCCCCGATGCGTGAGGCAGAGACCGTAGCGCGAGGAATCAGCACGAACAAGAACGTGGCCATCAAGATGGAGAAAAGTATCTGGAAGAGGTAGGACATGAACGCGGTGATGGATCCCACTTGCATCTCGCCGGAGTTCACGCGCACTCCACCAAACCAGATGACGGCCACCGAGCCGAGATTCACCACCAGCAACACCAGCGGGAACATCGCCGCCATCAGGCGTCCAGCGCGGTAGGCGGAGTCGGTCACGTTGGTGTTTGCCTCGGCAAAGCGCTTGATCTCCACCCGCTCACGCACAAAGGCGCGCACCACGCGGATTCCCGTGAGCTGCTCGCGCAACACTCGGTTGATGGCATCGATGCGCACCTGCATGCGCTGGAAGTGAGGCACCATGCGAGTCACGATCGCAACCACGATCACCATCAGTAGCGGGATTGCCACCGCCATGATCCACGCCAGACCCACATCCTGCTGGAGTGCCAGCACCACGCCACCGATGGCGGTGAAGGGGGTGGCCAAGAGCATCGTGCAGGTCATGAGCACCAGCATCTGCACTTGCTGGACATCGTTGGTGGTGCGAGTGATGAGAGTGGGCGCGCCAAATTTCTGCACTTCGTTCTCGGAGTACGAGCCCACCGTGTCAAAGATGTCGGCGCGCAGGTCACGACCGACGCGCATGGCGATCTTGGCGCCAAAGTAGACGGCGGCAATGGCGCATACCGCTTGGACCAAGGTGATGATCAGCATCACTCCGCCGAGGCGCCAAATGGCTCCCACGTCTGCCTTGGCAATGCCGTCATCGATGATGTCGGCGTTAATCGTGGGCAAGTACAGGCTCGCCACCGACTGCACTGCTTGAAGGGCGATGACTGCCCAGAACAGCGGCGCATAGGGGCGGACATACCGCACCAGAATCTTCCACAGCATGCGTTACTTCTCCTTCTTGGAAACACCGTGAAGCACCAGGTCCACGATCTCGGTGGACGTGGTCTTGCGGCCGTGGGCGATCGCGGGGAATGCCGCCGCAAAACACAACAACCGCACTAAGTGCAGAACTAATTCCGGCTCAACGCGTAATTCGTCCCTGTGAGCCTCAAACAGCGCCCTGGCGCCGTTTCTTGCCTGTTCCGATGCCTGGGGGCCCGGGTGCAGGGTGGCGGGGGGTTCGCGCAGGCCCAGCGCGGTGAGGATTCCGGTGACACCAGCGAAGCGCTCGGTCACGATCTCCACGAGTCGCAAGAGTTTGTCCTCGAGGGGAGCTTGTGGGTCGATGGCGTCGATGGCCGCGATGGTGGGCGCGGGGTCCATGTACTTCGCGACCACTGCGTCGATGATCTCTTGCTTGTCTTTGAAGACCCTGAAGATGGTGCCCTCTGCAATGCCGGCGGCATCGGCGAGCTGCTTGGTGGTGACATCGGCGCCGTGCGCGCGAATGAGGGGTAGGGCCACATCCAGGATTGACTCACGCCGTTCTAGGGGAGTCATGGGCTTGGCGCGACCAAGGCGGGGTTGCATGGCTGCCACAGTAAGTGAGTGAGCGCTCACTCCGCAAGTCTGACTGGGCGATTCTCCGTTGGGCGAACACGCCTACTCCCCTACGCTGGGCACATGAGCCCGGGAGAGTGCAGTGAGCACTGAAGCAATCGAGGCGCTCGCGATCCCCCTCGCCATCAATGTCACTGCCGTGTCAGTCGGTGCCCTCGCCGGCGCCATCAGGGCCGGCGAGGACGAGCACACGGACCTCGTGGGCCTCGTGACTTTGGCAGCGGTGATGGGATTTGGCGGCGGCATCATCCGCGACGTGCTCGTAGGCAATCTTCCGCCGGCTGTGCTTCGCCACCCGGCCTACCTCATTGCGGTGATGTGTGCGGCCGCGCTCGGTGCGTTGTTCTTGGTGTACCTCAAGAAACTAGGCCGGGTCATCTGGGTACTGGACGCCTTGGCGATCGGCCTCTTCGCATCGGTCGGCGTCAACGCTGCATTGCTCGCCGGTCTGAGCCTGCTGCCCGCGGTGCTCATTGGCACAGTGGCGTCAGTGGGTGGATTGATGTTGGCGGACGTGCTCCAAGGGCGCCCCTCCGAGATCCTCTATGTGGGTCCGCCCAATGCTGCCGCCGGAATGGCTGGGGCGTTGACCTATGCGCTGGTCTATGCCGAGCATCGGCAAATCCTGGCAGTGATCCTGGCGATTGTGGTGACGTTCCTGGTGCGTCTCACGGGCCCTGTACTCCACCTGGAGGTGCCGCAACCGCGCCGCAGGGCTTATGAGCTGGAGCAGCGCCTGCGTGCCAAGGCGGTAGCCAGAGCCAAGGCAAAACGTCGCAAGCCAGACGAGCATGAACCCGCTTAAGCGGTGAGGTCTCCAGGCTTCTTGTCTGTACGCAAGCCGCGCCACGCCGAGTGCCTGAGCCGTCCGCTCTCGGTGCGTTCCCTGAACGACACCTCGCCCACGAGCTCTGGCCTCACCCAGTGGGCATCTCGGTTATCCGCCGCTGGCACATCGGCCGCCGGGGTGGAACTCGCAATCTTCTTGAACGTAGCGCGCAAACGTTTGCGATCCGCCGCCGTAAAGCCACTGCTCACTCGGCCCGCGTAGACGAGCCCGTCCTCTCCTGGAACTGCCACCAGTAGCGAGGCGAAACCGGCCGCATCCGAATCACTCTCCCGCCAACCGATCACCACCACTTCCGCCGCGTCAGCAAACGGGAACTTGAGCCAATCAGCGGAACGGACTCCCGCCTTGTAGACAGAAGACCGACGCTTGGCCACGATGCCCTCGAGGCGATTCTCTCGGCTCACTTCCATTGCTTGGCGCGCGTCACCGTCAAGGTTGGGAGGCACCGCGATGAGGCCCCGGCCTTCTTCGCCCGCCTCCGTGAGGATGTCTTGGAGCAAGTCCCTGCGCGCTTCATAGGGCAGCCGGCGACAATCCTTGCCATTGACCGCCAACACGTCGAAGACCAGGAGTGACACCTCCGCTGCGCGACGCGCAGCGGCAATGTCGCGAGCGCTCGTAAGGCCCATACGCTGCTGGAGTTTCTCAAAGCTCGGTGCGCCGTGGCGGCCCAGAGCGACCACTTCGCCATCGAGGACGGCGGCGTCGACATCGAGATGCGAGGCCAGCCCTTCAAGTTCTGGGAACCACCCGGAGACGTCCGCGCCCGACCTACTCACCAGCCGCATCTGGCCCGAGTCCACCGCAGCGATCACCCGCATCCCGTCCCACTTCATCTCAAAGGCCCACTCGCGAGGGTCCAGCCTGAGCATCTGCGGCTCGGTGGCAAGCTGAGCGAGCATGGGGCTCGGCACGTCCTTCGCCGATGCCAAGGCAACCGACGTGTCCTGGCGCGCCGTAGCATCGGGCTTGGTCTTGCCCGCGGCCCTTCGCTTGATGCCTCCTTTGGCCTTGCTGCCCGCCTTGACGGGAGCATCGTCCATGAGGTGGATCATCCACTGCGGCGGCTCCTCGCTGGTGCGGAAAAGCGCGAATCGCCGCGCTTCCCCCAGGCCTCCTCCCGGTGCGCCGTGCAACGTCACGATGACTTCGTCGTCGCGCCACTTCCCTAACTCATAGGTTCCCGAGTCCCAAATCGTCACGTCGCCGGCGCCGTACTGGCCCTTGGGAATGGTCCCCTCAAAGAAGCGATACTCCATCGGGTGATCCTCGGTGGGCACTGCCAAGTGGTTGCGAGCAGGGTTCGTGGGGACACCCTTGGGCAGGGCCCAACTCACGAGCACGCCCTCATGTTCCAAGCGGAAGTCATGGTGCAGACGGCGGGCCTCGTGACGCTGGATGACAAAGACTGGCTCGGCCTCTCCCGACGCAGGCCCCAATCCGGCCGCTGGCACCGGCTCTGGCGTGAGCGCGGCGTCGCGTTTGGACCTGTAGAGATCGAGTGCACTTGCGCTTGTGGCCCTTGCCAACGCGGCCATGGGATCGCCGCTCTTGCGCACCCTCGTGAGCACCTCGTCGTACTCCACGTGGCGCAAGCGAGGGGAAGCGATTTCTCGCCACGTGCGCGGCGCCGCCACCGTGGGCCGGGCTCTGCCGCGCAATGAGTACGGCGCAATGGTCGTCTTGTTGGCGTTGTTCTGGCTCCAGTCAATGAACACCTTGCCGTCTCTGACGGAGCGCTTCATGGTGCTGGTGATGTCGCCGGGATGGTCAGCCTCGAGCGCGCGGGCGAGTTCGCGCGCCACCTTCGACGCTTGAGCCGAGGTCTGCTGTCCGTCGAGCGCGGCGTACACGTGGATGCCTTTGGATCCGCTCGTCACCGGCACCGGATCGAGGCCCATGTCGAGCAATATCTCCTTCACCATCAAGGCCACCTGGGCACACTGCTTGAGGTCCACGCCGGGGCCCGGATCCAGGTCCAGCACTAGACGGTCCGGATTCCGAGGCTTGCCATCGGGGCCAAAACGCCATTGGGGCACATGAATCTCGAGTGACGCCAACTGGGCCAGCCACACTAGCGTCGCCTCGTCGTTCACGAGGGGGTAATCGTTGGCGCGCTCCTTGTGGTCTATCCGGCCCGTGTCCACCCACTCGGGAGCGCCCTCGCCGATGTCTTTGTGGAAGAAGGCGTCACGTTCTCCGTCCACCCCCACTCCATCCGGCCATCGTTTGCGTGTAGCGGGGCGCCCTTGGCAGTGCGGAAGCATGAAGGGCGCGATGGCCGCGTAGTAGCCGATGACGTCCGCCTTGGTGGTCCCGCTTGCCGGGAAGAGCACTTTGTCCAAGTTGGTGACGTGCAGAGTTCTCCCGCCGAATCGAACGGTTCGTCTCGCTTCGGCCACCCCTCTAGCATCGGCGCAAAGCAAGCCGAGCGCTAGCCGAACCCCGTTTCCCGGGTTCTACTAGAGGTATGAGAGCAATCTGGAAAGGCGCCATCACGTTTGGACTGGTCAATGTCCCGGTGAAGTTGTTCGCCGCCACGGAGGACCACGACGTGGAACTTCATCAAGTCCATGACAAAGACGGAGGGCGCATCCGCTACGAGCGCCGGTGCGAAGTGTGCGGCAAGGTGATCCCGTATGAGGACATTGACCGCGCCTACGTCGACGGCGAGGAAACCGTGGTGCTCACCAAGGAGGAACTGGCATCAATCCCGCAAGAACGGGATCGCGAGATTGCGGTGGTGGAGTTTGTGCCCTCCGAGCAAGTGGACCCCATCTTGTTTGAGCGCAGTTACTACTTACAACCCGAGGGCAAGTCAGCCAAGGCGTACGTGCTGCTCCGCCGCACCCTGGAGCAAACTGACCGCACTGCGATTGTGCAGTTCGCGTTGAGGCAGAAAACGCGCCTGGCTGCGCTGCGCGTGCGGGACGGAGTCCTGGTGGTGCAGATGTTGCTGTGGCCAGACGAGGTGAGGGACGCCGAGTTCGCTCAGCCGGAGTCCACGCCACGCATCACCGCCAAGGAACTCGAACTGTCCGCTGCCCTGGTAGAGAGTTTCTCCGGGGACTTCAAGGCTGATCAGTTCCGCGATGAGTACCAGGAGTCTTTGCGCACCTTGGTGGAGGAGAAACTCAAGCAAGGAGATTCGCTCGACACTGAGGCGACCTTTGGCGCCAAAGACGACGCTGACGAGGCAGATGTCATTGACTTGATGGAGGCGCTCAAGCGCAGTGTGGAGCGCTCGCGTGCCGCCAAACGGGGCAAGGGTTCGGCAAAGCCCAAGTCCTCACCCAAGACCGCAAAGAAGAGCACGCGCAAGAAGGCGAGCTAGAGCCGCATCGCAAACGTGACCGTCGTCTCGTCTACGGCGATGGGCTCAAAGCCCACACGTGGGTAGAAGGCCTGCGCGCCCGCGTTGGCGGTCTCGGCCACCAAGTGCAGACCGGGGACTGCCCGCTCGCGCAGCAACGTGATGCATGCATCAATGAGGAGACGCCCAGCGCCTTGTCCCTGTTGGTCAGGGAGCAGATCAATGTGCAAGTGGGCCGGGTACTCATCCACGGCACTGATAAGCATGCGCTCGGGGTTTTCTGCCTCAGGGATGAGCCAGTTGTCGCCGTCGGTGCGCGGAGGGTGCGCTTCGCGACGGCTCGGCCACCAGTGACTCGTAAACCACTCCTGGTAGGAGCGTGTATCGCTCGTGCCCAGCACGTACCCGCGTGCCTGACCGTCCACGTCCCAGACGAGAGCGAATCCACCTGGCCCGTGCAAGTACGGGGTGGCGTAGACATCGGCGAGCGTGGTGTCGTTGCTGAACAGACCCGTTGCGTCCTTGCCAGTCGCGCCAGTGAGCAGGCAAATGCGGGCGATCTGTTCGTGGTCGTCTTCAGTGGCGGGGCGGATGCTCACAGGGCCCACGCTAGCGCCTCGGCCCAGCTCCACATCCCTGACCCCCCACCTCCGCTACCCCACGCCGCCTCCACCGTCCCCCACCCCACTCACCCCCACCCCACTCACCTCCACCCCCCACGCAATGTGTCACTGGCGCTGATTGCCCGGACTTCTTGTCGTCCCTTGTGTCATCTGTACGCACACTTCTCCACAGAGGCCGTCCGTAACCGCCTGCGTCCCTCCACGTCGCGCTACACACGAGCCATGAGAAACGCACAGGCTCACGCTCTGGTCAGGTACTTGACCGCCAACCCCGGTGCAGCCACGCGCACCGAGATTGAACGTCGTTGGTCCCGCAATGCCCTCGACGCTGCGCTCAGGGCGCGGCTCGTCGTACGCGTACTGCCTGAGGCCTACGCCGCCACTTTGCACGCCGATGCGCTCCTGGCGCGGGCCCAGGCGGCTCACCTATGGGCCGGGCCGGGTTCGGTCATCATCGGCGCGGGGGCGGCTGCCGCATGGGGTCTCACGGGTCCCCCCAACTCCGTGACCGTTGCTGTGCCGTATGGAACTCAGAAGCCGTGCCCACCGTGGCTGCGATTGCGCCGCACCGGCGGGCCGCCCCTTTCCGCCATGTGGCATCAAGTGCCTGTCGCAATCCCCGAGCTCGCTGTGCTCACCGCGTACGGTGAACTGGATCACAGTGCCGCAGACCGCGCGCTTTACCGCGCTGTCAACGAGGGCTTGGTGACGGCGGAGTCTTTGGCGGCGGCGGAGCGCGCACTGCCTCGACTCGCTCGTCGTCGCGACGTGCGACGCGCCATTGAGGCGGTGGCGCAAGGGGCCGAGAGTCCACTCGAGAGTCACGCCCTCCAGCGCGTGTTCAACCTTGGGGAGTTCGCGAGCTTCGTTCGACAGCACGATCTCACGGTGGAAGGGGTCCGCTACCGCGCGGATATGTACGACGCGGCCACCCGGACAGCGGTGGAACTAGACGGAGGAACTCACGCCGAGCCGGAGCAACGGCTACGGGACCTCAGGCGCGATGCGCGGCTCGCCGCCGCCGGCATCGTGACGCTCAGATTTGCGGGGCGTGACCTATTGCGCGATCCCGAGTGGTGCAGAAACGTGGTGAGGCAGACGTTGCGCCAAAGAGTGCGCCTCAGTGACACATAGCGGAATCAGATCCTCCTATAGTCAGCGCCAGTGACACATTTCGAATGGCAGGGGCGCGGGGTGTGCTCGCGTGTCGTGGGCGCGGCTCGCGTGGCGGGGGGCGTGCTTGCGGGTGAGGCTCGCGGCTCGCGCGCTAGACCGCTGCGGCGCTCGCGCCGGGCACGCGGCCAGCGGTGTGGACCAAGGCCCACTTCTCCCCGCCGATGCCCTCCAACTCGCCGGCGGCAAGAGTGGCCAGATCGCGGCCCATCACGAGCACCGAGGGGCCCGCACCGGACACCACGGCCGCAAGCCCATGTCCGCGCAAGTGCTGGAGCATTGCCACCGCGGGAGGCATCACGCCTGCGCGGTACGACTGGTGCAACTTGTCCTCAGTGGCGGCCATGAGCAAGTCAAAATGACCCTCGAGCGCGTGCACCAGCAATGCCGCACGGCCCACGTTGAACGCGGCGTGCGAGTGCGGCACTTGCGGCGGCAAGACCGCGCGCGCCTCCTTAGTGGGCAGGGTGGAACTGGGAATGAGCACCACGGTCTCGAGCGCGGCCGAGACCTCGAGCGCGGAGGCGTGCGCACCCGACTCGTCTTGCCACGCCACCGTGGCGCCGCCCCAAATCGCAGGGGCCGCATTGTCCGGGTGCCCCTCAAAGGCAGTGGCCAGGCGCAATGTGGCAGTGTGGTCAAGGGCGTTGGGGTCGGCAATCATGGCGCGCACGGCCGTGAGACCAGCCACCACAGCCGCCGCCGAGGAGCCCAGCCCGCGGCCGTGCGGGATGCTATTGACTGCCTTGATCTCCAGGCCCACATGCGAGGCGCCCACGTGCTCGAGCCCGGCGTTGATGGCCTGAACGATGAGATGCGACTCATCCCGCGGCAAGGTGTCGGCCCCTTCGCCCTCAATCTCGATGCTCACGCCGTTGCTGGCTACAGCCCTGACTTCGACGTCGTCCCACACGCCCAGCGCCATGCCGAGCGCGTCAAAGCCAGGACCCAGGTTGCCAGCGGTGGCGGGCACCTTGACGCGCACGTGGTCGGTAGTGATGCGCATGATTACAACCCCAGCGCCTTGGCGGCAGCGTCAACATCCACGGGAATGACGGTGGGCTCCACGGAACGATCACCCAGCGCGGTGGCGGTGTCCTTGAGACCATTACCGGTCACGGTGCACGTGATGACCGCTCCCTTGGGCACCTCGCCCAGTGCAGCGGAGGCCAGCAATCCAGCAATCGGTGCGGCCGATGCCGGTTCCACAAACACTCCAGCTTCGGCGGCCAGTCGGGCCTGGGCGTGCAGAATCTGCTCGTCGCTCACCGCGCGAATCCAGCCACCTGACTCGTCGCGAGCAGCCACGGCCAGGTCCCATGAGGCAGGGTTGCCAATACGGATAGCAGTAGCCACCGTCTCGGGGTCCTTGATGGGCTCGCCCTTGACGAACGGCGCGGCGCCCGCAGCCTGCACACCCCAGATGCGTGGACGACGCGAGGCCACCCCGGCATCGGCGTACTCCTTGAAACCCATCCAGTACGCGGAGATGTTGCCGGCGTTGCCCACGGGCAACATGTGAATATCAGGCGCGTCGCCAAGTTGGTCCACGATCTCAAACGCCGCGGTCTTCTGGCCCTGCAGGCGGTACGGGTTCACCGAGTTGACCAACGCAATGGGGTAGTTCTCGCTGAGCTCGCGCACGATGTCAAGGCACTCGTCAAAGTTGCCGTCCACCTGCACCAAGTCCGCGCCGTGGAGAATCGCCTGCGCCATCTTGCCTGCAGCGATCTTGCCTTGGGGAATCATCACCACACAGCGCAGCCCAGCGTGGGCGGCGTAGGCAGCGGCGGAGGCGGACGTGTTACCAGTGGAGGCACACACCACGGTGTGGTCGCCGTCCTTGACCACTTGGGTGATGGCGGAGGTCATTCCCCGGTCCTTGAAGGAGCCGGTGGGGTTCATGCCCTCGTACTTGACGTAGACCTCGGCGCCCACTTCCTTGGAGATGGTCGGCACGGGAATGAGCGGCGTGCCTCCCTCGCCCAGGGTCACAATCCTGTCGCTAGCGTCAAACGGCATCCGGTCTAGGTACTCGTGGATGATGCCCCGCCACACGCTCGCCATCAGTCGCCCTCGATCCTCAATACGGACATGACCTCGTTCACACAATCGGCGGCGCGCAAGTCAGCAACCGTGGCAGCTTGGTCGCGCTCACTAGCCCGATGCGTGGAGATGATGAGTCCCGCAGTGCCCCGTCCGGCCATTTGGCGCACACTCTCAATGCTCACGTTGTGCGACGCAAAGATGTCAGCGACGCGCGCCAACACACCGGGACGGTCGGGGACGCTCAGGCGCACCGCGTAGCGGGTCACGGCCGCATCCATCGGCAGCATGGCGTGGGCGGCGTAGTTGGATTCGCGCGGTCCCTTGCCTCCGCCGGCACGATGCCGTGCGACAGACACAATGTCGCCCAAGACGGCCGATGCGGTGGGCAAGCCACCCGCGCCCTGGCCGTAGAACATGAGACCGCCTGCAGCCTCCGCCTCCACGAACACGGCGTTGAAAGCCCCGTGGACTCCAGCCAGCGGGTGCGAAAGCGGAATGAGTGCGGGGTGCACACGCACTGCCACACCGTCCTCCGTCTTGTCCGCAATCGCCAACAATTTGATGACCTGGCGATTTTCGCGGGCGGCGATCACGTCGTCGGCGGTAATGGCCGAGATGCCCTCCCGGTAGACGTCGTCCAGGGACACGCGCTGGTGGAAAGCGAGCGATGCGAGGATGGCTGCCTTGGCGGCGGCGTCAAAGCCCTCTACATCGGCGGTGGGATCGGCCTCGGCAAAGCCCAGATCCTGGGCCTGCTTGAGCGCCACGTCGTAGCCAAGGCCGCGCTCTGTCATCTCGTCCAGGATGTAGTTGGTAGTGCCGTTGACGATTCCCAGCACGCGGCGAATGTGGTCTCCTGCGAGAGACTCGCGCACCGGACGAATGATGGGGATGGCGCCGGCCACGGCGGCCTCAAAGTACAGGTCCGCACCGTGAGTGTCGGCCACTTCAAAAAGTTCCGGGCCGTGGGCTGCGAGCAGAGCCTTATTCGCCGTCACCACCGCTTTGCCGGCTGCGAGCGCACCGAGGATGAGTTCACGTGCGGGGTCGATGCCGCCCATAAGCTCGACCACCACGTCCGCGCGCGCGATAAGGGTTGCGGCGTCTTCGGTCAGCAGCGCGCCGTCGATGCCGTCGCGGGGCTTGGATGCATCTCTCACGTAGACCCCTGCGAGTTCTACGGGAGCACCTACACGGGCCGCAAGCTCGTGAGCCTCGTCAATCAGTAGCCGCACCACGTTGGCGCCCACGGTTCCGGGGCCGAGTACGGCGATCTTGACGGGGTCCGATGACTGCTGGGGCACGGCCACAACTCTAGCGGGCGGCGCAAGTACCGTTCCCAAACGCCGCTCAATCTCGATAGCGCTTCTGCTTGTCACCGAGGAGTCGCATGGCGTCGGGCCAGTACTCGCTCTCACCATCTAGATAGGAATCATGCGTCACGTCGTTCTCGACACGGTCAGAAGGGAGCCAGTCAGCCCAGCCCATTGGCTGCTCGCTCCCAAGAGTTTCCGCAATCCGGTCCACGGTGCGGTGCGACCCCAAGAGGAGCGCGATGACGACTTCCGCACCTTCACGTGTCAACGTCACTTGGTGAGCGCCAAGCTTCACAGCAATCGCTCCCCGCGATCGATACCAGGTATCGACGAACTTCCAGCCTGCCTCGCGATCCCCCACTTCTGGATTCACGCGAAAAGCACCTCGGGTGGCATTCCGGCGCATGGCGCGCGCGGCCATGCGATGCACTTTGTTGCCGGTCCGTTCGTCCGCCGCCACGAGCATCGTCAGGATGTTGGTGCCGCGACTTGTGAGCGGCACCCAGGAAGCGTCCAGGAGGAGCCGGGCGCGAGCCCCCGGGACGCGGAAAGCGTTCACAAACTCGCGGGCATGCACAGGGTCGGTCGTAAGATGGCCGCGCGGCTCCACGATTCCACGCAAACCTTTGGGACCCGCGTCTACGCCCTCGAGTCCGACGAGGTACGCCCGAATCGCGCCCCTCGTGCGCGACTGCCTCCGAAGGATCCATGCGACCACGGGGATTCCGAGAAGTGTGAACGCAAGGGTGATGCCCCACGCCAAAGGCCACATGTATTCCGGCTCACCAGTAAGCGGCATGCTACCCCTCCACTATCGCGCGTCGATAAAGTACGCGCCTAGTACCCGCCGCCGCCCATGGGCCCGTTGCCGGGGTACGCGCCGCCTTGGCCTTGCCCTGCGAGGCCAAAGATCGAGGCGAAGCGCTTGATCCAGGACTTCTTGGCCTGCGTGCCACCGGCCTCAGGCGCGTCGTCTGCATCCAAATCTGTCATGATCGGCTTTTCGTCCATGTCGCGCTCCTTTGCTCGTTCTTGACCAGTGTCCCCTGGTCGCCACCACGCCGCAACACAGCGCATCACTGGCGCGTTACTTCCCTCGGAAGCCCGCACTGCGGCGGGCACGCACGCTGAGGGAGGGCCATGGCCGAGCGCGACGTACTGGACCCTTCCAGGTGGCGCCCGCGCCGACTCGCTCGCTTTGCAGTGGGCTTTGTGTGGACCGAGCTCAAGTGCCTTCCCTTTGCCATCGCCATCTTTGCCGGGCTTGCCATCACGGGCGCCGTGTCCCTTCCCATCCCCCGGTACGACGCTCTGCTCATCTTTGGCATCGTCCTTACCTTGGTCTTGTGGCTTGCGGGCTGGGAAAGCGGCCGAGAAGTGGGAGTCATTGCGGCGTTCCACCTCATTGGGCTGGCGTTGGAAATCTTCAAGGTGCGCATGGGTTCGTGGGTATACCCCGAGGACGCGTTCACCATGGTGGCCGGCGTGCCTTTGTACTCCGGCTTCATGTACGCGGCGGTGGGTTCGTACATAGTGCAGGCGTGGCGCAGATTTGATCTGCGGGTCACCGATTTCAGGCTGATCCCTCTCACCGTCTTGGCGGTAGCCGCATACGCCAACTTCTTTACCCACCACTGGATCCCTGACTTGCGCTGGCTCATCGCCATTGCGTTCCTGGTGGAGTTACGCGCCTCCTTGGTGCACTTCACGGTATGGGGACACCGCTACCGCATGCCCTTGTGGCTCGCGTTCCTGGCCATCGGCGGATCCCTGTGGCTGGCAGAGAATGCCGCCACCTTCTTGGGAGCATGGAAGTACCCGGACCAACTGGAGGTGTGGTCCGCGGTGCACGTGGGCAAGCTAGGTTCGTGGGCGCTGTTGGTGAGTCTCAGCGTCGTTCTTGTGGCAGCGCTAAAGTCCGCGGAAGGAACCCTCTATGGCCACGCCGGGGACAAGCCCTCAGTGTTGACACGCTCCAAGCGGAGGCGCAGCTCGGGTTAGGGTCTACAGCGTGACCGACAGCCCCGCCCGCGTCCTCATGGTGTGTTCAGGCAATATCTGCCGCTCGCCTGCGATGCACTACTACGCCCAAAAGGTGTGGGGCGATGCCGCCGATGTCCGCTCAGCTGGGACGTGGGCCGAGACCGGCCTGGACGCCACGCGCGAGATCCGCCGCGCGGCCCAGCACTTTGGCCTCACCATCCCGCGCCACAGTCCGGCGCAACTTGATGGCCAGGCCATCATCTCTTCGCACCTCGTGCTGGTAGCCACCCCACAGCACGAGTCCTGGGTCCGGCGTCGCCTCAACGAGGTCCCTGATCACGTGTGGGGCATACGCCAGGCAGCTTCCTTAGCCCGACGCGCCGCCCCGCCGGTAGGCGACACCCCTCCTGAGCGCTTGCGCAACATGGCCGATGCTTTGAAGGCCGAGCACGATCGCCAACCGGAACCAATGCGGAGCCTCGATGACCCGTACGGCTACGACCAGTCCACGTTCGACCGCGTGATGGCCGAGATCGTCGAAGACATCGACACTCTCACCGAGTGGGCGAACCTCGCCCCGTAGGCCGCCTCAGCCAGACATGCCAACGGCCCGTGGCGCATCCCACGGGCCGTTGACGTCTGAGCCTCGCACCCGCCTGGCTCCTGCGTGGATGACTAGTGCGTAGGGCCGTTCTGTTGCTGAATCTGACCGAACAAGGCGGCGTTGGGGCTGGGCGCATCGTCATCCGTGACGGGAACCGGGTCGCCAGCCACCTGGTCCTGGACCTCGTCGCCGGAGTACGCGCTCCGATTGGAGGCGCCAGTGTCCTTGAAGAGTTCTGCGGCGTCAGGGGTCTCGGTGTCGATCCGTGAGCGGCCGCGCTCCTGCCGCTCGCGCTCTACCTCGTCAGCCAATTCCTGCAAGGTCTTGGTGCCTTCATGGACGTTCTGCTCTGAAATATCCATGGTCTCGCTCCGTTTCTCTCGGGCATAGACGGCACGGTTTCTCAATAGTTTGCCGTCACTGAGACAAACGGTCGCACTGTCCGATTCGTTCCGGACACCCTGTTTACCAGGTGTGATGAAGAAACACGACCCCGGTTAAGGAGAAACGTCCCACGAGAGCAGATCCTCGACGGTGTCTCGGCGAATGTGCAGTGTGGCCTTGCCATCCCGCACGGAGATCACCGCGGGCCTCAACGCGGAGTTGTAGTTGTTCGCCATGACGCGGCCATAGGCACCAGTCGCAGGAACGGCTAGCAAGTCTCCGCGCTTGACGTCCATGGGCAACTTCACGTCGCGCACCACGATGTCTCCTGCCTCGCAGTGCTTGCCCACCACACGCGCAGGCACACGGGGCTCATCACTGAGGCGGGAGGCAATGGTGGCGGTGTACTCCGCACCGTAGGTGATGGTGCGCATGTTGTCGCTCATGCCACCGTCAACTGACACGTACTCGCGGCTGCCGCCGTCCTCGAGCTCCACGCGCTTGACCACACCCACGGTGTAGAGAGTCATGCCCGCAGGGCCTGCAATGGCTCGACCAGGCTCCACGCTGATGTGCGGCCAGGAGCCACCCGTGGTCGCGAGCGCCTTCGACACAGCCTCAGCCACGCCTAACGCCGCGTGCCACGTGTCGAGCTCGTCGCCGACCTCGGTGTATTGGATGGCGTAGCCACCGCCCAGGTCTACCTCGGGCAGTTCCTTACCCGTGGCCTTCGCGTAGTCAGCGCGCAAGCGGAACATGCGCTCTGCGGACTCTTTGAACGCCTCGAGTGAAAGGATCTGGCTGCCGATATGCGTGTGAATGCCAAGCAACGTGAGTCCGTTGGCGGCGTCGCAAGCCTCGAGCGCCTTGTACGCGGCACCCGTCGCTAGCGAGAAGCCAAACTTCTGATCCTCGTGCGCGGTGGCGATGTACTCGTGTCCGCCCGCGTGCACACCCGTGGTGACACGCACCATGACCGGTGCCACCACTCCCATCTCTTGGGCCAGCGCGTCGAGAACTTCAATCTCCGTGAACGAATCCACGATGATCCGCCCCACTCCCACTTCAAGAGCGCGGCGCAACTCAGCGTCGGACTTGTTGTTTCCATGCAGGCCGATGCGCTTGCCCGGCATTCCACCGCGCAGGGCAATTTCAAGCTCACCCAGGGACGCCACGTCAATGCATAGATCGTCGTCGTACATCCATCGCGCAATGCGCGAGGTCAGCATGGCCTTCGATGCGTAGTACACGTCCACCTTGGCATGGTGGCGGCCGAACGCGGCAGCAAAGTGGTCGCGGAACTCCGCGGCTCGCGCACGCATGTCGGCCTCATCGACGATGTACAACGGCGTTCCGAACTCGGCTGCCAAGTCGCGGACGTCGATGCCGCCCACCACAATCGAGCCGTCGTCCCCGCGCGTGACTGAGCGAGAGAAAACCATGGCTACATCCTTTCGGGAGCGCCGACGCCGAGCAGTCCAAGGCCCGTGCGGAGCACTTGCCCCGCCGCGTCGTTGAGCCACAAGCGCGTGCGATGCAGATCGGTGACTTCTTCGTCACCTTGCGGGGTCACGCGGGTGCGGTCGTACCACTGGTTGAAGGCTGACGCGAGTTCTTCCAAGTACCGCGCCACCCGGTGAGGCTCACGGAACTCCACCGCCTGCAAGACCACTCTGGGGAACTCTCCCAAGGTGCCGAGCAGTTCCGTTTCGGTTTCGTGCGTGAGCAGGCTGGCATCGAACCCGTCTACACGGTGGATGCCATATTCAGCAGCGTTGCGGGCCACGCCAGCGGTGCGGGCGTGCGCGTACTGCACGTAGAAAACGGGATTGGCATTGGTGGCCGACGCCAAGAGGTCAAGGTCAATATCAATGCTGGAGTCCGCGCTAGAGCGAGCGAGCGCATACCGTGCCGCGTCCACTCCTACCGCATCTACCAGGTCTTCCATAGTCACTACGGTGCCAGCCCGCTTGGACATGCGCATGGGCATTCCGTCCTTCACGAGGTTCACCATCTGGCCAATGATGACTTCCACCGAGTCCGGGTCATATCCCAGGGCCGCCGAGGCCGCCTTGAGTCGCGCGATGTATCCGTGGTGGTCGGCGCCCAGTAGGTAAATGCACAGGTCTGCGCCACGCTCGTGCTTGTCGCGGATGTACGCGATGTCGCCGGCGATGTACGCCGCTTCGCCGTCGGACTTAATGACCACACGGTCCTTTTCGTCGCCAAACTCGCTGGACCGTAGCCACCACGCGCCCTCCGCCTCATAGAGCGAACCCGAGGCCTTGAGTTCCTCAAGGGCGCGCTCCACCTTTCCGTCCTCGTGGAGTGAGTTCTCGTGGAAGTACACATCAAAGTGCACGCCAAAGTCGGCGAGCGATTGCTTGATCTGCTCAAACATCAGGAAGACACCACGCGAGCGGAAGAACTCCACCGCTTGCTCTTCTGACATCTCTAGCGGGTCGGTATCGCCCGCAGCCATGGCCTCCACCATCACCTCGTTGGCGATGTCCTGGATGTACTCGCCGCCGTACCCGCCCTCCGGCGGCTCCTCACCGCGCACCACCGCGAGGAGCGAGCGTGCGAACCTGTCGATCTGCGCGCCGTGATCGTTGAAGTAGTACTCACGCACCACCGTGGCGCTGTGGAACTGCAGCAAGCGGGAGAGGCTGTCGCCCACCGCTGCCCAGCGAGTGCCACCCAAATGAATGGGCCCGGTGGGGTTAGCGGAGACGAACTCCACGTTGATGGTCTTGCCCCATAGCGAATCGCCGCTGCCGTACTCGTCGCCCAGATCCACGATGAACTTGGCGAGCTGGCCGGCGGCGCCAGCGTCAACGCGCACATTGATGAAGCCCGGACCTGCCACTTCCGCCGATGCGATGCCCTCGGCGTGGGATAGACGCGCCACCAAAGCGGTGGCGAATTCGCGCGGGTTCTGGCCAGCCTTCTTAGCCACTTGCATGGCCACGTTGGTGGCCCAATCGCCGTGCTCACGCTGGCGGGGGCGCTCCACGCGAACCTCACCAATGTCATTGGGGTCAAGCGCGAACTCACCCGTTGTAATGCCGTCCTGGATGGCGACGGTGATGATCTGGGCGAGTTCTTCAGGGGTCACGTTCTGAGTCTATCTGCGCCACCTAGGGACCAGGCGCTAGTCTCTGCTCCACAGGTTGTACAGCAGACAGGTGGGGAATCAATGAGCAACGCTGGACTCGGCGCAAAGCTGCGTTACCGCTTTGACAACATCATGGCGCGCGGCAATGTGGCCGTCATCGCACTTCTAGGCGTCATCAGCCTGGGCTGGGTTGTCATTGCTGGACTGGTGGCATGGATATTCAAAGTCTTCCCGCTGGACGAGGACAACAACGCCGCGGACTACGACGTCATCGAGGCCACGTGGCGGCAATTGACCTTCACGCTAGACCCGGGAACCTTCTCCGGTGACCTGGGCTGGGGCTGGCGCTTGCTGTCTCTGCTCACGACTTTGTTTGGTGTCTTGGTGGTGGCGAGCCTCATCGGTGTGGTCTCCGCTGCGTTTGACGACCAGATCACCAAGCTCCGCAAGGGAAAGTCTTCCGTCATCGAGAGCGGGCACACTGTCATCCTGGGATGGAACCCCAAGGTCTTCACCATCATCTCCGAGCTGGTGGTGGCCAATGAGTCTGAGCGCAGGCCGGCCATCGTGATCCTTGCCGACCGCGACCGTGTGGACATGGAAGACGAGATCCGCGAGAAGGTGGGCTCCACCGCCAACACTCGCGTGATTTGCCGCAGTGGTGATCCCCTGGACCAGGACGAGGTGTTGCGCGCCAACCCCTTTGAGGCGAAGTCCATCATTGTGCTCAGCGACGACGAGTCCACCGACCCTGACGCCACCACCATCAAGACGGCCCTCGCTCTCACCAACCACGTGGCCCGTCCCGAGAGTGACATCTCGATCGTGGGCGAGATTCGTCACCCCAGCAACCTCGGCGTGGCTCAATTGGTGGGCAAGCATGAGGCCCAGTGGATTCTGCCGCTCGAGACCATCTCCAAGCTCACCGTGCAGACGTGCCGTCAATCGGGTCTTTCCCGCGTGTATTCAGAACTGTTGCAGTTCGAGGGCGACGAGATGTACTTCACCGAGCAACCGTCGCTGGTAGGCAAGACCTACCTCGAGTGCCAGTACCACTTTGCCACCTCCACGGTGGTGGGCATCCTGAGCGACGATCACTCCATCCTCAACCCGCCAGTGGACCGCGTCCTCGCTGAAGGTGAGCAACTCATCGTGATCGCCGAGGACGATTCCACCATTGAGTTGGCAGAGCCCGTCGCTCCTGACAAGTCCAAGTTCGGTACCGTCACGCCTGGACCGAGTGCTGCGGAGCGCACGCTCATCGTGGGCTCGCACTCACAATTGCCGCTCATTTTGGAAGAGCTCAGCGAGTACTCCCCTGCGGGCTCTCAAGTGACCGTGGTCTCCGACAAGAAGCTCCCCAAGCTGGGTACCTACGCCAACCTCGCCGTCGACCGCGTGGAAGGGGACACCACCGAACGCGAATTGCTGATCTCACTGGAGCCTCACAACTACGACCACATCTTGGTGCTCGCCTACCGCGACCATTTGGACATTGAAACTGCGGACTCGCGCACGCTCATTACATTGCTGCACTTGCGTGAACTTGCCGCTGAGTACGGTCAAGACTTCAACATCGTCTCTGAGATGCTCGATGACCGGAACCGTCGCCTGGCCGAGGTCACCAAGGCCGACGACTTCATCGTCAGCGACAACCTCATCAGCCGCATGATGGCGCAGATCTCGGAGAATGCAGAACTCAACGAAATCTACTCGGGACTGTTCTCAGCTGATGGCGCAGAGATCTACTTGCGGCCCGCCAGTTGGTATGTACAGTTGCACACTCCGGTGGACTTCTACACGGTGCTCGAGGGCGCCGCACGCCGCAACGAGACGGCCATCGGATATCGCGAGCGCACGCCCTCGACAAGCGGCGACGGCAACGCGAAGATCCGCATCAACCCACCCAAGACCGAACAGCGCGTCTACGACGAGGACGACCTCATCATCGTCTTCGCCGAAGACTGAGGCTTAGGGACTGGGGCCTACGGACTGGGGCCTACGGACTGGCGCGCTCGATGCGTTCCACGTCGCACTGCACGGGGAAACTTTCGCGGCACAATCCAGTCCAGACCTCAATGCGGTCACCCTCGCGCAACTGGGTCGCGTCCACGCCCGGGGTGTGCTGGTCGATGCGGAATGTGGTGCCTTCGAAGTACTCGTAGCCGGCATCGGGAGTGAACCCCACACTCACGAGCTCCGCGCCCGGCTCCACGCTACGCACGATGCCCACCGCCGTGGGTGGAGCGTCGGGGTGCTCACCCTCGCCCGCGTCGGTGGAGGCACGACCGCACGCGGCAAGCGCCAGCCCCACACTCAGTGTCAGCAAGCCCGCAGACAAGGCACGGCGGAAGGTGGCCATACCAAAACGGTAGTCCCGAGTGCCGCCGCCCGCGCACTCACGTCCGTGCCCGGCTGACTGGTAGTCTCGACAGCCGCGGGTTCACGCCCGCAAGGCCCCCGTAGCTCAGCGGATAGAGCGCCGGTTTCCGGTACCGTAGGTCGCAGGTTCGATTCCTGTCGGGGGCACTCCAAGTGACGTGCTGAAGCGTTAGATGCGCAGCCCCACCGCCGCATTGAGCGCGGCGAGCTCGTCACCCGTGAGCTCCACTCCCACAGCCGCTGCGGAGTCCTTGGCTGTCTCCGGACGGGAGGATCCGGGGATGGGGATCATCACCTCGGTGAGTGCGAGCTCCCACGCCAGGGTGACTTGTTGCGCACTCACGCCATGAGCGTCGGCGACGTGTTGGAACGCAGTGTGCCGCTCCCCCAGCGCCCCGGCTGCCGAGATTCCGCCCAGCGGGCTCCATGCCAAGAACGCGATGCCTTTCTTGGCGCAGTGCTGCACTTCGCCCCACGTGGTGGCGTAGCGCGGCGAGAATTGGTTCTGCACTGAGACCAATCGGCCTCCCAGCACCTCATTGGCCGCGTCGATCATCGCGACTTCCGCGTTAGACACACCGGCCATCTGGATCACGCCTTCGTCAAGAAGCTCCGCGAGCGCGCCAATGGAGTCCGTGTACGCCACCTTGGGGTCGGCGCGGTGGAACTGGTACAGGCCAATGGCTTCCACGCCCAGTCGCTTGGCCGATGCTTTGGCCGCCTCCTTCAAGTACGCGGGGTCGCCGTTGCGTCGCCACGTGCCGTCTCCCGGGCGAATCAAGCCGCCCTTGGTGGCCACGAGCACGTGAGAAGTGTCGCTCCCGTAAGACGCGAGCGCTTGCGCGATGAGCGATTCGTTATGGCCGGTCTCGTTGGCGTCACGGTTGTAAGCGTCGGCCGTGTCAATGAGCGTCACACCAGAGTCGAGGGCCGCATGTATGGCGCTGATGGATCGTTCCCTGTCCGGCCGCCCCTCAATGGACATCGGCATGCCTCCCAGGCCGATCGGGTAGACCTCCGTGGTGCCGATGGTGCGTGTGGCCGTGCTCATGGTGGGCCTCCTTTTCCACTGGATGAAGCATTGCTGCCTGGGCTTTCCTAGCATGGTGTCATGGCCGACGTAGATTTGCGGAACGCGCCCCAGTTGGGACTGGCCCTTGGCGGTGGTGGAGTGCTTGGCGCTGCCCACGTTGGGGTGCTGCAAGTGCTGCGTGAGCGCGGCATCGTGCCAGTGATGGTGGCAGGCACGTCCGCAGGAGCCGTCATGGGAGCCGCCTACGTCACAGGCTATGACCCCTACGAACTTGAGGAGCTCGTGCTGAGCGCTTCGTGGGGGGACTTTGGCAGGCTCAAGCCCAAGCCAGGCCTAGGACTGCTCGACAGCGAGCAATTGCGCGACACCATTGAGCGCATCGGCGGCCAGGATTATGAGATTGAAGAATTGCCGATGCCGTACGCGGCGGTCGCCACGGATATTCGGACCGGCGAGGCGGTGGTCATCAACTCTGGCTCGCTCATCGAGGCCATGCGCGCGTCCATCGCGGTGCCCGGTCTGTTCAGGCCCGCGCGGCGCGGCCGTCAGATCATGATGGATGGTGGCCTGGTGCAGAACCTTCCGCTCGCCACCATCTTTGACATGGGTGCGGAACACGTGATTGGTGTGCGGCTAGCTCCTGAATGGGATGTGCTTCCGGGCGCCCGCACCGCGGTGCAGGTTCATGAATTGGAGATTGACCGCAGGGTCACGCTCATCACGCCTCGCCTGGGTACGCGGTCCGAGTGGGTTCCCAAGGACTTGCCGGGCTTGATCGCGTTGGGACGGGAAGCTGCGGAGCACGTACTTACTGACTACCCCGTGGTGGTGCCGCCCCCGCAAGCGCCCGTCTCCCCTAGGACGGATTAAGCGCCGCAAGCACTCCTGGGTGCACCACAGCGCCTCCACGGGTATTCACTCCCCATGACAGTGCCGGGTCCCGTTCCAAGGCCGCGTCAACTCCTGTCGCCAGTTCCAAGACGTAGGGCAATGTGGCGCTGGTGAGGGCGGTGGTGGCAGTGAGCCCCACCGCTCCTGGCATGTTGGCCACGCAATACAGCGTTGACCCACCCACTGTGAATACCGGATCCGTGTGCGTCGTGGGGCGAGAGTCCTCAAAGCAACCGCCTTGATCAATCGCGATGTCCACCAACACCGATCCACGTCGCATTCCCAGCACCATCTCATGAGTGACCACCACAGGTGCGCGCCGGCCCGCCACCAGAACCGCTCCGATGACCAGGTCCGCTTGAGAGACCGCGTTGGCCACTGCGTCGGGCGTAGAGCGCACTGTGGTGACCGCGGACCCATGCTCCTTTTCCAGCCGCTCCAACGCGGCCTCAGCCACGTCCAACACAGTGACGCGTGCGCCCATGCCCCCGGCTTGCTCAACGGCGTGTGAACCGGCAACTCCGGCGCCCAACACCACTACGTCAGCGCCTGGGACGCCAGGGATTCCCGCGAGCAACGCTCCCCGCCCACCCAAGTGGGTCTGCAAGTGATACGCCCCCACCAGGACCGCGAGCTTGCCTGCCACCGCGCTCATGGGAGCCAAGAGCGGCAGCGAGCCGTCCGCCAACTGGACGGTGTCATAGGACAGGCCCAACGTGCCCGCGTCACACAGCGCCGCAGCAAGAGCCGGATTGGCGGCGAGATGCAAGAAGGTGAACAAGGCGTTGTCGCTCAAGAAGGGGTATTCGGAAGGGAGCGGCTCCTTGACCTTGAGCACAAGTTCAGCGTCCCAAGCCTGGTCAGCAACGCCGATGCTCGCTCCGGCCTCACGGTAGGCGCTGTCCTCAAAAGAACTCGCCGCTCCGGCGCCCGCCTCAACGAGCACCTCGTGGCCCAAGAGTGTCAGTTGGCGCGCACCCTCTGGCGTGAGCGCAACTCGCGTCTCCGAGTCCTTGATCTCTCTCAACACCCCGATGCGCATCGCGACTCCCTTGACCGGCTAGAGGTCTACGACACCACTGTCACATATGCGGGGCGGCCAGGCACGGCTCGAAGGCCGTGCGCCATAGATGCTGAAGAAGTGGTCGAGCGACTAACCCGCCGCACCGGGCGAAGGCGTGGGCTTGGGAGTCACCACGGGATCGGGCTGCGCGGGAGCTGTGGTCTCTGTCGTGGTGGCGGCGGGCTCCTCTACTGCTTCGTTGGAGCCATCACCCCACCAGTTGTTCTCAGAGTCTTGATACTGGCGAACCGCGGGGTAGAACTCCCAGTGCCACGGCTCGTACAAGCGGGTACGCGCCCAGTACGGGTTCTCCCACTCATAGAGTCCCGCGTTGGCCTTGAGCCAGTCGCCCATGGAGCCTTGGTAGTCGTTGTTACACAAGTCAATCGCCAGGCCATAACCGTGCATCGACTTACCAGGCTGAGCTGCCAAGTAGCCGCGAGCGCGCTTGGTCGCGACTTGGTGCTCGTACGAACGGTATCCGCCGACGATGCACAGGTCCCGGCCAAAGGTGTCGCGGAACTGGGCGTTGAGTTCGGCCAAAGCGAGCGCGGCATCAGCGCGCAGGATGTTGCCGTCCCACAAGGTGCACAGGTCTTCCTCAGTGAGGCGACCGTTCTCTTGCGTGTAGTGCTCCTTGGGCAGGCAGTCCGGCAAGTGCTGGCTCACTTGGTATTTCTGGCTCAGCGCCATCAATTGCGCTTGCTCGTCCACGGACGGCAGCGGCAAGTCAGAAACGATTAAGGAGGGGCCGTCACCGAGCAATGCATGTCCGGTGTTGGGCGACTCGCCCAGGATCACGCCCGGTACTTGCTCTGCGGTGTTGGCGTAGGTGACCACGTTTCCCATGACGGGATACACGATCATCGCGAGCCCAAAACCAGCAAGGACGCCAGATCGGGTCACGATCTTGCGTCGCTTATGGGTGGTGCGAATCTGAATTTCTTGGGTTTCGGTGATGCGCTTGACGCGGCGCGAATAGAGAGCGCCGCCGCCGGGCGTCTGCGTGGACACTTCACCGCTGATGGGGTTGCCCCACGCATTTCCGCCGACTGGCAACTGGGAGGAAATCAGCGGCGGGAACACTTCCGTGTCCTCACTCAGAGTAGATGCCGAGGGGTCGCCAAGCGGCGCGCCGATCCTCGTATCACTACTCAACTTAGGCCTCCGCAGACTTCACTTCGGTCGCTCGTTCCACACGGTCGCGCCCGGGGAAACGCTCCATGGTAACCATTTCGTTACGTTCGAGGCTAGTGACATGAGTCCCAACACTGGACAATTGGGACATTTCGTATAAACCTCGAACAAACTGTGGCTCATGTTGTGGATGATCTACAACATGCGTTGGGGGACAACGTCCACCTTGGGTGACACGTGGGCGCTGTGTCAAGCCTCCCTAGCAATTGAGTCACGGACCTCGCCCACCAGTTCCTCGATGATGTCCTCAAGGAACACCACGCCCACCGGGGTACCTCCGGAGTGCACCAACGCCACGTGGGAGCCGGTGGATCGCATCAGCGCGAGCACTGATTCCACCTCAACGTCTGCTTCCACCTTGGCCAGGTCCCGCACTCTCCACGCGGCCATGGGCTCCTCGCGCTCGCCCGGCCGCACAAAGAGGGCGTCCTTGATGTGCAGATAACCCACCACTTCCCCGTCACGCACAGCAGGGAACCGTGAATAGCCCGTCCTCGCGGCCACCTCCTCCAAGCCCTCGGCAGAGACATCGTGCTCCACCGTGACCAGGTCGGAGAGTTCCACCATGACCTCGCGCGCCACCTTGTCCGAGAACTCGATGGCACCCGTAAGCAAACCGGCGGCGTCCTGCAAGGTGCCTTCTTCCGACGAGCGCTCCACGATCGAGTGCACCTCATCCGCCGTGAAAGCGGATGTCACCTCGTCACGCGGTTCAATGCCCACGAGTCGCAATATGCAGTTGGCTATCCAGTTGAGAGCACCGATGATGGGGCGGGCCACACGGGCAATGATCACCAAGGGGGGGCCAAAGATGAGCGCCGCAGCGTCGGGACTGGAGACGGCAGCGTTCTTGGGCACCATCTCGCCCACCACCACGTGCAAGCCCACCACGATGATGAGGGCCACCGCCACCGCCACGGCATGAGCCGCGCCCGCTGGGATTCCCCAGTCATGGAATGGGCCTTCTAGCGCGTGAGCGATCGCAGGTTCGGCCACGACACCCAAAGACACTGAACAGACCGTGATTCCGAGTTGCGCCGTAGCAAGCATGAGAGAGACGTTCTCCATGGCCCACAACACCGTCTTGGCCGCTCGCGAGCCTGCCTCCGCGCGTGGCTCAATCGAAGACCTCCGCGCAGAGATGACCGCAAACTCCGCACCCACGAAGAACGCATTCACAAGCAGCAAACCGACGATGCCAAGGATCAGCCCCACACTCACGGCTCCACCTCGTCTTGAGCGGCTTCCTCGACGCGCACTCTGTCAACGCGTCTGCCATCCATGCGCTCCACCGTGATAGTGACATTGCCTTCCGTCACCGCGTCGCCCACGCGCGCGATCCTGCCCAACCGCGCCATGACAAAGCCACCCACCGTGTCGTAACTGGGCGACTCGGGAATGGGGATCTGGGTGATCTCAAGAATCTCGTCTGGGCGAAGCAGTCCCGGGAGTATCCACGCCCCTCCCGCAGTGCGGAAGGTAGAGGCGCGGCGGCGATCGTGCTCGTCTGCCACTTCGCCCACGAGTTCCTCGACGACGTCCTCCAGGGTCACCAAACCCGCAGTACCCCCGTATTCGTCCACGACAATGGCGCATTGGTAGCCCAGGCCACGCAGTTCCAAGAGCAGGGGCCGCATCTGCATCGTCTCTGGAATGCGAGGCGCGTCCACCATGAGTTTGTGCACAGGCGTGCTCTCGCGTTCCAAGACCGGCACCGCGATCACTTGCCGCAAATGCACCAGGCCCACCACGTCGTCGGGCCCCTCACCCAGGACTGGGAAGCGGGAGTGACCGGTGCCGCGGGCGAGCGCCAAGACGTCCGCGGCGGTCGCGTCGGCGGACACGGTGGCCATGCGCGTGCGGTCGGTCATGACGTCAATAGCGGTGAGGTCGTCAAGGTCAATGGTGTTCTTCAGAAGGAGCGCGGTAGACGGAGCCAGAGTTCCCGCCTCAGCGGACCTCCTCACCAGTGCCGCAAGTTCTTGCCGCGAACGCCCGCCAGCAAGCTCCTCACGGGCCTCAATGCCCATGAGCCTCAAGATGGCGTTGGCCGCCCCGTTGAGCACGCTGATAAGCGGTTTGAGCAACGCGGTGAAGCCCAACATGAACGGCGTGACCGCCCTGGCGGTGAGCATGGGACTCGCGATGGCCGCGTTCTTGGGGACCAACTCGCCCACGATCATGGAGAAGGCGTTGACCACCACGAGGGACAGCACGCCGGCCGCCGTGCCCACCATGGCGCGGCTGAGAGGGCTGCTCTCCAGAGGGATGCGCAGCAACTCGGTGAGCGCGGGCTGGGCTGTAAAGCCCAACAGCACCGTGGTGAGGGTGATGCCCACTTGAGCGCCAGAGAGTTGCGTGGACAACGTGCGCAGACCCTTGCGGATGCGTTTGCCGCCCGGAGCGTCGTCGTCGACTTGGGCCGGGTCAATGGCAACAAGAGAGAACTCGGACGCGACAAACAGCGCCGTGCCAAGGGTGAGGACAATGCCCAGTCCCACCAGCAACCACAGGTCTAGCAAGGCCTACGCCTGTCGCCGTCCATAGTGCGGCAAGTGTATCTCTCGCGCTGGTAGCGTCGGATGCGAACGATCAAGGAGTTGTGGTGAGCCAGGGAATTGCCATAGAAGTCAATGACCTCACTAAGCGCTTTGGCGCCGTGACGGCAGTGGACGGATTGAGCTTCATTGCCCAGCCAGGACGCGTCACAGGGTTCTTGGGTCCCAACGGCGCGGGGAAGTCCACCACCTTGCGCGCATTGGTGGGGCTGGTCAAGCCCACCTCGGGTTCGGCCACCATTGGCGGCGCTGCCTTTGCCACCATGAACCAGCCGGGAAGCTCCGTAGGAGTGCACCTCGAGGCAGCCTTCCATCCGGGCCGTACTGGCCGCGACCACTTGCGCACCTTTGCCCCTCTCGTAGGCGTGGACGATTCCCGATGCGACGCAGTCCTGGCGGCAGTAGGCCTCACCGAAGCGGCTAAGCGGCGCGTGGGCGGATACTCGTTGGGCATGCGCCAGCGCTTAGGCCTTGCCACGGCCCTACTGGGCGAGCCGCGAGTACTTGTCCTGGACGAGTCCGCCAACGGATTGGACCCCGCCGGCATCAAGTGGCTGCGCGAGTTCTTGCGTGAGTTTGCGAGCAAGGGCGGCACCGTCCTCCTGAGCTCTCACTTACTCACCGAGGTAGAGCAGACCGTGGATGACGTGGTGATCATCTCCGGCGGCACCTTGCGCCACCAGTCCACGCTCGAGGAACTGCGCGCCATGGTGCATTCCGCAGTGACACTGCGCAGTCCGGATGATGCCAAGCTCAAGGCCTTTGTGAAGAGCCGCTTCAAGAAGGAAGGCACAGTTCCCAAGCCCGGCGAGGCGGTCATCCTCGGTGTGAGCAAGGCAGATGTCGGCGCAGCGGCTTTCGCCGACGGCCTTGAGATCCACGAATTGTCCTCGGCGGGTGAGTCTTTGGAAGACGTCTTCTTGCGTCTGACCGCAACGGAGGTGGCGGCATGATCGCGTCGATTCGTTCCGAGTTCCGCAAGACGCTCACCACGCGAATGTGGTGGTTGCTGTTGCTGTGTGAGATTGCACTCGTGGCTTTCTTTGCGGCGTCTATGGGTCTGGCGTTCTCGCTCAATACCGAGGCTCAGACCGACATGTCCGGCAACCCCATGACCATCCCGCCACGCGAGTTCGCCATCATGATCTACACCATTGGTGTGTCGTTCGGATACGTCTTTCCCTTGGTGCTCGGTGCTCTAGCGGTGACCACTGAAGTGCGCCACTCCACTCTCGACACGACCGTGGTGTTGCAACCGCGCCGCGGCAAAGTGATCGTCGCCAAGTTCGTGGCCATCGTGCCGTTCGCACTGCTTTTTGCGGTGACCTCCATTGCCACCGGCCTTGCCGTAGGTGCCGGCGCCTTGGCGGTAGGCGGCGAGCCACTTCTGCTGGATGATCCGCACGTGTGGCGCGCCATGGGCATGGGCCTGGTGGCGCTCACTGCGTGGGCCTTAGTGGGCGTGGGCTTTGGCACCGCGGTGACCAACCAGGTGGCGGTCATTGTGGTGGTGCTCGCGTTCACTCAGTTTGTGGAGCCAGTGTTGCGATTTGCGTCCGCCTTCGCGGCTGGATTGCAGCCCATGGGCAAGTTCTTCCCCGGCGCAGCGGGTGAGGCGATCGTGGGATCAAGCCTGTATTCCCTCGCTGGAGCCGGCGACATTCTCGCCCCGTGGGCAGGGTTTGCGGTACTGCTCGCCTACGGCGTGCTGGCAGCTGTGATCGGTTGGCTGACCACCTTCCGCAAGGACCTCACGTGACTTTCCGGCGAGCGGCGAGGTCAAGTGTGCGTTAGCCGAACTTTTTGTGTGTGGCACAGATAACAGTTAGGCAAAACAAGGGCACAAGCCTTCGCTTTGGAGCGTTTACCCTGGAGCATTGAGTTAGCAGTACTCGTATTCACCTTTTGCGCCAAGAAAGTGAGCGCCCACGTTGTCCACCGACGCCAACGCGCCAGGCCCCGACCGCGTGACGGTTGAGGTTGCTCCCGACGCTCCTTCAGTAGCGTCTCTCGTTCTCGGCGGCTCCAGCCGCGCCGATGCCGTGAGTGCTCAAGCTGAGCCCGCGCCGCAACCTGTAGCGGAACAGCCTCCTGCTCCCGCGGCCCCGGTTGCGCCCGCCGCCCAGGCGCCAGCATCCGCCGCGCCGGCAACGGCAGCCCCCGCCCCCGCCCCCGTCACCCCGCCGCAAGCCCAGCCCGACGCATCGGCCATTGAGCAACTACCGACGCAGCCCATTGCCACCGCCGTGGCACCGAGCGCCGCGTACTTGCAATCCCCCGAGCACCCTGCGGCGCTGCACACTGACGTGCGCTCAGGCGTCGAGCGTTTGCGTGGTCCTGCAGCTCGCGTGGTCACCAACATGGAGTCAAGCCTTGAGGTGCCCACGGCCACCTCGGTGCGCACTATCCCCGCCAAGCTACTCATGGACAACCGCGTGGTGGCCAACAACCACTTGGCGCGTACTCGCGGCGGCAAAATCAGCTACACCCACATGATCGGCTTTGCCATCGTGGAGGCGCTAGCCGAGTTCCCCGCCATGAACGTCGCGTACACGACTGAGGACGGCAAGCCCGCGCAGGTGACGCCCGAGCACGTCAATTTCGGTCTCGCCATTGACATGGCCAAGGACGACGGCACTCGCCAGCTCTTGGTGCCCAATATCAAGTCTGCGGACACGATGGACTTCGCACAGTTCTGGGCCGCGTACGACGCCATCGTCAAGAAGGCGCGCACCGGCACCTTGCAGGCCGATGACTTCGCAGGGACCACCATCACGCTCACCAACCCCGGCACCTTGGGCACCGTGCACTCTGTGCCGCGACTCATGCAGGGCCAGGGCGCGATCATCGGCGTGGGTGCCATGGACTACCCCGCCGAGTACCAAGGTGCTTCCGACGAGACCATCGCCCGCTTGGGCATCTCCAAGGTCATGACCTTGACCTCCACGTATGACCACCGCGTCATCCAGGGCGCGCAGTCCGGCGAGTTCTTGGGTCTGGTTCACAAGAAGCTCTTGGGCCTGGACGGGTTCTACGACCGCGTGTTTGTGGCCCTGCGTGTGCCCTACGAGCCCGTGCGGTGGGTGCAAGACGCCACCACCAGCCCCGAGGCTGAAGAGGCCAAGCCCGCGCGCATCGCAGAGTTGATCCACGCGTACCGTTCACGCGGTCACCTCATGGCGGACGTGGACCCCTTGAGCGCTCGCCCTCGCAAGCACCCCGACCTTGACGTGCAGACCCACGGCCTCACCTTGTGGGACCTGGACCGCGTATACGCCACCGGCGGCTTCGCTGGCCGCGAGCGCTGGAAGATGCGCGACGTCCTTGGTCGTTTGCGCGACGCCTACTGCCGCACCGTGGGTGTGGAGTACATGCACTTGGCGGATCGTGCTCAGCGATCCTGGCTACAGGAGCGCCTGGAGGCTGGCTACACCAAGCCCACTCGCGAAGAGCACTTGCGCATCTTGCGCCGCCTCAACGCGGCCGAGGCCTTTGAGGCGTTCTTGCAGACCAAGTACGTGGGTCAAAAGCGCTTCTCGCTCGAGGGTGGCGAATCTCTCATTCCGCTCCTGGACGCCGTGCTGTCCTCGGCTGCTATTGCAGGAATCCACGAGGTGTGCGTCGGTATGGCCCACCGTGGCCGTCTCAATGTGCTCGCCAACTTGGCAGGTAAGTCGTACAGCCAGATCTTCAGCGAGTTCGACGGCACCGCAGTGCCCGGCTCCGTCCAGGGCTCTGGTGACGTCAAGTACCACCTAGGTACAGAGGGTGTCTTCACGGCGGAGACCGGCGAGACCACGCAGGTCTACTTGGCCGCCAACCCCTCGCACTTGGAGGCCGTGAACCCGGTGCTCGAAGGCATCGTCCGGGCAAAGCTTGACGCCTTGGGCTCCGACCCCACCACCGACGGCTTCCCCGTGCTTCCCGTGCTGATCCACGGTGACGCCGCGTTTGCCGGTCAAGGCATCGTCCAAGAGACGCTCAACCTCAGCCAACTACGTGGCTACAAGGTGGGCGGCACCGTGCACGTCATCATCAACAACCAAGTGGGCTTCACTACCGGCCCTCAAGACTCGCGCTCCACGCGCTACGCCACGGACGTTGCCAAGGGATTCCAGATCCCCATCTTCCACGTGAACGGCGACGACCCTGAGGCGTGTGTACGGGCAGCTCGTTTGGCGTTCGAATACCGCGAAGCCTTTGGCCGTGACGTGATCATCGACATGATCTGCTACCGCCGCCGTGGTCACAACGAAGGCGACGACCCCTCGATGACCCAGCCGCGCATGTACGACCTCATCGAGGCTAAGCGCTCCGTTCGTCACTTGTACACGGAGGCTCTCATCCGCCGCGGCGACATCACCACGGAAGAGGCCGAACAAGTCTCGCAGGACTACTTGGCTCAGCTGGAGCGCGTGTTCTTGGAGACCCGCGAGGGATTCAAGGGGCCCGACACCGAGTCCATCGCTGGCCTCGAGTTACCCGCTTCGCAGTCTTCCGATGCCGGAATGATGGTCGGTTGGCGCACCGCCGTAGATGCCGGTTCCATCGAGCGCATCGGCCGGGCGCACGTGCGCCCGCCAGAGGGCTTCACCGTGCACCCCAAGCTCCAGCAACTTCTGGAGCGCCGCGAGACCATGACCCGGGAGGGCGGCATCGACTGGGGCTTTGGCGAGGTGCTTGCGTTTGGCACCCTCTTGCAAGAAGGCGTCCCCGTCCGCATTGCAGGTCAGGACGCTCGCCGTGGCACGTTCGTGCAGCGGCACGCGGTGTTCCATGACCGCAACACGGGTGCCGAGTGGACGCCCTTGCAGTACCTCTCCACTGACCAGGCCCGCCTGTCCATCTACGACTCCTCGCTCAGCGAGTACGCCTGCCTCGGCTTTGAGTACGGCTACTCCGTGGAACGACCGGATGCTTTGGTGCTGTGGGAAGCGCAGTTTGGTGACTTCGTCAACGGCGCGCAGACCATCATCGATGAGTTTGTGTCTTCGGCTGAGCAGAAGTGGGGCCAGTCATCCTCTGTAGTGATGTTGCTCCCACACGGATACGAAGGCCAAGGCCCCGACCACTCCTCGGCCCGCGTAGAGCGATTCCTGCAACTGGCTGCAGAAGACAACATGGTCGTCGCGATGCCCTCAACCCCGGCGTCGTACTTCCACTTGTTGCGCCGCCAGGCGTACGACCGCCCGCGCAAGCCGTTGGTGGTGTTCACGCCCAAGTCCATGTTGCGGCTCAAGGCCGCATCGAGCGCGGTGGATGACTTCACCACGGGCACCTTCCGGGAAGTGGTGGGCGACTCCACCGTGAACCCGGGTCAGGTGACGCGAGTGCTCATGTGCGCCGGCAAGGTCTACTACGACCTGCTCGCCGCGCGTGAGAAGGCAGGCGACAATGCCACGGCCATCGTGCGCTTTGAGCAGTTGTACCCGCTACAGGCGGACCGGATCCGTGAAGCTCTTGCACCGTTTGACGGTGCCGAACTGATCTGGGTCCAGGAGGAGCCGCTGAACCAGGGCGCGTGGTCGCGCATCTCGCTCTCGCTGCCCCAGTTGGTAGGCAAGACTGTGAACGTAGTGTCGCGTCCGGCATCGGCCTCACCGGCATCGGGACTGGCGTCACGCCACCAGGCGGAGCAGACTGACCTTGTGGCAAGGGCATTCGACAGGTGATCAACGTCTTCTTTGTGGGTGACGAGCTTGTAGCCGGGCACGGAGACCCCAAAGCATTGGGCTGGACCGGTCGAGTTGCCGCGCGCACGCTGCCGCTCAAACCTGACTTGCGGTTCCACACGCTTGCGGTGCCCGGGGAGACCACGGGCGGCATGACCTCTCGCTGGGATGATGAGGCACTGAGGCGCTTGGGCCCAGCAGGCACGGCAGGAACCACCAACGCAGTGATCTTTGCCGTTGGCCGCCACGACCTTGAGCATGGGATCTCCCCGAGTATGACGCGGCTCAACATTGCCAATGCCCTTGACCGCGCCAAGGCGCTCGGCTTCAGGACCATGCTCGCTGGGCCGCCGCCCGGACGCCCCGAGGAAAACCAAGCCATCGCGGAGTTGGCGGCTCTGTGTGAAGAGGCGGCAAACCGCCGTGCAGTCCCTTACGTGGACATGTACGGGCCGCTGGCGCGTCATGACCAGTGGGCCGCAGACATGGCCAGCGGCGAGGACAGTCTGCCGCTGCAAGCCGGATACGGACTCATGGCCTGGCTTGTGTTGCACTCCGCCTGGCATGACTGGCTTGGCGTAGACGACTACGAGTGGACTGCCTGACTCTCTGCTCCCACTGACTGAGTGGAACTCCTTGTGGGGTCCAGCTGCTTTGACTGCGTCACTGTGGACCAACTCAGAGCCCCATCAGTCACATGAGCCACATTAGTGTGCATCTGCGAAGCTGAGATGGTCCTGAGCGACTCAAACGGCGCGAGCGGGCGCCTCACAACGGGCTCGCCGGGCAACTAGCCGGCGATGACGCCAGCGTTGCGCAGAGTGACTGCCAGGTCGTGCGGCCTAGACGCAATGGCGATGGCGTCTTCGTAGCTCACGATCCCGTCGCTCACCAAGTGGAACAAGTGCTGGTCGAAGGTCTGCATCTTGTAGTACTCGCCCTCGGCGATGAGGTCCAAGATGGGCGGCTGGCTGGGAGGGTCCACAATCGCCTCCGCGGTGCGGCCATTATTGACCATGATCTCCGCCACCAACTGACGGCCCTTGCCGTCGGCCCTGCGTACCAGGCGCTGAGACACGATCCCGCGCAGAGTCTGCGCCAAGGTGGCACGGACCTGCGACTGCTCATGCGGGGTGAAGAAGTCCACGATGCGGTTAATGGTGTCTTGGGCGTCCACTGTGTGAAGGGTCGCGAGCACCAAGTGACCAGTCTCGGCAGCAGACAGAGCTGCGCGTACGGTCTCAATGTCACGCATCTCACCAATGAGGATGACGTCCGGGTCTTGACGCATCGCGCCGCGCAGTGCGGAGGGGAAGTCCAGAGTGTCAGAGCGCACCTCGCGCTGGCTGATGATCGACTTCTTGTCGGTGTGGAGCACCTCAATGGGGTCCTCAATGGTGATGATGTTGACCTCACGGTAGGTGTTGATGAGGTCCACCATGGAGGCGAGCGTGGTGGTCTTACCGGAACCGGTAGGACCGGTGACCAGCACCAGGCCACGCGGTTCCAGTGCCATGTCGCCCACCACTTGCGGGATGCCAAGTTCGTCAAAGGACTGAGCGCCCACGGCCACGCGCCTGAACACCAAGCACTCCGCACCACGCGCCACATACGCATTGACACGGAAACGGCCCACGCCAGCGAGCGAGAAGGCAAAGTCAGCCTCGTGGGTGTCACGGAACTGAAGCACCAGCTCCTCCGGCAACACCTGCGCCACCATGTTGCGAGTGTCTTCCGCACGAAGCGGCGCCACTTGAAGCTTGCGCAAGCGCCCATCAACACGGATGCGGGGCGCCGAGCCCACCTTGCAGTGCAAGTCCGAGCCGCCAGTAGACGCCAAAGCGTGTAGCAACGGAATGACGGACACAGGCTGGTCGCTCACGCTACCTCCATCGGCATGCCAGGGGCCTTACTTGACTGCGACCCGAGTTCCCGGGCCGGATGAAAGAAGACTACGCCCGTGCCCGCTGTTCTCCAGCCGCCTGAGGTATGCGACAATCGTTCGTCACGACATCGTGAATCCGTTGATGAGAAGAGGTCTCCCGTGAGCAAGAAGGGCCGCAAGCGCAAGGCACGCGCCAAGTCCGGTGCTAACCACGGCAAGCGCCCCAACGCGTGAGCCACGCCCCTTCCGGGGGCACACTCAAGCCCGCATCACGTGATGCGGGCTTGTTTTGTTTCTAGGGCCGATGCCTGGCTCGCGTCGCGTGGACCGGCGCCCGTGCATCGGGCTGGGCGGGCGAGGCTTAGGCCTGTTCGCGGGCCTGCTGAATGGTGGCCAGAATGCGCTCGCGCAAGTCCGCGGGAGCGCACTCGCCTCCGGCGCACTCGGCGGTCAAACGCTTGATCTTCTCGTTGATCTTGTGCTCGGCCTCGCATGGCGGGCAGTCGTTGAGGTGCTCCCCAATGCGGTGCAGTTCCTCGTCAGGCAGTTCGTGGTCGATGTATTCGAAAAGTTTGTCGAGCGCTTCTTCACATTGCTTCTTGGCCACTAGCCACCTCCTTGACGCTCTCGTGTGCTGGCCGTTCGTAGATTCCGCGCTCGGCGGCGTAGTCCCTCAACTTCTCCCGCAGCAACTTGCGGCCGCGGTGCAAGCGCGACATCACGGTGCCCACGGGCGTATCCATGATCTCGGCAATTTCCTTGTACGCAAAGCCCTCAACGTCACTGAGGTAGACCGCCATCCTGAACTCTTCGCTCAGTTCCGCGAGTGCACGCTTCACGTCCACATCACCCAGACCGTCCAGCGCGGCTTCTTCCGCCGACGCCAGGCCCTGGGACTGGTGCGCGGCGGCAGAGGCGAGTTGCCAGTCTTCCACCGTGTCAGCATCGGTGCGCTTGGGTTCGCGTTGCTTCTTGCGGTAGGTGTTGATGAAGGCGTTGGTCTGGATCCGGTACAGCCAGGCCTTGAGGTTGGTGCCTGGTGTGAACTTGTCAATGGCCGCAAAGGCTTTGAGGTACGTCTCTTGGACCAGGTCCTCGGCGTCGGCGGGGTTACGCGTCATCCGCAATGCGGCCGCGTAAAGCTGGTCCATGTAGGACAGCGCCTCCGCCTCAAAGCGGAGACTGTAATCCGTGTCACTCATCACCTCGGAGAATACCCGGTCCAGTTCGGCCTTCTCGGCACGCTCTAAGTCCGTGACAGCATCCGTAGGAGCGCCAGCGCGCTCGGGGCACAAGGTGGAACTCATGGTGGGTGAACAGCCGATGCGCCGGAGCCATTCCCCGGCTGAGCCGAGTTTGCGGGCCACGAGTAGGCTGGAGTCATGTTCCGCGCACTTGCACGTCCACTGATTGCGTCTTGGTTCGTGTACGACGGCGTCCAGACCGCCATGGAGCCAGCAGCACGCACCGCTCAGGCCGAGCCGCTGATCCGGCCCTTGCTCGCCGAGGCTGAACTCGATGTCCCCGCCGAGACCGTGGTGCGGGCACACGCCATTGCTACCGCTGCCGCGGCGGCCGTGCTCGCCACCTCCAAGACCCCCCGCACCGCAGGCATGGCACTCACGGGCTTGGCAGCTTTGACCTTGGCCGTTCAGCCCCGGTTCTGGACCATGCCAGAGGGCGCTGCTCGTGAGGTCGCCCAAGAAGACTTTGTGAAGAACGTGGCGTTGCTTGGTGCGGCCATGCTTGCGGCATCGGCCGGTCACACGCCGGGCCACCAGAAGCGCAAGAAGGCCAGGCGTGCCAAGGCAAAGGCAAAGTCCAAGGCCGCCAAGCTCAGGGCCAAGGAGGCCGCTGCGGCTCAGAAGAGGCTGGAGCGTAGGTTCTGGTGAGTGACGCTGTGCAGGCCGGCACCGCACTTGTTCAAGGCACCGGCCCCGGTGAAGTGTGGGATGCACCCGTAGCAAGGGGCCCTCTCGACGCCACGGTGGAAGTTCCTGGATCCAAGTCCCTCACCAACCGGTACCTGGTCCTGGCCGCTCTGGCCGATGCCCCGGTGAGGTTGCGTGGAGCCTTGCGGTCCCGGGATTCGGAGTTGATGATCGCGGCCTTGCGAGCGCTTGGCACGGAGATTGACGACTCCGGCGAGGAGTGGCTGATTACTCCCGGACCCATCCGCGGGGGTGTCTCTATTGAGTGCGGCTTGGCGGGCACGGTGATGCGCTTTGTGCCGCCGCTCGTGCTGCTCGCGGGGCTTGCCGGAGACACTCGGCCCGTCACGTTTGACGGTGACGCAGGTGCCCGCGTGCGGCCTATGGGTGCTCTTCTTGACGCTTTGCGTGCACTGGGTGCCACCGTGGATGACGAAGGGCGCGGCAGGTTGCCCTTCACCATCACTCCCGCCCCGCAAGTGCCCAGCGAGGTGGAGGTCAACGCGAGCGCTTCCTCTCAGTTTGTGACCGCGCTACTTCTGGTGGCTCCGCGCTTGCCCGGTGGCCTCACCGTGCGCGATGTAGGCGAAGTGTTGCCGAGCCTGCCGCACATCGACATGACGTGCGAGAACTTGCGTCAAGCGGCAATCCGCGTGGATCAGCCCGACAACCGTACGTGGGTAGTGCACCCGGGGTCTGTGCGCCTCGATAACGTGCGCGTGGAGCCCGACTTGAGCAATGCCGGTCCGTTCATTGCCGCTGCCCTGGTGGCAGGTGGCACCGTGCGCATTCCCGGCTGGCCCGCACACACCACTCAGCCCGGCGCGCTTTTCCCTGCGTTGCTCGAACGCATGGGCGGCACATGCTCCCTGGACGGTGACGTGCTGACCGTGACCGGCACTGGCAGGGTAAACGGCATCACCGCTGACCTCTCCCCCGCTGGCGAGATCACTCCCACCATTGCGGCGCTGTGCGCTGTGGCTACCGGTGGCAGTGAACTGACGGGCATTGGCCATTTGCGCGGGCACGAGACAGACCGCCTAGCCGCCATTGCCACCGAAGTGGACCGCGTGGGCGGGCAGTGCCTTGCCGGAGATGACTCGCTGAAGTTTGGCGGGGAGCCGCCGGCCGGATTGCGTCCAGCGGTGATGGAGACGTACCACGACCACCGCATGGCGACTTTTGCTGCGGTGTTGGGATTGCGGGTGCCTGGAGTTCGTATCCTCAACGTGGGCACGACCTCCAAGACCATGCCCGCGTTCCCCCAGATGTGGCGTGACATGGTGGCCACGGCATCGGGCCGTACCACGGCTTCGGGCGGCAAGCCTGTAGTAGCGGAGTGACTGCTTGGGGACGGACTGGAGCAGGTACGACGAATCGGACGCCAAGGTGCGTCCGGGCCGTGGCTCCCGCCCGCGTTCAAAACGTCGCCCCAGCCATGACCACGCCATAGACGCCACTGTGGTGGCCGTTGACCGCGGCCGGTATACGGTGCGCACCGGCGAGGGTGTGACGGTGATGGCCGTGAAGTCCCGCGAGTTGGGCAGGCGCGGCCTGGTGGTGGGCGACGCGGTGGGCGTGGTGGGTGACACCTCGGGGGCGGATGACACGCTGGCGCGCATTGTGCGGCGGGATGAGCGAGCCTCGGCCCTGCGGCGCACGGCGGACGACACAGACACCACTGAGCGCGTCGTAGTCGCCAACGCGGACCAGCTGGCCATCATCGCGGCGCTTGCCGATCCCGAGCCCAACGTGCGGATGATCGACAGGTGCTTGGTGGCTGGCTTTGACGCAGGGCTCAGCGTGGTGTTGGTGCTCACTAAGGCGGATCTCGCCGATGCCACGGCCTTACGGGGGATGTACGAGCCTTTGGGTGTCACGGTGATTGAGTGTTCGGTCAAACGCGAGGGCGGGCCTGAGGCGGATCCCGGGTTCCAGGTGTTGCGTGAGGCCCTCCGTGACGTGCGCACCGTGTTGGTGGGGCCATCCGGCGTAGGGAAGTCCACGCTGGTCAACGCCTTGGTGCCGGGAACTGATCGCGCCATTGGCCGCGTCAACGATGTCACCGGACGTGGGCGGCACACGTCTACGTCTTCGCTCATGCTTGAGGTGCCGGGCGGCGGGTGGATTATCGACACTCCTGGTGTGCGCTCCTTTGGCCTGGCCCATGTTGACCCCGAGCACTTTCTGCTTGCGTTCCCTGACGTGGCGGACTGGGCCGCAGCGCATTGCCCTCGTGGTTGCCAGCATGTGAGCGCGGAAGACGGGTGTGCGCTGGACGAGTGGGTGACTCAGGACGATGCCGCGGCGGCTGTGGACAGGGCGGTCACCGTGGACTCCATCCGCCGTTTGCTGGTCTCGCGTGCCGCTGGCGACGCGCACTGA
>JBIQJT010000028.1:0-6723 GCA_044507265.1 Actinomycetales bacterium | reverse complement strand
GGGAGAGGATCGCATCACGGGCCTGCCTGACGCGCAACTGGCGCGGTTGCGCGGCCAACACATCGGCTTTGTGTTCCAGGGCTTTAACCTCATGCAAACCATGTCCTCACGTGACAACATCGTCTTGCCCGTGCGCCTCAATGGCGTGCCACTAGACGTGGCGTGGTTGGAGTCGCTCGTGGAGATGCTGGGCATTGGCCGCGAGCTCACTCGGAAGCCCTTTGAACTTTCCGGTGGCCAACAGCAACGCATCGCCATTGCGCGAGCGCTCATCACCAAGCCCCGAGTGGTCCTCGCCGACGAACCCACTGGCAATTTGGACACTCACGCGAGCGCGCAGATTCTGGCGCATCTGAGGCAGTCTTGCCGGGAGTTGGGGCAATCAGTGGTGATGGTCACTCACGATCCCACCGCCGCCTCCTACGCCTCCCACGTGTTGCTCTTCGCCGACGGCAAAGTGGCGGGCCACGTCACCGATCCCACGCCCGATGCCGTGCTGGCTGGGCTCGACGCGCTCGCCGGGGTGCAGCGGTGAACTCGGCAGGAATGACCTGGCGCCTGGTCGTAGGCCAGCTCCGCGCGCACCGCGGGTACTTCGCCTGGACCGCCACTCTGTTAGCCGTGCTGGTGGCCATACTCACATTCATAGGCACCGCGGGTGCCACTCAAGGGACCCTGGACCAGCAGGCCTCTACTCTTCTGGACCGAGACGCTGAGCGGCACGGATTCGTGACCGTCACGTCGACTCCAGTGGGCGGCCTGGAGTACAACGTCTCGGCCGAACAGTTGCGCGAGATGATTGATGCGAACGCCTCCGCCTCCGCGGTGGCCACCGCCTTTCTCACCCTTGAGCCGTTCGAGGCGATTGACCCGTACGACTGGAGGGCCGAGATCTGGGCACATGCTGCCTACGGAGGTACCGATCGCAGCGCATTTCTCACGGAAGGGCGCATGCCGGAGCGCCAAGGGGAAATCGCTCTCAGCGCGGACGTGGCGGCCGCCCTCCACGCGCGTCTGGGGGATGAGGTCACCCTCTATGGTCAACGGACTGGCCCCGATGGGTTCGCGATGGACGTGCCCTACACCTTCACCGTGGTGGGCTTCTCTGTCGACAGGCGCTTGCCCGGCTATGACTTCTACCAGGCACCCGGGGCGCTGCTCTCGTGGGATGAGGTGGAGCGGGCAAGTGCGTTCTCCCAGCCGACGTGGCGAGAGGGCTTTGAAGGCATCCAAGTCGCGCCGATCGATGTCCAGTGGGACGGAGCTTCTTCCTCGCTAGATCGTTACCTGTCATACGAGGCATTCACGGAGTCACCTCTTGCGGTAGCACTGCCACAGTCGACCGCGGTGTGGTTAGTCGTCGCGGTAGTGCTCATCATCGCCATGATCGTCATGTCATTCTCAGTGGGACGAGGCCAAGCTGCCGCCCGGACACAATGGATCGCCACCGTCCGCACCATGGGGGCTACCAGGAGATACATCGCGGCGGCCACGGTTCTGGAGACGCTCGCGATCGCACTCGTGGCCGCGGTGGTGGGCATCGTCGTGGGCCTCGTGGCCGCTCAAACTCAGTTGGCGGTGGCTCGCGCATCGGTGGGCGCGCCCTTTGGCCCTGCCACTGTCTCCGTCTACTGGCCCATCTTCCCCGTCGTGGCGCTGGTGGCCCTCGTGGTGGCACTGCTCATTGCCGCGGTGCCGGCCTTTTGGGCCTCCAGGGTGAACCCCGTGGCGGCTCTCAAGCCCGTCAATGACGTCACCGAGACCGAGTTGTCCCGACGGGTGTCACCGCACTGGCTGTGGCTGCCCCTCGTGGTCGGCGTGGCACTCATAGTGCTTGGCAGCTGGCAGCCGACCGCACCCATGGACGTGGTGATCGTGCTGGGCATGATCATCGGCGGCATGGCGCTCGCGGGACTGGCGATTGAAGCCAACCGTTGGGGAATTCCTCGAGTGGGCAGGCGGTTAGCTCGTTCCAGCAAGCGCGCCCGCATCACGGCAGGCGATGAGCTGAGTATTCGGCCCAAGCAAGCCGTGGCGCCTGCGATCCTCACCACTGCCGCTGTAGGGACGTTGACGGTCATGACCACTGTCGCGGCGCTGGACCCTCGCGGCATGGTGCGTGTCTTCGGTCATGGATACACGGAGTACGGGGACTACACAGACGACCTCGCGGAGGCCCTCAACTACTGGTGGCACGAACTGGTCTCACCCACGGCCGTGGTGGCGGTCGTTCTGGCTGCGGTAGCCATCCAACTCGTGGCAGCTTCGATGTTCGTTGCCCACCGTGCTGTGACCGCGCGAGAGGGCGCCACCCGGCGTGCCCTGGGACTCTCAGCCAGCGAGCTCGCCCGCGCGCACTGGTGGCAACAATGGACACCCCAAGTCACCGGCGCAGCAATCGGACTTGGCGGGGGGCTCCTCGTCGCGGAAGCGTGGCGGTTGCTCAACATTCTGAACGGCGCGGACGGCTACGACACCATGCCTGCAGCCCTGCGCTTGCTCGCACTGCTCGCGGTCCTCGGAGCCATCGCGATCATGCTGAGTGCTGGAGCGCTCACCGCGTGGGCGGTGGCGGCCGCTGGATCGCGCTCCACGCCACTTGGCCAAGCCCTCCGCGCGCACTAGCTCTCGGTGGCTTCGCCGCGCACCATGCTCCGGCCTACACTTGCACCACACTCGACGGAGGGGCGCATCATGAACGACTACGCCGGTGACATCACTGCGGAAGCTGCCTGGGACTTGCTTGAGTCCACGCCTGAAGCTGTCCTCGTTGACGTCCGCACCGAGGCTGAGTGGCGCTTTGTGGGTGTGCCGGACACACCTGAAGGTGCGCGTCCACCCGTATTCATTGAGTGGGTTACCTACCCTGACGGAGCTCGCAACCCTCGTTTTGTGGAGCAGCTCCAGGAGGCAGGCATCGGCCCCGGATCTGACACTCCGGTGATCTTCCTTTGCCGCTCCGGCCAGCGCAGCATCGGCGCGGCTATTGCCGCCACTGCGGCCGGTATCGGTCCTTCCTACAACATCCTCGAAGGCTTTGAGGGTGCGCCCGATCACATGGGTCACCGCGGCGCGGTGGGCTGGCAAGCGTCCGGCTTGCCGTGGCACCAGGGCTGAAGTCACTCGCACCACCTGGCGGCCGTGGCAGGCTGAACCCATGAAGTTCACCGACGGCTACTGGCACCTGCGTCCCGGCGTCACCGCCGCCTACGCCCAAGAGGCATACAAGGTCGAGGCAGACGGCGACGCCCTGGTCATCACCGCGCCATCTCGCGCTATCGAGGCACGCGGGAACGTGCTTAACCTGCCCGTCCTCACGGTTCGCCTCCACTCGCCAGCAGAGGGCGTCATCGCCGTGCGGATGGACCACCACACAGGCGGACGACGCTCCCCCGGGTTTGATTTGGCCGCCACGAGCGGCCACGGCACAGTTGCGGTCACCGAGACCAGCGCCACCCTCACCTCCGGCAACCTGCGGGCAGTCCTCACCAAGGGCGCTCCCTGGAACCTCGAGTTCTTCTCTGGCGAGCGCCGCCTCACAGGGTCCGGGCCCAAATCCCTCGCCTACATGACCCTCGCCCCGGGCGCGCCCGTCGCCGCCGAACCCGCAGGCATTGCTGGCGTCACTACCACGGGCCTCGCCCACGCATCGGCCTACTCCGTCGCACAACTGGACCTTGGCATCGGCGAGCTGATCTACGGCCTGGGCGAGCGCTTTGGTGCGTTCGTCAAGAACGGCCAAACGGTAGACATCTGGAATGCCGACGGCGGCACCAGCTCCGAGATGTCCTACAAGAACATCCCGTTCTACCTCAGCAGCCGCGGCTACGGCGTGCTGGTCAACCAACCCGAGCACGTGTCCTTTGAAGTGGGTACTGAATCCGTGGAGCGCGTCCAGTTCTCCACCGCAGGCGAGGCCATCGAGTATCTGGTGTTTGACGGCCCCAGCCCCGCCCAGGTGATCGACCGCTACACGGCGCTCACCGGCCGCCCCGCCCGCCTCCCGGCGTGGTCCTACGGCTTGTGGCTCTCCACGTCCTTCACCACCGACTACGACGAGGCCACAGTCCACTCCTTTGTGGACGGCATGCGCGAGCGCGACATCCCCTTAAGCGTCTTCCACTTTGACTGCTTCTGGATGGAAGAGTTCAAGTGGACGGACCTCACGTGGGACGCGCGCACCTTCCCTGACCCCAAGGGGATGCTCACGCGCATGCACGAGGACAAAGACGTCAAGGTGTGCGTGTGGATTAACCCGTACATCGCCCAGGCCTCTGGCCTCTTCCAAGAAGCCGCCGACGCTGGCTACTTGGTGCGCCGAGCCGACGGCAGTGTGTGGCAATGGGACTGGTGGGTGGCCGGCATGGGCCTGGTGGACTTCACCAACCCTGGCGCGGTGGAGTGGTTCAAGGGCCACCTGCGCCGCGTCATTGGCGAAGGCGTGGACGCCATCAAGACCGACTTTGGCGAGCGCATCCCCACGGACGTGGTGTGGCACGACGGCACCGACCCGTTCACCATGCACAACCTCTACACGCAGCTGTACAACCGTGCAGTGTTTGAGGTGATAACCGAAGTGAAGGGCGAGGGCCAAGCGGTGCTCTTTGCCCGATCCGCCACCGCTGGCGGCCAGCAATTCCCGGTGCATTGGGGCGGCGACAACACCTCCACTTATGAGTCGATGGCGGAGACCTTGCGCGGCGGGTTGTGTCTCGCGGCGAGCGGCTTCGGGTACTGGAGCCACGACATAGGCGGGTTTGAGGGCCTACCGGATCCGGCAGTGTTCAAGCGGTGGCTAGCGTTTGGGCTGTTGTCCTCGCACTCGCGCCTGCACGCGAGCACGTCCTACCGAGTGCCGTGGCAGTTCGACGACGAGGCAGTGGACATCACTCGCACCTTCACCAAGCTCAAGAATTCGCTCATGCCGTACTTGTGGAGCCAGGCCGAGGTGGCAGCCACCACCGGCGTGTCTATGGCACGGCCCATGTTCTTTGACTTCCCCGCCGACCCAGCCGTGGGGTACCTGGATAGGCAATACATGCTGGGTCCGGACATCCTCGTGGCCCCCGTTTTCACGGCCGACGGCGTAGTGGACTTCTACCTCCCGCCAGGCACGTGGACTTCGCTACTGACAGGCGAACGCGTGGAAGGCGGGCGGTGGGTGCGCGAGACGCACGCGCTCGACTCCCTTCCGGTGTACGTGCGGCCAGGAGCGGTGATCCCGCGTGGCTTGCGCGACGACCGCCCCGACTATGACTTTGTTGCGGAGCTTGAGTTGGTGGTCTATCCCGGTGGGCCCGATTCGCGTGAGGTGTCTGTAGTGGGTGCGGATGGAGTGGCGACAACCTACTTGGTGACTGTCAGCGGGGACTCGGTCACGGCATCGGGCCCAGACGGGAAGGCTGTGCCCGCTCGGTTGGCCTGATCCCACCTGACCCCACTTGGCGTCACCGGCCCCACCCGGCAAGCCGCCTGCCCCCTGCCGCTACCCTTGACGCATGACTGAGCCGTCCCCGCTGCTTCCTGAGGCACTGCGCCCCGACACTCTCGCCATTCACGCCGGCATCAACCGCACCGGTTTTGACGAGATGTCTGAAGGCTTGTTCCTCACGCAAGGGTTTGTCTACCCCACCGCGCGTGAAGCGGAGCAGGCGTTCCTCGGCGAGATTGAGCGCTACCAGTATTCGCGTTACGGCAACCCCACGGTGACGATGTTCCAGGATCGCCTGGCGGCCATCGAAGGCGCTGAAGCGTGCTTTGCGACCTCCACCGGCATGGCTGCGGTGTTTGTGTCGCTCGCGTGTGTGCTCAAGCAAGGCTCGCGCTTGGTGGCCTCCAGGGCGCTGTTTGGCTCCTCGCTCACTGTCTTCAACGAGTACTTTGCCGCCTGGGGCATCCAGGTGGACTACGTGGACGGACACGTCAACGCGGACTGGGAGCGGGTGCTCGCCACGCCTGCGGATGCCGTCTATGTCGAGTCGCCGTCCAACCCCATGCAAGACGTGATCGACATTTCCTTTGTGGCTGCGTTGTGTAAGAAGGCGGGCGCGCTGTTCATTGTGGACAACGTGTTCGCCACCCCCGTGGGTCAGAAGCCTCTGGAGCTTGGCGCCGATGCCGTGGTCTACTCCGCTACCAAGCACATCGACGGTCAGGGCCGGGTCTTGGGCGGTGCTGTGCTCGGTGGAGCGGAGTACATCGAGAAGGTCACCGCCATGGTGCGCACCATGGGCGCCACGATGGCACCGTTCAATGCGTGGGTGCTCGGCAAGTCGCTCGAGACCCTGCCCGTGCGCGTTCGGGCGCAATCCGCGAGCGCGCTAGAGCTGGCCGCGTGGCTGGATGCCCACCCGCGCGTGGGCGTGGCCCGCTACCCGCTACTGCCGTCTCACCCGCAATTCGAACTCGCGTCCAAGCAAATGACCTTGGGCGGGACTCTCGTGACCATCGACATCGCGCTGGGCGAGGGCGTGGACCCACACGGCGACGAGGCCAAGGCGGCGACATTCCGATTCCTTGATGCCCTACGAGTGTTCGCCATCTCCAACAACCTGGGGGACGCCAAGTCCATCGCCACCCACCCCGCCACCACCACTCACCGGCGACTAGGCCCTGAGGGCCGCGCAGCCGTGGGCATGACCAGCGCGACCGTGCGCTTATCCGTGGGCCTCGAGGATGTCGAGGATCTGCGGGCGGATCTGGACCAAGCGCTCGCCGCGATCT
>JBIQJT010000027.1:0-6927 GCA_044507265.1 Actinomycetales bacterium | reverse complement strand
GCCTGACCTCAACCTTCGCCACGGCTCACGCCCGTGGCGCCTGACCTCAACCTTCACCACGGCTCACGCCCGTGGCGCCTGACCTCAACCTTCACCACGGCTCACGCCCGTGGCGAACATGGCAATAAGCGCCCAACGTCCATCGTTAGCCTGGATGTAATCGACTGGCCCCTGCGCCAGCGACCCCGAGGAGGTCAGACATGTTCGAGCGGTTTACCGACCGAGCAAGGCGCGTAGTGGTGCTTGCCCAAGAAGAGGCGCGCATGCTCAACCACAACTACATCGGTACCGAGCACATCCTCCTGGGGCTCGTGCGCGAGGGCGAAGGCGTCGCCGCCAAGGCTCTGGAAGCGATGGACATCTCGCTCAACGGCGTCCGCGAGCAAGTGCAAGAGATCATCGGCGAAGGCTCCCACGCGCCCTCCGGCCACATCCCGTTCACCCCGCGCGCCAAGAAGGTGCTCGAACTGTCCCTGCGCGAGGCACTGCAGCTTGGCCACAACTACATCGGTACCGAGCACATCCTGCTGGGCCTCATTCGCGAAGGCGAAGGCGTCGCTGCCCAGGTGCTGGGCAAGCTGGGCGCAGACCTCGGTGGCGTGCGCCAGCAGGTCATCCAGTTGCTGAGTGGCTACGAGGGCAAGGAATCCGCCACGGCGGGCGCCGGTGGCCCGGCCGAAGGCTCGCCCGCCGGTTCCACCGTGCTCGACCAGTTTGGCCGCAACTACACTCAAGCCGCGCGTGAAGGAAAGCTTGACCCTGTGGTCGGCCGTGAATTGATCATGGAACGCGTGATGCAGGTCTTGAGCCGTCGCACCAAGAACAACCCCGTCTTGATTGGTGAGCCCGGCGTAGGCAAGACCGCCGTAGTCGAAGGCCTCGCCCAAGCGATCGTGCGCGGCGACGTCCCCGAGACCCTGAAGGACAAGCACCTCTACACCCTTGACCTTGGCTCGCTCGTGGCTGGCTCTCGCTACCGCGGTGACTTTGAAGAGCGACTCAAGAAGGTCCTCAAGGAGATCCGCACGCGCGGCGACATCATCCTGTTCATCGACGAGATCCACACCCTGGTAGGTGCCGGTGCGGCCGAAGGTGCCATTGACGCGGCCTCCATTTTGAAGCCGATGCTTGCGCGCGGTGAGTTGCAGACCATCGGTGCCACCACGTTGGACGAGTACCGCAAGCACGTGGAGAAGGACCCTGCGCTGGAGCGTCGCTTCCAGCCCATCCAGGTGCCGGAGCCGGAGCTCAGCCACGCCATCGACATCCTCAAGGGTCTGCGTGACCGGTACGAGGCATTCCACCGCGTCACCATCACGGACGACGCCATTGTGGCCGCCGCTCAAATGGCTGACCGCTACATCAGCGACCGGTTCCTGCCGGACAAGGCCATCGACTTGATCGATGAGGCGGGCGCACGTCTGCGCATCCGTCGCATGACGTCGCCCCCTGAGTTGCGCGACCTTGACGACAAGATCGCCAACGTGCGCCGTGACAAGGAATCGGCCATTGACGAGCAGGACTTCGAGAAGGCTGCGTCGCTACGTGACGTAGAGCGCCGCCTCACCGAGGAGCGCTCCGAGAAGGAGAAGGCCTGGAAGTCGGGCGACCTTGACGTTGCCGCCGTGGTGGACGAGGACCTGATCGCAGAGGTGCTAGCAATGTCCACCGGAGTACCAGTAGCCCGCGTCAGCTCTGATGAGTCCTCGCGACTGCTGTCCATGGAGACCGAGCTGCACAAGCGCGTCATCGGTCAAGAGCAAGCCATCAAGGTGCTGTCTCAGGCCATCCGTCGCACGCGTGCTGGCCTCAAGGACCCCAAGCGTCCCGGTGGTTCGTTCATCTTCGCCGGCCCCACGGGCGTCGGTAAGACCGAACTTGCCAAGGCTCTCGCCGAGTTCCTGTTTGGCGACGAGGACGCACTCATCTCGCTCGACATGTCCGAGTACGGCGAGAAGCACACCGTGGCTCGACTCTTTGGTGCACCCCCCGGATACGTGGGCTTCGAAGAGGGCGGACAGCTCACCGAGAAGGTGCGCCGCAAGCCGTTCTCCGTGGTGCTCTTTGACGAGGTGGAGAAGGCTCACCCCGACATCTTCAACTCGCTGCTCCAGATCCTGGAAGACGGCAAGCTCACCGATGCTCAGGGCCGTGAGGTGAACTTCAAGAACACCATCATCATCATGACCACCAACCTGGGTGCCGATGCGATTTCCCGTCGCCAGGCCACAGGCTTCTCCGTGGCGCACGAGTCCGGCCACACGTACGACGAGATGGTCAAACTGGTGAACTCCAAGCTCAAGGAGCACTTCAAGCCCGAGTTCCTCAACCGCGTGGACAACGTGGTGGTGTTCCCGCAGCTCACTCAAGACGAGATCGTGTCCATCGTGGACCTCATGATCGCCCGCCTCGACGAGCGCATGAAGGACAAGGACATGGGCGTGGAGCTCACGGCGGCGGCCAAGAAGCTGCTCGCCGAGAAGGGCTACGACCCCGTGCTGGGTGCCCGGCCGCTGCGCCGTGCTCTACAGCGCGAGATCGAGGACCCGTTGAGCGAGAAGATCCTCTTTGGCGAGTTGGTGGCCGGACAGATCGTGCGCGTGGATGCCGAGGGCGAAGGCATCCTGGGCGAGTTCACCTTCGAGGGCATCGACAAGGACGACGTTGTGGGCGAGCCCGTCACTACCGGCGCCAAGGGCAAGGCTGAGACCGCCCCTGCGGGTGGTACAGCCGACGCCGATGCAGAAGCGAACGGTACGAGCGCCTAGTCCCAACTGGTGTTACCAGAAACCCCCGGCTCCCGCGAGGGAGGCCGGGGGTTTCTGTTGAGTGCCGCTAGCCGCCGAAAGGTTCGATGAACGCCCGGCCCACTGCCACAAACACCGCAAGCGCTCCGAGCACCGCGACAGGCACAAACGCACCGGCAGGGTCCTTGACCCGCGCGTGAGCGATCGCCGCGATCACCATGGTGACTGCGAGACCGGCCGCAGCGACAGGCACGAGCCACGTCGCAATCCCGGTCACTGCGGGCAGGATCAGCCCAAGCGCGCCCACGATCTCGACGGCACCAATGGCCCGGATGCCCTTGTCGGAGTACAGGCTCGCCCAGCGCATGCCCTTCTCTTCCACCTTCTTGCCTTGTGCCACCTTGAAGGCTCCCGAAAACAAGAAGCCCGCGGCCAGCAGTCCCGCCACAACCCACAACGTGATGTTCATGTCTCTCCCCAGTAGAGGGCGCTCGGGTGAGACGCCTACTCAGTGAATCCAGCGTCGGCGATGGGCCTGGTATTCCCAGTACCGCTCTCGCCGTACCGTCCGCACCCATATGCGAGGCGGTCGGGGCTCGTTTGCAGCAAACCGATGCGATTCTGGGTGCGGAGGGCGCGGGTACGCGGCGCCGCGCAGCCTCGAAACGTTTCGATGGGGTGGCGAATGGGGTCTAGGCTTGTGCCATGACTTCCGCCGCACCGTACGCAGCCAAGGACGACCGCTACGAGACCATCCCCTACCGCCGATGCGGTCGCTCAGGCCTGCGCCTACCCGCAGTCTCGCTGGGGCTGTGGCAGAACTTTGGCGACTCCGTGGACATCGAGCGCCAGCGTGACATCATCCTCGCCGCCTTTGACCTAGGTGTCACTCACATCGACCTCGCCAACAACTACGGCCCGCCGCCCGGCTCCGCCGAGACCAACTTTGGCAAGATCCTGGAGCGCGACCTGCGCCCCTACCGCGACGAACTCATCATCTCCACCAAGGCCGGCTACTGGATGTGGCCCGGCCCCTATGGTGAGTGGGGCAGCCGCAAGTACCTGCTGTCTAGCCTCGACCAGTCACTCAAGCGCATGGGCCTCGAGTACGTGGACATCTTCTACCACCACCGCCCGGACCCTGACACCCCCATTGAAGAGTCGATGATGGCGCTGGACCAGGCCGTCCGCAGCGGCAAGGCGCTCTATGCGGGCATCTCCAATTATGGGCCCGAAGACACTCGCGAGGCAGTACGCATCCTGCGCCACCTTGGCACTCCGTTGCTCATCCACCAGCCTCGCTACTCCATGTTTGACCGCCGCCCCGAAGAGGGCTTGCTGGACGTACTGGGCGAGGAAGGCGTCGGCTCGATTGTGTTCTCGCCCCTGGCTCAGGGGTTGCTCACCAACCGCTACCTCAAGGGCATTCCCGAGGGTTCGCGCATCACGCACAGCGAGTTCCTCAAGGAGAACCAGCTCACCGAGACGTACCTGGGCCGCGCCAAAGCGCTCAATGAGATCGCCGATGCCAGGGGCCAGTCACTCGCGCAGCTCGCCATCCAATGGGTACTTCGCGACGAGCGGGTCACCAGTGCGCTCATTGGCGCCTCGAGCGTGGAGCAGCTTCGCGACAACGTGGCTGCGGTGAGTTTCCCGGCTCTCACCGATGCTGAACTCGCAGCTATCGAGCCGCACGCGGTGCACGGGACTGAGTGGGTTAAGGACTGAGTGGACACTGGACTAACCAGCGAGCGCGTAGGCCCCGCGATCGACGTCCACCAACTCCACGAGTCCGTCCGCCACGAGCGACTCGAGGCACCGGTCCAACTGACCGGGCTCCACGTCTTCGAGTTCCACGCGCCCTGACACCGTGACCGGTACAGTCGCGGCGCGTAGCAACGCCATGACGCGCCCGCGCACCTGACGGTCTGTGCCGTGCCAGTCCTGAGTGCGCCGCGGAGCCTCCGCCAACCCTGGGCGACCCGCGGCAAACCACTCGCACCGCTCGCGGATGGGACACACGTCGCACCGAGGCGCTCGAGCGATGCACACCAGCGCACCCAGCTCCATGGCCGCCACCGACCATCTAGAGGCTTCACCCGCATCCAACGGCGTGACGCGATCCGCCAACTCCCACTCGCCGCGACCAAGCGACATGGGCGGCATGGGCTCGCCTCGCCACGCTCTGGCCAGCACCCGCCGCACATTGGTGTCCACCACCACAGCCCGCCGCCCAAACGCAAACGTCGCGACCGCCGCCGCGGTGTACTCACCCACACCCGGCAACGTCCGCAGCACGGCACCATCGGCAGGCACCTCGCCGTAGTGCCTGTCCACGATTGCTCGCGCACACAGCCAAAGCCTCTGCGCCCTGCGGGGGTAACCCAACCTGCCCCAGGCGCGTATGGCGTCGGCTTGAGTGGCTGATGCTAGGTCGGCGGGCGAGGGCCAACGCGCCATCCACTCAAGCCACACAGGCAGCACTCGGGCAACCGGAGTCTGCTGGAGCATCACCTCGCTGACGAGGACTCCCCACGGAGTGCACTCGGGATCCCGCCACGGCAGATCGCGTGCATGCTCGCCATACCAAGCCAGCACCGCCTCAACGCGCGCAGCGTCCTCCCTGGTGGGGTTGTCTGCGGCGGATTTAGCGGCGTTCGGCACGCCTTCATTGAACCAGCGGCGCACACGGCTACCGTAAATGTGAACCAAGGGAGGTGCCGTGGAGGGAGTGCGTACGCCGGTGGGCGATCTGCCCCCGGAGGTCTATTGGCGCCGACGCTTCATGGTGCTCGGCATCATCATCCTCGCCATCGTGGTCATTTGGTTCCTCGTGACCTCGCCGCGCGGGACGCAAGGCAACCAAGCTGGCGGCCCTCAAGGCACCCCAGCCCCCACTGTCTCAGTCTCCCCCTCAGGTAGCCCCGCGCCCACCGTGGACGTCTCGCGCCCGTGCACGGATGCCGACATCACCATCACGGCAACACCCAATCCACGCGCATTCGCGGCCGGCACCCTGCCAGTCTTTGACGTCACCATCAGCATGGATGGGTTGTCGCCGTGCAAGCTGAGCACCTCGTCGGAAGGCACCGAGTTGCTGGTTACCTCCGGCCCCTCCTCCAACCCTGATCGAATCTTCTCGTCCCTGGACTGCCCGGACGACGCGACAGTGAACGACCGAGAGTTCATCCTCCAGGCTGGGGCCAACGACGAGTTGTTCCAGGTCACGTGGAACCGCCAACGCAGCGCCCCAGGGTGCACCACAGTCAATGCGACGCCGGGCGCGGGCTTTTACTGGGCGGCCTTGACGATTCAGGGAGTGGCGGCGGAGCCCGTCCAGTTCGAACTTCAGTAGTTCTCTACTCGTTGCGCGGCAAGGCGATCGCCACGGCCTCGGCGAGACTCGTCACCGGATGCACACGAATCCCCTTGGTGCTCGGCGGCGCCGACGCTCCGGCCGGCACAATCACGTCCGTGAACCCCAGCCTCGCGGCTTCGGCAACGCGTTGCGATAGCGCACGCACCGGGCGCACAGCTCCAGACAAGGCGACTTCGCCAACGGCGACGAGCCCCGTGAGCACCGGGCGGTCCACGCGAGCTGACGCGAGCGCTAGCGCCAACGCCACGTCGGCAGCCGGCTCGGTGACTCGAGCCCCACCCACGGTGGAGACATAGACATCGTCGGCAGCAACCGCCAATCGGGCGCGCCGCTGCAGCACGGCGAGGATCATGGCGACCCGCGCAGAGTCAATCCCTGATGTGGCGCGGCGCGGATTGGTCAGGGCACTGGCGGCCACGAGCGCCTGAATCTCCACGGGCATGGGCCTGCGCCCATCGAGCGTGATGGTGACACACGTACCCGGCACGGCGTTGGCGTCGTGCGACAAGAACAGCCCCGAAGGATCTGCGACCTCTTCGATGCCCACGTCGACCAGTTGGAAGCATCCCACCTCGTCCACGGATCCGTAGCGGTTTTTCGCGGCCCGCAACAGCCGCAAAGGCGAGTGAGGGTCTCCCTCAAACTGGCATACGACATCCACCAAGTGCTCCACAATCCGCGGACCTGCAACCGAACCGTCTTTGGTCACGTGGCCAACCAAGATGAGCGGAACGCCACGCGATTTGGCCGCTTGAATCAGCGCCGACGCCACCTCCCGGACTTGCGTCACACCTCCCGCGG
>JBIQJT010000004.1:3483-160818 GCA_044507265.1 Actinomycetales bacterium | reverse complement strand
GTGTTGCCTAGTGGGACTTGGTGGATGGGAGTGCCTTTGGGTGGGTGTTTCCGATCAGCTCAGCGTAGCTCTCGACCGCGCCGCTCATACGGCCGACGCTGGGGCGGCAGGTCCAAGGCATGTCGCCGATGCTGGGGATGGGTCACGGCGCACGTGCCTCAGTGCGAAGTTTGTTCAGTTGACGACGGCCAACTCACGGCGAATGGGACCGCCCTCATACCCTTTGTGCGCCCGGCCACGGGGTTCTTCGACATCCGCCTCATTGCCCCACACTTCCCAGCCGTCCCGCGGGTGTCGTGCAAACAGTTCAAGGAAGGGTCCAGGGGAGCAGGCTTCGATGAGGTCATACTGCTCGTCTGGCTTCCGCGAGTGCTCGCGCTTGCGCGACTCGATCATATTGACCTGGCTCCTCGCTGGCGCCAAGGTGCGCATTGATCCGCGTACGCCAAACAAGATCAGTTCAGTGACATTGCGGAAATAGAAACCCACTCCACGTCCGTCGGGGCCCCCGTCAGCGCGCCTCTTCGCCCAAACGATGTTGCTGACATAGCGGAAGCCCCACGCGTCCATGACTTGCATACCTTCTGGGAGCAGCGCGTTCGGCACCCACAAATAAAGGTGTGCGTTGTCTGCGACAACGTCTCCGACAGGTAGCGCCTTGATAGCCTCCAGGTCCATCGTGTCGTACCGGTCGAGCCTTCGGTGCTCGGGCGCGACCTTGCCGGTGCGGTTGGTGAAGCGCCACGGAGGGTCGGCCAGAACAGTCTGAAACCCTCCCGCAACCTCCGGCAGGGAGGTGAAAGGTGTTGGTTCGAGGTCTGCACGCAAGGGGGACGCCATGCCTAAGAGACTAGATCACGGGTACGACGCGAACCCCTTCCAAGTGGGGCGAGCCGCGCTATTGAAAGTCCAGTTCGGGGTCAGGCAATGGCTGGGGCGCGCTCACCCCGAGCCCAGCCCAAGTCTCCCGAGTGATGCCAACAGCTAGAACTGGGCACCCTCCACCATCGCCACGAGAGAGACGGGATGCGAGCTTCGTCATGTTCGTGGTGGTCGTGGTACCCAGGCGACGGAACGCATCCTCGCTCTCAAGATCGGTGCCGGCCACTTCACGTATGCCCTCGTGGTCGCGTGTAATGATCACTGCCACGTCAATCAAACCCACGTCGTATAGGGCGCGATACGCGCTCAGATCACGGTCCAGGTTTCCGTCCTTCGCGTTCCACTCGACATCGAGCGCGACACGCCCCTTGAGGTTGTCCACCTCAAAACCTTCGTTTTCGACCGTTGAAGTCAAGAACTGTTCGTCATATGTCCGTGCGTGTTTCGACGTCTTCCTACGACCTTCGAGGGAGTACGTGGTGTTGATTCGCACTGCGTCCCAGCCCAGCGCCTCGAAAGCAGCGTCGAGTCGGATGGGAATCTGACCTCGATTACCGCCAGGTACGAGCAGGTCGCTGTCGTAGATCCAAAACCCGTCGAGGACGGACAGCAAATCGCCGTACTGGACTGGATTGCTCGCTCCGAGCACAGCTGCGGCATTGCGAGTCTCGAGCCACCTATACCGCACTTGCACGTCGGCTGGGATGGCCTGTTCAAACGAGCGTGTCAAGTCCATGACTCCACGGTACCGACTGAACGAATAGGACTCGGTACCAAGAGGCGCGCAACCGCGAGAGACCTACCCGCCACGCGACAGAACTCGCAGGCCGCGCGAAAGATGCTAGTCGCTAGCTAATCGGAGAGTTCGGCCGGGTTGCCGACGCGCCCTGCGGGAGTTGTTACTCGCTGGGAGTCTGTGGCGGCGCTTTGTGAGGCTCGGAGATTAAGTGCGATGGTTGCGCAGGCTTGGCACCTGCAGTCAAAGTGCCGCCATCGATCATGCTAGGCAACGCCGCAGGCTCGGTGATTAGGCCTTGACTCTGCGAAGCAGCTGGTGCTGCGGGCTCTTCCATATCGCACCCTTTCAATGGGTTGAGAGAACGTCAATTGCCATCAGAAGCCAGGAGATTGCGACCGACAGAAATCCGAGTGTAATGAACCGGGCCTTCCGGCGCGCGTCGGAGACCCGCTGCACTACGGTGTCGGCGAGGTCATCAACGATCCTTCGTAGCACTGCACTCCGGCTTGCACCGACGAAGACTTCCACCAGTCCTCGCGTTAGAACCGGCGAAGGACTCTTCCACAGCCACAATGCCGCGAGGCCGAGCGTGGCGGCTGCGATCGCGACAAGGATCGCAACCTGCCCCCAGACGGTCTCAGCCGCGCCTTGCCACCCGAGTGATGCTCCGGCAGCGCCCACGAGCACCAACGCTCGTGTGACAAGCAGGGTTTGGTGGGTCGTATTCTCGGTGAGTTGCCGGTGGGCCTCTGCGAGTAAGTGTTGAAGCACTTCGGCTCCCTCGGTTTGATCACTCACGCCCGACTCTTTTGCGGGGAAGCGGATGTTGCTTTCGTCGGTCACTATTCCGTCCTTCGCTATCGCCCTGAAGGAACCCGAGTTTCGTCACTTCGGCTATGGTCGCGAAGTACGATCAACGGCCCGCGGCGGGTTTCCCCCGGCCCGCGCAAGAAGTGATGCCTCGCAAACTCGTTTCTCACTGCGGTCGCCTCGGCCGGTTGAAGGTGTGCGAGGTACGGCTCCAGCGCGTTTAGGTCTAGTTGCGCTTGCTTGGCGCGGCGCGCATTATCCCTGTGGTGTCCCGCAACGACTGAAAGATAACCGGCGACCGCCACAATCATCGCAGTGAGGAGGGTTCGTAACCCAAGAACCTCCCAGCCACTTGGCTCAAGGTCGTGGCCTACAGTCTTCTGCCATACGAGGTAGAGGGAGGCTATTGTCACGGCTGCTGCGGCAACTGTCCAGAAGCCAGCAGCGAGGCCTTGCCGACGAGCGTAGGCGGCATAGTCATGTGAGATTGTGCGCTCGGAAATCTTGCCTAGCAGAGTCTTGCCTTGGTCCTCGAGGGCTCTGATTGCTTCCACCCGGCTGACCGCCGCCTTGCGGGAGTCAGCAAGTTGGCTTTCGAGTTTCGTTCGGTGGCTCTCAAGTTCTTCAGCGAGTGCCGCCTGTTGCTCGGTCACGAGTTTGGCGAACGCGGTGGATTGTGTCGCGTGAGTTTCCGTGACGCTAGTTTCGATGTCCTTGCTCTGTTTCGTGACCAGCGCCAGTTCGCGCCTGGTCTCATCCAACGCCGTGTTCACCTGCGAAACCATATCGTCGAGCTCCTGTAACCGGCTGGTCAGTGCCGAGATCTCCGAGTCCGATGCTTCCCTCAGCCTGTCGATAGCGGCTCTGCTGGAGGACTCGACAAGTTCAACCGCCGCTGTGACATTCGTCATGCGACCCGTAGTAACGATCGGGTGCGGGCATTGGTTGAATGCTAGGCGGAGTTCCTCGGCGCGCAACTCAACGTCGGCGAACTTTGCTGCCTCGGGCTCAGCCTCAAACGCAGCAAGCGCGCCCTCAAGCTCAGTTAAGACCGCAGAGAGCTTATCCAACCGTGCACTTGGCTTGGAGAAGCGCCACGGATCAACCTTGTTGATCCGATGAATGCCGTTTACAAGTTGGGTCAATGCGTTTAAGAAGCCGGGATCCTGGAGGCGCAACTGACCTGAGTGATCGCTCAACACTGCCTCGACCTTTGCCAGTACTTGCCAAAGAGGATGCTGCTCAAGATCCGTTCTCGTGAACATTGCCACGCGATACCCCCTAGTTATTCAACTCTGCGACGACACCCTTGTCGTCTCACAGTGGGCCCCGTGGGGCTCGAACCCACGACCCGCGGATTAAAAGTCCGCTGCTCTACCAACTGAGCTAGAGGCCCGGCGTCCATAGTAGTTGGAGCCAACTACCGCACGAGCCCCAACCCCTGGAACGCCCGCCACGCCATCGCTTGAGTCAACGGCCGCTCCGAGAGCGCCACGCCCAGCGCCTTCGCCACACCCACGGCACGCGCCCGCGCCACCAAAGCATCGTCCACGCGCCCCGTCGCTTCGCCGTACGCAGCCAACGCCGCCTCCACGCCCTCACCGGGCATCAATGTGTACATGAACCCCAAGTCCACCGCCGGGTCGCACGCCGCCATGGACCCCCAGTCCACAATCCCGCCAAACCGCCCGTCCACCGAGAGCACGTTGGCGCCATGGAAGTCGGCATGCGACCACACGGCGTCCACCACCACACCAGCCGACGCCTGTCCAACCTCCGCTTCCAGCCCGGCTTCCCACAGGGCCAAGGCAGCATCGGCGTCCAAGCGCACGCCAGCCGGACCAGAGAATGCAGCCACCCGCGCGATGCGCTCGCGAGTCTTCGCGTCCCGCGCAGCCAACGAGATCGATTGCTCGTCGTTGAACGGCGCATCAGCAGGCGCTGCCACATGCACTTCAGCGAGCGCCTTCCCCACCGCCCGGCCCTCGCTCGCCAGCAGCGGCACCTCCAACGCAGTGAGCCCCGGCAGCCACGTCACCACCGCCCACGGCCACGGATACCCGTGCCCGGGCTCACCAGCTGCCACAAACTCGGGATGCGGAAAGTCCCACGCCAAGCCCAGTTGCGGCACCCACAGCGTCTCAGCCAACAAGAACCTGACCGCCGCCTCAGTGCGCGGCAACCTCACCGCCAACCCGCCACCCAATCGGAACATCGCGCAGTCCCACCCGTCAAAGCGCTCACCCAAAGGCAGCCGAGCCAAATCCGGCAGCTGCGAGGCAAGCAAAGCCTCCACGGCGTCGTGCGTAATGGAGGGATGAGCCTGGGGCGGGATGGTGTCAAAACTCATGAGAGCTTAAGCCTAAGCGGGCGTGAGAACGCGCCACCGAGTGGCGCGGTACAGCAGCGACCCCACCGCCACGCCGCCCACCACAATGGCGGCCACAATGACCGCGATGGATCCGTACCCCTTGGCCGGGTCAAGGAACGGGTACGGGAACCAGCCGTCCGTGGCGCCGCGGATGAGCACCACCACTAGCCACGTGAGCGGGTACAGCAGCACCACCCACACGTGGCGCAACGGCAGTGGGGCGCGCGGGCCCTCCAGCAGCCAATCGGCGAGCACCACCACGCCCGAGAACAAGTGCACCGTGAGGTTCTGCCAGCTCTGCACCGTGGAGGGCGGGTCCAACGGCGCCAACAGCAGCCAATACACGGTCACCACAATGGACAAATACACGGCCGCGCACACGCGCAAGTACTCCACCCACTGCGGGCGCGCCTTGCCCGTGAACCGCACCGCCGCCAATAGCGCAGCCACGCCAATGAGGTTGTTCTGAATGGTGAAGTAGCCAAAGAAGTTGAAGAACAAGAAGTTGCCGGAATCCAGCGAGATCGCCAGGTTTCCCCAGACCCCCGCCAGCATCACCGCGGCTGCGACGATGCGACCCGCCTTCCACGCAGTTGTCATGCCCCCGACGCTATAGGCCTTGAGCCTTGCGCGCTAGGAATTCCCGCTCCGCTTGCCCCGGCGCCAACGCAAGCGCCTGCGCGTAGGCTGCCCGGGCGTCGGCGTCACGGCCCATGCGGTCAAGCAAGTTTCCGCGCGTCGCATGCCACAAGTGATACCGCTCCAACGGCAGCTTGTCCACGATCCTGAACGCGCGCTCCGGTCCGTCCACCTCCGCCACCGCGATGGCCCGGTTGAGTTCCACGATGGCCGTGGGCTGCAGCGCGAACAAGGCGTCGTAGAGATCCACGATGCGCCTCCAGTCGGTCTGCTCGACGGACAGCGCGGCCGCATGCACCGCCGCTATTGCCGCTTGCACGGTGTAGGGGCCGGGCCTGGGTGACTCCAATGCCTGCATCACCAGTTCACTTCCCGATGCCACGAGCCCCTTGTCCCACAGGCCGCGGTCTTGTTCGGCGAGCAACACGAGGGTGCCGTCCGCGGCAAAGCGAGCCGGGCGTCGGGCCTCCGTCAGCATCATCAAGCCCAGGAGCCCACGGGGCTCCGATGTCCCTGGAAGCAACGCCACCAACTCCCGCGTGAGGCGCATGGACTCGCGGCTCAGGTCAGGGATTCCAGCTTGCGGCTCCGAGTACCCCTGGTTGAACACCAAGTAGAGCACCGCGAGCACCGAGTCCAGGCGCTCCGGCAGGTCCTCACGCGAGGGCACCACGTAGGGAATGTTGGCGGCCGCGATCTTGCGCTTGGCGCGCGTGAGGCGTTGCGCCATGGTGGTTTCCGGCACCAGGAACGCGCGCGCAATGTCGCCCGTCTCCAGCCCACCAATAAGGCGCAGAGTGAGAGCTACACGCGCATCCAGCGCCAACGCCGGGTGGCAGCACGTGAACATGAGGCGCAATTGGTCGTCCTCCACTGCCTCGTCAATGTGGGTGGCTACGGTGTCTCCCGGATCCGGTGCGGTCAGGCTGCCGAACATCCTGAACGAATGTTCCTGGCGTGTGTCTCTGGTGGACTCGCGGCGCAAGACGTCCACCGCACGGTTGCGGGCCGTGGTGATGATCCACCCCGCAGGCGAAGGCGGGATCCCGTCCCGAGGCCACGTCTCTAGCGCGCGCACGAACGCGTCTTGAACAGCCTCCTCAGCAGCGTCCACGCTGCCCAACGTGCGCACCAACGTGGCTACCGCCTTGCCGGAACTGGTGCGGAAGGCGTCGGCGATCTGTTCGTGTGTAGTGGTCACGCGCGGCGCTACTCGGTGCCAGCCGGCGGGCGCAACGGCCGCACCTCAACGTCACACCGATGGGCCTTGGCCGCCTTGACCCCCCAGGCCTCGGCATCGGCGCGGGAAGCGCACTCGATGAGCCAGAAGCCTGAGAACCAATGCTCCAGGTCCTGGAACGGCGCCTCGTCCCGGCCTAACTCACCGCCCGCGTTCCACCGCAAGGTGACGGACTCCTCAGGGTCCGCCACCCCGCGCGAGAACACGATGACCCCGGCAGCGCGCAACTCCGCGTCCAGTTGAGCCAACGCGTCCCACACCGGTTGTTTCTCTGCGGTGCGATTGAAAGGCGAGTCAGCGTCGTGATGCGCGATGAGCAAGAAGTGGGGCACGGCACTACTCCTGGTGGAACGGGCGGACTTCCACCACCGCGCGGCACGCGGCTGAACCCTCAGCGGCCCGCTGCAATGCGAGGTCCAGGCTCGGCAACTCCACAATCCAGAACCCGCCAATCACCTCTTTGGATTCCAGGAACGGGCCATCGGTGATCATCGTGGTCGCACCGCGCCCGTCGACCAACTTGGCGCTGCTCGGCGCCTCAAGCCCGTGCGCGAACACATACTCACCTGCGGCCTTGAGGCGGGAACTGAACTCGCCGGTGGCCGCCATCATCGCCGCCTCTTCAGCGGGGTCATCAAAGAGCGGAACCGTGTAGTCATGGTGAACTGACAGAAGGAACTTGGCCATGGCGTCGGGCCTGTTACTCGTTGGGCTGGAACGGGCGTACCTCAATGGGTGCCTGGCATGCGGCCGATGCCTCGGCAGCCAGTTCCAGCGCCTGGTCCAGGCTCGAGGCTTCAATCACCCAGAACCCGCCAATGCGCTCCTTGGCTTCCGCGAAAGGACCGTCGGTGATCACGGTGGCGCCGTCACGTACGGTCACGGTGGTGGCAGTGGACGGGTCCTCCAACCCGCCACCAAACACCTCGAGACCGTTGGCAGCGAGCTTCTTGTTGAAGGCATCCACGGCGGTGTAGATGGCGGCAACGTCGGTGTTGTCGTCAAAGATCGGCTTGGAGTAGTCGTGGTGGACCGAGAACAGGTACTGAGTCATGGTTTCCTCTCGCGTGGGACTGTCCCACTCTGTCACCTACACGAATGCGGCGCGAGAGATTCGACAGGGTCTGTGCGCGCTCGCACCGCCCCCCACGCCGTCCGCACCACAAATCGAACCGTTGAGGGTCTCAAGGGGCGAACTGGCGCGACCTGGGGCGATTTGTGGTGCGGACGGCGTGGGTGGCGGCGTGGGTGGCGGCGTGGGTGGCGGCGTGGGTGGCGGCGTGGGTGGGGGCGTGGGCGGACGGCGTGGGTGGCGGCGTGGCTAGTGCCGGGCGAGCTTGAGGTCAGCCGTGATCGCAGCGGATGTCGCCTGCAGCGGAGGCAAGTACGTAGTGCGTACCCACGTCGCGGTGTCCCGAGTGCTACTGGTGGAGATGTTGATGGCCGCGACGATGCCGGACCGCCCACGCACAGGCACTGCGATGGACCGCAGCCCGCGCTCCAACTCCTCATCCACCAACGCGTACCCTTGCGAACGCACGCGCTCGATGATCGCCAGGAGCTCCCCACGGTCAGTCACCGTGGTCTCAGTGAACTGCTCTAGCGGCCGCGACCGCAGCACCGCCTCCACCTCGGGGTTGGGCAGCGCGGCCAGCAGCGCGCGCCCCATCGCGGTCGCGTATGCGGGGAAGCGCGTGCCGAGCGTGATGCGCACGCTCATGATGCGGCGGGTTGGCACACGCGCCACATACACAATGTCCGCGCCGTCCAGGATGGCCGCAGACGCGGACTCATCCACGTGATGCGACAAGCGCTCCAAGTGCGGCTGTGCCACTTCGGGGAATGACAGCGCACTCAAGTAGCTCATGCCGAGTTCGAGTACGCGCGGCGTCAAACTGAAGTCGCGCCCGTCACTGCGCACATACCCGAGCGTCTGGAGCGTGTGCAAGAAGCGTCGGGCCGCGGCGCGGGTGAGGTTGGCTCGCCGCGCGACCTCGCTCAAGGTGAGAGCTTGATGCTCGGCGTCGAATGCCCCGATCACGGCTAGGCCGCGCGCCAGGGATTGCACAAAATCGCCCGATGCCAGGGTCTCTGGCTCAATGGCGTCGATAGTTGTCATGGTTACCGCTCCAACACCAGGGCGAGGCCTTGACCCACGCCAATACAGATCGCCACCACGGCGACCCCTGAACCACGCTGCGCCAATTGGTGCGCCGCATGACTAATGATGCGCGCTCCCGAGGCTCCCAAAGGATGACCCATGGCAATGGCGCCGCCATGAATATTGACGATTCCAGGGTCAAGGTCCTTCCACAGCCCGATGCACGCGAGGGACTGGGAGGCAAACGCTTCGTTGAGTTCCACAAAGTCCACATCGGCCCACGTCTTGGCGGCGGCCGCGAGTGCGCGGTTGGCCGCTTCCACGGGAGCCACACCAAAGACATCGGGGTCATTGCCTGCGAGGCCGCGGCCTGCCACGCGGGCTAGCGGCTCACCAGGAAGCGCGCCCTCGGCCGCGAGCAAGACGGCAGCGGCGCCGTCGCTCAACGGCGAGGAGTTCCCGGCGGTGACGGTGCCATCGGCCCGGAACGCCGGTTCCAGCTTGCCCAGCGACTCCACGGTGGAGTCCGGACGGATTCCCTCGTCGCGCTCCAACTCGGCGCCAGGGACCTGCACAATCTCACGGTCAAAGACACCCTCGGCCCAAGCGGCGGTTGCCCGCGCGTGACTGCGCGCGGCAAACTCGTCCTGCGCCTCGCGCGAGAGCCCGTAGATGTCCGCGAGCTTCTCGGCACTCTCGCCGTTGGAGATGGTCCAGTCCTTGCGCAGTGTGGGGTTGACCATGCGCCAGCCGATGCTCGTGTTCCACATGGTCTGGTTGCCGCCGGGGAAGCCGCGTTCAGGTTTGGTGATGACGTATGGCGCACGGCTCATGGACTCCACGCCGCCCGTAAGGATGATCTGCGCGTCACCTGAATCAATGGCCCGCGAGCCGTGAATGACTGCGTCCACGCTGGACCCGCACAAACGGTTCACGGTCACGGCCGGCACGCTGGACGGAATCCCCGCCAACAGTGCGCCAAAGCGGGCCACGTTACGGTTGTCTTCGCCTGCCTGGTTGGCGTCACCAAAGATGATGTCCTCAATGCGCGCGGGATCCAGCCCGGCGCGCTCCACCACTTCCTTCATGACGACGGCGGCCAAGTCGTCGGGGCGCACGTTGGCCAAGCCCTTGCCGTGGCGCCCAAACGGGGTGCGCACGGCGTCGTACACCCAAGCGGAGTTGGTCATGGCGCAACCGTCCCGTCAGTGAGTTCCAGCCCCAGAGCCTGCCGCAGCCACTCCACGGTGACCTCGCCAAACACTTCGCTCACCACAAAGCCATCGGGGCCCACGTCAAAGACTGCGTGGCCGGTGTACACACGGCTCACGCACGCCATGCCGGTGAGTGGATAGGTGCACTCGGCCACAAGCTTGGGTTCGCCGTCCTTGGTGAACAGGTCCGTCATGACCCACACCTGCTTGGCACCAATGGCCAAGTCCATGGCGCCGCCCACGGCGGGGATCGCGCCCGGTGCGCCGGTGGACCAGTTGGCCAAGTCGCCGCGCGCAGAGACTTGATACGCGCCCAGCACACATACGTCCAAGTGGCCGCCGCGCATCATCCCGAACGAATCGGCGTGGTGGAAGTACGCGGCTCCTGCCACGGCGGTGACGGGCTGTTTGCCCGCGTTGATGAGGTCAGGGTCCACGGCGCCCACGGCCGGTGCGGAGCCCATGCCCAGCAGACCGTTCTCGGTGTGGAGGATGATCTCCGCGTCTTTGGGCAAGTAGTTGGCGATGGCGGTGGGAGCACCGATTCCCAGGTTCACGTAGGAGCCCTCGGAGATGCTTCCGGCAATGCGCGCGGCAATCTCGTCGCGGCCCAGTGGGGAGGCCATCAACTCTGTGCTCACTGTGCGCCTCCGGTGCTCGCGGCCTCAAGCGGCCGTCCCTCTACATCCACTCCGCCAATGAACTCACCGTCGCTCAGCCACGGGCGCTCACCCACGGCCACGACGCTGGAGACAAAGATTCCCGGTGTGACGACTGCCTCTGGGTCCAGTGAGCCGAGCGGCACGATCTCGTCCACTTGAGCGACGGTGGTGGCAGCCGCGGTAGCCATGATCGGTCCAAAGTTGCGAGCTGTCTCGCGGTAGACGAGGTTTCCCCACCGGTCGCCCTTGAGCGCTGAGATGAGCGCAAAGTCAGCGCGAATGGGGAACTCCAGCACATAGTCGCGGCCCTCGATGGTGCGGACTTCGCGGCCGGCAGTCAGTTGAGTGCCGAGGCCCGTGGGGCAATAAAACGCGCCGATGCCCGCCCCAGCGGCACGGATGCGCTCCGCGAGATTTCCTTGGGGTACGAGCTCAAGCTCAATGCGACCCGAACGGTACAGCTCATCGAACACCCATGAATCGTGCTGACGGGGGAACGAGCAGACGATCTTGCGCACGCGGCCTGCCGCCAACAGAGCAGCCAAACCGGTGTCGCCGTTGCCAGCGTTGTTGTTGATGATCGTCAAGTCGCCCGCACCGTGCTCGATGAGGGCGTCGATCAGTTCCACTGGCTGACCGGCGCGGCCGAACCCGCCAATCATCACGGTGGCGCCGTCAGCGATGCCTGCAACGGCATCGGCCGGGGTTGCCACGGTCTTGTCAATCACGGGGGCTCTTCCTCCTGTGTTGAGTCTGTGCTGGGTGCTCTACGGCTAGCGTTCGCAGAGCGAACGGGAGTTCGCACAATGAACGTCTCCAGTATAGGCGCGCCTGGGGGCCCCGTGACTAGCGAAGGTTGAGGAACAGGACGAGCGGCGGCCGGCGCAACAGCGCCGAGCGTTACGGTGCAGGCTCGGAGAACACCTTGTTCGCCACCTCAAAGGCGGCATTGGCGGCGGGCACTCCGCAATAGATGGCTGACTGGAGGATGACCTCCTTGACCTCGTCCACGGTCAAACCGTTGCGCAACGCGGCGCGGCAGTGCATGGCAAGCTCCGCGTGGTGACCCAACGCGATCAGCGCGGTCAGCACGGCTACCGAACGCTCGCGTCGGCCCAATCCGGGGCGGGACCAGATGTCGCCCCACGCCGTGCGGGTGATGAAGTCTTGCCAGTCAGCGGTGAAGTCATTGGTGCGCGCGATGGCGCCGTCCACATGCTCGTCGCCCAGCACCGCCCGGCGCACCGTCATCCCTTGGGAGTGCCGCTTGGCATCGTCCAGTTCGTGCGTAGCCATGGTGGTTCCGTTCTCTAGAGCGTGGAGAAGAAGTCGGTAAGGGCGCGTGCGAGGGCCTCGGGGTTGTCGGCGGGAGGCAAGTGAGCAGCATCGGGAATGCGCACGAGCGAGCCATGCTGGACGCCGGAGGCCACTTCTTCCGAGCGCTCGCGCGGGGTCACAAAGTCGTGCTCGCCCCACACGGCCAGCACCGGCGCCTCCACGCGGGGCAACTGCGGGCGGGCGTCAAAGGCGGCCAGTGCTTCGCAGCACAACGCGTAGCTCTCGTCGTCGGTGTCGGCGAGCGCGTGGAGCAGCTGGCCGGTGAGTTTGGGCTCGCGCTCAATGCTGCCCGGTGCAAACCACCTCCCCGCCGATGCCGTCACCAGCGACGACGTTCCCAACGAACGCACCTGAGCCGCGCGCTCGTTCCAGCCCTCCGGAGTGCCCACCACGGCGCCCGAACAGATGATGGCCGCCGCGCGCGTGTGTCCGCCTGCAAGGAGTTCTAGACCCACCGCACCGCCAAGCGAGACGCCTGCATAAGAGAAGGGCTCGTTGACAGCATCCACCACCGCGTGCGCGATGTCCCTCACAGTGAAGGCTTCGCGTGCGGCTTGCGAGACGCCGTGGCCAGGGAGGTCGTATTGCTGCACACGCAAGCGCGTGGCGAGCAACGGCACCACGTGAGACCACAGCAAGGTGGAAGTGCCCAGCGAGTTGCCCAGCACGAGCAAGGGCGCGCCCTCGGGTCCCGTGGGCTTGCTCATGGCAATAGGGGGAATGCTCATGGCTCACGCGTCCTGGTTGAGGCCGTCCACCCACTGGGCAGCCAGTCCGGTGTAGTGGGCGGGGTCAAGGAGGGTTTCGACTTCCAGGTCCGCGGCCTCGGGAAGCGCGCGCACGGCGGCAGCGAAGTCCTCGGCCTCGAGCAACTGGCCAAAGCGTTCGGCACCTATCACGGGCCTCAGCACCGCGGCGAGGCGCTCCGAGACAACGAGTCCGTGGCTGGAGTTGAGGTTAGCGGCGGTGCGCTCTTGGTCTACGCCCAGTCCGGCGGAGAGTTGCACGGCGGCCTGGGCTGCGCCCCACGCAAGGTGCGCGAGTTCATCCACCACGGGCCATTCAGCATGCCAAGCGCCATCGGGGCGCTCATCCACTGCAAAGGCGCTCGCAGTATGCAGCGTGGCACCCAAATGGGGCGCGCGCATCGCCGCAGACCTGATGAGCACCGCCGCAGTGGGGTTGCGCTTGTGGGGCATGGCCGAGGACCCGCCGGTAGAGCCGACGGTGAGTTCGCCCACCTCTGGCCGAGCCAGAAGCGCCACATCGCTAGCGAACACTCCCACGGCGTCCACCGCCTGGACCAGGGCGTCACCAAGCTCGGTGACGGGCCAGCGGGTGGTGTGCCACGGGGCTTGCGGTGCGGCGAGTCCCACTTCCGCGGCAAAGGCCCACGGCAGGGACGATGCCACCCCCGCCGGATCCTTCGCCCCACCGGTCCGCGCCGCCTCCACACTCGCGGCGAGCGTTCCCGCCGCCCCACCCAACTGGGCGGGAACCGCAGCGGCCGCCTCCACCAAGCGCACGCGAGCACGCCTGATTCCGGCAACCCAATTGCGAGCCCTCAAACCGACGGTGGTGGGCACCGCATGTTGAGTCAGCGTGCGCGCAACGGCCACGGTGTCGCGATGCTCAGCGGCAAAGGCGATGAGCGCCCTCTCTGCGATGTCCAGCTCGGCCGCCACGTGGCGGGCGGTCTGTACCGCGAGCATCATCAGCGCAGTGTCCAGGATGTCTTGGCTCGTGGCACTGCGGTGGATCCATTCGCCTGCCTCCGCGCTCACTCGCGCGCGCAATAAGGGAATGAGCGGGATCACTGCGTTGCCACCGCTGGCCACTTGGGCAGCCACTTCTTCCGCAGGCACTAAGTGCCCCACGCACCACTGGCCAGGCCCTGTCCAGCCGAGCGCGCTCTCGATCTCACTGACAGCGGATGCGGGAGCTACACCCACCTTGGCCCATGCCCGGGCCAAGGCCACCTCGGCGGTGACGAGGGCGGTGACTACGGCATCGTCCGTATTGACTGCATCAACCAGGGGCGAGAGCAAGCGCCGAGGCGCGGTGCCGCCGGGAGACCTTGATGCGTCAGTAGGCAATGAACACTGTCTCCTTGTCGCCTTGAAGCCACACGTCATGCTGCAAGTGGCCATCACTGGTGCGTGTGGCTACTAGCGTGGCACGTTCCTGCTCGCTCAGGCGGGAAAGCAACGGGTCTGCGTCCAAAGCGGCGGTGTCTTCAGGCACGTAGATGCGCGTGTGGAGGCGGTCCGGCAGTCCACGTGCGAACACCACTACGGCCCAAAATGGCGCGCGTCGGGGCCGCGCCCCAGGGGTCAGCGTCCAGAACTCAAAGCGCCCTTCGTCGTCGGAGGGGCAACGGCCGAACCCGGTGAACTCGCCGGACCCCTCGCCCTTGCCGCGCGCAATTGAGCCTTCTGCCCGCGAGATCTCGCCCTCGGGCGTGGCTCCCCACAGTTCAATGAGTGCATCGGGAACCGCATCGCCGTTGCCGTCGCGGATGACGCCGGTGATCTGCACCGCGCCTTCGCTGCCGGGTTCCACGATGTGGTTCATGCCCTCGTAGTTCAGACCGAACGCAAAGAACGGGCCGACGGTTTGCCCCGGGGTGGGTTCCAGAATGATGTCTTGGCTCATGATTCCTGCTCAAACCAGGTGGCGTCGGGGCCGTCCACCACGATGTCAAAGCGGTAGCCCAGGGAGATTTCGGGGACGCTGAGGTCGTGGTCGTAGACGCCAACGAGGCGGTCGCGATCCGCCTGGCGGGGGATCGAGTTGTAAATGGGGTCGAGGGGGAACAGCGGGTCCCCAGGGAAGTACATTTGCGTCACCAAACGCTGCGTGAACGCGGTGCCGAACACCGAGAAGTGGATATGTGCGGGGCGCCAGGCGTTGATGTGGTTGCGCCACGGATACGCGCCGGGCTTGATGGTGGTGAAGCTGTACTCACCTCGCGGTCCGGTGATGGTGCGCCCAGCGCCCACAAAGTGAGGGTCGAGCGGCGCGGGGTGCTGGTCGCGTTGGTGGATGTAGCGACCGGCCGCGTTTGCCTGCCACACCTCAATGAGCTGGCCGGCTAGCGGCTTGCCGCGAGTGTCGCGCAGCACGCCATGCACGGTGATGCGTTCGCCCTGGGGCTCGCCGCTGGCGTTGATGGTGAGGGCGGATTCAATCTTTGCCACGTCGCGTTCGCCGTATGCGGGCGACCACAACTCAATGGTTTCCGGGTCCACGATCACGGGGCTCTTGGTGGGGTGACGCAGAATGCTCGAGCGGTACGGGGCAAAGTCCAGCATGGTCTGCGGCAGTTGCTCACCGGCGGCCTCGCGGCGCGCGTAGTCATCGTGGATCTCGGTGATCTCTTTGGTGATCTGCTGCTGCGGCACTTGAACGGGCGTCGCCAGTTTGGCGATGAACGCCTCGTCAGACATAGAACCTCCCCAGGCGTCACGACGTTGTGGCCTTCAGTGTGGCACCGGCGTTCAGATAGGTCTCGCGATACTCTCATTGAATGAGAAGCGACCGGATAGGCGCCGAGCCGGGAGTTCTAGCGCTGCGCGTGGGCGGACTTCGCCGTGGCTAACTCCCCGTCCGGCGACTCCATGACCGACCGCATCGTCCGGGTACTCGCCACCTTCAGCGCTGACCGCACCTCGCAAACGGCTAGCGAGATTGGGCGGCGCGCCAACCTGCCCACCGCCACGGCGCATCGGATAGTGGACGACCTCGTGGCATCGGGCCTGCTTGAACGCGACGAGTACAGACGCGTCACCTTGGGCATGAGGCTGTGGGAGCTCGCTCAACGCGGATCCAGGGCATTGCGGCTGCGCGAGGCGGCGCGTCCATTCATGGAGCAAGTGCAAGCACGAGTGAGGGAACACACCCAACTGGCCGTACTCGAACACGACGAGGCTCTCTTCATTGAGCGCCTTTCACATCCCGATGCCGGGGCCAACGTCACGCAGATCGCCGGGCGCTTGCCGCTACACGCATCCAGTTCTGGGCTGGTACTGCTGGCGCACGCGGGGCGGGACGTGGAGGAGCGGGTGATGGCGCAACCGTTGCGTGAAGTGACCAGCGAGACCATCACGGATCCCGTGGCGCTGCGGCAACTGCTTGCGGACATCAAACGCCGTGGCCACGTGCTCGCCCCCGGCTATGTGGACGTGCGCTCCACGGGAGTGGCCGTGCCTGTGCGTGACCGCGGCAAGGTGGTGGCGGCGCTATCGGTGGTGCTGCCCAAGGACTCGGGGCGAGAGCAAGCGACGGTCAACGTTCTGCTGGCCGCCGCCACGGGTATCGCGGCGCGGCTGTCTGGCGCTCGCGAGCGGGAGTAACACCGCGCTGTGCCGCGCGCGTCGGCCCTTCTCATTCATTGAGAATCTACCGGCACGCCCCGCCCAGGCGGGGCACACTGAACTCAGCGCGCCCTCAGTGGCGCTATGCCGTGTTGTCACCAGGCCGTCAAAGGAGACGCGATGACCACCTCCGCACGCACCCAAGTCGCCATCGTGGGCGCCGGCCCCGCCGGACTGTTGCTGTCGCACTTATTGGAGCTGGACGGCATCGAGTCCATCGTCATTGACTCGCGCAGCCGCGATGAGATTGAGACCACCATCCGCGCTGGCATCCTGGAGCAAGGCACCGCGGACATCCTCGCGGATACCGTCTCTACCTCCCGAGTGTTTGATATTGGCCACCGCCACGACGGCATTGAGCTGCGATTTGGCGGCGAGGGCCATCGCATTGACTTTCAGGCACTCGTGGGCCGTAGCGTGTGGCTCTACCCCCAGCACGAGGTACTCAAAGACCTCATTGCGGAGCGCCTCAACCGCGGCCAAGACTTGCGCTTCAGCACCGTGGCCAGCCATGTTGATGTCTCGGACCCGGCCCGCCCGCACGTGCACGCCACCGACGCCGAGGGCAACGCTGTGGTGATTGAAGCCGACTTTGTAGTGGGCGCTGACGGGTCCCGCTCCGTGGTGCGCGAGGTGGTCACCGGCTCCCCGACGGGCGGCTACTTCCGGGCCTACCCTTTCGCGTGGTTCGGAATTCTGTGCGAAGCCCCGCCCAGCGCGCCCGAGCTCATCTACAGCAACTCACCCGACGGCTTTGCCTTGGTCAGCCAGCGGTCCGAGACCGTGCAACGCATGTACTTCCAATGCGATCCCACGGACGACGCTCAGGCGTACAGCGAATCCCAGTTGTGGGACATCCTCCAGGCTCGCGTCCCCGGCGTGACCCTCAAGGAGGGGCCCATCTTCCAGCGGGACGTGCTGCCGTTCCGCAGCTTCGTGGCCTTTGAGTTGCGCCGCGGCCGCGTGGCCCTTGTGGGCGACGCCGCCCACACCGTTCCCCCCACGGGAGCCAAAGGAATGAACCTCGCAGTGGCGGACGTGATCTTGCTCCACCGCGCGCTCGCGTCACTCCTGACCAAGAACGACTCCACCTTGCTGGACGCCTACGAATCCAGCGCCCTCAAGCGCATCTGGAAGGCCCAGCACTTCTCCTGGTGGATGACCAATATGCTCCACTCCATCCCGGAGGCCACAGAGTTTGACCGCTTACGTCAGCAAGGAGAGTTGCAGTCGGTGGTGGACTCGCACGCTGGGCGCACCTACTTGGCGGAGGCCTACACGGGCTGGCCGTTTGACTCGTGAAGCTCTCAGGCCTCGGGGAAGGCCAACCGCTTGAGCAGTGCGGTCAATTGATCGCGTTCAGCCGTGCTGAGGCTTGCGTACGTCGTGGAATCCACGTCGCGCACCACGCGCCGCGCGGCTCGCGCCTTCTCCACTCCGGCCTCAGTGGCAACGACCACGTTGGCGCGGCGGTCGGAGGGGTCGGGGAGCCGCTCCACGAGGCCCCGCGCCTCGAGGTCATCCACCAGCGACACCACTTGGCTGGGGTCCAGCTGAAGAAACGATGCCAGTTCTCGCTGGGACGGCCGGTCACCGCTGGCAGCGACCGTGAGCACCGCGTAGGAGCGCACCTTGAGGCCGTGCTCTGCAAGAGCAGCATTGCTGGCGGAAAGCGAGAGCGCGTTGATCCGCGCCAGCAAGAAGTTGACGTCCGCGCTCAAGTCCGAGCCCAGCAGGCGTTCGCGCGCTGCGGTGCCCGTGGTGGCATCGTGACGACCAGACATTCTTTGATGCTAACGCAACTGATAGATAAACGGAATGATTGACAATCTCAACGGTTTCGCACTGTAATGGGGTGAGGAACGTAAGGAGTGCCAGATGTCCCTAGACGGCAAAGTCGCCATCGTCACAGGCTCCGGAAGGGGCTTGGGCCTCGCGTACGCACGCGAGTTGGCACGACGCGGAGCGTCCGTTGTCATCAACGACGTAGACCCCGAGGCTGCGGCCAGCGCGGTTTCTGCCATCACGGAAGCCGGCGGCAAGGCCGTCTCTGTGGTGGCCCCCGTGGGCCCCACCGAGACCGCTCAGCAGTTGGTGAGCACCGCAGTTGACGCTTTTGGCCGCGTCGATGCCGTGGTCACCAATGCCGGCGTCTTGCGCGACACGGTGCTGTGGAAGATGAGCGACGAGGACTTTGACCTGGTCATCAACGTGCACTTGCGCGGCACCTTCACCACCGTGCGCGAGGCCGTGTTGCGCTTCCGCGAGCAAGGCGAAGGTGGCCGCGTGATCTGCATCGGCTCTCCCACCGGTCAGCGGGGCACCTTTGGACAGACCAACTACTCCGCCGCAAAGGCAGGCATTGTGGGCATGGTCCGCACGTGGGCGATGGAATTGCGCCGCGACAAGATCACCGCCAACGCCGTGGTGCCCGTGGCCGCCACTGCCATGACCGCCACCGTGCCTTACTTTGCTGCGGCCGTGGAGGCAGACGCCGCTGGCGAGCCCATGCCCGACTTCTTCCGTCGCGACCTTGGCTTTGGCACTGTGGACGACGTAGGCGGCATCATCGCCTACCTTGCGTCCGACGCGGCGGCCGAGATCAGCGGCCAGGTGATCGGTGTGGGCGGAGACAGGATGCAGTTGTGGCGCCATCCGGAGCCCGAGCTGTCTGCTTTCAACCCCGGCGGTTGGACCTTTGAGGCCCTCAAAGAGCAGTTCCCCGGCATTGTGGAAGGCCACCTGCAGACAGTGGGAGAGACCTTCCCACCCTTGCCTCCTGAGTTTGAACGCCCCAAGAATTAGTACAGAACCGGAAGAGGCCACCTCAGTGACGTACGAGCTTGGCGTCAATGTAGACGCCATCGAGGCGATCGACGTGCATGTGCACGTCGAGGTCGACGAGCACGGTCACGCCTCCCTCCCTGCGGACCTGGCGGAGGCTGCCTCCCAGTACTTCAAGGCCAACGAGCAACGCCCGGGTCTGGACGGCATCGCTGACTACTACCGCGAACGCAAGATGGCCGCCGTGGTGTTCACCGTTGACGCGCAGACGCACTTGGGTCATGCACCCATCGCCAGCGCCGAGGTGGCGGAAGGTGCGGCCCGCCACAACGACGTGCTCATCCCGTTTGGCTCCGTGGACCCCCACCGGCCCGATGCCGTAGACAGGGCCCGCAGGCTCATCGAGGACAGCGGGGTGAGGGGCTTCAAGTTCCACCCCACGGTGCAGGGATTCGATCCGAGCGAAGAGCGCTGGTACCCGCTGTATGAGGTGCTGCGCGATGCCAAGGTGCCAGCGCTGTTCCACACCGGCCAAACTGGAATCGGTGCAGGTCTGCCGGGAGGCCGGGGCCTACGCCTCGGACTCTCGCGGCCCATCCTCTTGGATGGAGTAGCCGCCGACTTCCCTGACCTGCAGATCATCATGGCCCACCCCTCGGTGCCCTGGCAGGACGAGGCACTGGCCATCGCGGTCCACAAGCCCAACGTGTGGATTGACTTGTCGGGCTGGAGCCCCAAGTACTTTCCGGCGGAACTGGTCCGCTACGCCAATTCGCTACTCAAGGACCGCGTGCTCTTTGGCACTGACTACCCCTTGCTGACCGCTGAGCGCTGGATGAGCGACGTGGAGTCCACCGCGCTCAAGCCGGAAGTCATGCCAGGAATTCTCAAGAACAACGCCGTGCGCTTGCTGCGGCTCGCTTAAGCCCCCACTTACTCAAGGAGACGATTCATGACCACCACCGTTGATTATTCGCAGATCGAAACCTTGACGGGCACGGACTTGGGTTGGACCGATTGGTTTGAGGTCACTCAGGACCGCGTCAACGTTTTTGCTGACGCTACCGACGACCACCAGTGGATCCACGTGGATCCTGAGCGCGCAGCCACCGGCCCCTTTGGAGGTGCGATTGCGCACGGCATGCTCACGCTGGCGCTGGGCGTGAAGTTCTGGACGGACCTGCTGGACGTCACCGGCGTGACTACCAAGGTGAACTACGGACTGGACAAGGTGCGATTCATCTCGCCCGTCAAGGTGGGCGCGCGCATTCGCATGAACGCGGTGATTGCTGAGATCACTGAAGTTCAGGGCGGCTGCCAACTGACCGTGGATCAGACCATCGAGGTAGAGGGCGGCACCAAGCCCGCAGTGGCTGCCCGCGCGCTCTACCGCTTCTACGCGTAGCAGAGGGAAGCGCTGCACGGCTACAGGCATCGGCGCAAAGGAGCGACATGCACCACGAGGGACTCGGGTCTTGGTTGATCAAGAGGCGCGAGAAGAATGCGTCCAAGATCGCCATCATTGACGGCGACCGCCAGGTGACGTACCAAGAGTTCGCGGACACCGCGGACAAGGTGGCGGCCATGCTTGCCGACCGAGGTATCCGCAAGGGCGACGCGGTGGCGTTCATGGGTGAGAACAGCCCCGAGTTCTTGGCGGTGCTCTTTGGCACAGTGAGCATTGGCGCGTTGTTTGTACCGGTGAACACTCGTCTCGCTGTCCCTGAAGTGGCGCACGTCTTGGGTGACTCGGGCGCGCGCTTGCTGATCCACGATCCAGGGCTTGCCGACCGTGCCCTGCCGGGCGCGCAGGAGGCCGGCATTGCTACCGGCGACGTGATCCCCACTGGTCCCGGCACCAAGGAGGCCCCGGGCCTTGACGTGGCTCTTTCGCGCGACTACCCGCCGGCATTGCCCACGCTCGTCAGCCTGGACGACCCAGCTGCCGTGATCTACACCTCGGGCACCACGGGTCGTGCCAAGGGCGCGGTGCTCACTCACGCCAACCTCACTTGGGTGGCCATCAACACCATCATCGACTACGACCTCGTCTCCTCGGACGTCGCGCTCATGATCTCACCGCTGTTCCACGTGGCATCCCTAGGCATGGGCGCGCTTCCCGTGGTCCTCAAGGGCGGCACGCTCGTCTTAGAGCGCGGCTTTGAAGCCGGGCGCGCACTGGCGCAGATTGAGAAGCACCGCGTCACCATGCTCAGCGGAGTGCCCACCACGTACCAACTCATGGCGGAGCACCCGAACTGGGACAGCACCGACATCTCCAGCTTGTCCAAGCTCACGTGCGGCGGTGCTCCCGCGCCCATGAAGATCATTGAGGCCTACGAGAAGCGCGGATTGAGCTTCTCCCAGGGCTACGGCATGACCGAGACTTCGCCCGGCGCCACGGCGCTTCCGCCCGAGTGGGCCCGCTCCAAGCAAGGAAGCGTGGGCTTCCCCCACTTCTTCTCCACCGTGCGCGTGGTGGACGAGCACGGCGCCATCCTCCCGCCGTGGGAGGTCGGCGAGATCCATATCTATGGCCCCAATGTCTTCACGGGCTACCTCAACATGCCCGATGCCACCGCCGACGCGTTTGCACACGACGGCTGGTTCCGCACCGGCGACTTGGGCTACATCGATGACGACGGCTGCCTCTACATTGCCGGCCGTGCCAAAGACATGATCATCTCTGGAGCCGAGAACATCTACCCCGCAGAGGTGGAGAGCGTCCTCATGGGACACCCAGGCGTCACAGGCGTGGCCGTGGTAGGCGTTCCTGACGAGAAGTGGGGCGAAGTGCCCATTGCGGTACTCGCGCTCGCCCCTGGAGGCTACGCGGACCTAGACACCGTACGCGGGTACCTCGACGGCAAACTCGCACGCTACAAACTGCCCAAAGGCGTGGTGGTGGTGGACGAACTGCCGCGCACGGCATCGGGCAAAGTCCGCAAGGACGAGGTGCGTTCCATGCTCGCCGAGCGAGGCGTCACGTCCCAGATGTAACAGGCAGGCTAGGAAAGCCTGCTAGCGAATTCCTTCTCCGAGTCACGCGCCACTTCTTGGTGACGCGCGCGGAAGGTGTCGGTGGAATCGTTGGCTGGCCAGGCATCGTCCAAATACTGGGGTGGCAAGCCCGGGTCGGCGCGCAACAAGGCCAGCCAGTCAGCCACCAGTTCAGTGCGCGCGGTGAGGGCCGGCATGGAGCCCTTGAGATCCACCGGTTGACGCCACTCGGCAAGAAATGCGTCGTGTTCGGCGCGGATGGCATCGATCTCCCACGCGCCACTCACGCTACTTCCCATCTCAAAGCCCTCAAGCTCTTGAGCAAGGAACGCGGTCACGGTGCCGTGCGGGAGCTCGTTCTCGATGGGGCCTAGCGCGGACTCGAGATCCACCTCTCCAGGCGCCACCCACAGGCCATCACGCAGTGGCGCAAAACCAGCCCATGTGAGGGTTGCGCGCAAGCGGTGACGCACCGTGCGCTGGCCCTCGGGCACGCTGAATGTCACGAGAGTCCAGCCCTTGCCTTGCGGATCAAACGGTCGCTCGCGGTTCACGCGGCCCGCGGCCTCCCGGAGCACCTCCGTGCCGCTTTCGGTAAGCCCGTAGCCGATGCCACGGCCGCGCCTCACAGGCTCCAGCAGTCCCCTGTGGGCCATGCGGTTGAGGGTGGCGCGAGTGGTGGGCGGCGCCACCCCGGCGCCATCGAGCACGTCAAGCAACACGGGTGCGGGCACCGGCTCGTGGTAGCGGTCAACTACCAGCTCACCGTAAAGCGCCAGCAGCAGCTGGGCGGGCTTTCGTGTCCGCACATCGGATCCTTGATCGGTCACGTTACGCGGTGGGGCGGACTGCCTCGCCGCGCTTGGCTCGTTGTACCTGCTGGTACACGTGGGTGCGCAATTCTGTGAAGCGGGGGAGCGCGCGGGTGGCAATCTGGTCGCGGTCCGCGGGCAAGTCAATGGTGAGGTCCTCCTGCACCCAGGTGGGAGAACTACTCAGCACAATGACTCGCTCGCCAAGGTACACGGACTCGTCAATGTCGTGAGTCACAAAGAGGATCGACATGCCGCGGTCACGGTGCAGTGCGCGTACCAGGTCCTCAAGGTCCGCGCGCGTCTGGGCGTCAACTGCCGCAAAGGGCTCGTCCATGATGAGCACCTCGGGTTGGTACGCCACGGCGCGGGCGATTGCCACACGCTGCTGCATACCGCCGGAGAGCTGCCAAGGATAGGCCTTGTCGGCGTGACCCAGGCCCACGGCCTGGATCGCGTCCTCCACCAGTTTGTGGCGCTCCTCGCGGGACATCTTCTTGTGCTTGAGGGGCAGTTCCACGTTGCCGCGCACGGTGAGCCACGGGTAGAGGCTGCGGCCGTACTCCTGGAACACCAAGGCCATGTTGGGCGGCGGTGCCGTGACCTTCTTGCCGTGAAGCACCACGGTGCCCGCAGTAGGCGTCAGCAAGCCTGCAATGCACTTGAGCAGCGTGGTCTTGCCACAACCCGAAGGGCCCACAATGCACACCAACTCGCCAGGAGCGGTGGTGAAGGAGATGTCCGCAATGGCCTCCACGCTTCCCGTGGACGAGTCGTAGACCTTCTTCAGGTTCTCGACGCTCAGCAGTGTTTCAGCCACGCTCAACCTCCTTCACTCCGTGGTACCACTTGAGAATTCGTCGCTCGACGAATCCAAAGATTGTGGCGAGCAGCACGCCCACCAGACCCAGCAGGACGATGCCACTCCACATCTGAGCGACAAGGTAATTGCGCTGGAAATACACGATTTGGTAGCCGAACCCAGAGGATCCGTAGAACATCTCCGAGATCACCATGAGGATCAGGGCGATGGCCATGGCTTGGCGCACACCGGTCATGATCCGCGGGTTGGCCGCAGGCAACACCAGGTACCGCAAGCGCTGGCTCCACGTCATTCCAAAGGAACGCGCGGTGTCCTTCATCACGGAGTCGGTACCACGCACGCCCTCAATGGTGTTGAGCAAGATGGGCCACAGCGCACCCAGCACAATCACCGTGATCTTCATGGTGTCGGTGGGACCCAGGATGACCGCGATGACCGGGATCATCACGGGCGGCGGGATGGCGCGGAAGAACTCAAACAGCGGCTCCACCAGCTCACGTAGCCAACGGATGAGACCCACCAAGGTGCCCACGCCAATGCCGATGATGATGGAGAACAGGATTCCAAAGCCAAGACGCATGAGGCTGGGCAACACATCGGTGACAAAGAGCGGGCCTACCCAGGTGTCCACAAAGGCGTTGTAGACCTTGAGGGGGCTGGGGAAGAACTTCTGCGGCGATGCCGTGGTCCACAACGCCCAGGCGGCCAGGACCAGTAGCGGCAGGCCCAGCGAGTACAGGAAGTTGGATCCCAGGCGAGCCCACACGCTGGGACGCTTGGGGCGCACCGGGGCCCCCGGGGTCTCCGGGTTTTCAAGGGTCTCAGGGGTAGCGTTCGTGTCGCTCACTGGACGGCCTCCCCTCGTACTGACTGGTGCCAAGACAAGGCGCGTCGCTCAACCATGCGGAAGATGATGTTGACTCCCAGGCCCAGCAAGCCGGTGGTGATCACCAAGGCGTAGAGCTGGACAAAGTTTCCGTTGGAGTGTGCCAAGACGATGCTGCGGCCAATACCGGGGTTGCTGATGGTCATCTCGGCGGTGATCGCCAAGATGAGAGCCACCGCGGCCGCCAAGCGGATTCCCGTCATGAGGTACGGCAACGTGGTGGGGAATACCAAGTTCTTGAAGCGCGAGGCGCGCGAGAGTCCAAAACTGCGAGCGGTGTCGCGCGCTACCGCGTCAACGTCTGCCACGCCATAGAGGACCTGAATGAAGACTTGCCAGAAGGCGGCAAACACGATGATCAGTAGCGCGGCCTGAATGCGGTAGCCGTACAGCAGGATGGCGAGCGGGATGAGCGCTACCGAAGGTATGGGGCGCAAGAACTCCACCATCGTGTGAGTCGCCCGGCGGAGGAACGGCACCAGGCCGATCACGGTGCCCAGCACCACCGCCAACACCGTGGAGATCAGCAGGCCGAGGGCCCACGAGGTCATGGTGTTGCGGACGTCAGTCCAGAAGCCCCCGGTGGTCATGTTGGAACCGAGTTTTGCCAAGGTGTCAGTGGCGTAGGGCAAGAACTCGGGGTTCACGATGCCCATGGTGGGGACCAGTTGCCACACGACGAGGAACCCCAATACGCCGGCCAAGCCCAGCACCAGTTGGCGCCACGTGCGCCATTCGCTCCACGTGCGCGGACTGGGGGAGTTGATCAGTGCCATGTCTTCCTGTCACATCGTAGGTCTGGGAAAAGCAACGGCGGGGCGCCTTGATAACCGAGGCGCCCCGCCGCTCGTACTACTTGTGCTGCTCTAGTTACTTCTGCTGCACCAAGCGACCGAAGTTGGGCTGTCCTTCGAGGACGCCGAACTCCACGGCGAGGCCAGCCAGCTTCTCAAGGTCAGACACGTTGATCTGCGACTTGAAGGTAGGCAGCGTGATTCCAGCAGCAGCTTCTGCCGGGATCTCAAGGTTCTTTGCGATCGCGTCGCGCACGGCCTGCTCGTTGTTCGAGGCATACTCGAGAGCTTCAGCCATGGCAGCTGCGTAGCGGTCAACCAGCTCAGGGTTGGTGTCGATCAGTTCCTGAGTGGTGATGTTGGTGAGCACCGTGATTCCAGGAATGGTTGCCTGGTAGGGGTGCACCACGATCAGACCGCCGTTGTTGGCAACACGCGACATGAACGGGTCCGGGACCCATGCGGCGTCGATGTTGTTGGCCTCAAGCTGAGCCTGAGCGTCGGGGAAGGCAACCTCAACGAACTGAATCGTGCTGGGGTCACCGCCCGCTGCGCGGACCGCTTCCATGATGGTGACGTCACCGGCAGCACCGAGGCTGTTCACGGAGACACGCTTGCCGGCGAGGTCAGCAGGACCGGTGATGCCGGAGCTTTCCAGGGCGACAACTGCGTTCACGTCCTTGCCAGAAGCCTGGCTCTGGGCGTAGTCGCTGATGATGACGATGCCCAGGTCTGCGGCGTCGGCACGGAAGGGGCCAAAGGGCTGGCCGATGGCGAACTGGATGTCACCGCTGAGCAGTGCAGGGATCGCCTGCGCGCCACCCTGTGCGGGGACAACCTCGATGTTCAGGCCGTGCTCTTCAAAGATTCCAGCGTCGATAGCTGCCCAGAGAGCGCCGGTTTCGGCGATGGGCAGTGCGGCGACACGGACGTCGAAGACCTCCAACGGCGCCTCGCTCGTGGGTGCAGGAGCAGACGACGTCTCCGAAGTAGCTGGAGCGGGGGTGTTGGAGCATGCGGCCAAGGTTAGAGCGGCGATCGCGAGTGATGCCGCGGCTAGAGCTTTCTTCATTGATAAGCCTCGTTCCCTGTGGTTACTGGAGCACCACCACGAGGTGACCGGCTTTGCCCCTGAGGGAATGGCCTTGTAGTCCTGTCGGCACTTCTTCGTGGTGACGAACACATCGTGTGCCACGCCGCCGACGATTGTCAAGACTTTCGTGACGCGCGTCAGGAATCCGTTGACTATCGAAACGTTCCGGAAAGGACAATTCTTGGTGAGTTCGGCATCGAAATGCCTGGTAATTAGGCAAAACGGGGCAGATGTTCGAGAAGCGGACGTGTGAACGGCTCGAGCGGATCGTTACATGCCCGTTGCCAAAAGCACCGCAAACGCGAGCGCCCCGGCGAGCATGGACCAGCCTTGAGAATGGCGCCATACGGCCACCCCAATGGCCACCACGGCGGCCAGGTGCCAGGCACCAAACTCACGCCACTGGCCTTGGTCCAGGAAGAGCGCATTGGCGATGATGGCACCCATGGCGGCCGGGGCCACCATCTTGAGCGCGCGTTGGACAGGCACGGGGATGCGCTCAGGGTCTCCCAGGAGCACCACGCCCGAGATGCGGATGAGGTACGTGCCCAGTCCCGCGAGAATGAAGATCAGCCAGATGTTCACGCCGACCGCCCCGCCCGATTGGCGCGCTTATCAGCCACCGCGTCCCACCAAGCGCCCGCGGCCATTCCCGCGAGGATGGCGGCCAAGACGTTGAGCGCAAACGGCAGCCCCCGCGCGGCCAGCACCACAGCAGTGGCCACGGCGATGGCCACGAGTTCCCCGGGTCGCTTGAGGCCAGGAACCAGCACCGCAATGAACATGAGCGGCACGATGAACCCGATCTGCCACGCCTCAGGGATCACCGGCCCCAGCACGATGCCAGCCACGGTTCCGACTACCCACACGGCCACGAACGGTACGGCGGCGCCCACTGTGAACCAGCGCCTGCGCACTGGGTCGGGGTAGTCGTCAGCGTGGCGCAAGCTCACTACGGCGGCTTGATCCGTCATTAGGTACGAGAGTCCAAAGCGCCAACGACGGGGGAACGCTGCCCACACGGGGGCGAGCGCCGCTGAGTACAGCGCAAACCGCGCATTGATGAGCACCGCAGTGACGATAGCGATGACCGCAGGCGCCCCCGCCCGCAGCGCTTCCACCATGGCGATCTGGCTGGCTCCCGCCACGACAGAGACTGAGGCAAATGCACCCGCATAAGGGTTGATCTCAGCGACTCTCACCAATGCGCCAAAGGCCAGCCCAAAGAGTGCCGAGCCCACCATGAGGGGGCTGATGGCCTTAAGCCCGGCCCAGGCATCGGCCCATTGCTGGTGCCCGATGCCCAAAGTCACCCGGGCGCCCGGCGGCGGTTCTGAGGGGCGAGGGGCGCGGGGCACACGTCGATTTTCACACGCCGGTGATGGGCCCCCGTCCACGCCACCACGTTGCCGGTCCGTGGGCCTCCGGCATGACGCCAACGGCGCAGTCACAGAATCTTGGGGAATGTGGGAACAAAACTGCGGGCTTCTGCGTCTTAGTAGGCGTAACCGCTTGGGTCCAGCCCCAGCGGGAGCACTAGAAGTCGTATCGCCCGGTCTCCTCCCCCCCTCGGAGGCCGGGCGATACGCATCTAGCGGGCCGGCGTGCCGGTACCGTGGATCTGAGGAGGACCAGCATGAGCCCCAAGATCGTCAAGACGGATGCCGAATGGCGTGCGCAACTCAGTGACATCGAGTACCAGGTGCTTCGCCTCGCTGGCACTGAACGCCCGTGGACAGGCGCCTTGCTGGACGAGAAGCGTCCAGGCGTGTTCAAGTGCCGCGCGTGTGGCACGGAGCTGTTCACGGCGGACACCAAGTTTGATTCCCATTGCGGTTGGCCCTCGTTCTACGAGGCAATGAACTCCGATGCTGTGACGCTTCTCGAGGACCGCTCGCACGGCATGGTGCGCACCGAAGTGCGTTGCGCAGCGTGCGACTCGCACTTGGGCCACGTCTTCCCCGATGCTCCGCAGACGCCCACCGGTGACCGCTACTGCATCAACTCCGTGTCGCTCACGTTTGACGCCAAGGACGAGGCGTAGCGGATGGTGGAACCACGCTTCCGCCGCCCCGCCATGTTGGACATGGAAGAGGCGGAGCAGATTGAGGGCGACGTTGACCCTTTGGACATCGCGCTCATTGCGCATGAGACCGCGCTTGCCGTGGTCTCTCAGGTACGAGAGTCTCGCGACCCCGAACTAGTGGCCCGTTTGGTGCGGCTCGTGGATGACGAAGGCATCGACGCCGTGGCCATGATGTGGGCCAAGGCCGAACCGCACACCCTGCCAGGCGCGCTGTGGCGCATCTACATGCTGCGCGAATGGGTGAAGCACTCAGCCGAATCCGTGGCACGCTCCTATCACCAAGGGGTGCACGCGGCCCAGGTTCGACATGCCATTGCAGGCGTGGAGGACCCTCCCGGGCCAGAAGAGGTGCGTCGCTTGGCCGATGCCATCCTTTCGGGAGTCTTTTCAGGTGACCTCGCCGTGGCCTTGGAACGCGCGGGTGCTTTCTGCCGCGTGGTGGCTACAGGAGCTGCCTTTGAGGCTGAGACGGACGAGGGCCACGCCGATGCAAGGGCCCACCGCGCAACGCTCCGCGCGGCTCAATTGCTACGTACAGGCGAGGATCTCGAGCGCTGCGCCCAGCTCTGGCGCGAAGACAAGCTGGATTGACCAGGCGGACGCGTGGGCACACGTCCGCGTTAAAATAGAACGGACGTCGGGCTGCGGTAGCCCCGGGCTCCAACAAAAGCCGCTTCGAGCGGCCTGTGCGCCGACTGGCGCTCCCGGCCCGGCGTCTCACTTCCTGCTCAGTACGAGTGCTCGGGGCTGACTGCCATCGCCACTTCAGGCCGGGTTCCTACACCTTGATGCTTGAGCAAGTGCGTCTCCACCGCTGTCACCACTGGTCCGTCTTCGGTGTGGACCACATGTGCCACCAGCGCACCGCCCGCGGGCAAGAAGGGGTTCTTGGTGGGAAGGTTGCCCTCGGTGAAGGGTCTTGTGGCCGCGCGCACCATGGCGATCACGGTGGGCAGCGTGGGGCGGTGTACGCACACCACACGGCTATTGCGCTTGCCAAGAACCGAGGTGATGAGGTCTCCCGTGCCCACCGGGCTTTGCTCGTGAGCGCCTTCGGTGAGGTTGGAGTACTTCTTGATCTTGAGTCCAGCAGCGGCGGCGTAGGGCTTCACCGTGGCGACGCATCGTTCAGCAGGCGAAGAATCGATGCGCACCGCGCCAAACGCGGAGAACAACTGCACCAACTGACCCGCGCGCAGCACACCCGCCTTGCTGAGCGGTCTGGCATCGTCCGTGCCAAACCACGCTTTGCGGCGCTTGGCGCGTGCATGACGAGCAATGACCACGGCAACTGTCTCGAGCCGCCCGGCCTGGTACAGCTCCACCAAGTGGTCCAGCGGCCGTAGATCGTCGGAGAACGTGATGCGCTCGCGCGCCTGCTCCACGGTGAGCCATTTGGACTTGTCCACCTCAGCCTTGGCGGCTGTCAGAATACGTGGGCGGGCGACGACTGCCTTGGACTCGGGCTCGGCCACTTGCGCAGCCCAGTACTGGACCACCTTGGTGCGGCCGTTGACGGGATACGTGAGTCCAGGAAGTGGCACTCCCAAGATGACGTCTTTGCCAGTCTCCTCGGCCACCTCGCGCACCGCGCACGCAGGCATTGTCTCGCCTTTGTCCACCTTGCCTTTAGGCCAAGACCAGTCGTCATAGCGCGGCCGGTGCACCGCCAAGACTTGAAGCTGACCGTCTCGCACGCGCCACACCAGGGCGCCGGCGGCGAGCACGGTGCCAGGTGGATACCGCCTCACTTGCCTTGGGCCCTACTTTTCTGGGTCCTGCGCTTGGGTTGGCGCAGGATATACGTGGCTTGGAGGTCATTGAGTGGCTCACCCGCGGCATCAGTGCAGCGGCGCGTCCACGTGCCGTCCTCCCCCAACACCCAACTCGCGTACTCGTCGCTCATGGCCAGATCAATGTTCTCAATCAGCGCTTCCTTCTGGTCATCCACGGCAATGCTGATGAGGGCCTCGATGCGGCGGTCAAGGTTTCGGTGCATCAGGTCCGAGGAGCCGATGTACACCAGCGGGTCGCCGCCGCCACTGAACGCGTAGATGCGCGAGTGCTCCAAAAAGCGGCCCAGGATGGAACGCACGCGGATGTTTTCGGACAGGCCGGGCACGCCAGGGCGCAATGCGCAGATGCCGCGTACGACCATGTCCACCTTCACCCCAGCCTGTGAGGCGCGGTAGAGGGCGTCAATGGTGCGCTCGTCCACCACGGAGTTGACTTTGATCTTGATCCAGGCGGGCTTTCCCTTGCGCGCCCGCGTTGCCTCCGCCTCAATGTGCTCGATAAGTCCCTTGCGCACCGACATAGGCGCCACCAGCAAGCGACGGAACTTGGCCTTGGGTGCGTAGCCCGAGAGTTGGTTGAACAGTTTGGTGAGGTCTGCGCCCACATCGGGATCCTTGGTGAGCAGTCCGTAGTCCTCGTAGGTGCGCGCGGTGCGGGGGTGGTAGTTGCCCGTGCCGATGTGGCAGTAGCGTTGCAGTCCGTCCTCCTCTTGGCGCACGATGAGCGAAAGCTTGCAGTGGGTCTTGAGCCCCACAAGGCCGTACACCACGTGCACGCCAGCCTCTTCAAGTTTGCGTGCCCACGAGATGTTGCGCTGCTCATCAAAGCGCGCCTTGATCTCCACGAGCGCCAGCACCTGCTTACCGTTGCGCGCTGCCTCAATCAAGGCATCGACGATGGGCGAGTCGCCGGACGTACGGTACAAGGTCTGCTTGATGGCCAACACGCGGGGGTCGGTGGCGGCTTGCGCCAAGAACGCCTGCACCGAGGTGGAGAAGCTGTCATACGGGTGGTGGAGCAACACGTCACCGCGGGTGATGGCGTCAAAGACGTTGGCCTGCTCGGCTGTCTCTACGGGCGCCAGTTGGTGGTGAGTGGTGGGCCTGAACGCCGGGTATTGCAGCGCGGGACGGTCAAGGTCTGCAATGACATCGAGGCCACGCAGGTCCAGCGGCGCCGGCAAGTGGAACACGTCGCTTTCAGTAATGCCCAGCTCGCGGACAAGGAACTCGCGGATGGTGGGCGAGAGGTCCTCGGCCACCTCTAAGCGCACGGCGGGCCCAAAGCGGCGCCGCAAGAGTTCCTTTTCCATGGCTTTGAGGAGATTCTCGGCGTCGTCCTCTTCCACCTCCACGTCCTCGTTGCGGGTGACGCGGAACGTGAAGTGGCCGGTGACATCCATGCCTGGGAAGAGGTAGTCCAGGTGCGCGCCGATCACGGCCTCAATGGGCACAAAGCTGCGCGGCTCGTCGGACAGTGCGGAAGCATCCGTCACTTGCGAGGCGCGGCCCTCCACATCCACAGACAGGAATCGGGGCAAGGTCTCGGGGACCTTCACGCGGGCAAAGTAGTCCTTCTGCGTGTCCGGATCCTGGATTTGGACCGCGAGGTTGAGGGACAGTCCCGAGATATACGGGAAGGGGTGCGCGGGGTCTACGGCAAGCGGCGTAAGCACCGGGAAGATGTCGGAGCGGAACAGCTTGCGCAATCGGTCTTGCTCCGCCTGCCCCAACTCCTCGTAGCGGACGATATGGATTCCCTCATCCGCGAGCGCAGGCCGCACCACTTGCTCAAACACGTCAGCATGACGGTCCATGAGCACGTGCGCTCGCTCGGTCAGCGCCTCCACCAAGCGGGTGGGGCTCATGCCCGTGGCGCTCGGCACGGCAAAACCGGCAGCGATTCGACGCTTGAGGCCTGCCACCCGCACCATGAAGAACTCGTCCAGGTTGGACGCAAAAATGGCCAAGAAGCGTGCGCGCTCCAACAGCGGAGTCGCGGGGTCTTCGGCCAATTCCAGCACGCGCTCGTTGAACGCTAGCCACGAAAGCTCCCGGTCCAGGTAGCGATTCTCGGCCAGCGGCTCTTCTTCAGGAGTGCCCTCTGGACCCACTTGCGGCACATTGAAGGTCTCGTCTGAGGCTTGCTCCGCCGCCAGTGTCGCTTCTTTCAACGCCGATGCCACGGCCGCGGGGCGCACGGAAGCGTCGCCGCCGTCTGTGGCGGGGGCGCTGGAGGCGTGCGCCGGCAGAGTAGTCTCAGCGCTGTCGGACATACTCCAATCGTGGCATGACTGAGCGTGCCTGGCGACCCCGCCTTAAGGCAGGTCGGTGAGCGTGGGTTCAAGAGCCGCGAGCCACTCCACAGCTGCAACCCCTTGGCCCCACTGGAACGCGCGCAGGGTAGGGATGCTCGGCGGCGGTGGCTCTAGGGCGTTGACCATGAAATAGCCAGCGAGTGAGGCCACTCCTGCGCGCACCGCACGCGGGTCTGTGCGCTCGCTGAGTGGATGCTCCGCAAAGAGCTGATGCGCAGAGCCGCCGCCTTGCATCTGGATGCTCGGCAACAGACCCACCAGGTCAAGCCATGGGGCTGCGAGCGCAGCATGAGGCCAGTCCACAATCCAGACCTTTTCCCCAGTGAGCACCATGTTGTCTGCGCGCAGGTCACAGTGAGCCAAGCGATCACCGGAGCAAGCGTCGGGCCCCTGCGACTCCCACTCCACCAAGAGGTCAAGGTGGCGCTCCACCCAGGGGCCGTAGCGGCCCAGTGCGGAAAGGCGTTGCTCGCGCTCCACACCGGTGCGCGCGGCGTACGTGGCCCAGTTGACGAACAAGTCCGCGTGCTTTTCCGCGATGGGCGGCACAGTGGTGTGCGGGCGTGGTCGCTGCGCTGCGAGGCGATCCACGGCGGCTAGGGCCGCGCGCAACGCGGCGGGCGTCCACGGCAACGCCGGGGAGGCGCCTTCGAGTGCCTCGAACGCCAGCACCGCCCATTGATCCAGGTGGGACCACACCAGCGGGGGAGCCGGCACTTCCGCAGTGAGCACTGCATTGGCGTGCACCTCAAAGTCAGCAAGCTCGCGGGCCTGTGCATTGGGATGCGCGCTCACAGCTTTGACAAAGAGGCGGCCGCCGTCGGCAAGAGACACGACGCCAGCAAAGCCAGGGCTAAAGCCTTGAGTCACGCTCGTCGCGGCGGTGATTTCAGCGCCCGCGCGCTCCGCGATGAGGGCGTGGACGTGTGGGGGCAGGTCTTCCCAATGGAGGCGGTGCGGGTTGAATGCCTCGGGCCCCGTGTCCACCAGGCTCGGGGGTGCGCTATCCATCGGGCTACGGTAGCGCGGCCACCGGGCGAGCAATTACGCAATTGACCTGTTGCGTAAATCACCATTAGTATCCCTGCGTACCTTTCGGCACCCTCAGAAAGACTCCCGTGACTCGTTCCCGCGCCCTCAGTGCCCTCACCGTTATTGCAGCAATCGCCCTCGCTGGCTGCTCCACTTCCGCTGAGACTGGCTCATCTTCGCCAGCCGCCTCCGCCACGGCATCGGCCGCCCCAGCCCTGGAATCCGACGGCACCTTCGTGCTCTATAGCGGCCGCGACGAGGGGCTCATCCAACCGCTCATCGACGCCTTCACCGCTGAGACGGGCATCGCCGTGGAGGCGCGCTACGCAGGCACCACCGAACTGGCCGCCTTGCTCCAAGAAGAGGGCAACGCCACTCCTGCCGACGTGTTCCTCTCTCAAGACGCGGGCGCCCTGGGTGCCGTGGCCAAGCAAGGCTTGTTCACCACCGTGCCGGCCGACATCGCCAATGCAGTCATCCCCAGCTTCACCTCTACCGATGGTTCGTGGGTGGGCGTCACCGGTCGCGCTCGCGTGATCGCCTACGACAGTTCCACGCTTGGCGCGGAGGACGTGCCCACCTCGGTGCTGGAACTCACCGACCCGCAGTGGAAGGGCAAGGTAGGCATCGCCCCCACCAACGCCTCGTTCCAGTCCTTTGTGACGGCGCTGCGCGTGCTGGAAGGCGAGGATGCCGCTCGCGAGTGGCTCCAGGCGATGAAGGCCAACGACGTCAAGATCTACTCGAGCAACGTCCCCATCCTCGACGCCGTGCAGGCAGGGGAGATCCAGTTGGGTCTCATCAACCACTACTACTGGTTCCGCGCGGCCGCCGAGCTGGGCGCCGACAACATGAACGCCAAGCTGTCCTTCCCTCAAGCAGGTGACGCCGGCGGCATCGTCAATGTCACGGGTGCTGGATTGCTCAAGGGCGCTGCCAATGACGCCGATGCCGTGGCGTTCTTGGCTTACCTTGTCTCGCCAGCGGGGCAACAGTACTTTGTGGACAAGACCTTCGAATATCCCCTTAACCCCAGCGTGAACGCGCCCGAGGCCCTGCCGGAACTGGCATCGTTGACCAACCCGGAACTGGATCTCTCTGACCTGGACACGTTGAGCGCAACCACGGCCCTCTTGGCCGAGGTGGGACTTCTCTAGGAGCACAAGGCGTGTGACAGCGGTTCCCACAGCAGCAGCGACGGGGGCTGAGAGTGACGCTCTCAGCCCCCGTCGTTCTGCTCCTGTGGCGCGCTGGGTGTTGACCGTTTCCGCTGCCGTGGCCGCGGGCCTGGCCGCGATTCCCTTGGTCTACTTGCTGGTTCGCGTGCTGGGCGCTGACCGCGCCGTGGTGACGAAGTCGCTGTTTAGGGCGCGTACCGCTGAACTCGCTGGCAACACCGTTGGGCTGGTGGTGGCCGTGGCGGCCGCGAGCCTGTTGTTGGGTGTCGCCATCGCATGGCTCTTGGGGGCGACCACTCTTTCTGGCCGCAAGCTGTGGGTGATCGCCACCACGGTGCCTCTTGCCATCCCGTCCTATGTGGCCGCTTTCGGTTGGATTGCGCTCACGCCTGTCCGCGGGTTCTGGGGCTCATTCTTGGTGCTCACGCTGTGCAACTTCCCGCTCGTGACGCTGCCCACGCTTGCCGCGTTGCGCTTGTCCAACGCGTCCCTTGAGGACGTGGCGCGCACGCTGGGTCGCTCACGGGCACGCGCGTTCTTTCAGGCGACGTGGCCGCAGATTCGCCCCGCAGCACTCGCAGGCTCGCTCTTGGTGGCGCTCTACGTGCTCAGTGACTTTGGCGCTGTGGCGCTGATGCGTCTTGAAGCCTTCACGTGGGCCATCCACTCCGCGTTCACGAGCCAGTTCGACAGGTCTTTGGCAGCCGCTTTGTCCGTGGTGCTCGCACTCATGGGCATCGTGCTGGTGGTTGCCGAACGGCGGTTGCGCGGGGCGCAGACGCGCACCGGATCTACTGTGGCCGCGCGCGCTCCTCGAGTGCCCGTGGTGCTTGGGCACTGGGCCTGGTTAGCGCATGGCGGGCTGGCGGTAGTGACGGCGGCTGCAGTGGGCGTGCCCATCGCGGCGTTGCTCCGCTACCTCACCGGGCGTTCGGCTCAGGGGACTACGGCATCGGCGCCCGATGTCCTGGCCGATGCCCTCGCCACCTTGGGCTTAGGCGCGGCTGGCGCCGCAGTGGCCCTCGTGCTTGCCTTGCCCATCGGTTTGCTGGCCTCGCGCTACCGCTCCCGTGTGAGCAGTGCATTGGAGTCTGTGAGTTACATAGGGCTTGCGTTGCCGGGAATCGTGGTGGGCCTGTCGCTAGTGTTCTTCGCGCTCAATGCGGTGCGGCCCCTGTATCAATCGGTGTGGTTGCTTGCCTTTGCGTACGGAGTGCTGTTCCTGCCCAAAGCTGTAGGCGCGGTGCGCTCAAGCGTGGACCAAGTGGAGCCCGGCCTAGAAGACGTGGCGCGGTCTTTGGGAGACTCGGTGCCGCATGTGTGGGCACGGGTCACTGCCCGTATCGCCTGGCCCGGAATCGGCGCGGGAGTGCTCTTGGTGGCCTTGACCGCCATGAAGGAACTGCCCGCTACGTTGCTGTTGCGACCCACCGGCACGGATACCCTTGCCACGTCGTTGTGGCGCCTCACCGAGACTTCCGCGTACGCGGCGGCCGCGCCGTACGCGTTGGCGCTCATTGCGATTGCGGCCATTCCCGCGTACTTGTTGACGCGGGATGCATTCGCCCAGAGCAGGTCCATGGAGGGTGTGGAGTGAGCGAACTTCAAGTGCGCAAGGTGGTGGCCGCGTACGGCGGTGCGCCCGTGTTGCACGGGGTGAGCATGACCATCGCCTCCGGCACCCTCGCGGCGGTGCTGGGCCCCTCCGGCTCCGGCAAGTCCACATTGCTGCGTGTCATCGCTGGCCTGCACTCCCCTTTGGAGGGTGCCATTGTGGTGGGCGGCAAGGTGTTGACCGGACCTCGCACGGCCACCCCGCCGGAGCGTCGGCGTATTGGTCTGGTGCCTCAAGATGCGGCGCTCTTCCCTCACCTCAACGTGCTCGCCAATGTGAGCTTTGGTTTGCCGCGGGGCGAGCGTCAAGGAGAACGTCCCTGGGAGTTGTTGGAGATGGTGGGGCTGGCCGACCTGGCTCAGCGCATGCCCGGGGAACTTTCCGGCGGCCAGCGACATCGGGTGGCGCTCGCTCGAGCACTTGCTACCTCGCCGGATGTGATCTTGCTGGACGAACCGTTCTCAGCGCTTGACGCCTCGTTGCGCGGGGAGGTGCGCGCCCACGTGCGCCAAGTGCTGCGCATGAGCAAGACCACCGCCGTGCTTGTCACGCATGACCAGGACGAGGCGCTGTCCATGGCGGACACCGTGGTGGTGCTTGATGAAGGCCGCGTGGTGCAAGCAGGCACCCCAGCGGAGATCTACGACAACCCCATCTCGAGTTGGCTCGCGCAGTTTGTAGGCGGCGCCGTGGTGGTAGACGGCACGTGGACGGGCGATGCCGTCACGTGCGCCTTGGGCACTGTGCCCGCCGCATTGGGCACCGGTGTGGTGGCGCGCAAGGGCGACGCAGTCGAGCTAGTCGTCAGGCCTGAGCAACTCGTGATTGAGCCGCTCAAGGGCGCGCCCCGTGGGGGCACTCCGGCGCTGGTCAGGCATGTTGCTTTTTTTGGGCACGATGCCGTAGTCACCTTGGACGTCCCAGGCCTAGAGCAGCCCATTGAGGCACGCGTGCTGGGCCGGCATGTGTTCGCACCGGACACAGAGGTGAACGTCAGGACCGCCCAACCAGGCATCGCGTTTGCCGCAGGGACGGCGTGACCATGGACCTGCCCCGGCCTGCGGAGCTGCTCCAGCGTGCGCCCTTGTGGTTGCGCGCGTGGTGGCCGGGCATCGTGCTCATGGCGGCTGGTTTGTGGGCGTTCATCGGCGTTGCCGAGTGGGTGGTGGAGCAAGAGGACGTCTATCTGGTGGATGAACCGTTGCTGGAGTGGTTCCACTCCATCCGCACTCCTGGGGTCACTGCCTTCCTCACGGGAGTGACCAATACCTTTGGGCCGGTGATTCTCCCCATTGCCCTCATAGTGGCGGGACTGGTGTGGTGGCGCGTGACCGGTGCGTGGTGGGAGCCGATGCTGGTCCTAGGCGCTTTGGCTCTTGCGACCGTGTTGGGCCTGATCCTCAAGAACTTCTACGACCGCCCGCGGCCGCTCGAGGACTTCCAAAGCGTGCCCGGCGTGGAGGAATCATTCTCGTTCCCGTCGGGGCACACCATCGGTGCTGCAACGCTGGTGCTCGTGACCGGATACCTTGCTTGGCGCGGCGACCGTCACGCTCGCACTTTGGTGGGCTGGGCGGTAGGTGCCCTGTTGCTCACGCTTCTTGTCGGTGGTTCGCGGCTGTACTTGGGCTACCACTTCCTCACCGACGTGTTGGGCGGGGTGTGTGTTGCTGTGTTCACGCTAGGCGTGGTGGCGGGAGTGGATAGGCATCGGCGCGTGCGCAAAGCCGCCGCCACGTAGCAAGCCGCCGCTTGGCCGGGGCGCTGGTCACCACAACGGCGCCGCACTGGAACGTGGTCCCGGGGCCCGCCTGACGCCAGGCTCCAGCCGCCGCGCGTACGCGGCGCCCCCCGCCGCATACGCGTGTGCACGCTTGCGGGATGAAGTGCCGCGAGTGCTCTGGTAGCAACAACCGAGAGCCCTCGGGCGGCCACGTCCAAGCGCCGATTCTGGTGGGGGCATGAGGGCTCGTCAACGAGTCTGCGGCACCTTGGGACTGGTGTGAGACCGTGCGGGACGGCCTAGCCGAACACGGGCAGTTCGTCCAAGAACTTCTGGTCCATGCCTTCAAAGCGGGCGTAGAAACGGCTCTCTTTGGAGGCATCCCACGTGACGGTGTTGCCGCTGACCGTGCCGTTGGTGTCCACGATTCTTCCAGGGACCGTCCAGCTCATCTGATACGCGCCTGGTGCGTAGGTGTCCAAAGTGCCGTCGGCATACAGGTCAGGCAACTCGGCCGTCTCGGCGTGGTACCCGTCTTTGATGACGGTGAAGACTTCATGGCGAGTGAGACCTTCCTCCTCCGCCGCATCGCCGAGTATGGCGTCGGCGGAGAAGTAATACGTGCGCTGCCACGAGGCCACGCCTTGCTTGTGGAACGTCCAGTCGATTCGCGCTTGCGCACATTGGAACGGCAGGTGCCCGTCACCGGCGAGGGCGTCAGCCGCACACTCGCGTGAGATGAGGTTGATGGCTTCCGCATCCTCTTGAGGCCCCGAGGAGCAACCGGCGAGTAGGCCCGCGGCAACCAAGCCAGCAACGACGTGTGACAACCCACGGGCGGCAGTCATGGGTGGATTGTCGCGTTTGGCATTTTTGGCCGTCAATGCTTGAGGCCATCACCTAGGACCGGAGTGAGACCGGCGCAAGCCGGCTAGTCCTCGTCGGCTTTGCCTGAGTCCAGCCCGGACTTGATCGCATCCATGACCGTGGAGTCCGCGAGCGTCGTCACATCACCCACGGGACGATGCTCGGCAACGTCTCGCAGCAAGCGGCGCATGATCTTGCCGGAACGGGTCTTGGGGACCTCGCTCACCACCAAGATGGTGCGCGGCTTGGCGAGCGCACCAATCTCCTTGGCCACATGCGCACGCAACGCCACCGCAATCTCGTGGCCACCCTGGGCCAAGTCCACGGCATCGGACTTGATGATGACAAAGGCGACCACCGCTTGACCGGTGGTGTCATCCTTAGCGCCAACCACGGCGGCTTCCGCCACCCACGGGTGTGACACCAGCGCGTGCTCGATCTCAGTGGTGGACAAGCGGTGGCCGGAGACGTTCATCACGTCGTCCACGCGGCCCAGAAGCCAAATGTCGCCGTCAACGTCCTTCTTGGCGCCGTCACCCGCAAAGTACATGCCGTCAAAGTGGTTCCAATACGTGCTGACGTAACGGTGGTGGTCGCCCCAGATGCCGCGCAGCATGGACGGCCACGGCTCACGTAGGACCAAGTAGCCGCCCTCGCCGTTGGAGACGGAGCGCCCTTGGTCGTCCACCACATCCGCGACGATGCCAGGAAGCGGAGTTTGCGCCGAGCCCGGCTTGGTGGCGGTCACTCCCGGCAGGGGCGAGATGAGGATGGAGCCGGTCTCGGTCTGCCACCACGTGTCCACCACGGGGCAACGGTTGCCGCCGATGACGCGGCGGTACCACATCCAGGCTTCGGGATTGATGGGCTCACCCACGCTACCGAGCAAGCGCAACGAGCCCAGGTCAAACTGGTCCGGAATCGCCTCACCCCACTTCATGAACGTGCGAATCGCAGTGGGTGCGGTGTACAGGATGGTCACCTTGTACTTCTGGATGATCTCCCACCAACGGCCCTCGTGTGGGGTGTTGGGGGTGCCCTCGTAGAGCACCTGGGTGGTGCCGTTGATGAGCGGCCCGTAGACGATGTACGAGTGGCCGGTCACCCAGCCCACATCTGCGGTGCACCAATAGACGTCGGTCTCCGGCTTGATGTCGAAGACCATGCGATGCGAGGACGCTACCCCAGTGAGGTAGCCGCCCGTGGTGTGGAACAGGCCCTTGGGCTTACCCGTGGTGCCTGAGGTGTAGAGGATGAACAGGGGGTGCTCCGCCTCTACCCACTCCGGCTCGTGGCTCGGCTCCTGGGTGTCCACCACGTCGTGCCACCACACGTCTCGGCCCGGCACCCAGGCGGTGTCCTGACCGGTGCGGCGCACGGTGAGCACGTGTGTGACGGTCTCCGCTGGGGCGGGGTGGTTGGCGCTCGGCGCGAGCGACTCATCCACGAGCGGTTTCAGGGCGAGGTGCGCCCCCCGCCTGTTGCCACCGTCGGCGGTGATGACCAGCTTGGCCTCGGCATCGTCAATGCGCTGGCGCAGGCTTTCAGCGCTGAATCCACCGAACACCACCGAGTGGACAGCGCCGATGCGCGCGCACGCGAGCATGGAGATCACGGCCTCGGGAATCTGTGGCAAGTAGATGGCGACGCGATCGCCCTTGCCGATGCCCAGGCTGAGCAGTCCGTTGGCGGCGCGCTGCACCCGGTCATGCAGATCGTTGTAGGTGAGCGTTTGGGTGTCGCCTGGCTCGCCTTCAAAGTGGAACGCTACGCGGTCACCGCGACCTTCGCGCACGTGGCGGTCCACGGCGTTGTCACACGCGTTGAGCGTGCCGTCCGCGAACCATCTGGCGACCGGGGCATCGGACCAGTCCAAGGTTTCGGTGAAGGGCGTGTGCCACGCGAGCTGGCGTGCTTGGTCCGCCCAATAGCCAAGGCGGTCGGCGGCGGCTTTGTCGTACTCATCCGCGGTGGCGTTGGCGTTGGCCGCGAAGTGGACTAGCGGCGGGAAGGTGCGGCGCTCGGTGTGGAGGTTTTCGAGCGTGGTGTGGTGGGGTGCTGACGGGGGCTGGACATCGTTGACCATGCGGTCAGCCTAGACAGGACCAAGGGCCTATGACCACTTGGTGCGCGGGGTGCGCGGGGTGCGCGGTGCTCGCGGTGCTGGTGTGGGCGTCGGCCCCGTTGGTGCCGCCCCGCATTGGTGCCGCCCCGCGTGGGTGCCGCCCCGCGTGGGTGCCGCCCCGCGCCGATTAGTCGGCATGAGTGACACATGGGGAGCAAGGAACGCCCGCGGGTGCGCATGAGTGACACATTCCGGCGCGAAGTTGCGGGCGCACCCAGGAACCACTTACTCGAACTGCTCCCAGTCACCGCAACCGCTCGTGATGAACGTGGCTGCCTCCTCCACGTCGGTGAGGAACACGTAGATTCCCTGATTCTCGGCGAGGACCGAGCCGTCGGTGTCTACGATGGACCACTCGCAACCGGCCGGCTGCGAGGTGGGTTCGCCCAGAATCTGAAAGCCGCCCAGCGGAATGTCGGTGCCGATGACGTACGCCCCGGTGCCCGGAAACAGCGTTCCCGTCACCGCTCCGTCGGAGTCCGAGTCGCCGCCGTCGTTGCCCGCGTCCACGGCGGGCGCTTCATTGACGGTCTCCGCCGCGGCGTCGTCCTCTTTCTTCTCACCGCACGCTGTCAGGCCCAGCGACACGATGGACGCAATCGCCACCATGGGCAGCAAAGCTTTGAACCGTTGAGTAAACACGGGAACCCCTCCTGAAAGCCCGCACCCTGCTTGGCTTCTCACGCCATTCTTGGCGCCGATGCCCGGGCTGCGACAGTGGGGAATGTGCCTATTCGTGTGGCGTCACTGGCCCACGTACTGAGCGAGGTGCTGGCCGGTGAGGCCGGCCTTCTTGGCCACCAGCCCCGCGGGGGTGCCCTCAAAGACAACGCGCCCGCCGTCGTGGCCCGCGCCCGGGCCCAAGTCGATGATCCAGTCCGCGTGCGCCATCACCGCTTGGTGATGCTCGATGACGATGACCGATTTGCCAGAGTCCACGAGCCGGTCCAGCAGGCCCAGCAAGTGCTCCACATCAGCCAAATGCAGGCCCGTGGTGGGCTCGTCCAACACGTAGATGCCGCCCTTCTCCGCCATGTGCACGGCCAACTTGAGGCGCTGGCGCTCCCCACCGGACAAAGTGGTGAGAGGTTGGCCCAGGCTCAAGTACCCCAAGCCCACGTCTTCCAAACGTTCCAGGATCGCGTGCGCCGCAGGAGTCTTGGCCTCGCCTTCGCTAAAGAAAGCGGCAGCCTCGGTGACAGACATTGCCAGTACCTCGGCAATGTTCTTGCCACCCAAGGTGTACTCCAAGACGGAGGCCTGGAACCGCTTGCCTTCACACTCCACGCAAGGGGAAGCCACCGTGGCCATGGGCCCCAGGTCCGTGAAGATCACACCGTTGCCGTTGCACACAGGGCACGCGCCCTCGGAGTTGGCGCTAAACAGCGCGGGCTTGACGCCGTTCTTGGTGGCGAATGCCTTGCGGATGGGCTCTAGCAGGCCGGTGTAGGTGGCGGGGTTGGATCGTCGAGACCCACGGATGCCGGTCTGGTCCACCGAGACGACGCCCGCTCCCGGCGGCAAGGACGCATGCACCAGCGAGCTCTTGCCAGAACCTGCTACGCCCGTCACCACCACCAGCACGCCCAGCGGGATGTCTACGTCCACGTTCTGCAAGTTGTGCGCATTCGCACCCCGGATCTCCAGCTTTCCCGAGGGGGTCCTTACCGTGTCTTTGAGCGAAGCCCGGTCGTCGAGGTGGCGGCCGGTAAGCGTGCCGCTGGCCCTCAGACCTTCCACGGTGCCCTCAAAGCAAATTGTCCCTCCGGCGCTGCCCGCTCCGGGGCCCAGGTCAACGACATGGTCCGCAATGGCAATGGCCTCCGGCTTGTGCTCCACCACAAGCACGGTGTTGCCCTTGTCGCGCAAGCGCAGCAGAAGATCGTTCATGCGCTGGATGTCATGCGGATGCAGCCCGATGGTGGGCTCATCGAATACGTACGTCACGTCCGTCAAGGAGGAACCCAAGTGCCGGATCATCTTGGTGCGCTGCGCCTCACCGCCTGACAACGTTCCTGAAGGCCGGTCTAGTGAGAGATACCCCAAGCCAATCTCGACGAACGAATCCAAGAGATGCTGCAGCCCGGCCACCAGTGGACCCACCGATGGGTCTTTGACTCCAGCCAGCCATACCGCGAGCTCGTTGATCTGCATGGCACAGGCATCGGCGATGCTGATGCCGTTGATCTTGGAAGATCGCGCCGGTGCGTTGAGGCGAGTGCCTTCGCACTCGGGGCACGTGGTGAACGTCACTGCCCGCTCCACGAAGGCCCGCACGTGCGGTTGCATGGCTTCCACGTCCTTAGACAGGAATGACTTCTGGATCTTGGGCACCAGGCCCTCGTACGTCATGTTGATGTTCTCAAGCTTGATCTTGCGTGGGCTGGCGTAAAGGAAGTCCTCGCGCTGCTTGGCGGTGAAGTCTTTGATGGGCACGTCCATGGGAACCACGGCGCCAAAGATGCGCACGTACCAGCCGTCGGCCGTGTAGCCGGGCACCGTGATGGCGCCGTCATTGAGCGACTTGTTCTCGTCAAACAGCTGCGCCAGGTCGATGTCGTTGACGTTGCCCATGCCCTCGCATCGGGGGCACATGCCGCCCAGCTGGGTGAAGGTGCGCTTCTCGGCTTTGCCGTCGTTGGTCTTGACGGCGCCGGAGCCAGTCACGGTGGGCACGTTGAAGGAGAACGCATTAGGAGAGCCGATGTGTGGGTCGCCAAGCCGGCTGAACAGGATGCGCAGCATGGCGTTGGCGTCCGTGGCGGTGCCGACCGTGGAGCGCGAGTTGGCTCCCATGCGCTCTTGATCCACGATGATCGCGGTAGTGAGGCCCTCAAGGTGGTCCACGTCTGGCCGCGCCAGCGACGGCATGAAGCCTTGCAAGAACGCGCTGTACGTCTCGTTGATCATGCGCTGGGACTCGGCCGCGACGGTGCCGAACACCAGGGAGCTCTTGCCGCTACCCGACACGCCTGTGAATACCGTCAAGCGCCGTTTGGGCAGATCCACGCTGACGTTCTTGAGGTTGTTCTCACGTGCGCCTTGCACACGGATCATGTCGTGGCTGTCGGCAACGTTGGCCATGGCTCTCCTCTGCACACCTGGCACCCGGGACCCGGGACCTCCACCAGGCTAGCGGTGGCCCGTGACGAGCGTCGCGCGGGCTCGGCGTCGTGCCGCCCCGGGCCGGTTGGCCCGCTCCGGGGGCCGGTTGGCCCGCTCCGCACGGAATTGTGCGCGTCAGTGACACATAGGAGGCTCGCAGCTTCGCTGGGTGAGCGCCAGTGACACATTCGGGCGGAGCGGAGCGGGGCGCCCCGGGCCGGTTGGCCCGCTCCGCACGGAATTGTGCGCGTCAGTGACACATAGGAGGCTTGCAGCTTCGCTGGGTGAGCGCCAGTAACACATTCGGGCGGAGCGGGGCGGAGCGGAGCGGGGCGGGGCGGAGCGGAGCGGATTGGATTCGGGCGGTGGGCGCAGGCCCGCCAGACGTGTGACGATGTACCTATGAAAGCCGACGCATACAAGTACGCCACTCGCACCAACGGCGAGGTAGTGATCTTCCACAACGGCAAGATGGCCAAGATGCTCCGCGACGAACCCGCGCAGGCATTTCTCAAGGCCATCAAGGACGGCGATGCTCAAGCCGTCATGGCGGACACGGTGGGCAACGACGGCCAGCACACCAACCCTGCATCCGGCACCGCAAGCGCCGGCCGCGGCCTCGGCGGGGATGGGTCCGCGCACGGACACAAGGAGTTCCGCCGCAAGAGCGGCGGCTAGCCGACGCTACGGGAACGTCACTCTCACGGGGGCGCTCACTGCCACGCCCGAGGGGACATCGACCACCGAGTCCTCACGCACGGTGAAGGTCAGCAGCATTTGGAGGACGTCGAGAGGCGGGGTGCACGCCGGGTCCGGGGTGCCACCAAAGCCATTGTCTTCTCCCGGCACGCAGTACGCGGCAATCAGCGGATCCTTGGCGAGCACGGTGCTGCCAGGGTCTGAGTACACCTGGCCTAGGGATCTCACGCCCATCGCCTTGACCTGCTTGGCCACGGCAAGATGCTCACCAAAGATGATGGGAGTGACTTGGTACACCAAGTACTCGCCGTGCGGAAGACCAGCGCGCGTCTCGTGGAACTCGGCGTTGCGCGCGTCGAGTTCGGCCTGAGCCGCCGGGTCCAACTCTGCGTAGTTGTCATACGCCTCGGCAAACTCCGTCTCCCACTGCGCCCGAGTTTCACAGTGACTGAGGCCCATCAAGAGAGTGCCGCTGCTGGGCGACAGACCCTTTCGGTAGAGATCGAGGTTGCCCGCCTCGAACGTACTAGTACCCACCACCACGCCATCCTGGGTGAAGACGAACGACGCTTGGATGGCCAAGAACTCGCCAGGGGCATCGTCCGTAGCGGTGTAACCGTCGGCCACCCAAATTCCCATCGCGTTGCCGTCGCCATCGCCTTCCACCACGGCCGCGGGCGCGGGCAATATCCCCGCCACGTCCACAGGATCCGGCGCAAACGGGTCGCCGCATTGGGGAAGCGTGAACCCGGCGGTTGCCTCATCCACCGCCGACCACGGATCCCACAGGACTAGCGGCGCGGCATCGGGCGTTACCGATGCCTGGGTGGCGGGAGCAATGGGCTGGGCACCGCCGAACAACTGCAGCGAACCCGCCACCAGTCCGCCTACTGCGGCGACACCCACGGCGCTCAACGCCGAGGCCTTGAGCACACTCCGGCGTCGAGCCCCCCTTGCTTGCGCGGTGAGGACATTGAGCCCGCGCGGCGGAGTGGTGAAGGACCGGGCCTCTTCCTCGTACAGCTCATGCAAGGCATCAGACAGTTCAGGCATGGGTGCCTCCTTGAGGTGGGACAACGGGGATGCGTTCTGTGCGCGAGTGGCCCGGGGCGAGTTCGTTGCCCAACTTGGCTTGCGCGTCGCTCAGATAGCGCTTGACGGTGCCTTCGGCTAGGCCTAGCTCCTGCGAGATGCGCGGCACGGTGTAGTCATCGAAGTACCTCAACACCACACACGCACGCTCTTGCGGCGAGAGCAAGGCCAATGCGGCGCGCACGTCCGTACCAGCGGCAACGGTGTCCGCGGCATCGGGCTCATGCTCGCGGTCCACCAAGGCGCCGCGTGCCTTGTGAGCAGTGGAGCGCCTGCGGTTCTCGTCCAAGTAGAGGGTGTACATGGCTTTGCGGATGTACTGATCAGCGGCTGCGGCGTTGGGGAGGGGGCGTACGCGCGAGAACACTTTGACCATGGCGTCCTGGACCAAGTCCTGGGCGTCCGCCCGGTTGGACGTGAGGAGGACCCCATACGCCACGAGCGACGAGTAGCGCGTGCGCGCAACCTCCGCAAAGAGGTCAGTCCACGCGCCCATCTTCACTCTCCTTGTCGCCTACTGCTCTTGTCTAGCGCTTGAACGCGCCAGACGTGCGAATCGTTGGGTGTCGGGTGCTGCCGATGCCTGGTGGGGCGATTGACCGGTGTCTCACCCGTGTGTCACCATGAATCAAACGTTCCAACCCGCCAGCAAGAGCCCCTGGGCTCTGTCTCTATGGAGACCAGGCGGGTTGGTCACTTTCTGCGGCTAGTAGTAGCGCTTGTGGCCCCACCTGAACAGGTTGAAGTCACTCTGACGCACGTTCTTGAACTGGGCGAGCGGCCTACCGTCGCCTCGTTCAAAATGGCGACTCCATGCCCAGGCGATGTAGTCAGCTACCTGACCACATGGCTCCTCCTTGACGGGTTGGAACGTGAGGTTAAACCCGCGCCCAAGTTCTTTGAGCACTGGCTTCACTTCTGACTTGAATGCCGCCTGTTGCCGACGGGTGAGCACGGAGTCGAAAGCAATGATGATGGGTCCATCGATCGGCTCCAGCCTGTACTCGAGCCAACGCGCCATGGCTTTGCCAATTAACGCCATCATCTTCACCTCATCCTGCACGGCCGGTGCCGCGAGGTGCTTGTCCAAGTACATCGTGTGACTTGACATGGCGTCCGCTAGCGAACCGTTAATCACGTTGTACACGCGGTCCCGTATCGGCTGTGCGTTCTCCGCGGCATGAAACCGCACTTCCGACATGCCTTCAGCGAGCAACTCGTACTTGAGGCGGGTGAGCGGCGTTGCGACCGCGAGCGGGTCTGACGTGATGACAGCACTCACAATGAAGTAGTCGGTGCCCTTGGTCGAGAAGTCGAAGTTGCCCGACTCATCGAGGAAGACATAGAGCGGTCGCGAGGCGCTCTCGCGTTGACTTTCAGGCATGGTCTGAACATAGGGCCGGGGTGTGACCGAAGCACCGCAAGGCGTGTGACCCTCGTTCCACTAGCCTGCCGCTATGGCGTCAACGAAGACACAGCGGCCCGACACTCCCGCAACCCAGGACGCGGGCGGCGCACAACACCCGAGTCGCATTGCCGGCGCGGACGGAATGCGTGCGCTCGCCGCGCTTGGCGTGGTGTTCTCTCACCTCTTCCAGCGACTCAGCATGGGCGACCAGCCCGACTGGCTGTGGTTCATCCAGGCAGTGATGATGAAAGGCGCATTCGGCGTCTCCATCTTCTTTGTGTTGTCTGGGATGTTGCTGAGCTTGCCGTTTTGGCGCGCGTACCTCACTGGGGCACCCCGCCCTGGCATGGGCCATTACGCCCGACGCCGCGCCGCCCGCATCATTCCTGGCTACTGGGCGTCGTTGCTCATCAGTTTTAGCGTGGGCCTGTTGCTCTTTCCCGACGCCCCCAAGGCACTGTGGCGCTTGATCGCAGGCTTCACCTTTACATCGGGCTTTCATTGGATGACGTTCTTCCCCACCGAGACCAACGGGCCGCTGTGGTCCATCTCGCTCGAGGTGTTCAGTTACATCCTCATGCCCCTCGCGATGATCGGCATGTTCGCGCTAGGGCGGCGTGGCTTTCGGTTCTCCGTGTGGTTCTGGGTTGGCGTGTTTGCGCTGGTCATCGTGGCCAACCAAGTCGTCATCACCGTGTTCCAGACCGGCAATGAGGGCAAGGGCTGGCAGTACGGCATCACTGGCGGCGGCAAGGAGTGGATGCCCTACTTCAATCCCGTGGGATTCTTTGCGCACTTCTGCGTGGGCGTGATTGCAGCTGGAGTCATCGTGTGGTGGCAACTGCGCGATGGCAGGCGCTTGTGGCGCTTTGATGTGATTGCGCTCGCGGGCGGGCTGTTGTTAGTGGGGATGGTTGTCTACGTCTCGCTCGCGCACCCGCTGGAGCCCAAGTTCATGGGCAACTTCCAGAATCAGCCTTACCTTTTCCCGATGCTCGCAATGGCCGCCGCGGTGGCGCTAGTGGGAATGGCGCACTCACGAGTCGTGGGCCGCCTGCTGGACAACCGTTTCTTCAAGTACACGGCCACCGTCTCGTTCGGCATCTACATCTGGCATTACTTGTTGCTCTATTTGATGGTCTACCTCACCAACGGCGAGTTCGTGTACGGATACGTGCATAACCCGGTGCGGTTCATGTGGATGTCTCTCACCGTCTTGGTGTTGGCGTACGCGGTGGCCACCCTGAGTTGGAAGTTCATCGAGAAGCCGGCGCTGGACTCTCAGTGGGCCAACCGGGCCTAGGGGCATGCCACTGGCGTGTCAGTTGGTGGCCGCACCCAGGTAGATGCTGAACGCCTGCAACTCGTGAATGCCCGCGTCGGAGGCCACGGTCACAGGGCCCACCACAGTGGCCCTGAGCGCTCCTGCAGGGGGTTCCCCGCCGCACCAGGAGACCCCCTGGAGGGTCAGGTCCACCGGCGTCGGGCCTGTGGCACGGCCAATCACCACGGTGCGGCCTTGATCCACTGACACCCAGGCCCAACCCACCACGGTGTCCTCGTAGCCAATGAGGTTGTCCCCTACGCGCACCTCGCGCAGTTGCGTGAAGTAGATACGCGATCGCTCAGGGAACGAAACTTCAGCGCTTCTGGCCTCGATTCCTTGCGGCCCAAACTCGGCCCACACGCGCGTGTCTAGCCGCTCGCCGGCGGCGAGCCGCTCACCCGTGAAGTTGCCGGCGTAGACGTACAGCAGGCTGTCCCAGTTGGAGTCGGGAATCACCGCCTCGCAACGGGAGTGCGAGTCCACCGTGGGAGCGTCCGGTGCTACATACTCTCCAGTCCTGAAGGAGCCGTCCGTCACCGTGTACGTGAGGGGCTCGCTCACCAGGGTGGTGGTAAACACACGCGAGACACGGTTGTCTCTATAGCCAACGGTGATGGTGCGCTCGTTGGGATCCCAGCGTGCCAAGGGGTGGTTGCCAGCCACGCACGGCGCCTTGCGACTGGGTGACGCACTGAATGCTTCAGTGGCCTCCATGCCGCCAATCACGTCGTGGCTGCATTCCCAGTCGGTGGGGATGAGGTGCGGATCCTGCACAAACGCCACCGGCGGCCCGTAGCCACCCTTGAGCGAGGCCAGGGCCGCAATCTCCGGAGAGTTCGCAACGGTCGACACGACATAGACCTCGTAGTCCCCGTACTCCACTGGGCCTCCAGTGCAGGTCTCCCACGAGGGCCAGATGTGCACCTGTTCAGGCTGATCGGTACGAGTAGGGGTAAAGGGCAGGGTGTTGCTCATGGGCATGGGCTCGGTGTACCCCACCACTACGCCGTCCTGAGCGATCACTTGGTACGAAGTCAGCACGTATGCGGGGAACTGCTCCTCGTTCGTGTTCGTGACTTTGGCATCCACCAGAATCAGGTTGAGAGCCATGCCACTTTGGTAGATGTCGCTGGCCTTCAGGGAGAGTTCAAAGCCGTCGTCTGCCAAGCGGGGCTCCGGTGCCGGATCATCGCACTTGTAAGCGAGCTCGGGCACCGTGGGGTCAGGCCCGTCCGCGTCCATCGTGACCAGGCCGCCGCCCTCAGGCAAGTAGTGAGTTCCCGGCTCCTGGTCTGCTGCACGCTTGGCCGCCAAGACACCCGACGTGGCCAGCGCACCTCCCGCCAACAAGGCAAGACCTGCTGTGGTGCCTTGGCGCACACGACGCTTGTGACGAATGATGCGGTCGGTGCCGTCCAACGGACGCACCCCGTCAGTCTCAAGCGAGCGCTGCCGCTCATCAATGTGGGCCACGAGGGCCTGAGCAAGGCTAGGCATCAGCGCCTCCTTTCACGATGCGCCACCACGTCCACAGTGCCGCCGCCATCCGGGTCAGGCTCCACGCCCAGCCCGTCTCTCAACATCGCGGAACCCTCATGCAGGTACCGCTTGACGGTGCCGTTGGACAGTCCAAGGCGTTCGGCGATCTGTGCCGTGGTGAGGTCTTCGTAATAGCGCAACACCACGCACGTGCGGACTTGCGGACTGAGTTGCATCAATGCGGCTGCCACCTCATCGTCCGGAGGTTCGGGGGCATCAACGACGGGGTCTGTTTCCCACCCAAGCCGCTTGGCGGTGCGGTCAAGAAGGGAAGCCCTCCGGGCATCGTCGATGTAGATGGAAGCGATGGCCCGGCGCACATAAGACTCCGCGTGGCCCGCAGACACTAACGACCGAGGCGAACTGAATACACGCACCAGAGCTTCTTGGACCAAGTCCTCGGCCGTGGCGCGTTGACCAGTGAGCGCTATGGCATACGCCAAGAGCGCGGCGTAGCGCGAGTTCGCGAGTTCCTCATAGAACCCTTGCCAGCGCGCCACACTGCTCCCTTCGCCGCTCCACCTGGAGCCGCCCCTATGAACACACTACGAACACGGGGCCGCAAAGGGTTGTGGTCAAGGGCCAACTAGTATCTCCACTCTTGTGGCATACGGACGGTGAGGGGCTCCGAGACGAGCACTTCATCGAACTGGTCTTGCAAGTACGAGGCAGGGAAGCTCACGTCGATGGCCTCGTACGTCTGGAGACCACCGCCCGTCCACACTTCAACGATGGTGCCGTTATTGCCCGTGACTGAGTCCAAGTCCACGCCTTCGTCCATGAGGTGAAGTTGGGCCGCAGATTGCTCATCTGCGACCACGCGAACCTCCAAGTACACCTGGTATTCCTGGCCGGGCTGGAGGGTTGTATACACCCCTTTGTGGATGTTGGTGCCGCACGGAAGGGTGCCCCAGTTCAAGTCGGCATCGGTGAAGGAGAGCTGATCGCCGCCCAAATGCCGCAGGTCGCGTCCGGTGTGGATCGTCCGGATTTCACCCTGGCCGCGACTCTCCATGGTGGATTCACCCTCGTCCATTGCCGAGAGCCACACTTCCTTGACCACGCCGCCGCTCACAAAGTAGAGCCTCGATTCAGACACTCGCACTGACGTGGGAGCGCCAGTGGTGCTGGAGACTGTGAACCACGAGACCGCGCCGGGGAGCTCCGACTCCCACTCCTCACTGCCAGGACGCCAGTTGATCTGGGCCTGGTCACCGATCGCGACGGCGTCAAGCGACACCTGGGCATGGCCGGTGTGGGTAGTGGGCGCCGGTGGGAACGCGGGGCAGGCCCATACATCTGGGTCGTTTGAGACGCCGGTGTCCACCGCGGGAAGGTGGACTTGAGGCGGCGTGGGCAGTGGCACGTCGGCCCGAATCAATGAGCCCGTTGACCATGGCGCGCCGGACGTAGCGCTCGGCGTGCTCGGCGGAGTGAAGCCTTCGCGGCGTCCCAAAGGTATTCACCAGCGCGTCTTGCAACAAGTCCTCAGCAGACGGGCGGTCGCCTGTGAGCGCGGTCGCGTACGCCAGCAGGCGGGGGTACCGCTCAGTGGCGAGCTCGTCATACAGGGACTGCCAGGTCACGGGTGCCTCCTTTGCATGAAGGTACGCGCGAATGCGGCGAAAGGTTGGGGCGACTACGCTGCAGGGTTCTTAGGCGCGCTCCGGCCGCGCGACCACGCATAGCCACCCATGCCTACGCCCACGCCCGCCAGGCCTAGGGTCACCAAGGTGAGCCACTGTATGGGGCGGCGTTCCACGGAGGCAGGCGCGCGGGGGACATCGGGCGTGTACTCCAGTGCCTCTATCACGACGGGCGTGATGGCCGCCGCGATGAACTCCTCACCGCTGGGCTTGGGATGGATCCCGTCCCACAAGTCCTCGGAGACGGAGAACTCGGGCACGTGAGTCGCCGCGAATACCGGTGATTCAGGGGTGGACATTGAGAGCGACCATTCCTCGAGTCCCGCCGAGATCTCATCAACCACGCCTTGACATCCCGGACAGCGGTCCCCCGCCAACGGTGGAGGCGCGGCGATCACGATCGGTCCCTCCGGCATATCCCGCCGGATCACGTCCACCATGAACTCGTATTGGCTCATCACACGCGCCGCATTGTCACCGGCGAGGATGTCATTGGTGCCCAACATCATCACCACCATGTCCGGGGTAGTGCGCTCAAGCAAGCCGTCACGGCCCACGCGTACCGACATCCCGGCCGTGGTGATTCCGCTGATTCCGGTGTGGTCGGGGTCCCACGTGGCACCTGCGGCATTGGTGATGGCGCCGCACTGGTCCTCGTGGCGCGTGCCCACCATGTTGATCTCATACCCGGCATCCGTGAGATCGCGCCACATGTGCGCGCGCCAGCAACCGGGATCGCCAGTGATGGAGTCGCCGGTTACCAGGATGCGCGTGCCCTGGTTGGGGTAGGTGTCAGGTGCCGGTTCAACCTGGCCCGATGCCCCGGCCGGCCCAGCCATGAAGGTCACCGCAGCGGCGGCAAGGGACACGGGCGCCACCGCGCGCCGGAAAGCCCGCGCGAGCCGCGCGCCCACCGTCATCTACGCCTCGTACTGCCGACGTCTGCGAGAGCGGCGGATGAGCACCACGCTCACCACTACTGCCACTGTCACCGCGGCGATTGCGGCAAGAGTCGGTCCGGTGGTGCTCCATGCACGCAGACCCACCGGCTTGCGGAAATACAGCACTCCCCAGCCATTGAGGGCGGCCGCGCGGCGCAGCGCACGGTCAGGGTTAATGACAAAGCCGTGGCCCACGGCGTTGAGCATGGGCGCGTCGGTAATGGAGTCGCTGTATGCGTAGGAGTTGTCCAGGTCGTAGCCGCGTTGGGCAGCCAACTCCTCAATGGCATCGGCCTTTGCCTGGCCGTAAGCGTAGGAGGTGACCTGGCCGGTGTAGACGCCGTCCACGATCTCCAACTCGGAGGCGATCCAGTGTTCCGCGCCCAGCATGTCAGCAATGGGTGCCACCAGTTCGGCGCCCGATGCCGACACCACCACTACGTCGCGGCCGTTTGCCTGGTGGCGGCGGATGAGCGTCAGCGCCTCTTCGTAGACCACGGGATCAATGTGCTCATGGATAGTTTCGGCCACGATGTCGCGCACGGTGGCCACGTCCCAGCCCTTGATCAGTTCACTGAGGGCGTCTCGGAGGCGGGAGGTTTGGCGTTCGTCGGCGCCGCCAATCTGGAACAGGAACTGCGCGTACGCAGTGCGGATGGCGTCGGTGCGTGTCAGTAGGCCGCCTCGGTAGAACGGGCGCGCAAAAGCCTGGGACGACGAGGTGGCGATGATCGTCTTGTCCAAGTCAAAGAATGCGGCGGTTCGAGTGCTCATGATTGTTCAACTACCAGGGTAGTGATGTCGTGCCCAGGGTGCGAGGAAGGGTGGCCTTCCCTAGAGCGGCCGATGCTGAGTGCGACGGCGCGGTGGCGTCGGCGAGGCTGGTCGCATGTCTGTGCACACGCCTTGGTTGCCCCCATGGTTACAAGGCGCGTGGGAGGTGCCGGGAGTCACCGATGTCCTTGTGAATGCTCCTGACGAGATCTGGATAGATCGTGGACTTGGCTTGGAGCGATGGGAGCCTGCGGTGGGCGGAGTGCCCGTCGTGGTGAGTGCGGGCGAGGTCCGGGAAGTGGCGGTGCGCTTGGCCTCGCTGGGCGGGCGGCGCCTGGACGATGCCAGTCCCATGGTGGACGCGAGGCTTCCCGACGGTTCGCGGCTTCACGCGGTACTGCCGCCCTTGTCCCAAGCAAGTGCGGTGTTGTCGTTGCGCGCGGTGCGGGCCCATGCGTTGGGCCTGGAGGACATGGTGCTCGCCGGGACGGTGGCTCCCGAACTGGCTCCCGTGCTGGCCGGATTGGTGCAGGCTCACGCGTCGGTGCTGGTCACAGGCGCCACCGGCGCGGGAAAGACCACCCTGTTGGCCACTCTCTTGTCTGCGGTGGATCACCGTGAACGCATCGTGATCATCGAAGAGGCTGGTGAGGTGAGCCCTGACCACCCGCACGTGGTGCGTCTCATTGAGCGCCGCGCCAACGTAGACGGTGCGGGGGCGGTGGGTCTAGACCGCTTGGTTCGCGAGGCGTTGCGCATGCGGCCGGACCGCATAGTCCTCGGTGAGTGTCGTGGCGCGGAACTGCGCGAGGTCATGCTCGCGCTCAACACCGGTCACCGGGGTGGCTTTGCCACCTTGCACGCCAACTCTGTAAGAGATGTGCCGTCGAGGTTGGTGGCTCTTGCTGCGCTCGCGGGAATGGGTGAACGTGCGGCGGCGATGCACGCGCAGTCGGCATTCCAGGCCGTAGTGCACGTGCAACGCGAAGGTGGACGGCGGTGGGTGGCGGAGCTGGGTGTGTTCACACGGACCAAGAGCGTGCTCGCCGTGGAGTTGGCCGCCGAGGCTTCACGTGATGGGCGGGTGCAGTGGGGTGCGGCAGGCACCGCCTTGCGGGAGTTAGCAGGCTTGTCGTCGCCGGAGCTTGCAGCGTGAGCGCAGGCGGACCCTCCGCGCCAAGTGACGGCGAAAGACTCGCTGCGGTGGTCAGTGCGCTGCGGGCTGGTGCGGACCCGCAGACCGCGTGGCGGACCTGGGACGGCGGTGAGGTGGACCCGCTTGCACGCGCGGATGCACTTGGCCGATCACTTACGGCGGCCGATGCTTTGGCGCGGCACACGGGAGCGCCGCTCGCGGACGTCTTGGAAGGTGTGACACGTGCCCAGCAAGCATGGGAGGACGCAGCAGAGCGGCGCGACGCAGCGTTGGCAGGTCCTCGTGCGAGCGCACGCACGCTCATGTGGCTACCGGGAGTGGGGATGGTGTTGGGCGCGCTCATCGAGCCAGGTACCTTGCGCTTGCTCTTCGCCACGGTGCTGGGATGGATCCTGGTGCTCGTCTCGGGCGGATTGGTGTGGGCGGCGCACAAGTGGATGGGTTCGCTCGTGCGCAAAGCCGTGCAGGCGGGTGCACCGTCATGACGGTCGACTCCCATGTCCCTGTGGTGGTGGTTCTTGCACTCACGCGCGCCGTAATCGTGGCCGGAGCCGACGTGCGCTCGGCTCTGGCCCAAGTCGCTGTCGCCCTGGAGGGTGTCGACGCAGACGGCGAAGCGCTCCGGACCGTGGCCCGCAGGCTCACGTTGGGCTTGCCCTGGGAAGAGGCGTGGGAGGGTGCGCCCGCGCGCTTGGCGTATGTGGAGCGCTCCTTGGCCCTCGCGTGGCGCACCGGCTCCTCGCCGGTACAGGCACTCGACGCAGCTGCCGCGGCCCTCGCGAGGCAGTCCCGCCGTGCGGGAGAACGCGCAGCCGCTGAACTTGGAGTCCGCCTCACGATCCCCTTGTCTTTGTGCCTGCTCCCTGCGTTCGTGCTCACGGGCATCGTGCCGCTTTTGCTCGCGCTCGCCCGGGGCGTGCTCGCTGGGTAGCCGTGCTGGCAACGCGAGCGCCCGCACGCCGTAGTCATCGTGCCTAGGCGCCTTGCCGACGTCGTGCCCAGGCGCGCCGCCGTGCGCCGGTCCACTGTGGAGCGAAATGCTCGTGCCGCGTCCTCGCCACCTCGCACATGGTGGACCTGCAGGCAACTGCCCGCACCGACTGACTAAGGAGAAGCCATGACCTTGCCCCAGAAGCTACGCCAGCGCAGCCTCACTACTCCCTCGATTGACGACCAAGGCATGGCCACCGTGGAGTACGCCATGGTGACCATCGCCGCCGCTGCCTTCGCGGGCGTGCTGATCGCGCTCATTCGCTCGCCTGAGGTGCGCGAAGCGCTTTCGAACATCGTGGGACAGGCCCTCGGTGGTTCCTAGGCGCGCGGCACCGGGCGAAAGCGAGCGCGGCTCTGCCAGCGTGGAGTTCGCGCTCGCCCTGCCCGCTGCAGTGTTAGTGCTGGGGCTCGGGCTGGCATCGGTGGCGTGGGCGCTCGCGTCGGCTCAGGCCCAGCATGCCGCCGCAGAGGGAGCACGGGCGGCGATTGTCGGCACGCCTGCAAGTGCCCAGGTCGTCGCCGTAGCAGCCGGCGCTTCGCGTGCCACTGTCGCGGTGGATGGCGAGTACGTCACCGTCTGTGTGCCCGTCAGTGCCCGTGGACTGCTGCCAGCGGCGCAGCGATGCGCCACCGCTAGGCAGCAGCCGTGAAGCCCACGCACGTGCACCGCCATACCGCCGATGTCGGCGGGGCCACCGTGGCAACACTCGCGGTCATCCTTGCGTTGGCTTTGGCCTTCGCGGCAGGCGTTGCTGCGGCTGCAGCGGTGGATTCGGGAATGAGGGCGAGGGCCGCGGCAGACCTTGCCGCACTCCACGCCGCGTACGCAGCGCGAGACGCACGAGCCTTGAGCCAAGGCACTGGCGAGGCTTGCTCGGTAGCCGCCGAGTTTGCACACCTACACTCAGCACGATTGACCGACTGTTCTGTCTCTCGTGGCGGCGTAGTCCGCGTCAGTGTTCAAGTGACGGCGGCGCAAGGCCCTGGCCTCGAACTCATCACGATGACCCGAAGCGCCACAGCAGGACCGATCGGAGCGCGGTGAGAAAGGGCACGAAAAACCCGGCGGCGACTCGGGCTGAGGGATCCGAGGCGCCGCCGGGCGGGTAATCCTGGCGGTGCGAGCACTGAGGGGGCTACACGCTCGCCAGGAAATCTTCAGTTGTGTCCGCTGCCCTTGCCTACGGAGTAGGCGTGGGCGACGAGGGAGGAGGAGTGGCTACCCACTGCGATCCATCCCACGTCCAACCAGCAGGCGGGGTGTCGATGCAGTAGTACCACTTGTCAGTGGGGTGCCACTTGTACCGAGAGTCCTTGAGCACCCACTCCTTCGGAACGCCACTCGCACCATTGTCGTTGGAGTTGAGGCTAGGCGGGAGGCAGCTGTACTGGAAGGGGGCACCCTTCTTAGTGCTGGTGATTCCTGTGCAGGTGGTGCCGCTGAACGTGCCATTGCCCTGGAGGTGGTTGTACTGCTCCCAGTCGTTCTTGCTGGGCTTGGCCCAAATGGCCTTGTCCCAACCGGGGCTGTAGTTTCCGGTCACCGACTGGCCAGTAGCAGCATCGGTCCACGTGATGGTCTTGTAGATGATGTCGTCTGAGAACAAGAAGTACCCAGTCTTGGCCACCCACTTGCCCTTGGAGCAGTCGTAGGACTTGTCCACGTACGAGACCTGAGCAGTGCACTGCTTGTAGTCGTTGGCGTACTTGTCCCAGAACCATCCTGACTTCACTACCCATGATCCGGTGGCGCAGTCCCACGTCTTGTACGCATAGGTGGGGTGATCCTTGGCGACACACGGCTCACCGGTGGGCTTGGGCTTCGTGGGCGCCGGGGCGGTGTTGTCCTTGGGCGGCTGCTCACCCGTGGAAGCGCCGGGATCCTTGAGCGCTGCCTCGGCTGCAGCGGCAGCCTTGAGGTCGGCGATGATCTGCTTCACGTCCACCACCGGTTCGGTGATACGCACAGGCGCATCGCCACCGTATTGGGCGCGGAACTTCTCAATGGGTGAGAGGTTGCTGCGGTCTTCCACGATGTTGCGGTCACGGAAGGCCGGGTCATCCCGAGTGGCGTTGATCGCTTGCACAGCGACGGCACCCAAAGCGATCGCACCGAGCGAACCCACCAGAGCGGTGGTGCCTTGACGTACGGCGCGGGCACGCTGAGCGCGGTGCATCAGATCGTTGATCAAAGCCTCGGAGGGGTTGTAGCCGTTGCTCCCCACTCGGGCCAAGGAGTGCATTTCCTGATTGATGTTCATGGCATGAACCTCCTGTCCTGCGTCGTCTCCTTGACCGTTGTGTACTCGGCACCTACGGAGGGGTTGTCTTCAATGGCGCCGAGCGTGCCGCGCAACTTCAGGGCTGCGTCTGACAAGTACCGGCGTACTGCTCCCTCAGAAATGCCGAGCTCACGGCCAATGGCGGCGGCAGTGAGATCGTCGTAGAACCTCAGCACGGTGCAGGCACGCTCACGGGGCGTGAGGTGCCGCAAAGCTTCTTGCAGGTCGGTGCGGAACTCAACGCTCGCCGCCACCCCGGCCTGGTCGTTGTCGTTGTGAAGCAAGTGGAAGACTCGCTTCCACGAGGAATCCTTACGGCCAGCGTCCATGTGGGCCGAGAACATCGCCCTGCGGACATAGGCCTCGGCCTCGCCGAGCGTGACATTGGCCTTGCCTCGTGAGAACGTGCGCACCACCGCGTCGTGGAACAGATCCTCGGCGTCTCGCGGATTACCTGTGAGCAGGTATCCGTACGACACCAGGGCGCTGCCTCGGTCGCGGACAAGCCGCTCCAGCACCTGGCCCCATGTAGACATTCCCCATCCCTCTCTTACGTCCCACAGTTAGAGAGTAAATACGCATGAGCGCTGATAAACATTGGGGCGATTCTTCAAATGTGACGTATCTCACACGGCGAACGGGCCGGTTCCACATGGATACCGACCCGTTCGATTGAGGTGTGGGGACTAGCCAGTGACGGTGACAGTGCCCAACGAGGTCCACACCTGGAACTCCACGTAGTCGTATTCAGCCGCGGGCGCAGGAGCGACGATGCCGGGGAACAAGTCCGGTTCCACACGGATGGTCGCCTCATTGCCGCCCGCGACGTCCACGCGGAGCTGCGAGTCCACCGCCGCCTCCATGCCGCCGCCAGAGGCGTACGCAACCACGGTGTCGTTGCCCAAGTAGAAGTACTGGACGTTGACCACGGTGTAGGTACCCGGGGCGACCTCGGCCTGGCTGTTGCCAATCCAGCAGCCACTCACTTCACGCCACAAGTACGTGCCACCCACGCTCGCGCCCGGCTCAAGGAACTCGGGTGCCTTGTTGTAGTCCACGCCGTTGCGTTGTGCGTTGGACAAGTACGCCTCGGCCACTACTCGTCCGTCACGGACGAGCAACAACGACGAGTTGGGCTCGTACAGTGCGGGCAACGTGAATCCGGAAGTGTTGGTCACCCGGAAGTTGACCTCGGGGTTGCCGTCCACGACCCAGCCGTAACTGAGGTTGACGCGTCCAGGGAGCTTGGCGGTCACGTCAACGAGGTCCAGATCCGCGGAGCGGGCGGGGAAGGTGCCAGTAGAGCCACCGTCCCAGGGGCAACCAAAGTAGTTGCGAGCCCATGCCGTGCCATTGGGGTCAGGTGTCTTGCCGTCCGACGTCATGACCACACGCTGCGAGCCCGCTGCCATGTCCCACGCAGCGTCACGCACGTTGGCTTGGTACAGCTCACGCGCCTTGTCGGGAGTGAGGTAGCCGTCCGGGAGTTCCGGAGCGGGCGGGTTGAGGTACTTGCCAAATGGGTCGTCCGGCACATCGCCCGCGTTCTCAAAGGTCATGGGCGCGGACACCAAGGTGTAGGCCACGTCAAAGGAATACACGGGGGTGTCATGCGAGGCGGACGTGGCTCCGTCAGACACGGACCCCTCCTCAGTGGGCTCACCTTGAGGCTCCTTGATGTCAGTAGACACCACCTCGTCTCCGCCCGCTTCGGTGGTGACCAGGATCTCCTGAGTAGCGGCAAGTTGGTACGAGCCACCGGGCAGAGCTTCGCCGTCCCAGCAATTGACAAGGGTGAGGTCTGCTGTTTCGGCCACCACATCACCTGTAGCGAGTTCCAGGGCACCAGGCTCGCTGGCACTACCAGCCGACGTGCCCACCACGATGCCGTTCCACAACACCAGCAGTGCGGGCGCGCTCTTGGTGCCGGTGAAGTCCTGGGTGGCCGTCAGTGTCACGTCGACGGGCACTAGCGAACCGCCGATGGTCGCCTCGGCAGGAGGGGTCACGGCGAGTGTCGCAGGATCTCCCACCCCACCACCGGAGAACGGAGCACCACAGATGTTCACCGCGAGGCGAGCGTCTTCGGCTGCCCCTAGTCCTTCCATGACGGCATCCGGAGCGGCGGCCATGTCTGCGCCGCCGCCGGTGGGCAGTCCGCCCGTGGTGGGTGCGATCACCGCGAATGCCACCACTGCCACCGCACCCGCGCCCACCAGGCTGTTCGCAGTCATACGGGCGGTGCGATGCCTGCGGATCCGGCGCGCAGCGCCGTGAGTGGAGACCTCGAGTTCGCCCACGGGAGCGCGGTCAGCCATTCCCCTCAAGGCGTCTGAGAGCTTGGGGCTCATCGGTTCTTCCTTTCATTGCGGTCCGCAACGTCGGCAACATCGATCGTGGCGATGTCGGCGTCGTCCAGAGGACCAAGCCTGAGTTCAAGTGCATGGAGGCCATCTGACAAGTACCGCTTTACCGAACCGGGTGCCAGACCCAGTTGGCGAGCGATGTCAGGGACCGTCAAATCGTCAAAAAAGCGCAGCACGACGCATGCGCGCACTCGTGGAGGCAGGGCATTAAGCGCCACCGCGACGTCCGCACTGAGATCCGAGAACGCGTTGGGAGCGATAACAGGCTCCGGCTCACGGAACAAGTGCTGCACGCGCTGCCAGCGCTGTTGCCTGCGGTGGCCATCCACGTACAACGTGGCGATTGCTCGGCGCACGTACGCCTCCGCCTTGCCTGGAGCGATATCCCGCTGTCGCGAAAAGACCTTCACCAGCGCGTCTTGCACCAGGTCTTGAGCGTGAGTGGGATCGCCGCAGACCACATATGCGTAGCCCAGGAGCGCTCGCTCGCGTTCGCGAACCAGCCTCTCCATGGACTCGTTCCAGTCGGTCATCGACCGCTCCTTACATATATATGAGGTACAGCAGTGGTAGGTGGACTCGGTCCTGTGGCCGTTCCTCGCTACTTGCAGTATCGACGCTTGGGCGCGGTGCGAACGTTGGGTTCGTGGGTTTCGCGTGTGTCCTTTAGACTCGCGTACCTAGTACCGCTCGTGACAACGGTGTCGTGAGCGAAGTTTGTCGAGGAGTACTCATGCGTCAAGCCGTGGGCGATGCCCTGGAGCTCGGGAACTCGAGCATCGTCATTGTTGTCATCATCGGTGTGATCGGCGCGGCGGCACTGTTGCTGTCGTGGACCTTGCGCCAGGGAGTCCTCAAGCGCGAGTCCGGCACCCCCAAGATGAACGAGATTGCGGAAGCCATCCAAGAGGGTGCAGCCGCCTACTTGAACCGTCAACTGCGCACCCTCGCGATCTTCGCGGTAGTGGTGTTCGCGCTGTTGTTCCTGTTGCCCGGTGACGGCGGCGTGCGCTTGGGTCGCTCGCTGTTCTTCCTCCTGGGTGCGTTCTGCTCTGCGTCCATCGGTTACATGGGCATGTGGCTCGCAGTGCGCGCCAACGTGCGTGTGGCAGCCGCCGCGCGTGCCGCAGATGGCCGCCGCGAGGGTGCCAAGATCGCCTTCCGCACCGGTGGCGCTGTGGGCATGGGCGTGGTGGGTCAGGGACTCGTGGGTGCCGTTGCCGTGGTGTTCCTGTTCAAGTCCAATGCCCCAGCGGTGCTTGAGGGCTTTGGCTTTGGCGCGGCCCTCCTGGCGATGTTCATGCGTGTGGGTGGAGGCATCTTCACCAAGGCGGCCGATGTCGGTGCCGACTTGGTCGGAAAGGTGGAGAACCACATTCCTGAGGACGACCCCCGCAACGCCGCCACCATCGCCGACAACGTGGGTGACAACGTGGGCGACTGCGCAGGCATGGCGGCAGACCTCTTTGAGTCCTACGCCGTGACGCTCGTGGCCGCGCTCATCCTGGGCAAGGTTGCGTTTGGTGAGCAAGGTCTGATCTTCCCGCTCGTGATCACTGCCATTGGTGCCATTACCGCTGCCATCGGTATCTACATCACTCGAGTGCGTGAAGGTGAAAACGGCCTTGCCGCCATTAACCGTGGCTTCTACACCTCGGCACTCATCGGTGCCGTGCTCTCGGTTGTGGCCGCGTTTGTGTACTTGCCCTCCTCCTTCGCCGACTTCAACGGCGGCCGCCTTGGCGAGCTGACCGCTGACCCCCGCATCGTGGCGAGCGCCGCGGTGGTGACCGGCATCATCCTCGCGGGCCTCATCTTGTGGCTCACTGGTTATTTCACCGACACCCGCTCCAAGCCCACTCTGCGCGTGGCTCGTACCTCTCTTACCGGTGCCGCCACCGTGGTGCTCTCGGGCATCGGCGTAGGTCTCGAATCAGCCGTGTACACGGCCACCGTCATTGCGGGCTCCATCGTTGCCCTGTTCTTTGTGGCAGGCGGCTCTATCCAGCTGACGCTCTTCTTGGTGGCCCTCGCGGGCTGCGGTCTGTTGACCACCGTAGGTGTCATCGTGGCCATGGACACCTTTGGCCCTGTCTCCGACAACGCTCAGGGCATCGCGGAGATGTCCGGCGACGTGGACGAAGAAGGCGCCAAGATCCTCACCGACCTGGACGCCGTGGGCAACACCACCAAGGCCATCACCAAGGGCATCGCCATTGCCACAGCGGTTCTTGCCGCCACGGCTCTGTTCGGTTCCTACTCCGACGCTGTGGGCACCGCGCTGGAGCAGGCTGGTGCCGTAGCAACCGAGGTCTTCAGCTACGAGATCATCCACCCGCTCACCTTGGTGGGCGTGATCATCGGTGGCGCGACAGTGTTCCTGTTCTCGGGTCTGGCCATTGACGCCGTGACTCGCGCGGCAGGTGCCATCGTGTTCGAGGTCCGCCGCCAGTTCCGAGAGATGCCCGGAATCATGACCGGCAAGCAGCGCCCCGAGTACGGCCGCGTGGTGGACATCTGCACCCGCGACTCGCTACGCGAGCTCGCCACTCCTGGTCTACTCGCAGCGACGACCCCCGTGGTCGTGGGCTTTGCCTTGGGCGTGGGTGCGCTGGCCGGATTCCTCGCAGGTGCTATTGGCACCGGTGTGCTCATGGCGGTGTTCCTCGCCAACTCCGGTGGCTCGTGGGACAACGCCAAGAAGATCATCGAAGATGGCCACCACGGCGGCAAGAACTCGCCCGCTCACGAGGCCACCGTCATCGGTGACACCATTGGCGACCCGTTCAAGGACACCGCTGGCCCGGCCATCAACCCGCTCATCAAGGTGATGAACCTGGTGGCATTGCTCATCGCTCCTGCGGTGGTGATGCTCAGCTACGACGCCGACGCCATGGGCTGGTTGCGTTGGGTCATCGCGGGTGTTGCGGCCGCAGTGGCGATCTTTGCGGTGGCATCCGCGTCGCTTCGCGCACACGCCGCAGGTGTGGCATCAGAGGCGGAGATCGCTGCTGCCGAGGCCGCAGGTGCAAAGGCGGCCGCTGCCGTCACCGCGCCCAAGGCACGTAAGGCACCCGCCAAGAAAAAGTAGGGTCACCGTAAGGTGTGACCATGACTGCTTCACCATCGGCGCCCGCGGTTTCCGCGGGCGCCGATGCGCATTCACTGGCGCACGCGCTCGCGGGCTGGACGGTGCCCGCCATCCATGAGGTGGTGGGGGACAGAGCGGCGCGTGCACTGGATCGCGAGCAAATCGTTCCCGCGCGCACCGCGGCGCGCGCTGCTAGGCGTGAGCCAGTGGCGTTGCTGACTCGCCTCTTTGCGTTGGGGGATCCGCTCACTCGGGATGAGGCTTCAGTGGCCCTCGGTGACTTTGGGGTGGACCGGGCTGTCGCATCGGGCCTGGTAGTGGCGGGAGGTGCCGCCCCTGAGGACATGGTGGCCGCGCTCGTGGACTTGCGGCCCTACGCGACTGACGTCCGTGGGGAGCCGCAGACGTGGTGGCTGGCCTCGGACATGGGCGAGGCCGTCACCGGGCGGGTGCTCGCCGATGACCACGTATTGGGTGTGGGAGGAGCCTCCCTCACCTTGGCATCGGTGACGATGCGACGGACAGTGGGGGCCGTGCTGGACCTCGGCACCGGTTGCGGCATCCAAGCCATGCATGCGGCGAGCCACTCGGCATCGGTGGTGGCGACCGACATCTCGGAGCGGGCGCTGGCGTTTGCGCAGTTCAACACCACGCTCAACGGGGACCACATGGGTGGGACTGCGCCTCGTTTGCGGCTTGGATCCATGTTGGAGCCGGTGGAGGGGGAAGTCTTCGACCTCGTGGTCAGCAATCCACCGTTCGTGATCACTCCTCCTGGCGCGCCAAGCTTTGAATACCGCAATACGGACATCGAAGGTGATGGGGTGGTGCGCTCGCTGGTCCAGTCGGTGGGCTCTGTCTTGGCCCCCGGTGGAACTGCGCAGTTCCTCGGCAACTGGGAGATCCGTGAAGGTGAGGAGTGGGACACGCGGCTCCACCAGTGGTTGGATGTGGCCGCCAAAGCGGGCCACGAATTGAGCGCGTGGGTGGTGCAACGTGACCAACTGGATGCGGCCGAGTACGCGGAGACGTGGTTGCGCGACGCTGGCATCACGCCGGAGCGCGGACGCGAGTTGTACGCCGAGGCGTACGAGGCTTACCTGGACTACTTTGACTCGCGAGGCGTGGCAGCGGTGGGCTTTGGCATCGTGACGTTGCGTCGGCCGGGTGGCGCGGGTGAGGCACTCTGGCGTCGGTGTGAAGAACTCGAAGGGCCGATGCAGGAGCCGATGGGCGCGCACTTGGCCGCAAGCCTGGACGCCCGGGGATGGTTGGACGCCACGAGCGATGAAGAGCTTCTCGACACTGCTCTAATGGTGGCGGGTGATGTCACCAAGGAGACTCTTGGGCGACCCACCTCCCCGGATCCGGAGCACATCCTCTTGCGGCAAGGCGGTGGCTTTGGGCGCGCAGTGAAGGCTGACACCGCTTTGGCTGGCTTGGTGAGCGCGTGCGACGGCGAACTGACGGTGGGTCAGATAGCCCATGCCCTCGCCGCATTGCTGGACGTCCCCGCGGGCCAGATGCTTGCAGGGATCGTGCCAGCGGTGCGGGAACTCGTGCTCGATGCGTTTCTGGTGCGCGCTTAAGCGCCCGCACCTCGACAACTGGCATCGCTGGCGCGTCGCAAAAATCCCTTGCCCGCTTGATTGGGACTTTGGGCCCAAGCATCGCGAATATTCGCGGCTAGAACACTACATATAGGGCAACCTGGCCCTTCGGACCCCCATATCTAGTGTTCTCAAGGGAGAGAGACATGACCGACGTCACCGATCGCACGGCCCCCATCGACATCTCAGACATGCCTGAGCCGCCCACCGCTGGCATCGACATCGTGACCCCCAGCAACGGCACCCCACTCATTTCCGTGGAAGCGTCCGTGGATGAGTACCTGGACCGCAGCGACTGGCGCGTCAACGCCAACGCCAACCAGGGGTACAGCCTCGGTGGCCTCATTCTCAACACCGCGGGCAAGGTCATCGCCAACTACTGGCTGAGCCACGTATACGCACCGGAAGCCGGCCAAGCTCACCGCGCGGGTGACATCCACATCCACGACCTCGACATGTTCTCGGGGTACTGCGCGGGCTGGTCGCTGCGCACGCTACTGGCGGAAGGCTTCAACGGCGTGCCAGGCAAGGTTGAGGCGAGCCCCGCCAAGCACTTCAGCTCCGCCATCGGCCAGATTGTGAACTTCCTGGGAACGCTGCAGAACGAGTGGGCAGGGGCTCAAGCGTTCTCCAGCTTTGACACGTACATGGCTCCCTTCATCCGCTTGGAGCAACTCGACTACACGCAAGTCCGCCAAGGCATCCAAGAGCTGATCTACAATCTCAACGTGCCCTCGCGATGGGGCACGCAGACGCCGTTCACCAACCTCACCTTTGACTGGACCTGCCCTGCAGACTTGCGCGCAGACCGCCCGGTCATTGCTGGCCGTGAAATGGACTTCACCTACGGCGAGCTGCAGGCCGAGATGGACATGATCAACAAGGCGTACATCGACGTCATGACCACCGGTGACGCTCAAGGCCGCGTCTTCACCTTCCCCATTCCCACGTACAACATCACCAAGGACTTTGACTGGGAAGGCCCCAACGTCGAGGCACTCTTTGAGATGACCGCCAAGTACGGTCTGCCGTACTTCCAGAACTTCATCTCGTCCGACCTCGAGCCGCACATGGTCCGTTCCATGTGCTGCCGCCTCCAGCTTGACTTGCGTGAACTCCTCAAGCGAGGCAACGGACTCTTTGGCTCCGCAGAGCAGACCGGCTCGGTGGGCGTGGTGACCATCAACATGGCGCGCTTGGGCTACCGCTTTGGCGCCCAGTCCGTGGCTTCGCCCGATGCTTGGCTTTCCACCGCCGACGGGGACGCCGCGGCATCGGCCGACTTGCCGGGCCTGTACCGCGAACTGGACCGCCTGCTGGAGGTGGCCAGGGACAGCCTGGAGGTCAAGCGGCGCGTGATCCAGGAGTCCATTGACAACGGACTGTTCCCCTACACCAAGCGTTACTTGGGTACCCTGCGCAACCACTTCAGCACAATTGGCGTGAACGGCGTCAACGAAATGATCCGCAACTTCACCGCCGACCAGCACGACATTACGACGGCCTACGGCGAGCAATTGGCGTTGAACGTGCTGGACCACGTGCGCAACCGCATGGTGGAGTTCCAAGAACAGACGGGCCACCTCTACAACCTGGAGGCCACTCCCGCGGAAGGCACCACCTACCGCTTTGCCAAGGAAGACCGCAAGCGCTTCCCTGGCATCCTGCAAGCGGGCACGGACACCAACCCGTACTACACCAACTCCTCGCAACTGCCCGTGGGCTTCACCACAGACCCGTTCGAGGCAGTGGCCCGCCAGGCAGACCTGCAGTCCAAGTACACCGGCGGGACCGTGCTGCACCTTTACATGGGTGAGCGGATGAGCAGCTCCGATGCTTGCCGCACCTTAGTGCGTCGAGTGCTTGAGACCGCGCGTTTGCCGTACATCACCATCACGCCCACCTTCTCCATTTGCCCGAGCCACGGCTACTTGGAGGGCGAGCAACCCACGTGTCCGTTATGCGCGGCAGATGGCAAAGAAGTGGAGTGCGAGGTCTGGACCCGCGTCATGGGGTACCACCGCCCCGTGTCGAGCTTCAACATCGGAAAGAAGGGTGAGCACCAAGAACGGACACACTTCATCGAACCGAACCCCCTGGAGCCCTGCGAACTCGTGGGCAACCTCCAGGACTGAGCCGCACCGCACGCACCGTCCGCACCCACCATCCACGCACCTGCGGCCTGAATTGGGTCCATCGGCACGGATGCGGGTGCGGACGGTACGGCACGCTGGGATGTCCGGCCAAGACAGTGGGGGATGAGCGATGAGAGGAAGTGCCGCGATGGTTCTGGACGCCACTGCCCGTACCGCGCCGTTCGTAGATCACGGCTTGGAAATCACCGGCTTCCAACACTTCTCCACGGTCGATTGGCCCGGCAAGTTGGCCGCCACCGTCTTCCTCCAGGGTTGCCCCTGGCGATGCACCTATTGCCATAACCCTGACCTTCAAGATCCGCGAGTAGCGGGCACCGTGAGGTGGCCGGAGGTGATCTCCCACCTCGAGTCACGGCGCGGACAACTTGACGGCCTCGTCTTCTCAGGCGGGGAGCCCACGCGGCAGACCACCTTGCCCAATGCCATGCGCGACATCAAGGAACGCGGCTTTGCTGTGGGCTTGCACAGTGCGGGCATCTACCCCACCCGGCTTGCCGATGCCCTGCCCAACACCGATTGGCTGGGTCTGGACATCAAGGCGCCCATGGACCAGTACGTGGACATCACACGGGTGGGCCTTGCGGGCGAGCGCGCGTGGAGGTCACTCGATGTGGCGCTCGAGTGGGGCGGCGATCTTGAAGTGCGCATCACGGTGGACCCCACTGTCCACACTCGCGACGACATCCTCGAACTGCGCGAGCAATTGCGTGCACGGGGAGTCACCTCACCGGTGATTCAGCGCGTCCAGTCACGCGGCGCAACGGAGGAGTACGCCAAGACGCTAGGAGCGCTACGGCTCACGGACGTGGTGAACCCCAGCGATATCGAGGGCCTCACCGTTCGCTAAGTCCCGTCAGGGTTGCTGCTCTACGAGACCTAGGCGGTCACGCACGTCCTCCCAAATACTGGGGTGCGCAGTGAGCAGCCCCTTGCGGCCATCGCCGGACACATACTCCGAGCCATCAAATCGGCCGATGCGCAGGCCGGCTTCAGCGACCAGCAGGCCGCCAGGAGCGTGGTCCCACGGCAAGGACCGTGAGAACACTACGTAGTCCTTGGATCCCAACAACACGTCGTAGTAGTCCCAACCCGCGCAGAAGCGCAGCTCCACCGTGGGGCCAATCTTCTCCGCACGCATATAGACCTCGTCTGCGTTGTCCATGAAGAGCCGCGCACCAATGGCACCGCGCGGGGCCTGCGGGTTGGTGGGCACCGGTGTGTCCACACGCTCACCGTCAACAAACGCGCCTTGGCCGCGCGCACCCCAAATCTCTCGGCCCACCACTGGGTGAGTGATCCACGCACCCTCGGTGCGGCCGCCCACCACGAGCGCGATCATGCACGCAAAGTCCTCTTGTCCAGCCACAAAGTTGCGAGTGCCGTCCACAGGATCCACGAGCCAGCAAGCGTCGGCCTGTGCTACGAGTCCAGCCAGGCTGGGGTCCGCACTCGTGGCCTCTTCTCCCACCACGGGAATGTCCAGCAACTCCCGCAACGCCGCGGTCAGCTGCTTCTCTGCGAGCACGTCTGCGTCCGTGACCACGTCCCAGTCGGCGGTCTTGGTGCGCACCTGTCCTGCCGCGAGGGAGCGCCACCGCGGCATGATCTCGGCGGCCGCGGCATCGGCCATCGCAGAGAAGACTGCCTGGGTCAGCGCAGGGGTGACCGTGGGACTGCTCGTGGGGGAGTTCATACCCCCATGGTGTCAGGCTTCACGGGTCCCTGACGCACCTTCGACCTCGCCGGGAGCGGGCGCTTTCGACAACCACGCTGGGACCGTCGGCAAGACAAATCCACTTGCGTATGTATTCTGTGACCGTTCCAGCGGCACTGATTTACTCCGCGCGTGCCGCCACTAGAGGTAGGTCACATGCCCCGCAAGCTCGTCATCGTCGAGTCGCCCACTAAGTCGCGCACCATTGGTGGCTTCCTTGGTGCTGACTATGACGTGGTCTCCAGCGTGGGTCACATCCGTGACCTGCCGCAGCCAAGCGAACTGCCTGCAGGCAAGCGCGAGGGATCCATCGGCAAGTTCGCGGTGGATGTGGACAACGGCTTTGAGCCGTACTACGTGGTGAGTCCGGAAAAGAAGAAGGTTGTGGCCGAGATCAAGGCCAAGCTCAAGGACGCCGACGAAGTATTGCTCGCCACCGATGAAGACCGCGAGGGCGAGGCCATCGCTTGGCATCTGCTCGAGGTGTTGCAACCCAAGGTTCCCGTCAAGCGCTTGGCCTTCCACGAAATCACCCCAGAGGGCATCACTCGCGCTTTGGAGAACCCGCGTGAAGTGGACATCCCGCTCGTGGACGCCCAAGAGGCACGCCGCGTGCTGGACCGCCTCTACGGCTACGAGGTGTCACCCGTGCTGTGGCGCAAGGTGGCCCCTGGCCTGAGCGCAGGTCGTGTGCAGTCCATTGCTTTGCGTTTAGTGGTGGATCGTGAGCGCGAACGGATGGCCTTCCAGGCCGCCGAATACTGGGACCTCACTGCGGCTTTCACGGCCCAGCACGGGCCCGACGCCGGGCGCACCTTCACCGCCAAGCTCCAGTCAGTGGACGGCAAGCGCGTGGCCACCGGTAAGGACTTCACTGACCGTGGCCAACTGAAGACGGACGATGCCAAGGTCACCCACTTGAGCGCCGCGGCCGCCGCCGCACTGGCCGCGGGTTTGGCCGATTCATCCTTTGCTGTGAACAGCGTGGAATCCAAGCCCTACAAGCGCCGCCCGGCCGCGCCCTTCATCACCTCCACGCTGATCCAGGAGGCGAGCAGGAAGTTGCGCCTTGGCGCTCGCGATGCCATGCGCACCGCGCAAGGCTTGTATGAGCGCGGATACATCACATATATGAGGACCGACTCACCCACGCTGTCCGGCGAGGCAGTGCGCGCGGCGCGCAAGCAGGCGGTAGAGCTCTACGGCCCCGATTCCGTGCCCCCTGCACCCCGCACCTACGCCACCAAGGACTCCAACGCTCAAGAGGCGCATGAGGCCATCCGCCCCGCCGGTGACTCCTTCCGCACGCCCGACTCGGTACGGGCAGAACTACGTGGCGACGAGTTCAAAATGTACGAGCTCATTTGGAAGCGCACCGTCGCGTCTCAGATGGCCGACGCGGCCGGTACCACCGCCACCGTCAAGATCGGCGCCACGAGCGCCGCCGGGCATGCGGTGGAGTTCTCCGCATCCGGAACCATCATCACCTTCCCCGGGTTCTTGGCCGCCTATGAGGAATCGCGCGAGGAGTCCCGCTACGAAGAAGAGCGCAAGAACCAGGTGCGCGGCGAAGAGGAGCGCCTGCCCCAGGTTTCTGAAGGTGACTCCGTGGACGCATCGGGCCTTGAACCGGTAAGCCACTCCACCACGCCGCCGCCGCGCTTCACGCAAGGCTCCATGATCAAGGAGTTGGAAGACCGCAAGTTTGGCCGCCCCTCCACGTACGCCTCCACCGTGGACCTGATCGTGGCGCGAGGCTACGTGCGTGTGGTGCAACAGACGCTCATCCCCACTTGGATCGCATTCTCGATTGTGGGCTTGATGGAGCAGCACTTCCAGTGGCTCATTGACTATGACTTCACCGCGGACATGGAAGAGGACCTTGACCGTATTGCGGCGGGCGAGCTTGACCGCACCGCGTGGCTCGAGGAGTTCTACTTTGGAACCGGCGGCGGCGAAGGTCGAGAAGAAGGCCTCAAGCACTTGGTCGAGGACTTGGGCGATATCGACGCCCGCGCTGTGAACACGTTCCCCGTGGGTGAGGGAATCTCCTTGCGAGTGGGTCGTTACGGGCCGTACATCGAACGCGAAGCGGATGGCGAACTGCAACGCGCCTCAGTGCCTGAGGACCTCGCTCCCGACGAACTCACGGTGGCCAAGGCCCACGAGTTGTTCGTCAACCAGGGCGGCGACGAGCGCTCGCTGGGTCAGCACCCTGAGACGGGCATTGAGATTGTGGCTAAGGCGGGCCGCTTTGGTCCGTACGTGACCGAACTACTGCCTGAAGGCTCCAAGGACAAGCCGCGCACGGCATCGTTGTTCAAGTCGATGCAGTTGGAGACGGTGTCGCTAGACGATGCGGTGAAGTTGATGTCTTTGCCTCGCGTGGTGGGCGTTGCGCCTGACGGTGAAGAGATCACCGCGCAGAACGGCCGTTACGGCCCGTACCTCAAGAAGGGCACCGACTCCCGCACGCTGGCAAGCGAGGACCAACTGTTGGACATTGGTCTGGACGAGGCGCTTGCCATCTACGCTGAACCCAAGCGCGGCCGCGGCCGCGTCGCTGCACCGCCGCTCAAGGAGTACGGCATCGACCCGGTGAGTGAAAAGCCGATCGTGGCCAAGTCCGGCCGCTTTGGTGACTACATCACCGACGGTGTCACCAACGTGACCATCCCGCGCGGAGACACTGTGGAGACCATCACGCCCGAACGCGCGGTGGAGATGCTCGCCGACAAGCGCGCCAAGGGTCCCGCCAAGAAGCCTGCCCGCCGCACGACGACGGCCCGCAAGAAGCCTGCGGCCAAGAAGAAGTAGCCACGTCGCTAGACCACAACGGCCCCCACGTCGCTAGACCACAACGGCCCCCACGGCGCTAGACCACAAGGTCCCCCACGTCGTCCGCACCACAAATCGCGCCCATGCCCGCCTGCTGGGCGACTTTGGGACGTGACAGGGCTGATTTGTGGTGCACAGGGCGAGCAACCGAGAGCTCTCCACAGATTTGCTGCGGTGACAGCTGACGACGGGCCAAGTCCGCAACCCTGGGGCCTATGGATCCAGTGCAGGCATTGCGTCGACTCGAAGGCTGCGCGCGTAGGGAACAGTTGCTCGCGGCGGGAGTTCCTCGGGACTTGATTACAAGCCGAGTCCGTGCAGGGGTCGTGCTGCGCGTGCATCGCGGTGTTTATGCACTGCCCAACGCGCGGCCGGACGTGGTGGTGGCCAGGGTGTTTCGCGCCCAGCTTGGGTGCCTGTCGGCGTGCGCGCATTGGGGCTTGGCCTTGTTGACTCCACCTGGTTCGCCGCATCTCTTAGTGCCACGATCACGTTCCCAATCACGTCCCGGATTACGCGGCCCTTGGGACGCAGTGATTCACCGAAGCGACCAGTACCTGGATGACAACTTGTGGGCCCACCCGGGGTCGGCGCTCGATCAGATGGCAGATTGCTCGTCCCCTCTAGAGCAACTCGTCGCGATCGACAGCGCGCTTTACCGCGGCTTCATTCTTCATCGAGACTTGCGGGACTTTGTCTGCGGCACCGCGCGGCGGAGGCGGTGGCTCCGTTTCCACGCGTCGGCATCGGCCGAATCTCCGCTAGAGACCGTGGCGCGCGTTGTGCTTGTCGAGGCCGGCTTCCCGGTGACTCAGCAGGGCTTCATCGAAGGGGTAGGGCGGGCGGATCTTCAGCTAGAGGACGGGAGCGTTGTGGAAACGGACGGATTCGATCCCCACTCAAGCCGCCTCGCCTTCGTCGAGGATCGGCGTAAGGGTCGCGTGATTCAACTTCAGGATCGGAGACTGCTGAGATACGCGTACGAGGATGTTCTTGGAAATCCGAGGTCCATTGCGTACGACGCTGCGCAGTTGTTGGGGCGTCCAGTGTCGGTGGGTTTCGAAGACCGGTTCGCGGAGATTACGGCGCTGAATGGCATGAGAACGCGCGGCCGTTGAGCCTGCTGTCAGCAAGAACTCCACGCCACACCCGCGTGAGCACCACAAACCTGTGTCAGAAGGGCGAAACTCGCGTGTGCCGGGGCCTTCGCACTCGATTTGTGGTGCGGACGGCGGAAGGGGTCCGCGACGCACGTAGTCTGAACTCACCCACAACGATTCGCGCCACCACGGCGTTTTCAGGTCGTGGGAGTTGCCGCACGGCAACCACACCCACCGAGCAATGTGGCTGACAAGCAATGTGGCTGACAAGGGGCGTCATGGCTGAGGCATCGACTTTGGAGCAAGTGCTCCGTGTCGCTGGCGCGCGCCTCACTGCCTACGGCTACGTGCTCACGGGGAGTCAAAGCGATGCGGAGGAGCTGGTGCAAGAAGCGGTGGTGAAGACGTTCGTGCGTCGCCCTCGCTTGGACAACGTGGCCGCCGCGGAGCAATACGTTCGCCTCACCATGAAGACGCTCATGATTGACCGCGCGCGTAAGGCTGAGCGCTTCCGCAAGCGCGCGCCTATTGAGGCCCGGCCAGAGACTACGCCCGATGCCGTGGTGGCCATCAGTCACCGGGTGGCGGTTTCCAAGGCGCTCGAGCAACTCAGCACTCAGCAGCGCGTTGCAGTGGCTCTGCGCTATTGGGATGACTTGACCGTGCCGGAGATCGCTACCGAAATGCGGGTCAAGCCCGGCACCGTAAAGCGGTACTTGTTCGATGCGGCCACGTCGTTGCGGCCGCTCTTGGGGGACCACGTAGAGCCCGAGGACAACGACATTCGCGTCGTAGGGCTCTCTGACCGGAGGTCCAAGCGATGAGCGACATGATTGACAGCCTGCACAAGGCGGCACTGGAGGCGGGCGCTGCATCGGCCCCCGACTTGGTTGCCCCTGAAACTGTGGCCGTGCTTCACGGCCGAGTGCGCGCAGGCGTGCGAAAGCGCCGCATCCGCACCGCCGTAGCGGCAGTGGGTGCCATGGCCGCAATCGGTGTGGCTGGAGTGCAGTTGCCGGCACTCTTTGCGGAGGTGCCAATGGTGGAACCCGCGGAGGACCCCGTGGTCCCTGTGTCCACCACTGGCAACCTCACCGTGTTCAGTGACGGCTCCATGTCCGTAGTGACCCAGCGCGGTTCTTTTGTGGACATCCCCGCTCCGGAACCGGCAGATGCCCAACCCTTTGTGCCATTCAGTGCGGACCAGATGTGCGCGTTCGATGCCGACCAGGTGGTGATGGGGTGGAGTTTCACGAGTGAAGAGGCGCGGCTCCTATTGCGGTTCGCGCAACCGCAAGCCCTCGAGGATGGGATCGCCCGGCGCATGACCGTCAATGGCGAGATGCTCCCGCTGAACAAGGCCGAGGACTTTACGCCCGTGGCCATCACCATCAACACCGAGCCCGCTGCGGCCGAGCACCTTGGCATCCGCCAGACCGTGTACACGGTCTGGCGAGACGCCCATGGCACGCCCATCGTGTTGCACCACGCCGGAGCGCTCGACGCGTTGCCCAAGGTCAGCGTGGACGGTGACACTTCAGCCGGTACGGCCCTGGGGCGGGTGGAGGGCCGCAAGACGGCTTACACCGGCTATTGCGGCGACAAGTATCCGGAACTCGTGCCCGAGAAGCATGCCGAGCCCTACGTGGTGCAGCGCTACTTAGTGGCAGACATCTTCCTCATCGATCGCAACGGCAACTCCCTCATGCTCGGCTCTCACACCTCTTGGACCACCACGGAGATTTCCGAATGACACTCACCGCGCACGCCCCCGAGACCACAGCCGGTTCCACCCGGGTGACCCCGGCATCGGCCGCATTGTTGGTTGACCAAGCGACGCACCGATTGGTGCCTCCTCACGCAGCGCCCGGGTTGCGGTGGGGTGTGCTGGGTGCTGGATGGATCGCCGATGTCTTTGCTCGCTCCACGCTTGGCCACACCAAGTCACGCATTCAGTCGGTGGCTTCGCGCGACAAGCACCGCGGAGACGTATACGCCAAGAGGTACGAGGTTGCTACGGTGCGCGCCGGTGAGCGCGCCTATGAGCAGCTCGTGGCGGATCCGCTGGTAGACGCCATCTACGTGGCTACGCCCCATGGTTTCCACCGCGAGCACGCGTTGCTCGCTATTGAGGCCGGTAAGCCAGTGCTCGTGGAGAAGGCGTTCGCACGCAACGCAGTGGAGGCGCGGGCGATCATCGAGGCTGCGCGCGGTGCCGGAGTGTTCGCCATGGAGGCCATGTGGACCCGCTTTCTGCCGCACATGGTGGAGGCGCGTCGGCTGGTGGCCGAAGGGGCCATTGGAGACGTGGTGCACGTGAGCGCGGACTTTGGCGGTAGCCCGGTCTATGACCCCACCTCCAAGAACTTTGACCCTGCTCTCGCGGGCGGCGCGTTACTGGACTTGGGCGTGTACCCAGTGCACCTGATCCATGACTTCCTTGGCGCTCCAGAGACCGTGCGAGCCATTGGCGCCCTGGCGCCCACCGGAGTGGACATGCGCGAAACCATCGTGCTCGACTACCCCGCGCGCAAGGCGATGGGCGTGGCGTTCTCGACCTTTGAGGTGGACACGGCGCGCTTGGCATCGGTCAGCGGAACGCATGGGCGGATTGACTTTGGCCGCGAATGGTATGGGCCCACAGGATTCACGTTGACTCGCCACGGCCGACGCACAGTGGAGTTTTCGCAAAACGTGCAACTGGGTTGGCAATACCAAGTGGCCGAGGTTGCCCGATGCGTCACCGAGGGCCTGCTGGAGTCTGCGGTGATGCCGCACGCTGACACGCTGGCCGTGATGGACACCATGGATGAGGCTCGCCGCCAACTGGGAGTGATCTACCCAGGCGAGGAGTTGCGCTAGGACTCCGACTCGGGCTTGGCAAGCGTCGAATCGGTTCGACTAGAGTGGCGCGCATGAGCGCACCAGAACCCAAGTCCGCACCGGCCCTCAAGTGGGGAATCCTCGGCGCCGGCGGCATCGCCCACAAGTTTGCCGATGCCGTGAACAACTACACGTCGGGTGAGATCGTTGCCGCGGCATCGGCCTCCAGCCTGGACAAGGCCAAGGCCTTTGTAGAGGAGACTGGGCACGGCACGGCCTACGGCTCCTACGAGGACCTGCTAGCCGACCCCAATGTGGAGGCCGTCTACGTCGCCACTACCCACAACAACCACCACGAGCCCGCGATCCTCGCACTCAAGGCGGGCAAGCACTTGCTGGTGGAGAAGCCATTCACGCAAAACCTCGGTCAGTCGCAGCTCGTGATTGATGCCGCTCGTGAGGCTGGCGTGTTCGTGATGGAGGCCATGTGGACCCGTCACTTGCCGCACATGTATGCCGTGCGCGAGGCGATTGCTCGCGGCGACATCGGCGAGGTAGTGGCGATCCAGGCCGACCACGGCCAGTCGTTGGAGCACGTGGAGCGCATGTACCGTCCAGAACTCGCCGGTGGCGCGCTGCTGGACCTAGGCGTGTACCCGCTGTCCTTTGCCCACGACATCTTGGGCGTGCCGGACACCGTGACCGCGGTGGGCCAGCTCACCGAGACCGGCGTGGACGGCCAAGTGGGCATGGTCTTTGACTACGGCAAGGCGCAAGCAACCTTGCACACCACCATGCGCTCGGTGACGGCCAACACGGCAGTGGTCTCTGGCACTGAAGGTCGCATTGAGATCGAGTCGGTGTTCTACACGCCCTCGAGCATCCGCGTGATCCGCCTGGACGGCACCAGCTGGGAGTTTGACGGCCGCGTGCCCAACGGCTTCCAGTACCAGGCCGCCGAAGTCGCCCGGCGGGTGGCAGCTGGCGACAAGGAGAGCCCTCTGCACACCTGGGAAGCCACGCTGGAGATCTCGCGCTTGCTCGATGAGGTGCGCTCGCAGATTGGTTTGGTCTACCCCAACGAGAGGTAGCTGTGGGTGCAAGCCGGTAGGTTGACTCCATGGTTCCCGGCGGCTTCTTTGTAGTCTTCGAAGGCGGCGACGGCGTGGGCAAGTCGACGCAGATTGACCTCCTCGCCGTGTGGTTGCGCTCTACCGCCGGTGGCGCCCACAAGGTGCTCACCACTCGCGAGCCGGGCGGCACTGCGTTGGGCCAAGAACTGCGCCAAGCCGTGATGCATGGTGACCACGTGGACCCCAAGGCCGAGGCACTGCTGTACGCCGCCGACCGTGCGCATCACATCGCCACGCTGGTGCGCCCTGCGCTAGAGCGCGGAGAGATCGTGTTGCAGGATCGGTACATCGATTCCTCGATTGCCTACCAAGGAGGCGCTCGCGGCCTAGGCGCTGAAGTGGAGCGCATCAGCCGCTGGGCAACGGACGGGCTCATACCTCACCTCACGGTGCTGCTGGACATGGCACCGTCGCCAGAGCGCATCACGCGTGAACTTGATCGAGTGGAGCGGGAGACGTCCGCTAGTGCCTCCACCTTGCGCAGCACCTACCTGGAACTTGCGTCCCGTGACCGCAAGCGATACGCCGTGATCCGTGCTGACCAATCCATCGAGACGGTCCACCACGAGGTGCGAGACGCGGTAGTGAAGGCCATGGCAGCGCTATGACCGTGTGGGCGGAGATCGTGGGCCAAGAGCGTCAAGTGGAGCCATTGGTAGCCGCGGTCACGGATCCCGATGCCATGACGCACGCGTGGCTGCTGACAGGACCTCCTGGGTCGGGGCGCTCGAGCGCTGCGCGCGCTTTTGCTGCGGCCCTCTTGTGCGACAGCGGTGGCTGCGGGCAGTGCCACTCATGCCGCACCGCACTCGCTGGTAGCCACGCCGATGTCACGGTGGTGGCCACTGAAAAGGTCACCATCAGCATTGACGAGGTGCGTGACTTGGTGGCGCTTTCACAGCGCTCGCCCAGTTCCGGTAAGTGGCGCGTGATCATCATCGAAGACGCGGACCGCATGACCGAGCGCACGTCCAACGTGTTGCTCAAAGCCATTGAGGAGCCGCCGCCGCGCACTGCCTGGGTGCTGTGCGCGCCCTCCGCCCAAGACGTCGCCGTCACTATTCGCTCCCGCACTCGCGCGGTCTCGCTACGCGTACCGCCCGCGGAGGTGGTGGCGGACCTCCTGGTCAACCGCGACGGCATCGATCCCACGGTGGCGCTGGAGGCAGCGCTTGCCGCGCAGAGTCACATTGGGGTGGCACGCAGGCTCGCGCGCGACTCCAAGGCCAAAGCGCGGCGCGATCAGGTGCTTGCGCTCGCCACGGAGGTACGAGGAGTGGGCGACGCGGTGCTTGCCGCCGCCGACTTGGTTGCAGTGGCAGACGAGGACGCCGACGCCGCCACGACCGAGCGCGATGCGCAGGAGCGGGCCGAGCTGCTCAAGACGCTCGGCGCTGACGACTCCGGACGACTCCCACCAGCGCTGAGGGCCCAGGTGCGCCAGCTGGAAGAGGACCAAAAACGACGGGCGACACGCGCCAAGCGCGACGTGCTGGACCGCGCGATCCTCGACCTCATGTCGCTGTACCGCGACGTCGCCGCGGTTCAACTGGGGGCCCATCCTGGCATCGGGCTGGTGAATATTGCACACGAGAACCACGTGCAGGAACTTGCCGCGCGCACCACGCTCGCGCACACGATGCAGTGCCTCGATGCGCTTTCGCTTGCTCGCGAGCGGCTAGCCGCCAACGTCCAGCCGCTACTGGCACTGGAGGCGATGATTCTGGCTCTCAGGCCGCGGCAGTAGCTGGCCGCTACCCTCTGCCTATGAAGTTTTCCCGCGTATGGGCTGGCGTCAGCGTTGCCGTGGCCACGGCGGTGGTGATGACAGGCTGCTCCCTCCTTCCTTGGTCAAGGACTCAAGAGCCGGTGACCCCTGAGACGTCCGCTCCTACCGGGCCTCCCGTAGCGCCCGACGACTCGCCCGTTTACGACCAATCCTTGGAGTGGAGGCGCTGCGGGTCTTTTGAGTGCACCACCATCTTGGTGCCCATGGACTGGCAGGATCCGGCTGGTCCCACCATCACTTTGTCTTTGAGCCGAAGCAAGGCGCGCGTACCCAGCGAGCGGCTCGGTTCCTTGTTGATCAACCCCGGTGGTCCGGGTGGTTCTGGCCTAGACCTACTGGAACCGTTCGTGGAGGACGCCGGCGCTCGCTTGCTGGATTCCTACGATGTGATCGGCTTTGATCCGCGAGGCGTGGGAAAGTCCACCCCTGTGCAGTGCGGCGGTGGCAGGGTCCTGGATGACTTCTACATCACCGATATTCCCATTGAGACGCAGCGCGACCTGGACAAGGCGGCCGAGCGCACCGCGGAGTTCGCCCAAGGGTGCCGTGAGCTTTCCGGTCCGGTGCTGGAAAACGTGGATACTGTGAGCGCCGCCCGCGACATGGACGTCATCCGTGCCGTGCTGGGCGACTCCAAACTCAACTACGTGGGCTTCAGTTATGGCACGCAATTGGGCGGCACCTACGCCCAGCTGTACCCGGAACGCGTGGGTCGCGTGGTGCTCGACGGTGCGGTGGACTTCCTGCTCCCCGGCACCGAACTTTCGCTACAGCAGGCGGCGGGCTTTGAGAACGCGCTCGCCAACTTCATTGACTGGTGCATTGAGCAAGACCCGTGCGCCCTAGCCCGCAACCGGGAGGCCGCTCGCCAGCAGATTGCCGACATCGCCGTGCAGGCTCGCGACGAGGGCTATCCCTCGGGCACTGTCACCGACGTCAACGGCAACCTGATGATCTACGGCATCATCGTCACGCTGTACGACGAGGGCACGTGGGAGTACCTCATGTACGCCCTGAACGAGACCCTCTCGCGCGGCACGGCCCGCGTGTTCTATGAGTTAGCCAACTTCTACCTGGACCGCGACCCAGAGACCCGTGACTACCGGAGCAACTCCACCGTGGCGTTCACGGCGATCTCGTGCCTCGATGACGGACCGACTGACTGGGGCATTGACGAACAGCGCGACTTCATGCGCCAAGTCAACGCCGCGTCTCCCACGTTCGGCTGGTGGTTTGGCGGGGGCGGCGGCTGCGATGGTTGGGGCTGGGAGGCCAAGGAGCGCGTCACGTCGCTGGACCAGGCCAGGGGCGCCGGCCCGATGCTGGTGGTGGGCACCACGGACGACCCCGCCACGCCGTACAGCTGGGCAGTCGCACTCGCTGAGAAACTCGATGCGCCCTTGCTTACCTGGCAAGGCGAAGGGCACACGGCGTATGGCCGGTCCAACCAATGCATCATCGATGCCGTAGACGCGTACCTAGTGGATGGCACGCTCCCAGCCGAAGGAACGACTTGCTGACGCGTCCCTATTCAGCCTGAACTGCGTCGTTTTTCACCCGTGCGCGTAAGCCGCTAGACTCATGCCTCGCGCCACGCGCGCGCCGCCTTAGCTCAGTCGGTAGAGCGATTCACTCGTAATGAATAGGTCAGGAGTTCGATTCTCCTAGGCGGCTCCAGTAGGCAGTACAGCCCTCCCCGCTAGGGTGGAACACATGAAGACTTTGCGCGCTGGTCTCGTCCTCACTGCCGTTGCTGCTCTGGCACTCACCGGTTGCGCCACCACCGATGCCGACGTACCCGAGTCGCCAAGGCCTAGCGCATCGGCAAGCCCGCAGCCTTCTGCCACCACGCAAAGCCCCGAGCCGACGGTCGAGTCCACCCCGGGCACATTGGAAGAACGCATCGCCGCCGGCGAGGTGCTCATGGACATCCCGGAGTCATGGGGCAACCCCCAAGTGGCGGGCCAAGTGGAGGAAGGCTACATCCTCCAGGACTTCACGTGGACCTTGAGCGACGAAGGCACTGTGGCCGCCGCCGTGGGTCTCACGGCGGGTCAAGGTCACGGGCTATCCGGCGGCGAGACATTTGAAGCGCACGTGGCTGGAATGGTGGACGTGCTGACGGTCCAAGGACAGCCTGCTCCCACGCTCACGCGCAGCGTGGTGGACGGCGTTGATGCCGTGCGCATTTGGGCACCTCTCGCGGACCGCGACATGCTGATCGTGCTCTACCTCTACGACTTGGGTGGCGTCTACTACGAGTTCGGTTACTACCAGGCCTCGGGTGAGCCCAACGGCGGCGTGCTACTGGCGGGATTCGACGAGGTAGCAGGCACGTTCAGTACGGCGCCTCGCTAGGGAGAAATCCGGAGTGTCGGTTGCGCGCATGCGCGTTTACCGACACGATGTCTAGCTATGAACACTCGCACCGCTTCGTTGCTCGTCGTTGCTGTTGTTGCAGGCTCCGTTCTCTCGGGCTGCGGCTTTGTCCAGAACCGCGTTGAAGACGCAGTGGGCAACGCCGTGGAAGAGGGCGTTGAGCGCGCGATCGAGCAGGGCGGTGGCGGCGACGTCGACCTGGACTTTGATGGCGACGGCGCGAGCCTTCCCAACAACTTCCCCGGAGACGTGCCCCAGCCCAACGGCCGCATCATCGCGTCGATCGGTTCTGACACGGGCTCTGTGGTCAGCTTTGAGACGGACGAGGCTGGCGTACAAGCTTTCCTCGCCGAGTTCTCGGACTGGAACGTGGACTCCGAGGGCGACTACGGCGACAGCCAGGGGTACAACTTCTCCAACGACCGCTACACCGTGGCGCTCATGATCACCCCGAGCGACACCGGACGCCAGGTCACTTACAGCATCTCGCTGAAGAACTAGGAGCCACGTCACGTCCTGGGAAGCGCGCCCACCGGTGCGTGGAACAATGCAGACGTGACCCTGGCCCCAGAACGCGCGCACGCTCAAGCGCGAGAAGCATCGGCTGCTCTGCGCGCGGTCATGCGCGGTCAGGTAGACAACTCGACACGCCGCCGAGCCGAGTTCAGCACTGACGCGTCCAACTACCGAGTAGTGCCCCAAGTGGTGGCGTTTCCACTAGACGCCGATGACCTGGTTGCGGGCCTCTCGGCCGCGCGGGAGGCCGGGTTGCCGGTCACTATGCGCGGTGGTGGCACGTCCGTAGCGGGTAACTCGATCGGCCCGGGCGTGGTCTTCGACACCAGCCGGCACATGAATCAGGTGCTGGACATTGACCTGGAGGCGCGCACCGCACGCGTGCAGCCAGGTGTCATCATGACCGACTTGCAGAAGCATGTGGCGCCCCACGGTCTGCGCTTTGGCCCGGATCCGAGCACACAGAACCGCGCCACTTTTGGCGGGATGATCGGCAACAACGCTTGCGGCCCTCACGCGGTGGCGTACGGCAAGACCTCGCAGAACGTGGTGTCCCTTGACGTAGTAGACGGCACCGGGCGGCGGTACGTGGCGAGCCCTAGGAGCCTCTCCGTGGTGCCCGGCTTGGACGAACTAGTGCGCGCCAATCTTGCGCTCATCCGCCAGGAGTTCGGTCGATTTGATCGCCAGGTGAGCGGCTACTCATTGGAGCATTTGCTGCCCGAGTCAGGCGCAAATCTCGCCACGTTCCTCGTGGGCAGCGAGGGCACGTTGGCCACCACGCTGGAGGCTACCGTAGCCTTGCGCCCCACTCCCAAGGCCCGGCTCATGGGCGTCTTTGCGTACACGGACATGCCTGCCGCCGCCGATGCAGTGATGGGAATGCTCGCTCACTCGCCTCAAGCCGTGGAGGGACTCGACGCGCGCCTGGTCGAACGTGTACGCCACGCCAATGGGCCGGGAGCCGTTCCGGATCTACCTGATGGTGCCGGGTGGCTCTTTGTGGAGGTGGGTGCAGAAACCGCCGCTGAGGCCGAGGCCCTCATGGACGCTCTAGCCGCCGATTCAGGGACCGGCACCTACCGCATCGTACGAGACGCTATGGAGGCCGCCACCCTGTGGGCGATCCGCGCGGACGGGGCTGGCCTCGCAGGACGCACTCCCGAAGGCCGCGAGTGTTGGCCGGGGTGGGAAGACGCCGCGGTGCCGCCAGCTCAGCTGGGGCAGTACTTGCGCGAGTTCGACGCGCTGATGGCCGAGCACGGGGTCACGGGCCAGCCTTTTGGACATTTTGGCGATGGATGCATCCACGTGCGTTTGGACATTCCGCTCGCCACCGGCGGGGGCGCACCCCTACGCGCCTTCATGGAGGATGCCGCGGACCTCGTGGCCCGCCACGGAGGCTCCCTCAGCGGTGAGCACGGGGACGGCCGCGCTCGCTCGGAGTTGCTGGCGCGGATGTACTCCCCGGAGGCCATTGCCCTCTTTGGACAGGTGAAGGCTCTCTTTGATCCGCAAGGCTTACTCAATCCCGGTGTGATGGTGGACCCAGCACCTTTGGATGCAGACTTGAGGCGGCCCGCCGCTCCACGCAGCCCCAGCGTGGGCCTGGCTTTGCGTCACGACCATGGCGACCTCACTGAAGCTGTGCACCGTTGCACGGGAGTAGGCAAGTGCCGGGCCGACGGACCCGCGTCAGGGGCGGGCTTTATGTGCCCCTCGTACGCGGCTACTGGCGACGAAAAGGACGTCACTCGCGGCCGTGCCCGCGTCTTGCAAGACGCCATTAACGGCACCCTCATTGGCGGGCTGCGCGCGCCGGAGGTGCGCGAGAGCCTTGACCTCTGTCTCAGTTGCAAGGCGTGTTCGAGCGACTGCCCCAGCGGCGTGGACATGGCCGCCTACAAGGCCGAGGTGTTGCACCAGACCTACAAGGGCCGCGTCCGGCCCATGGCGCATTACTCCATTGGCTGGCTTCCACGTTGGATGAAGGCCATCGGCGCGGTTCCCTGGCTGGTGAACGGAGCCTTGGGAGTGAGCTGGATTCGGCGCGTGGTGCTGCCCGTCGCGGGTCTAGATGGACGACGACAGTTGCCACGATTTGCCTCCACTCCATTCCGCCGCACCGCCACGGCTAAAGCGAGGAGGGCATCGGCCGTCACCACGGCATCGCCCACACGCGTGGTGTTGTGGGCCGATTCGTTTACGGACGGGTTGGACCCCCAGATTCTCGAGGCGATGGTTGAGGTCTTGGAGGATGCCGGTTTTGAGGTGCTGGTGAGCGCAGGCGACGCGTGCTGCGGTGTCACGTGGATTTCAACCGGCCAACTCGATGCCGCCAAGCACAGGCTGGATCACTTGCTGAGCATCCTTGGACCTTGGGCTGTCAATGGCGTGCCGATTATCGGCGTGGAGCCCTCGTGCACGGCAGTCCTTCGCGGTGACTTGCTCGAGCTCCTCCCTGACGACCCCCGCGCGCACGCGGTGGCCCGCGGCACGTTCACGCTCGCTGAGGTCCTCACTGGGCGCGCTGGCATGAAGCCCAAGGACGGTTGGCAGCCACCGTCACTTGAGGGGACGCAGATCGTGGTGCAACCTCACTGTCACCAATACTCAGTCACTGGGTATGCGGCTGATCGCGAACTCTTGGCGCGCACTGGCGCACTGGTGACCGAGGCATCGGGTTGCTGTGGACTGGCTGGGAACTGGGGATACGAGAAGGGTCACTACGACGTCTCCGTCAAGGTGGCACACACCTCTCTGGTGCCTGCGCTCAAAGCCGCAGGCTTAGTGGATGGCGGGGACTCCGCGGACGTCATCTACATGGCCGATGGCGTCAGTTGCCGTACCCAGACGGATCAAGTGGCAGGCGTTGAGGGCGTGCATTTGGCGCAAGTATTGACCGGCAAGTGGACTCGTTAGCGCGGGTGCGGGAGCATACAGTGGCGGTAACGCGTTGGTGAGTGGGCCAGACTAAGGTGATCGACGAGCGCGCGTGCACCTGCGCGGACCACGTGGGAGGGCAGTCTTGAGCGTGACTGAGACTTCGACCGCGCCTGAACCGACCCCCCGCCACGCGACGCGTCAAGGACCCAGCAGACTTCAGCGCGTGCTGTCAGGTCTGCTCGTCACCGTGATGGCCCTTGCTGTCGCTGGCGCCACCGGACTGCTTACCACTCGCCACATGCTCAACTCCAAGATCGAGCACGTGGACGTCGAGATTCCCAACCTGGGAGTGGACGTCGATTTTGACGATGACTTTGTGGACAACTCGGTCAACTTCTTGGTGCTCGGGTCCGACTCGCGCCTCAGCGGCGGCGACCCCACCAACTGGGATTACGGGGCGCAATCTACTGACGTCATGATGCTGGTGCAACTCTCTGGCGACCGTAAGTCGGTCAACATCATGTCGATTCCCCGTGATTCGTGGGTGGACATACCAGGTCATGGCAAGGACAAGATCAATATGGCCTATACCTATGGCGGGCCGGCAGGCGCCGTGGAGACGGTCCGGAACCTTATGGGAGTCCGCATCGATCATTTTGTCGTGATCGACTTCGCCAGTTTTGAACAGCTCACCAATGCCCTGGGTGGCGTGACGATCGAGACTGTCAACGGCAAGAAACGCATGAACGGCAAGCAGGCGTTGGATTTCGTGCGCTTCCGCGCCAACCTACCCGGCGGTGACTTTGACCGTGTACGTAGGCAGCAGGCGTGGATGCACGCGATTCTCGCTGAGGTGTTCAATCAGGACACATTGAGCGATGTTTCCAAGATCACGGCGTTGATCGAGATCGTCTTGAAGTACTCGGCCGTGGATCCCGGCTTGACGTTTGACACGATGTTGGGATTGGCCTTGGAGGCTCGCAACCTTAGGCCGGGGGGCGTGAACTTCTTCTCGGCCCCCGCCTTGGCCACAGGCGTGGTGGAACCGGGCGGCCCGTGGATCGCCACGCTGGAGATGGACAAGCTCGAGCGAATCGCCGTGGCATGGCAACGAGACAGGGTTGCTGCGTTCCTTAAAGAGAACCCAGGACTCGTGAGGACGCTCCAGTCCGAGCCCGTGTATTAGTGCCGGCTTTGCCCTTGACCGGGAGCATTTTCGGTGCCGACGTGAGAGGCGCGCCCTGTGAAGGTAATGTCGCAAAGTCCCGGATAGGTATGGCTAGACTCGTCTAAATCAAGTCGCTGAGGGGACCTACTGAGTACGGGAAAGACCAGTCTTTGGCATAGCCAGTGGAGACGAATTTCCTGAGGAGCGCGAACGAGTGTTGCCACGCGGGGTTGGTGCGCGTTGTAGGTAACTCGGTTTAAGGGGGCGATAGACAGATGAGTCGCGGTGCTGACCGCCATTGGCGGGATCGGTTCTCGATCCCTGCATTGCCTAGGCGCGGACGCATCCGCCGGGCGGGAGAGTCGCGCGGCGGTCCCTACCCCTCCCCGCTCGTCTCCTATTACCTGATTGACGCTGCGATCTGGTTGGTCGCGATAGTGGGCGCAGTGACGCTTCGCCACGAGTTTGACTTGTCAAAGGTCAGCGTGGCGTCGGCGGTGTCTCTTGGGTTGGTCGGCGGCTTCATGCAAGTGCTCGTTGGCCGCGCTATGAACTTGTACTCGGGGCGCTACCAAAGCGGTTCGTTCGACGAGGTGCGCGCGCTTGCGGTATCGGTGTTCACCGGGACTTTTGTCATGTTTGCAGGGCTGCTTGTGGTGGGCAGGGCCCTTGAACTGCCCCGCACGACGGTTGTCATCGCGGCACCGCTGGCCCTGTTACTTATGTTCGCGGTGCGCTACGCCTCAAGGGTTTGGGTGGAAAACGCACGCAAACCAAGCGACGACGCCGTGCCAACCCTGGTGGTGGGCGCCGGCACTACGGGCGAGATCATTGTCCGAAGCATGATGCGTGACCCGGAGTCTCCGTTGCGTCCGGTGGGGCTGGTCGATGACGATCCTTTGAAGCGGCACTTGCGTCTGTATGGAGTCAAGGTGCGCGGGGGCACCGATGACATCAGCAAACTCGCACATGCCACTGGCGCGAAAGTCTTAGTCATCGCGATTGCTCGCATCGACGCCGCTCTACTGCGGCGACTGACCGACGCAGGCATGGAAGCCGGCATGCGAGTGCTGGCGGTACCCACGGTGCGGCAAATGGCCACAGGCGGCGTGTCCGTGTCGGACTTGCGCTCGGTGAATATCGAGGACCTGCTGGGCCGCCATCCAGTAGACACGCGCATCGAGGAAGTCGCAGGTTACATTACTGGCAAGCGCGTGCTGGTCACGGGCGCGGGCGGGTCCATTGGAGCGGAGCTTTGCCGGCAACTACACCGCTTTGGTCCCAAGGAACTCATCATGCTCGACCGGGATGAATCTGGGCTATTGGAAGCGCAGTTGGGTGTTTTGGGGCATGGGTTGCTCACTGCTCGTGACACGGTGCTTGCGGACATACGCGATGCGGACAAGATGACGCAACTATTTATGGACCGCAAGCCGGAGGTGGTTTTTCACGCGGCTGCCCTCAAGCACCTGCCTCTGCTTGAGAGGCATCCTGACGAGGCGTGGAAGACCAATGTGTTGGGTACTTTGAACGTGGTCAACGCGTCGCGTGCGGCGGGTGTCCGCACGTTTGTGAATATTTCGACCGACAAAGCGGCCAACCCCACAAGTGTGCTCGGCCATTCCAAACGAGTCGCAGAGAAGATCACGTCGTGGGCTGCTGAGGAAACAGGCGACCGCTACCTATCCGTTAGGTTTGGCAATGTCATCGGCAGCCGTGGATCCATGCTGCCTACCTTTGAGTCCATGATTGCGTCCGGGGGCCCCCTTACCGTCACCCACCCTGAGGCCACGCGCTACTTCATGACCATTCCAGAGGCCTGCCAATTGGTAGTCCAAGCGGGCAGTATCGGACGTCCAAGCGAAGTCTTGATCCTCGATATGGGCGAGCCGGTGCGCATCCTAGACGTGGCGCGACGCATGATCGCCATGTCGGGTAAGGATATTGAAATAGTCTTCACCGGGCTTCGCGAAGGGGAGAAAGTCCATGAAGACATCATGGGGACCGGCGAACAACTCGCTCGCCCTCTGCACCCTCAGATCTCGCACACTCACGCCAGTCCCTTGGCCCCTGAAGACCTGAACCTGGACCGTTGGCTCGAGCGTATGCGTGAACAGCCTCGTCGCACCGATGACGTGTCGAACTTTTTTGAGATCTCGAATTCCAACAACTCCAGCGGAGGGTCTGACAGCGGGACTCGCTCGTGAACGGATTGGAATACGCCGCGGTGGTGACCGCCGTCGCCGTCGCGCTGTCCGCCCCCCTATTGGCGCGGCGCGTTCTCACGCGCCTGGGCGTGTTCGATGTCCCCAATAGTCGGTCGTCACACGCCCAGCCCGTCCTCCGGGGCGGGGGCCTCGCCCCATTGGCCGCGCTTGTGGCTGCAGTACCTCTGCTTGTTCTGACACCCGATCGTGGTCTAGTGGTCGCATCGATTTGTGTCGCCGCTTGTGCGGCAGTCGTTGGATTGGCAGACGACATACGCACGCTCCCGGTGAGCGTGCGTCTAGTAGCGCAAGCGGCGCTAGGAGCGGGCGGGGGGGCGCTACTGGTGACGCTCACCGGTTCGTGGTGGGGTTGGGCGGCAGTTGTCATGGTCGCTGTTGCGGCGTACATCAACATGGTCAACTTCATGGACGGAATCAATCTCATCTCCGGATTGCACGGTGGTGTCGTTGGCACGGCGTACGCAATCGCTGGCGCCTGGACGGGCACTCCCTCTCTCACAGTGGGAGGCGCGCTCGTCGCGGTGGTCTTCTTAGGCTTTTTGCCATGGAACGTTCTTGGCTCGCGAATGTTCCTGGGGGACGTTGGCAGTTATCTATTGGGTGCCGTACTTGCCATGCTGGCCGCTGGCGCCATAGCTTCGGGAGTGCACCCGATTGCCGTTCTCGCACCGCTGAGCGTCTACATCACTGACACAGCGATCACGGTTGTAAGAAGGCTGTTGCGTGGGGAAAACATTCTCGAGGCGCACCGTACACATGTCTACCAAAGGCTGTTCGTGTCCGGTTGGACTCATGCCCACGTCGCAACTGCTGTCACCGCATTCTCCGCGCTCGCGGCCTTCATAGGCATGTTGTCGCTTAGGGCAAGCTCACCTTGGGTCTGTCTTGCTGGCGTGCTAGCGGTGAACGTCGGGTACCTCGCGCTCGGAGAATCCGTTTTCCGGGTTGGGGCGTCACGGAAGGCGCACGCCGCATGAAGGTCCTGGTCACGGGTGCCAGTGGCTTTGTAGGACGTCACTTGATCCCTGCGCTATTGCGGGAACATGAGGTGGTGGCTGCCACTAGGCGAGCGGACAGTGCTCCGCGGGGCTCTGTCGAAGTCGTGGTAGGAGATATCGACGGCTCGACAGAGTGGGCTGATGTCGTTGAAGGTATCGACGCTGTAGTGCACCTCGCTGCGCGCGTCCACGTGTTGAAGGACGACGCCTCAGATTCCCTGGCTGCGTACCGCACCGTCAATACGGACGGCACTTTGGAGCTGGCTCGGGCGGCGGCCGCAGCCGGGGTGGCGCGTTTTGTGTTCATGAGCACAATTAAGGTCAACGGCGAGGCGACTCTCGGGCATGCATTCAACCGAGAATCCACGCCTGCGCCTAACGATCCGTATGGCGTCTCGAAGTTAGAGGCCGAAGAGGGTCTCGCTGTGATTGGAGCCGCCGCCAGCATCGATGTGATCTCGCTGCGGCCGCCGGTGATCTACGGCGCAGGGGTTGGCGGCAATATCGGACGGGTTGCGCGCGCGGTGAAACGAGGCGTCCCCCTACCGCTTGGCGCTATCTCCAACCGCAGGACCATGCTGGCCATCGACAACGTGGTGACAGCGATTGAAGCGGCGCTCACCGTGGAGCCGGTTCCCCGTCACCCCGTGGTGCTGGGAGACCTGGAGCCGGTGTCCACGCCCCAGCTCGTTCGCTACCTGGCCGAGGGAATGGGCCGGCGCGCGCGCCTCGTACCTGTTCCAGTTCGTGCGCTCGAGACCGCGGGTGCATGGCTGGGGAAAGGCTCTGAGATCGAGCGACTCGTGCAAGACCTGGAAATCGATGGAGACTGGGAATCCTTGGGAGTGCCACTCGAGGCGCTAGTCACGCCCGGCACTGCATTCCAAGCTTTGGGTCGGGCCCTCTCAATGGACAGTACGCGCCAATGAGAATCGCGATCATTAGCCAGTACTATCCGCCCGATCCGCCTTCATGGATACCCGCAGGACTCGCGCTTGGACTACGGGACCGCGGTCACGAGGTCAAGGTCCTGACGACTTACCCGCATTACGAGACCGGTCGAATTGCACCGGGGTACCGTCAACGCTGGCGCGATATCCGAGTCGAAGATGGAGTCACTGTATGTCGAGTGGCCATTGTGCCGAGTCACTCGAGCAATGCGTTCGGGCGTATCGCCAACTACGTGAGTTTCGCGTGGTCTAGTCGACTCGCGCGTGCGTTCGTGGCGGACTGTGATGTCGCATATGTCTACGCGACTCCGATGACGGTGGCAGAAGGTCCCCGCGCCTGGTCGAAGTCGCTCGACCTGCCCTTCGTGCTACACGTGCAGGACTTGTGGCCAGAGTCGGTCACAGGGTCGGGCATCTTGCCAAAGCAAATGGTGCACGTCGTGCAACGCTGTATCAACTGGTGGCTGGCGCGTGTGTATCGCCGCGCCGCTGTCACCGTCGCCATCGCGCCACGGATGAGGACAATGCTTGAGGCGCGCGGTGTGCATCCGACACGCAGCCGTGTGGTGCTCAACTGGTCAAACGACGCGGACCACTTGGTTCCTGACATCCGTGCCAAGGGGACCCAGGGTGGGATATCGCTCCTCTACGCCGGAAATCTTGGCCAGATGCAAGACGTAGGCACGATCATCGAGGCGGTGGCAACGTTGGACCACCTTGAGAACTTGGTATTGCGTGTCGCCGGATCAGGGGTCCAAGAGGCAGAGATACGCGCCTTGGCGGCCCGACTGGGTGCAGTGCGCGTCGAGTTCCTTGGGCGACTGTCCGCGGCACAAATCGCTGGCGAGTACGCGCGGGCTGACTTCCAACTGGTCACGCTCAAGAACCTGGACATCTTTGAGGGCACCCTTCCGTCTAAGTTCGCCGCTGGTCTAGCCCACGGCGTGCCGGTGATCACCAATATCGCTGGCGACATGAGCGACATGGTGGTGGCCGCTCAATTGGGATTCACCGCTGAGCCAGGGGGCGTGCAGGCACTTGCGGCCGCCATCGAGACTGCTTACAGGACCTCTTCCCCGGAACGTCAGCAAATGTCGGCCAATGCTCGTGCGTACTATGACCAACACATGTCAAAGTCGGCGGGAGTTGCCGCGATCGAAGCGGCACTCATGGAAGCCGTGGCGGCAAATCGGAAGGAACGCCAGTGAACGACTACCAAGGAAGGACCGTGCTGGTCACGGGGGGCACCGGTTCCTTTGGGCACACGGTCGCGGAACAACTGCTGCAACGCAATGTTGCGGAGGTGCGCATCCTCAGCCGCGACGAGGCCAAACAGGACCTTATGCGTTACAAACTCCGCGACTCGAGGCTGCGTTTCTATTTAGGCGACGTGCGCGACTTCGACAGCGTGGATAGGGCGTCCAAAGCGGTGGACTTTGTCTTCCATGCTGCAGCGCTTAAGCAAGTGCCTTCATGTGAGTTCTTTCCCATGGAGGCCGTACGCACCAATGTGGTGGGAAGCGAGAATGTGGTGCGAGCCGCTGACCGCAATGGAGTCACGTCCTTGGTGTGCCTCAGTACCGACAAGGCTGTCTACCCCGTCAACGCCATGGGCATGTCTAAGGCGCTCATGGAGAAGGTGGCGCAGTCCTATGGGCTCAACAACCCGGCTGGCAGCACCACGGTGTCATGCGTGCGTTACGGCAACGTCATGTACTCCAGAGGCTCGGTGATTCCGCTTTTTATTCGCCAACTCAAAGCCGGTAAAGACCTCACGGTCACGAACCCCGAGATGACGCGCTTCATGATGTCGCTTGCGCACTCTGTGGACCTGGTCGAGTTTGCGTTTCACCAAGCGCAACAGGGTGACCTGTTCATTCGTAAGGCACCTTCCTGCACTATCCGCGATCTCGCTCAGGCCGTCATCAACCTGTTCCATGCCAACGTGAGTATTGAGGTGATCGGGACTCGTCACGCAGAGAAGCTCTCCGAGGCACTTGCCACCCGCGAGGAGCTCACTCGTGCGGAGGACATGGGGGAGTACTTCCGTATTCCGGCGGACAATCGCGATCTCAACTACAACAACTTTGTCGACAGCGGCAATATCGCGGTGAACAGGGCAGAAGACTACGACTCGCATACCGTTGAGCGCCTGTCTGTGGAACAAGTCGAGGAACTCCTGTTGACGCTCCCTGAGGTCAGACAAGAACTTGCGCTCGCGGGCATCACTACGGAAGGCGTGGAGTAGTGGCGCATGTGGCGCTCAGTGGCGCCGACGGATTCTTGGGTTGGCACACCCGCCTGGCTCTGCGTGAACTCGGGATCGAGAGTGCACCGCTGCGCGTCGGCGAATGGTTCGATCCCGACCAAGCACTAGCCGCACTAGATGGATCAGAGCGCGCCATCCACCTGGCTGGCGTGAATCGCGCTGAAGACGCACAAGTTCGCGATGGCAACCTGGAATTTGCCAGGCAGTTCGCTTCCGCCTTGCGCAGTGCCGCGCAACCGCCCCCGGTAGTTGTTTACGCGAACTCGATCCAAGCATCGGGCGACTCGGTGTATGGGCAAGCGAAACGTGAGGCGGGAAAGATCCTTGAGTCCGCAGCGCGGGACGTGGGCGCCCACTACGTTGACGTAGCGCTACCCAACCTGTTTGGCGAGCATGGCAAGCCGTTCTACAACGCGGTGACCGCCACTTTTTGTCATCTACTGGCACAGGGTGAGGCGCCCGTTGTAGACCAAGACCGCGAACTCACCCTCCTCCACGCCCAAAACGCGGCCGACCTGCTGGTGGGCGTCACTACGCTCGAGCGTCAAGAGTCGCTGCAAGTCCGTGAGTCCGTTTCGGGGCTGCTGGCACGGCTCAAGAGCATTGCGGCGGTGTACGCCGCGGGAGAGATCCCTGATATCGCTAGCCCATTTGACCGAGACCTCTTTAACACGTACCGGTCTTACACGATGGACTCCCTCACTCCCATCTCTCTGCAACGCCACGCCGACGCTCGGGGTTCCTTTTTTGAGATCGTCAGGTCACGAGGCGGTCAGGGCCAATCGTCGTTCTCTACTACGGCACCTGGGGTCACCCGCGGCGACCACTTCCACCGTCGCAAGGTGGAGCGGTTCACGGTGCTTGCAGGCCAGGCCACCATTTCGCTGCGCCGCGTATTCAATGACGAGATAGCGCGCTTCGACGTGACGGGAGATAGGCCCGTCGCGGTAGATATCCCTACCGGATGGGCGCACAACATCACCAATACCGGCAATGACCTGTTGTACACCTCGTTCTGGACGGACGATATCTTTGATGCGACCCGGCCTGACACTATCCCGGAGGCGGTGTGACACCATGAGTCGACTCAAAGTAATGACAGTGGTGGGCACGCGGCCCGAGCTCATTAGGCTCTCGCGCGTGATCGCTCGCCTCGACGCGACTGTGGACCACGTCCTCGTTCACACGGGCCAGAACTACGACTACGCGCTCAACGAGGTGTTTTTCCAGGACCTTGGAATCCGCAAGCCTGACCACCTGCTTGGGGTCGACACATCCTCCCTGGGCCATGTCCTTGGGGAGACGTTGATCCGCACCGAAGAGGTGCTACTGGCCGAGAAGCCTGACGCGGTCTTGGTCTTGGGTGACACCAACAGCTGCATTGCAGCGGTGATGGCCAAGCGCATGCGTATACCCGTCTATCACATGGAAGCTGGCAATCGCTGCTTCGATGAGAACGTGCCGGAGGAGACCAACCGGCGCATGGTGGACCACGTTGCCGACTTCAACTTGGTCTACACGGAGCATGCCCGCCGCAACCTGCTGGCCGAGGGCCTCCACCCCAGGAGGATTCTTCTCACAGGATCACCCATGCGTGAAGTCCTCAATCAGTATCGTGCCGACATCGAAGCCTCCGACGTGATGCAGCGCCTCGGCTTGAGCGAGGGCGGCTTCTTCTTGGTGAGCGCTCACCGAGAGGAGAACGTCGACTCCCCCGCGAGACTTCAGCTGTTGGTCGATTGTCTGGAAGCGGTGCACGCCCAATGGGACTTGCCTGTCTACGTCTCAACGCACCCGCGAACGCGCAAGCGCCTCGAGGCGCTACCGGGGGGGAGAGCATCTGAGGGCATTGTCTTCCACGAGCCTTTCGGTTTCCACGACTTCAACCGACTGCAGCTGGGCGCTGCGTGCGTCCTTTCCGATTCGGGCACCATCGCGGAGGAGGCGACCATTCTTGGCTTCCCTGCGATCACGCTTCGTGACTCGATCGAGCGCCCCGAGGCGCTGGATACGGGTGGGATTATCATGACTGGGCTCGACGCCCGTGACGTCGTGGAGGCGGTTACGGTCGTCATGGCGAGTCAGGCTCAGCGCGACGGGGTCAGCGCGGTCACGCCGATCGACTACCTGATCGAAAACGCTTCGCAACGCGCGGTCAACTTCATCCTGTCAACAGCCAGGCGAAGCGCCGTCTGGGCGGGAGTGCGCTCTTGAACGCCACAGAACGCGAGCCGATCCTGATCTCAATTCTCTCCGCGATGCGCGATGAAGAGCTGTACGTGACGGAGATGATTGAAAGCATACAAAGCCAAGACTTCACAGACTGGGAGTTACTGGTAGTTGATGACGGATCCGTCGACCGCACGGCGGAGATAGTCGGCGAGTTCGCGTCGCGCGATCCGCGGGTCAAACTTGTCGCTAGTGGTTCGCAGGTGGGCAAGGTGCGCGCGTTCAACATGGCATTTGCTGCGAGTCGGGGGCGAATAATTGTCTTGCTCGCTGGCGACGATCGAATCCCCGCCGGGTCTCTCGGGAAGCGGTATCACGCAGTGGCCGAACTTTCCGCAGACCATCCTGCGGTGGGATATTTTAAGATCCGCACTTTCTCCGAGGACCCCAGGTCCGATAATGTCACTCTTCCTCGGGGGACCAAGGGAAGCCGATCTGGTCCAAGCATTTCAATGAATCGCAAACTGGCCGATTTGCTGTTTCCCATTCCCGAGAATCTCGTTGCGGAAGACTTATGGTTGGGGCATGGAAGCGAACTGCTTGCGTCAGAAATAGCGGAAAGCCCCGAAATCGTTGTTGAGTACAGGATTCACCCCGGAAACTCGAATCCGAGGAATGTGAGCTTTGACAAGATGTCTGAATCCATGCACCGCCGTCACCGAGCGTGGCGTGAGTTGGCGGATTCGGACCGTTTGGCAATCGATCAAGCATCACGGCGTATGTTCATGGAAATGTGGAAGGCCGAAGAGCTACGGTACGCAGGTCGTCTCTTCGCGCTGGCCAAGTACAGTACGGTGTCGGTTTCACAGCGCATCGCGCTGCTCTCGATGGCGCATCCAGTTCTCTTCGCAATGAGGAAGCGGCTCTTCCGATACATATCCGGACGGCGTGGACGATGAGCCGCTTGCGAGTCGTCTCGGTCAGCCAGGTCCTTCTATGTCCCGACGCGGGAAGGCGGCCGCCTGGCTCGACTTTGATTGCCGACGAGTCGTGGGGGGCTTGGGAACGGTGACTGTATTCGCGTGGCTCATTGTGCTTGTCGTCGTTGCGGCGCTCGCGCACCTTCTGTTCGTTGGGAGGTTCGCAGGTTTCTTCACACTCGACGGAATATTCGTCCTCGCACAGTGGGTCATGGCTACAGGAACGCTGGTGTTGCTCGATTCCCACAACAACGCGGATCGCTTGTATGCATACGTCGTGACCGTCCCATTCGCGATCTACGTTGCGACCAGCATCACCTTCTACCATCGAAGGCGCAGGAAACTGACTGAAGCCAGAATCGGTCTTCAGCGCCTCGTCACGTACTACCGTCCGTCCCGGTTGATATGGGCCCTGGTCATCGTGTCGGTGGGGATCACGATCGCATACTACGAGGCTGTCGGCTACAACAATCTTGTGCTTGGTATCGAGGGGTTACTCACAGGAACCACTTTTGACTACACCACTCGGCGACTCGAGTCCTACAGCGGCGGAAACTACCTGTTCCCAGGTTACGTCAACCAGTTCAAGAACACGCTCCTCCCGTCATTGACGCTTGTCGCATCTCTCTATCTTGTGAGGACGCGAAATAGGTGGCGTTACGTCGTGGCGACTCCCCTTGCTCTCGTGTCCATTTATGGCATTCTCGGCACGGGACAACGCGGCGCGTTCATCCTGTTCAGCGTGACGATTCTCGTATTCTTCTATTTCCTTGATCGCCGAATGTTTCTGCGCCGCGCCGCCATTACCGCAGCGCTAGTGGCGCCATTCGTCTTGTTTGCGACCTACCTGCTTGGGCGGAGCTCAGCATCACTCGCGGAGGATGCCGGGCCGTTCACTAAGATGTGGGCTCTCGCCGTCGAGATTGTTCGGCGGATCTTCCACGATAATCAGTACTCGGGGCAGCAGGCCTTTCGATATACCTACTCTCGGCCGATCCAGTACGGAGGGGAGTGGTTTCAGAGTGCGCTCGGAGTGCTCCCGAATCACTCGGGAAGTCCGCTATCGCACGAGGTCTTCAAGCACCTGTATGGAAGTGACCGGGGCACTTCGCCCCCATCGATGTGGGGATCGGTCTATTACAACTTCGGTTGGTGGGGACTCCTTGCCATTCCAGTAGCGCTTGCCATCGGATTCCAAACTGTAAGCATTCGTGCTATGGCCAAGAGCCAAGTAAATACGCTCGAACTCGTGGGGATGTCCGGGACATTTGTGGTGGCAGGAACGTGGATCGCCGACGGCCCGATGTACCTTCTCAACGCGGGGGCAGTGACGTTCGCAATCATCTGGTGGATGGGAAGGCGGGCGGGTGGGCGACCCAAGGAGGGATCGATCGGCACGTGGGTAGGGGAGGGGTCTCTTGACCGGCCACGCGTTGTCGGACGCGGGGGCCAGCCTCTTGCGCGTAGTTCCGTCCCGGGCGACCTAGCAGGCAAGGCTGGTCTGCAAACGTGCGTGCTGGTGGTCTCTCGGGATGCTTATCGATACTCGGCTCGCGGTATGAAGGCAGCCGGGCAATACTCGGAGATTGCGCCGACGGACTTCTTAGGCTTGTCGGAAGTGGGCCGGGCAGGTCCATCGGAAGCCCCAGGAGAGTTCGTCATTGATGGCCTACGAGTCAGGCACGTCCGAGTGAGAGGACGGTGGCTGAGCCCAGTGGGCCCGGGTCAGGTCCGCAAGAGGCCTTTTGGTTACGGGTTGGCGTTCCTAAGGTTGGCGCGCGCGGTCTTGACCACACCTGCAAGTGCGATCCACATCGTGGGCACGCCATTGGCCTTACTGGGAGTCGCGCACCGAAGAAAGTACCGATCGCACTTCGTGCTCGACATAGACGAGCGGCCAGGCTCAGTCGCCAGGCGTGGATCGCTAGTGTCGGCCTCGCTCACGATAAAACGTACGCTCTTGACGAAGATCGCCAAGCGCGTTGACATCGCCACAGTTGCCTCTGAGGAGGATGTCAAAGTAGTCGCCTCGATGGGCTTCAATCGAGTGCAGGCTGTTCGCAATATGCCTCTGTCAACCTGGCGCGCACCATACTTTCCGCCGACTAGCGATTCCGCGAGAACCTTGACGCTCGCTGTTGCGGGCCCGATTGTCGAGGGTGGAGGGTATGAGGCGCTACTCGAGTCGCTCGTCAAGGTTGAGGGTGAGCGCGCTGTACGACTGAGAGTCTATGGCGGGGTGGACAGCAACTACGTATCGTCTCTCAAGCGGTTAACGGCCACTTGGGGGTTACAGGAACGCGTTGAGTGGATGGGATGTATTGAACCCGAGGATGTGTCCGCGGCCTATCTTGATGCCCATGTTGGCCTCGCTCTGCGTGAGGAAGTCGACCGAGAGGCCGACGGACTCTCGAGTCACATCCTGGAGTGTGTGGCCACAGGGCGCCCCGTCATCGCAATCGACTCGTCGGAGAATAGACGGTTTGTGACCGAGAACGCGATTGGCTGGATCGCGGACGTCAGCGCTGAAGGACTCGCAAAGGCCATAGGCCATGTGCCAGATGGTGCGGATCTTGAGGAACTCTCCTCGAAGTGCAGGCTTCTCGGCGACACATTGCTGAATTGGGAGCGTGAGTTCGCTCCGGTAATCGACGCCCTGAACTTAGCGCGACACGATCCCTCGTGCACCGGTCGGGTCTAGAGAACCTGGACCGCTGACTGATGTCGATTCTTGGGCGACTACGGCGGCGCATGTCGCCAAACCGGCGCGGTGTCATCGCCATCATGAGTGGAACCGCGGCTGGGCAGGCCGTTGCATTGGCGCTTGCGCCTGTGATCACGCGACTATACGGACCTAGCGAGTTCGGCATATTCGCTGTGCTTTCAGCGCTTGTGGTCACATTAGGTACCGTTTCGGCTTTGCGTCTGGATCTCGCGGTGCCTTTACCCGAGGAAGAGCGCGACGCACACTCCTTACTTGCGCTTGGCGCGTTGTTCGCCGCGGGATCCGCACTTGTCGGGATGGTCGTGGTGGGGCTTGCCGGTAGCAGCATCAGCAATGCCGTCCGTCTACCCGGACTGATGCCTTGGCTCTGGTTGGTACCGGTTTTGGCTGCATTGATGAGCTTGTACCTGCTGCTCAATCAGTTGGCGATTCGCCAGCGACGATTCGGCAGTATCGGAAGAAGGGCAGCTCTTCAGTCATCGAGCGTGGTCATGGCCCAAATCGCTGCGGGCGCGGCGAGCGTCCAGGGGGGCCTGGTGTTGGGTTACGGCTTTGGACAACTCGTGGGTGTCGTCAGTCTGACCTTCGGATCCGGTCTCCGGGGCGTTGTTGCGCGTCGGGGTCGGACGCGTGGAAACATGCGCAAAGTACTTTCCCGCTATCGCCGGTTCCCGTTCTTCCTGGCGCCGTCCGGATTGCTGAATGTGCTGGGCCAGCACTTGCCCTTGCTCCTTGTTGCGTACTGGTATGGCTCAGGCGTCGCCGGCTGGCTGGGACTCACGCTGCGGGTATTGGCCGTCCCGGTGACGCTGTTGGGAACTGCGGTCGCCCAGGTCTACTTGTCCGAGATTTCCCGAGCTGCGCGCCATGACCTGGAGCGCGCGAGACGACTGTTCTGGCGAACCAGCAGGCTCCTGGTGATAATTGCAGCGGCACTGCTTCTCGTTCTTGTCTTCTTTGCCCCAGCGGCATTTGCACTCGTATTTGGTGAGCCTTGGCGTGAGAGCGGAGAGTACGCGCGGGCGATTGCACTCGGACTTGCTGGGCAGATGATCGGATCCCCCCTCTCTCAAACACTGATCGCATTCGAGCGTCAGGGGACTCAATTGTCTTGGGATTCGCTGCGCGTCGTGTCGACGTTCGTTGTCGTGGCCGTGGCGGTATGGGCCGGCGCCTCGCCGGTAGTAGCGATGTGGTCAATCGGTGCCTTGTCCGCCTCGCTGTACGGCTTGTCTTGGTACCTCAGTCTCCGTTGCTTGCGGTCGGCGACACTCAGAAGTTGACGGCCGGTTCAGGGAGCCCTTGACCTTGATAGGCTCGCTTTGAACATCTGCGCCGGAACCGTAGGAAGAAGTGCCAAAGGCCGACAGCCGCAACCATCTGGCAGCGCCAGCTAACAGGAGCTCATCAGTGTCAGAAGCGGCGGCCCGGGATGCAACAGGGGCCCCGCGTCCGGTTCGCACCGACATCCAGTTTCTGCGCGCCCTGGCGGTCGTGTCCGTCATCATCTACCACGTACAAGCCCGATGGTTGCCGGGCGGCTTTGTTGGCGTAGATGTCTTCTTTGTCATCTCGGGGTTTCTCATTTGCGGGGCACTCACCCGGGAACTCGCCACACGCGGTCGTGTTCACCTGTGGGAGTTCTACGCTCGCCGCGTACGCAGGATTTTGCCCATGTCCTTGGTGGTGATCGCGACCACGTTGGTCGCGTCTGTGTTCTTGGCGAGTCCGATACGCATGCTGGTCTGGGGTCAGCCCTGGCAAGAGAGCTCAATCATCAAGGATGGCGTCGCATCTCTGGTCTACGTACCGAACCTGTGGTTCGCCGCCCAAGAGAGTGATTACCTGGCGGAGCGGGCACCGTCACCCTTCCTTCACTTTTGGTCGTTGGGAGTGGAAGAGCAGTTCTATATCGCCGCGCCTCTCCTGTTGATTCTGGTGTGGCAGCTGGTTCGCGGGCGTCTCAAGCGCTTGGTGGCGATCACGGCAGTCATGGTGCTGAGCTCATTTGCATACGGCGTGTGGCTCACCCACACGGACTCCATCGCAGGCTTCTACCAGTTGGGTTCACGAGCCTGGGAACTGGGCCTTGGGGCAGTGGCCGCCCTGGCCCTCCAAGTGGCGTGGAAACCGCCTCACTCGAAATACATCGCACTGTTGAGAGTGGCGGCCGGGATCGTCTTAGCCGCTTTCATAGTCGTAGGGAACTTGGGCTCTCCCTGGCCGGGTTGGATCGCTGCCGTCCCTGCGTTGGCCACCGCTGTCCTCCTGTGGGCAGGTTTCGCGAACGACGCTTCCCAGCGCGGCTGGTGGACGTGGAAGGTCTTCCAGCGGCTTGGGGACTGGTCTTATTCGCTTTATCTGTGGCATTGGTCCGCGTTGGTACTCGTGTCGCTCGGGCTGGGCCGAGAACCGCGTATCCGTGAGGCCGCCGTGGTGATCGCCGGCGTCGTCGCACTGTCTGCCTTGACGCACCGATACGTTGAACTCCCCTTCCGCCGTAAGCCGGTGGGAAGCCCTCCCCAACGAGCACGCATCTTCGGTGGCGCGGCAGTTGCTTCAATAGTCGTGCTCGCCATCGCTGGCCTAGCCGGGGTGCTTGGTGCACGTCTGGCCGACGGCGAGAGCTCCACGCCGGATTCGTCGGCGAGTTCCACCGCCTTGGCCCCCGCAACACCCGACTTCGTCCAGCAACTACCGCGCAACCTTCAGCCCGCGCTTACTGATGCGAAAGCCGACCAGCCTGAGATATATCGAAACGGATGCCACCTCCTCACGGGTGACTACGTCATCCCAGACGACTGTGTGTTTGGCTCCGGGAGCGGACCCGTGGTTGTCGTCATGGGCGATTCCCACGCCGCACAATGGGTGGCACCACTAATGCGGGCTGCGGAGGCGGGCGACCTCACCCTGGTGAGCCTGACCGCTAGCGACTGCGGGCCCTACGACCTCCCTCGCTCCAACGGAGAGGGTCGGTCGCGCGCTGACTGCCTTCAGTGGCTTGACGCCGCTATCGCGGCCGTCAATCGAGTCCATCCCGACACCCTCATCTTGAGTTCTTTCTTTTGGTACGGCTTGGAGGATGGAACTGACGAGCCGGAGGCCCACGCCGCTGGCCTAGAGCGGACCTTGCAGCAAGTCCCAGAAGACATCCGGATTGCGTTCATTGGCGACACGCCCCATATGTCCCAGGATCCGGTCGAGTGCGCTGCCGCAAACCGGACCAACCTTGCCGTCTGCGGCCAGCAGAAGAGCGACGCGACTAGACCCGACATCGCGGCGGCGATGCGCGAACGAGTTGAAATTGACGGCGGCGAATTCTTCGATCCAGTGCCCTACATGTGTTCTGAGACAACGTGCGGAATCGTGCTTGACGGTGTGCTCATGTATCGCGACCGCCACCACATCACTCAGTCCTACTCTTTTCGCCTCGAAGGCTTCTTGCGACAAGCCGCCGGTATCGGGTGAGCGAGATTGCTCACCGGTCCGCGAAGGTCCCGGTAATCGCTTGGTATGATCCGAACGACCGGAGGGGGAGACTCTTGCTTGCCCACGACGGATCAGAGGTGGCCGTTGGCCCTGCTCGCTACCGTTCCCACTCAACCTAGTGGAAGGCACCATGTACAGATTCTCTTTGGTCGGTTGCGGTCGCATCGCCCAACGGCACGCAGAACTTCTGGGCGGCCTCCATGTATCAGGAGCAAGCCTCGCTGCCGTATGTGATCTCGAGCCGGAGAAGGCGCGGGCCCTCGGCGAGAAGTACGGCGTGCCGTGGTTTACCGACGCGGACGAGATGCTACGCGAAGTGCCTTGCGAAGCAGTGAGCATCCTCACGGACAGTGGAAGCCACGCCGATCTGACGGTGAGTTTGGCACCGTTCGGACGCCACATCATCGTTGAAAAGCCGATGGCGCTTACTCTAGAGGACGCCGACCGCATGATCCGGGTTTGCGATGCCAACGGTATTCGCTTGTTTGTGGTGAAGCAGAATCGGTTCAATGTTCCCATTGTCAAAACGCGGGAAGCGCTCGAGGCGGGCAGGTTTGGCAAGATCGTTCTGGGTACCGTGAGGGTGCGGTGGTGCAGAGACCAGGATTACTACGATCAGGCATCGTGGCGCGGGAAGTGGGCCACCGATGGCGGGGTGCTGAGCAACCAAGCCTCCCATCATGTCGACGTCCTGGAGTGGATGCTCGGAGACGTTGTGAGCGTGTTTGCGATGGGGCGCACCGCACTGGTGGACATCGAGGCTGAAGACACTGCAGTTGTAGTGCTGCGGTTTAGTTCCGGGGCGCTGGGAATCATCGAGGCGACAACGGCGACGCGCCCCAAGGATCTCGAGGGTTCCCTCTCAATTCTTGGCGAACTGGGTTCCGTTGAAGTCGGTGGTTTCGCTTTGAACCAAATGAAGACTTGGCAGTTCGCTCAACCTGCGCCGGAGGACGAATCGGTTCTGACCGAGTACTCAGTTAATCCCCCTGATGTATACGGCTTCGGCCACCGCTCGTACTACGAACATGTCGTGGAGTGCCTCACTAGTAACAAGGCTCAACTCATCGATGGCCTGGAAGGACGGCGCAGCCTCGAGCTGATCACCGCCATTTACGAGTCGATCGAATCCGGTCAAGAGGTTCGGCTCTCGTTCCAGCCCCGCTACTCCCGACTGGGACGACGTGATGGGTGATCCGCGAGTGTTCGCATCGGGGATTCGTGACGTTCACATGGGCGACCGAGTCACCATCATCGAACCCGCAAATGTCTACGAGTGCACCCTTGAGGATGACGTATTCATCGGTCCCTTCTGCGAGATTCAGAAGGGCGTGAAGATTGGGCCACGCACTCGGGTCCAATCTCATTCCTTCATTTGTGAACTCGTGGTCGTAGGTGCCGACTGTTTTATTGGGCATGGAGTTATGTTCACAAATGACCTCCTCCGCGGGGGTCCGGCCGCCGGCGATCGCACCAAGTGGCGTTCGACACTCATTGGAGATCGCGTGAGTGTGGGCTCGAACGCCACCCTGCTCCCGGTGACCATCGCGCCGGACACGGTAATCGGCGCTGGGGCTGTCGTGACGAAGGACATCGCAGAACCTGGAGTTTACGTGGGGAACCCAGCCAGGAGGATCCGATGAGCGCGCTAGAGCCGATACCCTTCTTGGACCTGAAAGCCCAGCACGCGCAGATTCGCTCGGAGCTCGACGCGGCCATCGGCGGTGTCTTCGATAGAGGAGACTTCGTGAAAGGGCAAGCTGTTCGTGAATTTGAGGCAGCCTTCGCCAGCTACCAGAGTGCCAACGAGTGTGTGGCCGTCGCTAACGGCACCGATGCCCTCGAGATCGCGTTGGAGGCATTGGACCTTCCCGCAGGGTCCGAGGTCATCGTTCCCGCCAATTCGTTCATCGCCACCTCGGAGGCGGTCACTCGTGCGGGCCACACAGTCGTGTTCGCCGACGTCGACGAAACGTACACGCTTGACCTCGAATCCGTCGCGGCGCTCATTACGCCCAATACATCCGCCGTGGTGGCCGTGCATCTGTACGGACAACCAGCGAATATGACGGCTCTCTCGACGCTGTGTCGAGCCCATGGTCTGCGGCTCATTGAAGACGCGGCACAGGCTCATGGCGCCGAAGTGTCTGGCAGGCGCGTTGGAGCCATCGGAGACATCGGGACTTTCAGTTTCTATCCCGGAAAGAACCTGGGGGCAGTCGGAGATGCGGGGGCGATCGTCACAGACGATCCTGACCTTGCAGTGGTGTGCCGCCGGCTTGCCGACCATGGGCGTGTTGGGAAGTATGACCATGACCGGGAAGGGCGCAACAGCCGGATGGACACGCTGCAGGCCGCTGTCCTCCACGCAAAGCTCGGCCATCTCGATTCATGGCTCAAGGTTCGGAGGCAAACGGCCGCCTCTTACCGACGGCTTATTGCGGAGGCCCTTGGCTCATCTGTCGTTGCAACGCAGAGCAACGGCGCGTGGGAGCAGCCTTGTGGGCCGGGCGAGATTCGACTCGCAGGCACTGTGCCGGACACCGCCCACGCCTACCATCTCTTTGTCGTCAGGGTCGCAGACCGCGACCGTGTGGCGAAGTCTTTGAGTGAGCTGGGTGTTGCCACTGGAGTTCATTACCCCATTGCGTTGCCACGACTTGCCGCATACTCTCACCACACTCAGCATGAGGCCCCATTCCGTTGCGTGCCGTGGGCGGGAGAACTACTTAGCCTGCCGATCGGCGATCACATGACAGATGAACGCGTTGCGCGAGTCGTCGAGGCCTTGGTCGATTCTGCGGTCTAGCTCGGTATCAACTGTCGTCACCGCCTGTCTCCCCTTAGGCCACGCCAGCGTCTGCGGCTCGAGCGAACGCCAACGCCCACCAGAGATCTCCTCGCCCGGATCCGGTGGGCGAGCCGTCGCTGACGGAGTACTCCATCAGGAGTGCCTGTGCGAGCAGCACGGCCTGTGAACGCCGTTCGGGAACCCCGGACAACACCCAAAGCATGGCTGCCGGGCCCCAGCCCTCTGATCCGCGTGTGAAAAGTGCGTCCCCGGGCACTCCATCCGCGGAGAAGTGCGCTGCCCAGGCCTCGTCGAGGGCAGCAAGGGACACTTCGCGAGCCTCGGGATCACCCGAGGCCAACAGTCCTTCGGCGATCAGCGCGAGGTGCACCAAGTCGTTCGGGGTGGAGTCACCTGACGAATACCCCCAGTTGTGATCGCCAACGGAGATGCCCTGCTTCAACGCCCGCGAGTATCCCTGGCCCTTCGAGTCCAGCATGAACTCGAGCAACGAATTCGACAGAACTTCGTGGCCGGTGGCATGCAGTACGTAAATGCTCAGGGCGGACACGTTAGGCGTGATCTTGTCGTCGCCCTGGTCGGCGGCCTGGTCTGAATACCACAGCGCCGACGATGCTCCGTCAGACCAGCAGCACAATTCCTCCTTGAGGGAGGTGGCCCCGGACTCCGCAACGTCGAGATAGCGATCTTCCCCCAGCGCCTGAGATGCGTCGACAAACAACCACGATGCCCGCGCCGTTGTGTAGGAATAGACCGTCTCTCGAGGATTCACCGAGCCGTCGTTGAACGCATCCCAGGGTTCCGCCAAGCCCCAACCCACTCCCGTGCCGACAGGAATAGCGAGCTCCTCGAGCCTGCTGAGCAACGCGCGCGCATGGCCTTCTGCGTCGTAGCCAGCCGAGACGAGGTGCAACGCCGCACTCGCCCCGAGGATCGCTTCGTCTGGCTCATTGGTATGCCTAGCGTCCCTCGCTTTGAGAATCGCTACGGCCGCTTCAGCCGCCGTGTAGTCGCTCGCGCGCCCCGCGGGCTGACTCTCGATGGAAGAAGGAGGTGAGACGCCAAGGGCGCGTTCAGAGGTGCTGGCGCACCCTGTCGTGAGACACGCAACGATGAGCAACCAAGCTGCGAGGCGCCTTCTCACTTGGGTTCCTTTCACGCCCTTCACACTATGCGAAGAAGCGGCTGCATCCCCTTTCCCACTCGTCGCAGCGTGCCTTCACCGTGTGTCTCTTTCGCATGGGTGGCTGCGGCACCGGCTCACAGCCCCCGCTCAAACGCCCCGATGAGGGTGTTGAGTTGCCCCGATTCCACCAGGAAGCCGTCGTGGCCTACAGGGGAGTGCACCATCTTGACGCCCAGCGAACCTGGCAACGCCCGGTCGATCAGTTGAGCGTTGCTGAGCGGGTACAAGCGGTCAGAGTCCACCGCAATCACCAACGCGGGCCCAGTGAACCGTACGAGGGCCGCCTCCACGCCGCCCCGGCCGTGACCCACATCGTGGCCATTGATCGCGTGAACGAGCCTCACGTATGTATTGGCATCGAACCTGCGCGCGAGCTTGGTGCCGTGGTACTCGAGGTATGACTGCACCGCCCACCGGGTGCGACCGCCGGGCTCGGTGGGCCCGCTGTCGCGGCCGAAGCGCGACTGCAACTCGGGCTCGGAGCGGTAAGTGATGTGCGCGATCTGGCGCGCGATCCCCAAGCCCACGTGCGGGCCGTCGCCAGGCTCGGCATCGTAGTAATCCCCGCCCCTGAACCGAGGATCAGCCTCGATGGCGGCGACTTGCGGTACTCCCCACGCGATCTGTTCCGCGGTGGATGCGGCGGTGGTGCCCATGACGGCCAGCGCCCCCACACGCTCGGGGTACATGACGGCCCACTCGAGCACCCGCATGCCCCCCATAGAGGGGCCGGCTATGAGCTTCCAGCGCTCCACTCCGAGATGGTCAGCGAGCCGCGCCTCTGCTACCACCATGTCTCTCAGCGTCACATGCGGGAAGCGCGATCCCCACGGCTTGCCGTCCACCGGATGAGCCGATGCCGGGCCGGTGGAGCCCTGACAGCCGCCCACCACGTTGGCACAGACGATGAAGTGACGCTCAGGATCAATGGGCTTTCCAGGACCGATGAGCGGATTCCACCATCCCGGAGTGGGATGCCCGGCCCCGGCAGAGCCGTATGCGTGGGAGTCGCCCGTGAGTGCGTGGGCGATGTACACGGCGTTGTCGCGCGCCGCGTTGAGCGTTCCCCAGGTCTCGTAAGCGAGAGTGACATTGGGCAACAGGCCAAGAGGGTCAATCTCAAGAGGCAGGTCGCCGATGCTGATGAAGTGTCGGTTCCCCACCGGATCGCCGGGGCGCCAAGCGGCCGACGCTGGGATGGCTCCCAGCGCCGGCGCCTGGGCGTCCGCGGACGAGGTGAGTGTCACGTTAAGCCGAAGCTCCAGCCAGTGCACCTTCGGCTGCCGCCGACTTGTTGGCAGTGACAGCTGCGAAGCCACGCTCGAGGTCGGCGAGGATGTCGTCGATGTGCTCGATGCCCACGGCGAGGCGGACCAAGCCGGGGGTGACGCCAGCGGCCAATTGCTCCTCAGCGGTGAGCTGGGAGTGCGTGGTGGTGGCGGGGTGGATCACGAGCGAGCGGACGTCACCAAGGTTGGCCACGAGCGAGTGGAGCTCGAGCGCGTCAACAAAGGTGCGGCCAGCTTCGGCGCCGCCAGCGATCTCGAACGCCAGCACGGAGCCTGCACCCTTGGGTGCGTACTTCTTCTGCAGTTCGTGCCATGGGGAGGTGGGTAGTCCCGCGTACGCCACTGACTGCACCTCGGGACGGTTGGAGAGCCACTCGGCCACCTTCTTGGCGTTCTCCACGTGACGCTCCACGCGCAGGCTCAAGGTCTCCAGGCCCTGCGCAATGAGGAAGGCGTTGAACGGCGAGATGGCGGGGCCCAAGTCACGGAGCAGTTGCACGCGCGCCTTGAGGATGAACGCGAGGTTGGCACCAAAGGCGGAACCGACACCCAGATCGCGCGCGTACACGAGGCCGTGGTAGCTGGCGTCCGGGGTGTTGTACTGCGGGAAACGCTCGGGCTGGAGGGCAAAGTCGAACGTGCCGCCGTCCACAATCACGCCGCCAATGGCGGTGCCATGTCCACCCAGGTACTTGGTAGCCGAGTGCACCACAATGTCCGCGCCCCACTTGAGCGGTTGCACCAAGTACGGGCTCGCCACCGTGTTGTCCACAATCAACGGCACGCCCACCTCATGCGCAACGGCCGCCACCTTCTCGATGTCCAGCAGGTCTTGCTTGGGGTTGGAGATGGACTCACCAAAGAACGCCTTGGTGTTGGGGCGAGCGGCTGCACGCCAGCTCTCGGGGTCGTCGGGGTTGTCGACAAACGTGACGTCGATGCCGTACTTGGGCAACGTGTAGTGGAACAGGTTGTAGGTGCCGCCGTAGAGCGAAGGCGAGCTGACGATGTGGTCGCCAGCCTCTGCGAGGTTGAGGATGGCGAGCGTTTCAGCGGCCTGGCCACTGCTCACCAGGAGGGCGGCCACGCCACCCTCGAGTGCCGCGATGCGCTGCTCCACGGCGTCCTGAGTGGGGTTGCCGATGCGGGTGTAGATGGGGCCCAACTCCGCGAGAGCGAAGCGTGCGGCGGCCTGGGTAGTGTCCTCGAAGACAAAGGACGTGGTCTGGTAGATCGGAAGGGCACGCGCTCCCGTTGCGGGATCGGGGGTCTGCCCTGCGTGGATTTGCTTGGTCTCGAAAGCCCAGTTGCTGCTCATTCTCTAACTCCTAGTTGGTTGATGGGAATTAATAAATCTTACGACCCATCACCGACTGGGATTCACACGGCGGATGTCCACGGTGCTAGCCCGCGACCCGTGATAGGTCTGCGGAGGTGGCACGAGTGAGGTGAGCCCGGAGGGGTTCTGGCCGCGTCTAAGGATGCGGCTGGCGCCCATCACGGGCGCACGCCAAAACGTGCGCTGGCTAGCTACACATTCGGCGGAACACGTGTGCGAGACTAGCCGGGAAGCGCCAAAGAACGCAAACCCCCTGTTAAAGCGATTGTTCGAACTCCGCGATGAACTCGTTGAGTTGGCCGGATTCGACGAGGAATCCGTCGTGGCCTACGTCCGAGTGCACCACCTTGACGCCGTGGGATCCGGTGAGGGCGGCGTCGATGCGCTGCGAGTTTTTGAGTGGGTACAAGCGGTCGGAGTCGACCGCGATGACGAGCGCAGGACCTGTGTAACGAGCGAGCGCGGTTTCCACACCGCCGCGGTCGCGTCCCACATCATGCGACTGGATCGCCTGGACCAAGCGGATGTACGTGTTCGCGTCAAAGCGTCGGGCCAACTTGCGCCCATGGTGGGCCAAGTAGCTCTGCACCGCGAACTGGCCCCCTTTGCCCAGGGGATCTGAATCGCCCTGGTAGTCGCGGCCAAAGCGCTCGGCGAGTTCGCCTTCAGAGCGGTACGTGGTGTGCGCGATCATGCGCGCAATACCAAGGCCCACGTGCGGGCCGTCACCGTCTTCAGCGTCGTAGTAATCGCCGCCACGGAACTTGGGGTCCGCCTGGATGGCGGCCAATTGGGTAGTGGACCACGCGATCTGGTCGGCGGTGGTCGCTGCCGTGGAGCCCACGGGCGCAATGGCGCCCACGCGGTCAGGCTCTTGCACCGCCCACTCCATGGCGCGCATTCCGCCCATGGATGGCCCGGTCATGAGTCGCCAACGGTCAATGCCTAGATGGTCGGCAAGGCGAATCTCGGCCGCGACCATGTCGCGCATCGTGATGTAGGGGAAGCGAGATCCCCACGGCTTGCCGTCGTCGGGGTGCGCGGAAGACGGCCCCGTGGTGCCTTGGCAGCCGCCCACCACATTGGCGCACACCACAAAGTGGCGCTCAGGGTCAATCGGACGGCCCGGGCCCACCATGGCGTTCCACCACCCACCCGTGTGGTGCCCGGGTTCTGAGGGGCCCCATACATGGCTGTCGCCGGTCAGTGCATGAGCGATATAGACGGCGTTGTCGCCCTTGGCGTTGAGCTCGCCCCACGTTTCGTAGGCGATGGTGACGCCGGGCAGAACACCCATGGGGTCCACTTCCAGCGGCAGATCCCCGAGGGCAAAGAACTGGCGCCTACCAGGGTGATCACCCTCGCGCCACGCAGCCGATGCCGGAATGGGTGCGCCAACTCCAGGGCCTTGTTCTGCGGCCCACGCGTCAGTCTCGATGCCGTCGTCATCCATGCCGAGGACCACACTAGGGCACGGGCGGCCTCGGACAAGAGGGCTGCGCCCACGCGTGGCTTCTCAAGAGTGCTCGCCGGGTGGCCGATACTGCGATAAAGGGCAATGGCCGCGCACACGTGAGGAATAGCCCACATGAGCCTTCTCAATGAGGACAAATCCGACATACCATCTCTGGGTTACGACCGCCGAAGGGAGACGCCGCATGGTGCACGCGCTCACCAGCCGCCCTTGGTGGCGTGCTCTAGCGGTGCTTGCCGCGGTGGCGATGATCCTCACTGGCGCGGACCTCGTTCGCACTCCGTCCGCCAACGCCTTCCCCGGTCTAGACGAGATTGAAGCCGCGCGCGCGGCAGTAGCGGATGCATCGTCCGACGTCGCCGCGCTGGATGCCGCCTTGGCGAGCCTTGAGCAAGCATTGCGCGATGCCGAGGTGGAGTCTTTGCGTACCGGAGAGCTCTACGTGCAGGCCCAGCAAGCGTCACTTGATGCTCAGCGAAAGTTGGAGCTTGCTCACGAGCGTGCGGCCGCCGCAGAGCAGAGCCTCAACGAGGCCAAGGCGGACCTCGCGGCGGTCGCGGCGGAGGCCTACCGCGCCGCTGGTGGCTTCGGTTCGCTCGACGCGATCTTCCGTGCCGAAGGCTTTGAAGACGTAATCATTCGCGCGGAGGCTCGTGAGCGCGCCGCCGCCCATGCCGATGACAGCGTGCAGCGCGTCAAAGCCGCGGAACTCGTATCGGTCGCAATGCGTGAGCACGCCGCCCAAGCGGCGCAAGAGGCCAAGGAAGCAGAGCAGCGGGCCAAAGAGGCGCTCGCCGCGGCAGAGCAAGCTGAGCGTGACGCCCAAGCCGCAGTTGCGGAAGTAGAAGCGACAAGGGAAGCGGCCGTGGCACGGCTCGCCCAACTGCGCAATGTCTCAGTAGAACTCGAGCGCCAGCGCCAAGCGGGGCTCGCCGCCTTGCGAGGTGAGGCCAACCAGCAGGCGTGGCACGAGAACAACCCGGGTGTGCCAGCCTCCACCGGAGGTACGGCAGGCTCGGGCGGTTCAAGCGGCGGCGGCTCAGGCACGCCCGTCCCAGAAGTGACCGGTGGGTGGAAATCCACCGCTGACCAGGCCAGCCGCGCCGCCGACTTTGCTCTCACGCTCATGGGTGCGCCGTACGTGCTCGGAGGCAACGGTCCTGGTTACGACTGCTCCGGAGTGACGATGGCCGCCTACCGCAGCGTGGGCATCACCTTGGGATCTCGCAGCTCCCAAGGTCAGTACAACACCAGTACCAAGGTGCCCATCTCTCAGATGCGCAAGGGTGATTTGGTGTTCTACGGCACCAACGGCAGCAGCTCGGCGATCTATCACGTGGCCATCTACATCGGGGATGGCATGGTGGCCGAGGCGACGAGCTACGGCAAGCCCGCTCAAGTGCGTGCGTACGACGCCTCATGGCGAGTGGGCAACCTCATCCCCTACGTGGGCCGACCCTAGCGGCGGCGGGGCGAAAGTTCGCCCGGGCATGGTGCTGGCTAGTGGCCGTGAGGCTGTAGCGGGTGCAAGGTCTCAAACGGAGTGCCTTTAGCGCGCGCAAACGACGCGACAATCTCGGCCTCGGCCTCTTCGCGGCCCACCCAGTGAGCACCCTCCACCGACTTGCCGGGCTCGAGGTCCTTGTAGACCTCAAAGAAGTGCTGGACCTCAAGGCGGTGGAAATCGCTCACGTCAGTGAGATCGTGTCGCCATGCTTGGCGCTGGTCACCGACCGGCACGCACAGCACCTTGTCGTCACCGCCAGCCTCGTCGCGCATGCGGAACATGCCTAGCGCGCGGCAGCGAATCTGGCATCCAGGGAACGTGGGCTCCTCGAGAAGCACCAACGCGTCGAGCGGGTCCCCATCTAGGCCCAGCGTGCCGTCAATGAAGCCGTAGTCGTCCGGGTAGCGGGTCGAAGTGAACAGCATGCGGTCCAACTTGATGCGTCCGGTCTCGTGATCCACCTCGTACTTGTTGCGGCTTCCCTTGGGGATCTCAATCGTGACGTCGAATTCCATGCGGCACCTCAGGTTGGGGTTCTCAGTAAGGGTATTAGTCTGACGCATGACTGGAGGTGGCGCGTGCGCAGACGGGTAGTGACGGCCATGGTGGTGCCCGTGGTGCTGCTCGCTGGCACGGCGGGCTACGCCTGGGCCGATGCCGTTGACATGGTGCCCGGCATCCTCACCGACGACCCCATTGAGGTCCCGCCCGCGCCGTTCATCACCGCGGACCCGGTGCACCCCGCGCAGGGCCCCGACGCCGTGGCAAGGCTATTGGGCGAAGCACCACTACCCGACGCAGCGGCACTCCAAGCGCTGGCCCAGGCCCTGCGCGATGACCCTCGGACCGGAGCATCCACGAGCATCGTGGTGGCTGACCTCGTCACCGGCGAGACCTTGGTGTCCATGGAAGGCTCGGACCCCCAGACCCCGGCCTCCACCGCCAAGATCCTCACCATCCTTGCCGCCGTGCACGTGTTGGGTCCCGACTACACGTTTGCCACCACCGCCCTGTATGACCCGGGCCGCAATGAGGTGGCGATCCTCGCCGGCGGCGACATGATGCTCGCCGCAGACGGGGGCCACCAAGGGCGTATCGCCCAAGCCAACGGCTGGGCTGGCCTAGGCGACCTCGCCGACCAAGTGGTTGCGGCGCTCGCTGACCAGGGAGTGACCTCGGTCAAAGTGGTCTACGACGACTCCGCCTATCCCGGGCCCGCAATTCCCGCTGCATGGCCGGCCTATGTGGTGCCCATGGGTTACGGCGCTCCCGTGACCGGCCTGGGCATCAATATTGCGCGCACCACCGACGAGTTCTATGCGCCCCGCTGGCCCAACCCCTCCGCCAACGTGGGCGAGGAGTTCGCGCTGCGCTTGCTGGAACGAGGAATCCAGGCCACCTACAGCGGTTCACGTCCCGGGGCCACCGGAGTGGAGGTGGGCGTTGTCCGCTCCGCCCCGCTGTGGCGCATTGGCGAGCACACCATCGCGGATTCAGACAACACCATCGCCGAGCTGTTGAGCCGAGTTCTCGCTCGCGAGACTGGTCGGCCCGCCAACCCGGCTGGGGCATCGGCCGCCGTATTGGCAGGCCTCCAGGACTTGGGCTTTGACACCACTGGCATCGCGTTCTTTGACGGCGCCGGGTACTCCACGCGCAATCGCGTCAGTGCTGCGCAATTGGTGGACGCTTTGCGCTTGACGCTCACGGACGAGAACACCGGCGACTTCCTGCAATGGCTGCCCGTGGGAGCGATGGAAGGCACCGTGGCGGGCAGGTACAACGACACCGCCGCGGCTGGCCTCGTGCGCGCCAAGACGGGATCCCTCACCGGAGTGACGAGCCTTGCTGGGATCGTGCAAACCCAAGAGGGTCGAGTGCTCGTCTTTGCAGTGCTCGCAGATGGCATGCCCGCTGGCCAAGACCGGCCGAGGTCCGCGATCGACGAGTTCGTCACCGCCTTGGCACAATGTGGGTGTACGCCATGACGTGGCACCCGCCACTCACCTCAGTCTGTGCAAGGGAGTTCCAGCAATGACCGGCCCGCACCCGGCAGTCGCGGCCACTCGCAACGCGGTCAGGGAAGTCCTTGACGGTCAACAACTGGGCACGCGCGTGTGGGTGGCGTGTTCCGGAGGACCTGACTCCCTCGCGCTCGCTGCCGCCGCCTCGTTTGTAGGCCACAAAGTGGGATTCCACGTCGGGGCCATCATCGTGGACCACGGGTTGCAAGAGGGCTCCGCAGAAGTCGCGCGCGCTGCAGAGGTGGAAGTGCGCAAGGCAGGTATTGCCACCGCGTTCATCGAAAAGGTGCACGTGGGCCGCGAGGGCGGACTCGAGGCGGCCGCCCGTAACGCGAGGTACGCGGCGCTTGAGGCCCGCGCGTACGCACAAGGCGGTCTCAACCCGCTCGTCCTCACCGGCCATACCATGGACGATCAAGCTGAAACGGTCTTACTCGCACTGGCGCGCGGCTCAGGCGCGAGGGCGCTTGCTGGCATCCCGGTTCGCCGCGGCATGTTCGTCCGCCCCTTCTTGTCACTGCGGCGCTCCGTCACGATTGCCGCATGCGAGGCGCAAGGCCTCGAGCCGTGGTTTGACCCCACCAATGAGATGGAGGGCGGTCCCCGCCGGTCTGCGCTGCGCGCCACCGTCATGCCCGCGTTGACTGAGGTGTTGGGACCCGGCGTGGTTCCAGGGCTCGCACGGTCAGCTGCTTTGCTTCAAGCGGATGCTGACGAGTTGGACCGCCAGGCGAGATCGGCGATGCCCGCGGGTGAAGCGTCGGAAGATCATTGGCGCTGTGACTTGCTTGCCGCCTTGCCGGATGCCATCCGCACCCGGATGCTCAAGATGCTCGCCGAAACCCAAGGCGCCACGGCTCTCACAGCCAGCCATGTGGGCGCGCTCGATGCGCTCGTGACCAACTACAAGGGTCAAGGTCCAGTAGCGCTCCCGGGCGGGTACGAGGCCCGGCGCGAATATGGCAGGCTGATCATCGGCAGGCCGTTGGATTCGGCCCGCCACACTCGCAATCTGCCCAAGAACCCGCCCGAACCGGGGAGCACCGCGTGAACGCCGCCTACGACATGGACGACTTCAGCCAGATCATCGTCACCGAACGACAGATCGCCACGAAGCTCGATGAGGTTGCCTCGCAGATCCGTGCCGACTATGACGGCAAGGACCTACTGCTTGTGGGCGTGCTCAAGGGCGCGGTCATGGTGATGGCGGACCTGGCGCGGCGCTTGCCCCCGCACGTGCAGATGGACTGGATGGCCGTGTCCTCGTACGGCTCCGGCACCAAGTCCTCCGGTGTGGTGCGCATCCTCAAGGACTTGGACGCCGACCTCACCGGCCGTCACGTGCTCATTGTGGAAGACATCATCGACACGGGCGTGACCCTCCAGTGGTTGTTGGGCAACCTGCGTTCCCGCGGCGCCGAGTCGGTGGAAGTGGCTGCGCTGCTGCGCAAGCCCAAGGCGATGCAAGTGGAGATCAACCCCCGATACGTGGGCTTCGACATCCCCAATGACTTTGTGGTGGGCTACGGCCTGGACTTCAACGAGAAATACCGCACGCTTCCGTTCGTAGCGATCCTCAACCCGCGGGTCTACGGCGAGGCGTAGGCCTGCAACTTCTCGGCTTGGATGTCATGCGCTTCGCCTACGTGGACGTGGTTCACGTAAGCGGGGGCAATCGCCGACGCCGTGCGTCGCGTCCTTGAGGTGCGCCGGTTCACAGGTGCGCCCTGGCCGATGCTGCGCCAACCCGCCTGACTGGCCGGCCAGGGTCAGTGGGGACCACCTAAGCGCGCACGCGCGCCGAGGATGTGACCGCTGAGACCCATGTGACAGTCATTTGGTCCGCAGTGACGCTGGACACACACCATTGCGCCCGGCATGCCGTGAGCGAAACTGCAACGTCACCGTGGGCACGCTCGCGTAGAGTCAAGTCCACGATGAAGACTTTCCGCTGGCGTTACTTGTTCATCTGGCTTGTGGTGGCCCTTGTGGCGGTCATGGCCTTCACCGTGCTGTCCCGCACCCCCGTCACCCAGATCACCACCTCGCAAGGCCTCGCCTTGCTTGAGGCCGGTGCGGTGGACCAAGTGGAGATGGTGGACATCGACCAGCGCGTCAAGATGACGCTCAGCGATCCTCTCCCCGAGGGTCTGAGCGAGGACTTGGCGGAGCTCAAGGGACTGGTGCAGTTCTTTTACATTGCGCCTCAAGGTGCCGAGATCGTCCAGGCTGTCAAGGCAGCTGAGCCCGCCCAGGGCTACGACTCCACCGTGAATCGCGGTTCGCTGTGGTCCTCCATCTTGTTTAGTTTCTTGCCCATCATCCTGATCGTGGGTCTGCTGTGGTTCTTCCTCGCCTCCATGCAGGGGGGCGGTGGCAGGATCATGCAGTTTGGCCGTTCGCGCGCCACCCAGGTATCGCCCGACACTCCCAAGGTCAAGTTCGACGATGTGGCCGGCGTGGACGAGGCCGTGGAGGAACTACGCGAGATCCAGGAGTTCTTGACTAGCCCCGCCAAGTTCCAGGCGGTGGGCGCCAAGATCCCCAAGGGTGTGTTGCTCTACGGACCGCCGGGAACCGGTAAGACGCTCCTAGCGCGCGCCGTCGCTGGCGAGGCTGGCGTGCCGTTCTTCAGCATCAGCGGATCTGACTTTGTGGAGATGTTCGTGGGTGTGGGCGCTAGCCGCGTCCGCGATCTCTTTGAGCAGGCCAAGAAGAACAGCCCGGCCATCATCTTTGTGGACGAGATCGATGCCGTGGGTCGCCACCGTGGCGCAGGTATGGGTGGCGGTCACGACGAGCGCGAGCAGACCCTGAACCAGATGCTCGTGGAGATGGACGGCTTCGACATCCACACCAACGTCATCATGATCGCGGCCACCAACCGCCCTGACATTCTTGACCCCGCGTTGCTGCGCCCTGGCCGCTTTGACCGTCAAGTGGGCGTGGACGCACCCGACCTCAAGGGCCGCAAGAAGGTGCTGGAAGTCCACGCCAAGGGCAAGCCCATTTCGCCCGATGTCGACCTTGAGTCGCTCGCTCGCCGCACCCCCGGCTTCACGGGCGCGGACCTTGCCAACGTGCTGAACGAGGCGGCACTGCTCACCGCGCGCCGTGGCCTGCAACAGATTGACGCGCATGCGATGGACGAGGCGATCGACCGTGTGATCGCCGGCCCGCAAAAGCGCACCCGCGTCATGAACGACCACGACAAGCGCGTCACCGCGTACCACGAGGGTGGTCACGCGCTGGTGGCGGCTGCTGCCAACCACACTGACCCCGTCACCAAGGTGACGATCCTTCCGCGTGGTCGTGCGCTGGGCTACACGATGGTGATGCCTCAAGAGGACCGCTACTCCAAGACTCGCCAGCAATTGCTTGACAACCTCGCGTACGCAATGGGCGGGCGCATGGCTGAAGAGCTCGTGTTCGGCGATCCGTCCACGGGTGCCAGCAACGACATCAGCCAAGCCACCGAGATTGCTCGCCAGATGGTCATGGAGTTCGGCATGAGCCCCAAGGTGGGTTCCGTGCGACTTGCCGCGGCATCGGGCGAGGTATTCCTGGGCCGCGACATGGGCCACGGCCGCAACTACTCCGAGGACGTTGCCGCGCTCGTGGATGCCGAGGTCAAGCTACTCATGGACAACGCCATGGCCGAGGCCGCGCGTGCTTTGCGCGACAACCGCAAGGTCCTGGACGCGTTGGCTGAGGAGCTCCTCGAGAAGGAGACCCTGGCCGAGGGTGATTTGGCGCGCATCTTTGAGAAGGTCAAGAAGCTTCCCGAGCGTTCAGAGTGGATCAGCGGTGAGTGGTCGGATGTCACCCCCACGAAGCCCGCGCGCAAGCCTGCCGCCGCTAAGGCAAGCGCGGCCAAGGCCGCCACGCGCAAGCCTTCTTCGCGCACCAAGCAAGCCGACTAGACCGACCACACAGCAGGGGAGGGATCATGTCAGTCGACAAGCCACGCATCGAAGCGGCAGTGCGCGAGATTCTTGCCGCTGTGGGTGAGGACCCCGACCGCGATGGCCTCAAGGACACCCCCTCGCGCGTAGCCCGCGCCTATGAGGAGTTCTTCCAAGGCCTGCACCAAGACCCGGCCGACGTGCTGTCTGCAGTGTTTGAGCTTGGCCATGAAGAGATGATTCTGGTCAAGGACATCGAGCTGTACTCCATGTGCGAGCACCATTTGGTGCCGTTCCACGGTGTGGCCCACGTGGCCTACATCCCTGGGGCCGACGGACGCATCACCGGCCTGTCCAAGCTGGCGCGCTTGGTGGACGTCTATGCGCGCAGACCCCAAGTGCAAGAGCGCTTGACTACTCAAGTGGCCGATGCTTTGGTCACCGAGTTGGGTGCGCGCGGCGTGATCGTGGTGGTGGAGGCCGAGCACTTGTGCATGTCCATGCGCGGCGTCCGCAAGCCGGGTTCGCGAACCGTGACAAGTGCCGTGCGCGGAGTTATGCGCGATGCCGCCACTCGCGCGGAGGCCATGAGCCTGATTGTGGGCAAGTAGGTCTCTCATGACCCTCGTCATGGGAATCCTCAATGTCACTCCCGACAGCTTCAGCGACGGGGGCGACTACGCCAGTACCTCAGCCGCCGTGGCGCGTGGGGTAGAACTTGCAGCCCAGGGCGCACACATGGTGGACGTGGGCGGCGAGTCCACCCGGCCGGGCGCCCAGCGCGTCGGTGAGGCCGACGAGCAGGCACGCGTCATCCCGGTGGTGAGTGCGCTGGTGCGCGAGGGGATCACCGTCAGCATCGACACGATGAACGCGAGCACGGCCCGGGCCGCCGCCGATGCCGGGGCAAGCATCGTCAATGATGTCTCCGGCGGCCTGGCGGACCCTGCCATGGCTTCCACAGTGGCGAGCCTGGACGTGGACTACGTCTGCATGCATTGGCGCGCGCACTCCACTGTCATGGACCAATTGGACGTCTATGACGACGTCGTGGCAGAGGTGGCCCGCGAACTGTCACAGCGTGTGACGGCGCTCGCGGAGGCGGGAGTGGACAGCTCGCGAATCATCCTTGACCCAGGTCTGGGCTTCGCCAAGGTAGGCGACAACAACTGGGCGTTGCTTGCGCATCTGGACGCGTTGCACGCCCTGCGCCATCGCGTGTTGGTGGGCGCCTCGCGCAAGCGATTCTTGGGCGGCACGGACCCGCTGGAGCGCGAACACTCCACCACGGCGGTCACCACCTTGTCCGCAGTCAACGGCGCGTGGGCCGTGCGTGTGCACAACGCCACAGCGGCGGTTGACGCCATTGCCGTGGTGTCCGCTTGGACAAACGCCTCACAAGGGACACGATGAGACCATGACGTTCCACGTGCCGCCCTATATGCGCTCGGGGCTTGAGTTCGATCAGATCGCGGTGCACGGCGTCCGCGTCACGGGCCATCACGGCGTGCTCGACACTGAGCGTGAGACCGGACAGATCTTCACTGCAGACGTGGTGGCTCACGTGTCCACGCGCTGGGCCGCCATGACGGATGACCTCACCAAGACGGTCAACTACTCGGACTTGGCGGACCGCGTGGCCGAGATCCTGGCGGGAGACCCCGCTGAACTGCTGGAGACGGTGGCCGAGAACATCGCCAAAGCAGTGCTCCTCTTTGAAGGCGTGGAGTGCGTGGACGTGCGTGTTCACAAGCCTCAAGCGCCGCTCCATGTGGAGTTTGCGGACGTCACGGTCACCATCCGCCGCGATTCCCGCACCGCTGATCTCAGCCCAGAGCGCCGCATCGGCTCCTCCGCCGGCTTGCCAGACGACCCGCTCCACCCCGACGCGATTCCGGTGGTCAACGACCCCTTTGATGAACGGCCGCTACAGCCGGTGCCAGCACTGCTCGCGCTGGGCGGCAACCTAGGCGACGTCGAGGCCACGCTCACCAACGCCGTGCATGACCTTGACCGCATCCCGGGCATTGAGGTGCGGTCCACGAGTCCGCTCGTGCGCTCGCGCCCCGCGGGCGGTCCTGAGCAACCGGACTACCTCAACGCGGTGGTTCGCATTCACACGGCGCTGTCGCCGCGCGAACTCCTCGCCGCATGCAACGGCATCGAGGTGGTGCATGGCCGTGAGCGGTCAGTGGTGAATGGCCCGCGGACCATTGACATCGACGTCGTGGACTTCAACGGCCTGCAGGGGGAGACGGAGGACCTCATCCTGCCGCACCCGCGCGCCAAGGAACGTGGCTTTGTGCTGGTGCCATGGGCCGCCATGGAACCTGGCGCGGAGTTGCCCGGCGTGGGCCGCGTGGCCGATGCCGCACAGCCCTTGTATGAAGGCGTCACGGTGGTGGCCCCAGTATGGCCTGGCGCACCCAAGCCTTCGGCCCCTGCGGGGTAAGGGTGCATCACCTCACCTGGAAGTCCGTCCTGCTTGCCCTGGTGGGAGCGGGGATCGTGGGGTGGGCCCTTGGTGTGTTGAGCTCTCGCGCGGGTGGGGATCCCCTGAGCGTTCCGTGGACCACAGGAGCGGTGTGCGTGGCGGCAGGTGCAGTGGTGCTGTGGCTCGCATGGGGAGTGCGCCAGTACGTCGCAGGCAAGCGACCGGGACTGGACCCCCTCAAGGCCGCGCGCACCGTGGTGCTGGCCCAGGCATCGGCGTACACGGGCGCCCTCCTTGGAGGTGCCTTTGTGGGCTACGCCATCTCGATGGCCTCGTATTGGGATCATGAGCCTCGACGTCAGGTGATCCTCGCAGCGGCCATCGCCGCGCTCGGCGCCCTGGCGCTCTTGGGTGCAGGCTGGGTGGGGGAGCGTTGGTGCCGAGTTGACCGTGAGGGAGGCGACGGAGACGGCGCCCCAGCACCGGGTGGCACACTAGCCACATGACGTGGTTGAACCCTGAAGGCGCTGAGTGGCAGTACGCCTCGCGCACATTGATTCCTGCTCGCATGATCACTTTTGGCGTGCCGACGCTCTTGCCCCTCGTGGGTTTCACCGCCTTGGGAGTCGCGGTGGGCGGTTGGGCATGGACGCCGCTCGCGGTGGTTGCCCTGCTCACCGCGTGGGGCTTGTGGCTCATCGTTCGGCAAGTGACGGCCCACGCGTGGGCGGAGCGCGACGAGGACCTTCTGGTCAAGCGTGGCCGCTTGTTCAGGTCCCTCACAGTGGTGCCCTACGGCCGCATGCAGTACGTGGAAGTGAGTGCGGGTCCCTTGGCGCGCGCCTTTGGCATTGCTCGCGTGCAGCTGCACACGGCTTCTCCCGGCACTGATGCCCACCTTGCAGGCGTGCCCACCGCCGAGGCCGCCCGCTTGCGTGATCGCCTGGCCAGCCGTGGCGAGGCCCGCCTGGCTGGGCTGTGATCGCCCGATGACTGTTCCTTCTCAGCCGCACGTCCAGGTCTACTCCGCACCGCGCGAGTGGACCCGCCTTCACCCTGTGTCACCGTTTCTCAAGGCCGGCCCCGCCGCCCTGGCCGTGATGGCCTGGTGGTTCTACACCGCTGGACCGCGCTGGCTGGGCGGGGGAAACTTCAACGACGACGAGGACTATGGCATCGGTGCCACATGGTCCATCTGGATCTTCGTCGGGTTGTCGGTGTTGGTCGCAGTGATTGTTGCGGGCGCCTCGTACCTCATGTGGCGAGTGAACGTGTATCGCATTTCGGACGAGGCGATCGAGTTCAATAAGGGCCTCGTGTTCAAGCAGCAGCGCCAAGCGCGCCTTGACCGCGTGCAGGCTGTGGACGTGGTGCAACCCTTGGTGGCACGCATCTTTGGCTTCGCCGCGCTCAAGATTGAGGTGGCGGGCGGTGAGAACTCAGGCGTCAATTTGCAGTACTTGCGGCTTGGCGATGCTGAGGCGTTGCGCAATGAGGTGCTGGCCTTGGCCGCGGGCCGTCGTTCAACACGGTCCGATGCCGGGGCAGCGGGCACCGACACAGCCACGGGCGACCAGGTGCTGGCAGCCTCGCCCGCACTGTCGCCGCGCGACATTAATGTGCTCTCTTCTCAGCCCTACGCGACGGCGGTGCCCGCAGCCGCCCAACGTGAGGTGTACTCAGTGTCTGTAGGAAGGCTGGTCCACTCGGTGCTGCGCTCATGGGGCACCATCTGGTTGGCCGCCATGATTCCCGTGATCCTCGTGATCATCCTGTTTGCCTCCAAAGACATTGGCTTTAGGGAGACGCTCATTGCTGCCGCAGGTGGCTCCATTGCCGGTGTGCTTGGTGCCGTGACCGGATTGGCGGCGGTGGTGTTCGCCAGGGTCAACGCCGCGTTCAACTTCAAGGCGGCCCTTGCCGAAGACGGCATCCGCCTGCAGCATGGCCTCTTTGAGACGCGCCGCCAGACGGTGCCTCCAGGCCGTGTGCAGGCGGTCCGATTCAGGCAGTCGCTGTTGTGGCGTAGCAAGGATTGGTGGAATGTCACGATCAACGTGGCCGGCTACCAAGAGGCGCAACAGGCTGTGTCCACGCTGCTGCCTGTGGGCGACCGCGAGACCGCTTTGCGCGCCCTTCACTTGGTGCTCCCGGACTTGGGTGATCCTGACCCGGCGGGCGTGATCGGCACGGCGATGCATGGCAAGGGCTCCGACGGCGGCTTCATCGCCTCGCCACGGATCTCCGTGCTCTTTGACCCGTGGCAGTGGAAACACCGCGGCGTGCGCGCCACCGAGACGGCGTTGCTGGTGAGGCGGGGCTTGTTCTTGAAGGAACTCTTTGTGGTGCCTCATGAGCGCACCCAATCCTTGCGCCTCACCCAGGGGCCCTTGCAACGCGTGCTTGGCCTGGCCAACGTGACCGTCCAGTCCACGCCTGGTCCGGTCAAGCCGGAGGCCTTGCACTTGGCGGAGGCGGATGCACTCGCCTTGTTGGACTCTCAAGCCGAGCGGGCTCGGCAGCGCCGCAAGGTGCAGACCCCTGAACAGTGGGCTGCCGCGGTGCGAGTCCAGGACCTGCTCGCGGAGCCGGACGCCACCGCGTGACCCAGGAGAACTCCACGCCTGAACCCGGCCGCAAAGACCGCAAGCCGGGAAGGCTTGACGTGGGTGTCATTGGTGCCGGCCGCGTGGGTGCAGTCCTCGGGGCTTCCTTGCGCCAAGCCGGTCACCACGTGGTGGGAGCATCGGGCGTCTCTGAGGCTTCCCGCTCACGGATTGAGACGCTCTTGCCAGGGGTCCCCACGTTGGACCCAGACCAAGTGGCACTCACAGCAGAGCTCGTCCTGCTGACCATTCCGGACGACCACATCGAGGAACTCACGGCCGGTCTAGCCGCCGTGGGCGCGTGGCGCCCGGGCCAGATAGTGATGCATTGCGCGGGCCGCTTTGGCATTGAGGTGTTGGACGCCGCCGGCCAGGCGGGGGCAGTGCCGCTCGCCATCCATCCCGCCATGACGTTCACCGGCACGTCTTTGGACTTGAGCCGGATGCGGGATGCAGTCTTTGCGGTGAGCGCGCCCACGGCGTTCCTGCCTGTGGCTCAAGCGCTCGTGGTGGAGATGGGTGGCGAGCCGCTGGTGCTCGCCAACGAAGACCGCGCCGAGTACCACGCTGCCCTAGTTCACGGCGCAAACCACGTGGTGTCCCTCGTGACTCAAGCGGCGGCACTGTTGTCGCGCATCGGGGTGGAAGAACCTGGGCGAGTGTTGGGTCCGTTGGTGCATGCCTCCGTGGACGGAGCCTTGCGCGATGCGCCCGGAGCGGTCTCCACACTTACCGGGCCGGTGGTGCGTGGAGATGCGGCCGGCGTGGCGGCACACGTGCGCGCGCTCGCAGACATCCCGGAGGCGCTGTTCGCATACCGCGCAATGGCTCGAGCGACGGCAGATTTGGCGCTCGCAGGCGCGAGAATTGGCCCAGGGGATTACGCGGACATCATCGCGGCGTTAGGGGTGGAGTGATGAAGATTGTGCGACTCGCGCGCGAACTTGCCCCGCCGGCTGCTGGCAAGCGTCGGGCAGTAGTGATGACCATGGGTGCCTTGCATGAGGGGCACCTCACGCTTGTGCGCTCCGCCCGCGCGGCCGCGGACGAGGTGCTCGTCACCATCTTTGTGAACCCGCTCCAGTTCAACGACCCCACGGACCTGGAGAAGTATCCGCGCACCCTTGACGCCGACGCCGAGCTGCTGGAGGCCGAAGGCGTTGACATCGTCTACGCGCCTGAGCCCAGCGACATCTACCCGCACGGCACGCCCATCGTCACCGTGAGCGCAGGCACCATCAACGACGTCTTCGAAGGTGCGCATCGCCCCGGTCACTTTGACGGCGTGCTCACCGTGGTGCTCAAGCTCATGCAACGCACTCGCCCGGATGTGGCCTTCTTTGGTCAGAAGGACGCTCAACAAGTCATTGCCATCCGCACCATGTGCCGCGACCTTGACCTGCCGGTGGAGATTTCGGTGGTGCCTACGGTCCGTGACGCTGACGGGTTGGCGCTGTCCTCGCGCAACGTGTTCTTGTCTCCCACTGAGCGTTCCGATGCGCTGGCGCTCTCGCGGGCCCTTGCAGTAGCCGATGCCACGGCACGGCTGGGCGCACCGGTCTCAGAGGTGCTCTCCGCAGGGCGGGCAGTGCTGGAGGCGGTACCCGCGATCACGGTGGACTATTTTGCTGCGCTGGACCCGGCGTCGGCTCATGGGGTAGATGAGGACTACCGTGGAGAGGTAGTGATCGCTGTGGCGGCCCGTGTAGGCGCCACCCGGTTGATCGACAACATCGTGACCCGGATTGGAAGCTAGCCGTGACGTTCAAGAGCCTGCAACGGCCGATGATGATCTCCAAGATTCACCGTGCCACCGTGACCCAAGCGGATCTGCACTACGTGGGATCCATCACCATTGACGCCACGCTCATGGAGGTCGCGGACCTGTTGCCCGGTCAGCAAGTGGACGTGGTGGATGTGACCAACGGAGCCAGGCTCACTACCTACGCCATTCCCGGTGAGGCTGACTCCGGAGTGATCTGCATCAACGGTGCCGCTGCCCAGTTGGTGCACGCGGGCGACTTGATCATCGTTATTGCGTACGGCCTTATTGGCGACGAAGAGGCCCACCAGTACCAACCGCACGTGGTGTTCGTGGACTCCGCGAACCGCATTGTGGACGTGTGCGATGAGCCAGGCCGTGTGCCCGCAGACTCTGGACTCCAACCCTCTGGCTTGCCGCTTGAGGATTTCCGCGCAAGCGGTTGGAGTGCCTACAAGTCGGGTCAAGTGCCCACTACGCCCGACCCTGACCGCGACTAGCGAGTCGGTCCGCTGCTGCTGCACCACTCACGCGCTGCCGCGCCCTCAGTGACGCGGCGGTGCCCTAGACCAGCGCGCAACCAGTGCAAACGCGGCTCTAGGCTGACCCCATGACTTCAGCGCGCTTTGTCCACCGCTTGACCGCCCCCGCGCCCGGGTGGACCACCACGGCAGACGTCATTGTGGTGGGCTCCGGAATCGCAGGTCTCACGGCCGCGCTAGAGCTACGCGCCAAAGTGGACCGAGTCCTAGTGGTGACCAAGGGCAAGCTCAGCTCCGGCAGCACCGTGTGGGCTCAAGGAGGTATTGCGGCCGCGCTAGACCCTGAGGACACTCCCGAGGAACACCTCCACGACACGTTGGTGGCAGGCGCCGGGCTATGCAGCGAAGAGGCAGTGCGAGCACTCGTGACTGAGGGTCCCCTGCGCGTGCGCGAACTAGTGGCTCGAGGTGCACGCTTTGATACCGGCCCCAACGGTGACATCACCCTCACCCGTGAAGGCGGCCACCACCGCGACCGCATTGCTCACGCAGGAGGCGACGCCACAGGGGCGGAGATTTCGCGCGCTCTCGTGGCCCAACTGGAAGCGATTGAGAACGACCCAGGTATTGAAGTCATTGAGAACGCCATGGTGGTGGACTTGCTCACCGGCGCTCCAGACGCCGACGGTCGGCCGGGCCCGGTCTGCGGTGTCACCTTGCACATCATCGGCGAGGGCACGAGAGATGGTGTGGGTGCCGCCCTTGGCAAGGCGGTCATCATGGCCACTGGCGGCATCGGCCAGGTGTTCCGCTCCTCCACTAATCCCGCCTCCTCTACGGGCGACGGACTTGCCGCGGGTTTGCGTGCAGGCGCCGCCATAGCGGACGTGGAGTTCGTACAGTTTCACCCCACCGTGCTGTGGCAAGGTTCGGCGGCGCGCGGACAGCAACCGCTCATCTCCGAGGCAGTGCGCGGAGAAGGCGCCCACTTGCTTAACGCCATGGGCGAGCGCTTCATGGTGGGCAGGCACGAACTCGCCGAACTCGCGCCTCGCGATGTGGTGTCGAGGAACATCGTGCAGGTGATGAAGGAGGAAGGCTCCGAGAACGTCTTCCTCGATTGTCGTCACTTGGGTGCCGACTTCTTGCGCCAGCGCTTCCCCACCATCTGGGACCGTCTGGCCGAGCGCGACATCGACATGAGCAGGGACCTCATCCCTGTCGCTCCCGCACAGCACTTCCACTCCGGCGGCATCCTCACTGACTTGCGCGGGCGCTCCACCCAGCAAGGGCTCTACGCAGTGGGTGAGGCTGCTTGCAGTGGGGTCCACGGCGCCAACCGCTTGGCCTCCAACTCCCTGCTTGAAGGCTTGGTGTTTGCCACCCGGGCGGCGGCCGATGCCGCGACCAGCGTGGCCGACAAGTCCCTCACCCAAGTTGACCCGGTGGACAGGCCCGCACCCACGGCGCTCGTGCCCGCGACGATGCTGGCGCAGATCCAGTCGATCGCGCATTCCGGCGCTGGTCCGTACCGAGATGCCAACGGACTTATTGAGGCCGTCAACGCGCTCGGCGGCATCCGCAAGCGATTCCAGACCGTGGAGCCAGCATCGGTGTTGCCGCAGACCGCCGAATGGGAGGCGAGCAACATCTTGGCCACCGCCTCGGTGCTCGCGGAGGCTGCACTGGCGCGCGAGGAATCTCGCGGCGGTCACCAGCGCACCGACTTCCCAGAGACGGACGATGCCTCGTTCGACAAGCACCTGGCCGCCACTTTGGACACTGACGGAATCTTGCGCCTCAGCCCCGTGCCTCTTGAGGTGGGCTAGCAGGCCCCCAACCAAATGCGGCGGTACGGTGTGATGGTCCTAGGGGCGATGTGCCCTCGAGGAGTCTGATGTCACACAGCGATGAGTTGCTTGAGCAACTTCTCTCCACCCGGCGGAGCGCCTTGGTGGGGTACGCGTTTGTGTTGACCGGCGACGTTGCCTCTGCCGAGGACCTGGTGCATGAGGCGCTCGTGCGAGCCTTTGTGAAGGACCGCGGGCTATCCGGACTTGCCCACGCGGAGGGCTACGTGCGCCGGGCTATCGCCACCACATTTCTGAACTCGCGCCGTAAGCATCGGCGGTTCGTGGCCAAGATGCACCTCTTGACCGCCGAGGAGGTAGCCGCGGATGTCGCGGTCACGGTCACCGACAATGACGCGGTGACGCGCGCCCTGCAGGCGTTGACACCCCGCGAGCGAGCGTGCGTGGTCTTGCATCACATGGACCAAATGCGCGTACGCGAGGTGGCAGAGCAGCTCGGACTCGCGCAAGGCACCGTGAAGCGCTACTTGTCCGACGGTGTGGCCAAGTTGGAAGCAATTCTGGGGCCACTTCAAGGACTCGATCAGGCAGCCGATGCCGTAGAGACGGTCGTCGTGAAGAGTGCGGCTAGTCGAAGGAGAGCACTATGAGCCAACTCAACGAGCTCTTGCATGGCCAGGCGGCGCGAGGAGAACGTGCCTATAGCGCGGTGGGTGCGTCCGGCGCCGAACTCACCGACTTTGTCGCTGGGGTGCGCGCCGCGCGGCGGCGTAGGCAATGGGGCACCGCAGTGTTGTCGCTCGGGGCGCTCGCCGTCGTTGGGGCGAGTGCGATCTCCCTCACCGGCCGGTGGAATGAGCCGGCGACTGTGCCCACCACGCCCGGCACGGTCGTCTGGAGCGTGGACATGGGCAGCGAGTCGTGGTCGTCGCCTGCCACAGTGAACGGGCTCGTGGTGGCTGCAGCCGACGACGGAGTCATCCGGGCTGTCGACGGCGCCACAGGGGAGTCAATGTGGGAGGTCCAGACAGGGGGGTCCATCCGTAGCGCGTTGGTCGTCTCGGATGGTCTGGTCTACGCCTCAAGTCTGGACGGATCGGTGTACGCCGTCACCGCATCGGGCGATGTGCAATGGGTTTCACAAGTGTCACCTGCAGATGTGGTGCGGGCGCCGTGGGAACCGATGAGCGCGGCGCCGTTGCTCGTAGGTGAGGCGGTGTGCCTTGGTGATCGCGTGGGTACGGTCACGTGCCTCGATCGTACGGACGGATCCGTGATATGGACTTCGCGAGTCGGCGGGCGAGTCACTGCCCAGGCGGCCTCGGACGGCGACTTGTTGTTTGTTGGCGCTGACGATGCACACGTGTACGCGTTGGCATTGGACACCGGAGTCGAGGTGTGGCGCATGGAAGTAGGAGGCGCGGTGGCATCGGCCCTCGCCGCGTCTGAAGGTGTGGTGGTCGCAGGGAACCGAGGGACGGCCGTGGTGGGGCTTGAGGCGGCGACTGGACGTCACTTGTGGACAGTGCCGATGGGGACTTCGTGGGCCGAGTCAGCTCCGGTGGTGGTGGACGGCACGGTGTACTTTGGCTCATCGGTTGCCGGTCAGGTGGTGGGCGTGGATATCCACGACGGTGACGTGGAGTGGCGTGCGCACGTGGGAGGCATGCCTTGGGCTCGACCCGCGGCACACGGCTCCATGATCTACGCGGCTGTCACGAGCACTCAATCACAAGAGCCCGCTGACGCAGGTGTGTATGCCATTGACCGATTCACAGGCAAGGTCCTCTGGTCAGTACAGGCCGGGCCCGCGTTGAGATGGCAACCGGAAGGCCAGGGTTATGGCGTAGCCACGCAACCTTTGGTGACCGAGGACTTGGTGATCTTCACGGCCCTCGATGGTGTTCTTTACGCCGTGGCACGGTGACGCAGGCTGCCCAAGGCAGTACCAAGTACCCCAACCAAATAGCTCTGGGCGGTGTGTGAAGCAGTGACCTACAGACAAGGAACTGCACATGTCACACCGAACCGTCTCCGCCGTGATCTTGTCGCTTGTTGCGGCACTCCTCACGGCGTGCTCGGCGCAGAGCGTCAGCGAACAGACCAACTCACCTTCGCCATCTGCCTCGGGAACCGCGCCGTTGGAAGTGTTTGGCAGGCCCACAGCCTGGACCACGGACATCGGCGCTGAGTCTTGGTCGCAGCCCGCAGCCTTGGGGGAACTCGTGGTCGTGGGGGCAAACGACGGCGTGGTGCGCGCGCTCGATTCAATGAGCGGGCACGTAGTGTGGGAAGTCTCCACAGAAGGAGCCGTGCGCGGTGCGATCGCAGTGGACGGCGACGTCGCTTATGTCTCTAGCGACAGCGGCCATGTCTGCGCCATCGCTGTCGACGGCACGGTGTTATGGACCACCGCTCTGAGCGCGCCAGTCGCAGATCGCGGACCCTACGACAACTACGGCTCTCGTCCTGCTGTCAGAGACGGGGTCGTCTACGCCGCCACCCAAGCAGGGATGGTAGGTGCTCTCGATGCCCACACCGGCACCCTGTTGTGGAGCGTAGATGTAGGGGCGCCTGTGGAGACCGGTCTCGCACTGGGCGAGGCCCGGGTTCACGTGAGCACTATGGGCAATCGCCACCTTGCCCTCTCGGCCAGTGACGGCTCAACAGTGTGGGAGATCAACACGTTGAGGCCCGCCACCACGACGCCGTTGGTCATGGGCGGCACGGTCATCGTGGGTTCGCGCAGTGCCGTGCTACAGGTTCTGGACGAGGCCACCGGGGAGCAACTCTGGAGCGTGACCATGGGCGGCTCGTGGGTTCAGTCCGGGGCCGTTGCACTTGGCGATGACCGTTTTGCCATTGGTTCATCCGACTTCAAGGCGGTGCGGGGCTTTGACCTAGAGACCGGCGAAGACCTATGGATCGCCACGGTGGTGGGTTGGGCGTGGGGAGTGCCGGTGGAGGCAGACGGTGTCGTCTATGCCTCAGAGATACGGCTCGACTATCACGAGCCGTGGGATGCGGCCCTGTGGGCGATCGACGCGCAGACGGGCGAAGTCCTGTGGACCGCATCGTCTGGTGTTCCTCTGGAGTTCAAGCCTGACGATTACCCCGCCTACGGCAATGGCGCTGGCCCTGCTGTGGTGGGCCCCATGGTCATCGTGCCCGGGCTGGACGGGGTGGTACGGGCATACGAGCGATGAGTGCGCCATGCCGCTGTGGCCTCACCCAACGAAACGGTCGCGTGCGGTGTGTAAGCAATTGACATCTAGACAAAGGAATTGACCCATGTCACGACGACGCCTGCCCGCCGCCTCAGCGGCCCTAGTCCTCACAGCGCTCACCGCGTGCTCTCCCGCAGAGGTGCCACAACTGAGCACCTCTGCGGACCCCAACCCCTCCTCAAGCGCCTCAGTGCCGGCAAGCGGCGGCGAATTGGCGTGGTCCATTGACATCGGAGTTGAGTCCTGGTCTCAGCCAGGTGCTGTGGGCGATCTCGTGGTCTTCGGAGCGAACGACGGTGTGGTGCGTGCGATCAACTCCGGCGATGGGAGCGAAGCGTGGCGTGTGGCCACCGATGGGCCGGTGAGGGGCGGCGTCACGGTGGCAGACAGCATCGCGTATGTGGTCAGCGATGACGGCGCGCTGTATGCGATCGATGCCCGAGGGGAGGTCGCGTGGACCGCAAGCCTGGGGACAAGCGTGGCGGAGCGAACCGACTATGACAACTACGGCTCTGCTCCAGCAGTGGGCGGCGGCGTGGTCTATGCCGCAACGCAGTCAGGTCATGTAGGTGCGGTCTCGGTGGCGACAGGTGAGTTGTTGTGGAGCGTGGATGTCGGTGCTCCGGTGGAATCAGGACTTGCGCTGGGTGAGGGACGCGTCCACGTGAGCACTATGGGCAACCGCCACATTGCCTTGTCGACCGATGAGGGTTCCCTGGTGTGGGAATTGCCCACCGGTGCTCCCGCCACCACCACGCCGCTCGTGATGGGTGAGTACGTGGTAGTGGGCTCGCGCAGCGCCAACATCCAGGTGCGCGCGGAAGCCACAGGGGAGAAGACATGGACCACGAGCCTAGGTGGCTCGTGGGTGCAATCAGGCGGTGCGGCGATATCCCCGACGAGCTTTGCTATTGGTTCGTCGGACTACAAGGCGGTGCGTGGCTTTGATGTGGCTACTGGCGAGGGACTGTGGCTCACCAAGGTAGGCGGCTGGACCTGGGCGGTGCCCGTGGTGGCCGACAACGTGGTCTATGCCTCTGAGATTCGCCTGGACTACCAACTACCGTGGGATACCGCCCTCTGGGCCATCGATGCGACTACAGGGGACGTGCTGTGGACCGCCGGGGCGGGCGAAGCTTTGGAGTGGGCGCCCGACGGCTACGGCGCTTACGGCAACGGCGCCGGTCCGGTGATTGTGCAGGACCTTGTCGTCGTTTCTGGCCTGGACGGTGTGGTTCGGGCGTACAAGCGCTAGGTTCCCCCTAGCGGCGGACCGGGCCGCTCTACTCTCACCTCTCGGTGGCCCGGTCCGCAGGTGACTCGAGTGAGCGGGACATGCCCGGCCTGTACGCTCGACCCATGTCTTCCAGCCCACGGCATCGTCCCGGTGTGTGGTTTGCCGTGGTTGCAATCACGGCGGTGGTGTACGCGTTCGCAATCCCGCTGGTGCCCACCTTCTTGCCTCAGGAGCGGCCGGTGGACTCCGGCGAACTCTTCCCCATCAGCATCGGCTCGGTGGAAGGCCCTGAAGGGTGGACGCTGGACATTCGCTCGGCCGCGGGTGGCTCGCCCGTGTTTTCCTCAGACGGAGTGACGATCGCCGTCTTTGACGGCATCTGGTTTGGCAACTCCAACGCCCTGGTCGAGACCCTGGCGAAGACCTTGCGTGACAGGGGTTCGGACGTGGTCCAGCCCGAGGTGCCGGACGATGCCGCGGGCCACTCCCGTGAGGAATACCGACTGGACTACAGCCAAGGCGACAACACTGGCCGTATGGTCGTGGTCCGCGATGACGTCACGGTCGTTGTGATCCGTGCCACCGGTGAGGCCGCAGCGCTCGCGGGTGCCTCGGACGTCATCGATCGCATGGTGGAGACATTGGAGACCGGTGAGATCTCCGAAAATGCACCTCCGTCGGACCCCGGTGTGCGGCAGCTGGCCGATGCTGCGTGGATTGATCGCGTCACGGGCGCGCTCCTGGCCCAGGGCGGCGCCACATGAAAACTATCTCCAGGCGCATCGCCACCGTCCGTGCGTTCAACCCCCGCAACCTCGGCTGGTGGGTGTGGGCGGTTCCCAGCGTGGCCGGACTGGTCACCTTCCTGATCCTGCTGTGGCCCGCGATGGGCCGCTATCCGCTCAGCGGTCTGACGGGACTTGTGCTTTCGGTGCCGTACTTGGTCTTGTGGTGGTTCGCGCTGCGGGCCATGCAAATCGTGACGCGGATCGGACGTTCGGGCCAGTGGGCCGCCATCTTCTGGGGCGGCGGTGCAGCCGTGGGTGTGTACGCGCTCCCGGCCAACGGCGCCATCATCGAGGCCCTGGGTCAAACCTTTGGCATTGACCTTGCGAACGACTGGGGTGCCGCTCTCGCCGCGCCCTTCACTGAAGAGACCGGCAAGGTTTTGGGTGTGTTGGCAGTGCTTGTCGCGGCAAAGTCGTGGATGCGCACGCCCATGGACGGACTGCTGATCGGTGGCTATGTGGGACTGGGCTTCACTCTGTCCGAGAACTTCCTGTACGGCTTCAACATCACGGTCATGAACTTTGGTGAGAGCCCTGCGGTGTCCACACTCGTCGTGTACATCTTGCGCGCGGGATTCTTCTTCCCCATTTCCCACACCATCTTCACCGCCTTGGCCGGTGCCGGAATCGGCTTCTTGCTGGCGCGCCCGGTAGCGCGCAACGGATGGTTGGCGTTGCTGTGCCTTACTGCGGCGTACGGCACTCACTTCTTGTGGAACTCACCGTTGCTGAGCAATCTGCCACTGCGCTTCCTCGTTGCCGCCGCGGTGCCGTTTGTGATGTGGCTGGGCGTTCACGTGGCCCGCAAGGCTGAGTACCGCTGGTATCTCGCGGCACTGCTGCCCGAGGTGCAACTCAATCCCAGCCTCGGCCGCTACGTGGGCGTGGTGCGGCCCACGCTCATCCAGCGACTGAAGTACCGCAGCGGCGTGGGTCGGCACTTTGGCACTCTGGGCAAGCAGTTCCAGCGTGAACTTGAAGGTCTCCTGGTGGACTTGGCCGACGCCAGGGACGCAGGGGACGAGGCCGAGGCCGCTCGGTTGCGTGCCTTGGTAGCTCAGCGAGTGCTCCCTGGAGGTGTGGCTCAAGCAGCTAGCGCCCCTGTCGCTCTCCTCTAGTGAGGGCGGTGAGTACGCACGGGCACGGTCAACGCGCCACAATGGCCACGTGACCATGCCAGAAGACCTCCCGCAGGACGCACCCCTCAACGCTGTGTGGTTAAGCGCCGCCGTGGAGCGCGCACTCATCGAGGACTTGGGAGAGACCCCTGGTCGCGACGTCACCACTCAAGCCACCATCCCAGCCACCACCCAGGTAGCGGGTGTGGTGGTGTTCAGGGCAGTCGGAGTGGTGGCCGGACTGGCCGTCATCCCTGAGGTGCTCCAGCAAGTGGCCGCGCGGTGGGGATTGGACGTGCCGACCGTGGAACTGCTGGCCTCCGACGCAGACATAGTTGAGCCCGGCACGGCAGTGGCTCGCATTGAAGGTGCTGGTCATGTGGTGCTGATCGCCGAACGCACGATTTTGAACTTCTTGTCCCGGGCATCGGGCGTAGCCACCCATACCCGTCGCTGGGCCGATGCCCTGGAAGGCACCGGTGCCCGGGTCCTAGACACCCGCAAGACCACGCCGGGGATGCGCGAACTGGAAAAGTACGCCGTCCGTTGCGGTGGGGGGACCAACAAGCGCATGGGTCTATTCGATTGCGCCATGGTCAAGGACAACCACGTGGTTGCCGCGGGCTCGGTTCGCGGTGCGGTGGAGGCGATCCAAGGGCAGTTCCCTGGAGTGCCCATTCAGGTGGAGGTGGAGAGCGAGGCCCAGGCCATGGAGGCCATTGATGCCGGTGTGCGCTTCTTGATGCTCGACAACATGGCGCCCGATCTCATGCGGGACCTGGTGGCCAAGGTGCGCGCGCTAGAGCCCGCGGTGGGTCAGGTGCGCCTGGAGGCGACTGGCGGGCTCACGCTTCACAACGCGCGCGACGTGGCGCTCACCGGGGTGGACTTCATGTCGGTGGGCGGGCTTACGCACAGTTCGCCCATCGTGGATATTGCGCTCGACTTGTACTGAGCGAACTCATAGGCCGGTGCCGCGAGCACGGTCACAGCGTCACTGGGGACCAACGGGGTGCCACATGAGCCTCAACTGTCACTCTGGTGACCCTGAGACGCCCTGAGTGGGTCCACAGTGACGCGCGCAGCACGCCACCGACCCCGGCAGCGAGGGCCGCGCACCCCGGTACCCTGTATGCGTGCCAGAAGAGCCCGAATCGCTGACTGACCCCACCGAGGACCTCCCGGAGCAGATGCGCGTGCGCCGCGAAAAGCGCGACCGCATCATCGCATCTGGGCGCGAGGCCTATCCCGTGTCGGTCGCACGGACCCACGAGATCGCCGCTGTCAAGGAGGCGTACGGTCACCTCGCCGATGGCGACGAAACCGAGGACCTCGTGGGTGTGGCAGGCCGTGTGGTGTTCATCCGCAACACAGGCAAGCTCTGCTTTGCCACCGTCCAAGACGGTGCCGGCGAACGACTCCAGGTGATGCTGTCCCTGGACAAGGTGGGCGAAGACGCACTGGCGAACTTCAAGGCCGACGTGGACTTGGGCGACCACCTCTTTGCGCATGGGCACGTGGGCAAATCCCGCCGCGGCGAGGTCAGCGTGTTTGCGCACACCTGGGAACTCGCTGCCAAGGCTTTGCGCCCGCTCCCGGTGTTGCACAAGGAACTCAGCGAAGAGTCTCGTGTGCGCCAACGTTACGTGGACCTCATCGCTCGCCCGCTTGCCAGGGACACCGCGCGCAACCGCTCAGCGATGGTGCGCTCCCTGCGCGAATCCCTGCATTCCAGGGGATTCATTGAGATTGAGACGCCCATGCTGCAAACACAAGCGGGTGGTGCCGCGGCCCGTCCGTTTGTCACGCACATGAACGCCTTTGACATTGACTTGTTCTTGCGCATTGCGCCGGAGTTGTTCCTGAAGCGTGCAGCCGTGGGCGGCCTGGAGAAGGTCTTTGAGATCAACCGTAATTTCCGGAATGAAGGCTCGGACTCCTCGCATTCACCGGAGTTCTCCATGCTCGAGGCCTATGAGGCGTACGGCGATTACGACACGATGGCCGAACTCACCAAGGGCATTATTCAAGGCGCAGCAACCGATGTGTTTGGCACCCAGGTCGTCACGCTGTCCGATGGCACTGAGTACGACCTCGGCGGGGACTGGGCCCAGATCACTATGTACGGCTCGCTGTCCGAGGCCTTGGGCCAAGAAATCACTCCCGGGACGTCCGTGGCTCAATTGCAGGCCCTCGCCGATGCTGTGGACCTGTCCATCAATCCCGCGCGCATCAGCCACGGCAAGTTGGTGGAAGAACTTTGGGAGCACTACGTGGGCGACTCCCTGTATGCACCCACCTTTGTGCGTGACTTCCCCGTGGAGACCTCTCCGCTGACTCGCGATCACCGCGAGACCGCCGGACTGGTGGAAAAGTGGGATCTCTACGTGCGTGGCTTTGAACTTGCTACCGCGTATTCGGAACTGGTTGACCCCGTCATCCAACGCGAGCGCTTTGCCCAGCAGGCGAAGCTCGCCGCGCAGGGCGACGACGAGGCGATGCAACTGGATGAAGACTTCTTGGCAGCCATGGAGTACGCGTTGCCGCCCACGGGAGGAATGGGAATGGGCATCGACCGATTGCTCATGGCCCTCACCGGCTTGGGCATCCGCGAAACGATCCTGTTCCCACTGGTGAAGCCTGCGGAGGAGTCATGAGCATCCAAGCGATTCTGATGGGAATCTTGCCCTCGGTAGGGGTGGCGTTGCTGTTTTTCTTTGTCATTCGCGGAGTGATCAGGGCAGACCGCAACGAGCGCGCGGCGATTGCGGCTCAAGAGGCCAGGAACGATTCAGCCACCGATATTCGTTCATCTAGTTCCGAATAGGAACACGCCCATTAGTGCGACTATTCACAGTCGCGAAAGCAGCCTTTGACTGCCGAATGCATTCGTGACACTCTCAAACTCAACCGACGAAAGGCGTGACTCATGGCGCAAAAAGTTCAGGTCGTTCTCATCGATGACATCGATGGCTCTACGGCGACCGAGACCATCAACTTTTCGCTTGAGGGCTCCAACTACGAGATCGACTTGAACGCTCGCCATGCGGCTGAGTTGCGGGAAGCGCTGGCTCCGTGGGTGGCGGCGGGCCGCAAGGTCTCCAGTCGCTCCGCTGGTAAGTCGCGCGCGGCATCGGGCGGCGATGTGGCCAAGATCCGTGCTTGGGCAAAGGCGAATGGCCACGCAGTCTCGGAGCGCGGGCGGATTCCCGCGTCGATCCGCGACGCGTATCACGCCGCCCACTAATCTCTAGGGCGGCATGACATCTCTGTGGATTGGCACGTATCCGCCCGACGGCTTGGGGACCCCTCCCGGTAAAGGCGAAGGCCTTTGGCAACTGGAAGTGGGCCGCGATGGCGCGCTCACCGCTCGGCAAGCCAACGTGATTGACGCACCCTCCTTTGTGGCGCACCACCCCACCCAGCCGGTCATTTACGCAGTCTCCGAGACGGCGCCCACCGTGGTGAGCGTGTTGAGCGCCGAGGGCAATGGGGAGGTGCTCGCCACCGTGACCGTGGGCGGGGACTCCGGTTGCCACGCGCTGGTGATCGCGCAGGGGAAGTCCCTGGTGGTGGCCAACTACGGTTCGGGAGACATTGCCGTGATCCAGTTGAGCCACGACGGCATGCCCCTGGACTCCACGCCGGCGCAGGTCTTCGCTCACGAAGGCACGGGCCCCCGCGAAGACCGTCAAGAGGGCCCGCACGCTCACATGAACGGCATCTCACCGGGTGGCACACACTTGCTCGTCTCAGATTTGGGCACTGACACGTTGTGGAAGTACGGCATCGGCGAAGACGGTCTCTTGACGGCTCAAGGTGCCGCAACTCATTTGCCGCCCGGGTCCGGCCCTCGCCACTTTGCCGTCTTCGGTGAACTCATCTATGTGGTGTGCGAACTCGACCACATGCTCCGCACCCTGCGTTGGGACCGAGCGAGCGCTACCGCCGAGCTCATTCACGAGCAGCCCGTAACCCCTGCCCCTCAGCGCACCGGCAACAACGTTTACGACGCGCACGTGGAGATCATTGAGGCTCCCACCGGCCCGGTGCTGCTCGCCTCGGTGCGGGGCGTGGACGTCATCGCAGTCTTTGACCTCGCCCCGGAAGGCGAGGCGCGCTACAGGGCGTCCTTTGACACCGGCTATTGGCCCCGACACTTCGCTATTACGCCCGATGCCGCAGGCGTGGATCGCTTGATCGTCACCAACGAGAAGGGCCACGTGGTCAAGGCATTCGCGCTCGCGGATGTGCTCGCTTTGGCTCCCGAGACCGAAGTGGGCGCCATCGCCCAACTCGATTCAACGTCGGCCGAGGTCACGAGCCCCGCATGTATTTGCGTGGGTCCAAGGTCGGTCAGCACACCCCTGTTACCTACGGAAGGATAGGCACCATGACTTACACGCTGATCTTGCTCCGCCACGGCGAGAGCGAATGGAACGCCAAGAACCTCTTCACCGGTTGGGTGGACGTGCCCCTCAATGACAAGGGTTGGGGTGAGGCCATCCGCGGTGGAGAGCTCCTCAAGGAGGCAGGCCTCTTGCCCGACGTGGTCCACACGTCGCTGCTGCGCCGCGCCATCATGACCGCCAATCTCGCTCTGGATGCCGCGGACCGCCACTGGATTCCGGTGAAGCGCAACTGGCGTCTCAACGAGCGTCACTACGGCGACTTGCAGGGAAAGAACAAGGCCGAGACGCTGGAGAAGTTCGGCGAAGAGCAGTTCATGACGTGGCGCCGTTCCTACGATGTGCCGCCGCCGCCCATCGCCGACGACAGTGAGTTCAGCCAGGCAAACGACCCCCGTTACGCGGGAGAGCTCACCCCAAAGACCGAGTGCCTCAAGGACGTCCTTGAGCGCGCGCTTCCTTACTGGGAATCGGCGATTGTGCCCGATCTCAAGGAGGGAAAGACGGTGCTCGTGGCCGCGCACGGAAACTCCTTGCGCGCCATCATCAAGTACCTCGACGGTGTGGGCGATCAGGAGATTGTGGGCGTCAACGTGCCCACCGGAATCCCGCTCTTGTACGAACTTGACGAGAACTTCAAGCCCGTCGTTCCTGGTGGACGCTACCTCGACCCGGAGGCGGCAGAAGCGGCCATTGCGGCAGTGGCAAATCAGGGTAAGAAGTAGCACACTGTTCTTAAGCGGTCGGTCTGCCTCTCATTGCTGGCCGAAGAAGGAGGCCCCGGTTTCCCCCGGGGCCTTCGCCCGTTACGGGGCTGGACTACATGCTGGCGCCGCGCGCGTGGTCGCCCGTCACCAGGTACACGATGCGCCGCGAGATGCCCACTGCGTGGTCCCCAAAGCGCTCGTAAAACCTGGCCACCAGAGCAAGGTCAAGAGTCTCTTGAGCAGTGCCTTGGAACTGGGACGCCAGCAGTCCCGCGTAGGCCTGCGCGTGGAGTTGATCCAGGATGTCGTCGTCTGACACCACGGTGGCTGCCAAGTTGAGGTCTCGCGTCTCAATGAGTGACACGATTTCGTTGGCCGCCTTGCGCGCGGCAGCAGCCATGTCCTCAAAGATCGGGCGGTGAGAATCTGGGATGGCGCTGTCAGGGTAGGCGCGGCGGGCTGCCTCGGCAATGTGCTGAGCCAGGTCGCCCATGCGCTCCAGCGCTGCGGAGATGCGCAACGAGGAAATGATGGTCCTCAAGTCAAGGCCCACAGGCTGTTGTTGTGCAATGAGCAGCACGCATCGCTCATCCACCGTCTCCTCAAGGTCGTCCAACGTGGAGTCGTTGGCAATCACCTCTTGGGCAAGCTCCACGTTTTGAGTGAGTAGAGCCTCCGAAGCCTGATCAATGACGACGGCGACATACTTGGCCATGGTGACCAGGTCGTCGGCTAACTCCGACATCTCGGCGGTGAATAAGGTGCGCATCACATTCCTATCCCTGTGCTGATGTCCCTAGTGTGTCACTTTGCTCGAGGGCCTAGCGGGCGGAGGAGGTAGCCCCCAGGTGAACATTGGGTGACGTCGGTGAACTTTCGGTAACGCCTTGGCGAACGCGGGCTAGTGTGTGGCCATGACCACGGAAGCCATGCTTGTCGCGGGGATCGCCTTTGGCGCCGGAATAGTGGTGGGCGCCATGACATGGCGGCGCAAGGCGCGTCGAGAAGTGGTCGCGCGTACCCTCGTCCCGCACCGCAGCAGGCAGATTGTGTCTGCGCTCCAGTCCGGCGCGGTGATAGTCCGTCAGGATCGCAGGGCCGCGTTCTCTAATACAGCCGCCGCGGCTCTTGGCGTTGCCCGTCCAGACGGCGCGCTCCACCCCGCTATCGCAGACATCGCGGAGCAAGCCTGGGAGGCCGACGACGTGGTGGAGCAGGACATCGAAATCAAGCGCGGTGTGCTGGGTGTGGCCTCTGAGGTGCATGTGCGCGTCACTCCCATCGACAGCGAGCTGGCCATAGCTATCGTCAACGACAACACGGAGTTGCTGGCCGCAGAGCGAAGCCGCCGTGAGTTTGCCATCAACGTTTCTCACGAACTGAAGACCCCCGTGGGTGCGCTGTCCCTCCTCGCGGAGTCCATCGAAGAAAGTGTGGATGATCCGGCCCTGGTCAAGGAGTTCGCCTCCAAGATTCGGCGAGAGAGCCGCCGCCTCACCAAGCTCATCCAAGAGATCACTGAGATATCACGCCTTCAAGGCGAGGACGTTGTGGTGGACAACGACGTAGTGGCTATCGATGCCATCGTGGAAGAGGTGAGCGAAGGCGCCAAAGTGGCGAGCGAGGCAAAGTCCATTGCACTGGTTACTGAACTCAAGGCACGCCCCACCGTGGTGGGCGACAGGGACTTGCTGGTGATGGCTTTGCGCAACTTGGTGGAGAACGCCATCACGTACTCGGATCCGGGCAAGCGCGTGACCATCAGCGTGACGAGCGATGCCGAAGTCATCGCCATCTCCGTGCTCGACCAGGGCATCGGAATTGATCCCCACGACGTGGACCGCATCTTTGAGCGCTTCTATCGAGCGGACCCGGCCCGGGCGCGAGATACCGGTGGAACGGGCCTCGGCTTGAGCATCGTCAAGCATGTGGCTGGTCGACACGGAGGCACAGTAGAAGTGTGGTCGCAACCTGGGGTGGGCTCCACGTTCAGGCTGACATTGCCCATCCACGAGGAGTTGCCATGAGCAAGGTCGGCATGAACGACGCCCACATCCTGGTCATCGAGGATGAGGATTCTTACCGTGACTCCCTGTCGTTCCTCTTGGGTCGCGAAGGCTTCCGTGTGAGCACCGCCGCCACTGGCAAGCAAGGCCTGGACGCCTTCTTGCGTGAAGGTGCGGAGTTAGTACTTCTCGACCTGATGTTGCCTGAGATGCCCGGCCCTGACGTCTTCCGCGCCATCCGTGAGCACAGCAACGTGCCGGTCATCATGGTCACGGCTCGCGATGACCAGGTGGACAAGATCATCGGACTAGAACTGGGGGCCGACGACTATGTCACCAAACCGTTCAGTAGCAGGGAACTCGTGGCCCGTATCCGCGCAGTGCTGCGACGGACCAACACTGCGGCGGAGCCAATCGCTCCGGAGACCGGCGCGCTGACCATCGCCGGACTCACCTTGGATCCAGAGCGCCTCACCGTGACGCGGGAAGGTGAGGTTCAACATGTGCCGCCCAAGGAGTTTGCGCTCCTGCATGTGCTCGCACGCAACGCTGGCCGGGTGCTGCCGCGGCACGTGATCATTGAGCGAGTGTGGGGCGCCGACTACTTTGGCGACACCAAGACTCTGGACGTGCACATCAAGCGCATTCGCGCACGCGTGGAAGCACACCCCGGGGAGCCTGTCCACATTCTCACGGTGCGCGGCGTTGGTTACACGTTCGAGCCCTGAGAGATGGCCTTCACCAGATGTTCACCCAAGGTTCAACCACAGCGGCAGATCTCGTTACCTTCGCTCCATAACGTGCAGGTGCACGGCGATCGCCGGGCACTCGACAAGTGAGGACGATTGACAGTGAATACTGCACTTCGCGTAGGGGTCATTGCATCGGTGGTAGCCCTGGCCCTTGCGGCATGCACGCCCGCCAACGAGCAAGAGGGCTGGGCCCCTGGAGGGAACTCGAACGACGCCACCGGTGAGCTCTCCGGATCGCTCAACGGTGCTGGCGCCTCATCGCAAGAGTCGGCCATGGAGGCGTGGCGCGCTGGCTTCCAGTCCGCTCATCCCGCCGTGACCATCAACTATGACCCCGTGGGTTCAGGAGGTGGCCGAACTCAGTTCTTGGACGGCGCGGTCGCCTTCACTGGCTCTGACTCGCTTATGAGCGCCGAGCAATACGCATCGGCTCTGGACCGCTGCGACGGCGACCTGGGTGCCATCCACTTGCCCATGTACATCTCGCCCATTGCGGTCATCTTCAACCTGGAAGGCATCAACACGCTCAACATGGATGCGGACACCATCGCGAGAGTGTTTACCGGCGAAATCACCGCGTGGGACGACGCAGCGATCGCTAGTCAGAACCCGGGCGTGGACTTGCCCTCCACGCCCATCACCATTGTGCACCGCTCAGACGAGTCGGGCACCACGCAGAACTTTCAGGACTACTTGGTGAAGGCTGCCAGTAACTGGCCCGCCGACAAGGCCTCGGGAGACTGGCAAGGAGCACCTGGCGAGTCTGGCCCTGGCACCTCTGCTTTGGTGCAGATCGTTCAGGGCAACGTGGGTGCCATCGGTTACGCCGATGCGTCTCGCGCGGGAACCTTGGGCACGGTGGCGCTCAAGGTGGGTGAGGAGTATGTTCCCTTCTCAGCCGCGGCCGCTGCCGCGGTGGTTGACGCTTCTCCGCTCGCCGAAGGCGCCAACGGTGAGCATGACCTCGCCTACACATTGGACCGGACTACCACTGCGCCCGGTGCCTACCCGCTAGTGCTAGTTTCCTACAGCATCGTCTGCCAGCAGTACGACGACGCGTCCCAACGCGAGTTGGTGACCTCGTTCCTGAAATATGTGGCCTCTATTGAGGGGCAGCAGCAGGCCGCGTCCGCAGCGGGCTCGTCTCCCATCTCAGCTGAGCTGTCAGCGCGGATCACGGGGATCTTGGACGAGATTGAGAACAGGTAGCACTTTGGTAGGGGCAGGTGGTGGGTTCGTCCGCGAGGATGGACCCACCACCGCCGCACATCTACACCACGGAGTTGAGGCGTGACAGTCACTAGCCAGACCGACCACGGCGAGGCGGCGGGAGCCGGGTATCGGCGCCACCGCGGGGCCTTTGCCAACCGCGTCTTCGGTGGAGTCTCAGGCGCGGCTGCTGGGCTCATTCTCGTGACCCTCGCTGCAGTGGCGGCGTTCTTGCTCGTCGAGGCGTGGCCGGCCATGACGTCAAGCGCAGAGGACCTCGCCGACAAGGTCCACTGGATTGGCACCGAGGAGGGTAAGACCCTCGTCGAACTTATCGGCTTCTTGATCTTTGGCACCGTGCTAATTTCCGCCATTGCGTTGCTCATTGCCGCGCCGCTTTCCATCGGCATTGCGCTCTTCATCTCGCACTACGCGCCGCGCAAGCTGGCCGCAGGACTTGGCTACGTCATCGACCTCTTGGCGGCGATCCCCTCCGTGGTCTACGGCCTGTGGGGGGCATTGGTGCTGGTGCCCGCGCTACAGCCCTTCTACCAGTTCTTGGCCGACTATGCGGGGTGGATACCGTTCTTTGCCCCCGGCCCGGATGGCACCGTATCCGGAACTGGCAGGGTGGCGATGTCCGCCGGAATTGTGCTGGCGATCATGATCATTCCCATCATCACGGCGGTGACTCGCGAGGTCTTCTTGCAGACCCCCAAGCTCCACGAAGAGGCCGCTCTGGCTATGGGGGCCACACGCTGGGAGATGGCTCGCATGGCGGTGTTCCCCTTTGCGCGTTCAGGCATGGTGGGAGCGACGATGCTCGGGCTGGGCCGCGCGTTGGGCGAGACGATGGCGGTATACATGATTCTCTCGCCGGGACTCACTTTCTCCTTGGGGCTGTTGCAGGCCGCCAAGCACAACACCATTGCCGCCTACATCGCACTGCAATTCCCGGAAGCCAACGCCGCTGGCGTCTCCGCGCTCATCACTATGGGCCTGGCGCTGTTTGTCATCACCTTGCTGGTCAACATGCTGGCGCGGTGGATCGTGGCCAGGCGCGCACAGTTTGATGGGGCGCGCTGATGGAATCCACGCCCTCCGCCGCGAGCTTCAGCGATGTGAGCCCGCGCCGCAAGTTAGCGGACCGTGCCATGACCGTGGTGGTGTACGCGGCTTTTTGTCTGGCGCTGATTCCCTTGGTGTGGCTTTGCGTCACCGTGGTCAGTCGCGGACTTGACCGGTTCTCGGTGAGTTCTACTGGCGAATCCGGCTTCAACCTAGACTTCTTGAACCAGAGCATGCGAGGCATCTTTGGCGGAATGCCTGAGGGCGGCATCATGCACGCCGTATGGGGCACGTTGCTGATCACGTTGGCTGCCACGGCGATCTCGGTGCCCATCGGCATCCTCACAGCCATCTACTTGGTGGAGTACGGGCGTGGCGCGCTCAAGCGTGCAGTCACGTTCTTTGTTGATGTGATGACTGGCATCCCATCTATCGTGGCCGGTCTGTTTGCCTACGCCGTGTTCGCACTGTTGGTGGGGCCAGGCACCAAGTTGGGCATCGTGGGTGCCGTGGCTCTCTCGGTACTCATGATCCCCGTGGTGGTGCGCACAAGCGAAGAAATGCTCAAGTTGGTCCCGCATGAACTTCGCGAGGCCTCTTACGCGCTAGGCGTGCCCAAGTGGCTCACCATCATCCGTGTGGTGCTGCGGACTGCGTTGGCCGGACTCAGCACCGGTGTCATGCTCGCCATCGCGCGCGTCATCGGTGAGACTGCGCCACTGCTCATCGCGGTGGGCGTGGCTGACTCGCTCAACTACAACCTCTTTGACGGCCGCATGATGACCCTGCCGGTGTACATCGTCTCCGAGTGGCGCAAAGGCGTACAGCCATGTCACGACCCCGCCGTACCCTGCATCGGCGAAATCACCGAATACCGTGCGTGGGCTGCCGCCCTTGTTCTCATTCTGATCGTGATGGCGCTCAACCTCGTTGCGCGCCTCATCTCCAAGTACTTCTCGCCCAAGACCGGACGGTAGGAAACACCTGTGACTAAGCGCATCGACGTCAACAATCTGAATGTCTACTACGGCAAGTTTCTGGCTGTAGAGGACGTCTCGCTCGCCGTGGAGCCGAAGTCGGTGACGGCGTTCATCGGCCCCTCTGGTTGTGGCAAATCCACGTTCCTGCGCACTCTCAATCGCATGCACGAGGTGATCCCCGGCGCTCGCGTGGAGGGCGAAGTGCTCATGGACGGCGTAAACCTTTATGGGCCTGGTGTGGACCCGGTGTCCGTGCGGCGCCACGTGGGCATGGTGTTCCAGCGGCCCAACCCGTTCCCCACCATGACCATCGCGGAGAACGTGCTGGCGGGCTTCAAGCTCAACAACAAGCGCGTGTCCAAGGTCCAGGGCGAGGAGATCGTGGAGCGGGCGCTGCGAGCCGCCAACTTGTGGAAAGAGGTTAAGGACCGTCTGGACAAGCCTGGGTCGTCATTGTCGGGCGGTCAGCAGCAGCGACTGTGCATCGCACGCGCCATTGCCGTCAAGCCCGATGTCCTCCTGATGGATGAGCCCTGCTCGGCGCTGGATCCCATTTCTACGCTCGCCATAGAAGACCTCATTCAGGAACTCAAGGCCAACTACACGATTGTCATCGTGACTCACAACATGCAGCAAGCAGCGCGCGTCTCGGACCGCACCGCGTTCTTCAACATTGCGGGCACGGGAAAGCCGGGCAAGCTCATCGAGATGAACGACACCGCCACGATGTTTTCTACACCGTCTGAGAAGGCAACCGAGGACTACATTTCGGGTCGGTTTGGGTAGACCCAGGCCGCGGCAGCGCACAGTTCTGCGCCCGCGTCACTGAGGACCAACTCGTTGTCACATGTGCCCCAGGAGCCACAGGAGTGTTCCTAGATCAGGGTCAGTTGGTCCCCACGGACGTGCGAATCGCACGACAGTACCCAGCGAAGTGGAGTGAGCTTACGTAGCGTCGTCCCTACTCAGCGGGGAGCGACTCGAGCACTGCCTGGTACTCGGGTAGCGTGCCATCGACAACCGGCACGTACAGAGTGTCCTCTTGGCCGCGCGTCACACCCACGGTGAACCTGGCAATCAAGCCCGGGGCCACAGGTGCGGGGACAGTGACCAACTGCTCGCCTTCACCAGTGCCGAGGCGCACAGTCTCGCCTGCGTTGACGCGCACCGTCACGGACTCGCCCGCGCCGCCGGGCGTCTGAACGTCCGTGATAGCCACGAACGCCCGCTGGGAGCTCTCGTTGGTGATGGAGCCAATGAGCACGCCCGGCTCGCCTGCACCGGAAGCAATCAGCAACAGGTTCTGGGTCACGATGCCATCCACCACGGTGCCTACGCCGTCCGAGGCGTCGTACGGCTTGGAAGTAGTGATGTTGGCCGCGAGCGAGCAACCGCTCAGCACGAGAACCGCAGCCACTGCCGCTGCGAAGGCTCGAGTAGCAGGCTTGATGATGGCAGGCGTAGTCACCATGGTCCCTTTCGGTCGTGATTGGCCTCAAGGATACTGGGAGCGACGCTCAAGCGGCCACCGCGTGTCGCTCCACGCCTCAAAGCCAATGCCCCTGTAAAGGGCAACCCATGCGGTGGTAGACTAGGGGTTCTCATTCGTAAGGGGCACCGGAGAATATGAACTTCGTCGTTGGCGAGACAGTTGTCTATCCGCACCACGGTGCGGCCCAGATCCAGGACATTAAGAAGCGGATCGTCAGAGGTGAAGAGAAGACGTACCTCAAGCTCAAGGTCGCTCAAGGCGACTTGACGATTGAGGTCCCCGCAGAGAACGTTGACCTCGTTGGCGTGCGCGATGTCGTGGACAAGGCCGGCCTCGAGAAGGTCTTCGGCGTCCTGCGCGAGCCGTACATCGAAGAGCCCACCAACTGGTCGCGCCGCTACAAGGCAAACGTAGAGAAGCTCGCCTCTGGCGACGTCATCCGCGTGGCCGAGGTGGTGCGTGACTTGAGCCGCCGTGACACCGACAAGGGTCTCAGCGCCGGTGAGAAGCGCATGCTTTTCAAGGCGCGTCAGATTCTCGTGAGTGAGCTTGCTCTTGCCGAGAAGTGCGACGAGCCCACCGCTGAAGCCAAGCTCGACCAGGTCCTCGCTTCGTGAACATCGCGGCCGTCGTCACGGCCGCCGGTAGCGGTTCCCGGCTGGGCCGCGCCGTTCCCAAGGCGCTCGTCCCCATTGCGGACAAGCCCATGATTGAGTGGGCGGTAGCCGGGGTGGCTGGAGTGGCCAAGGACATTGTGGTCACCGCTCCTGCCGATGCCATGGAGGACTTCCGCGCCGCGCTGTCCCACATCGACGCTGACGTCACGGTGGTGGCTGGCGGCGAGAACCGCCAGGAGTCCGTGTCGCTGGGCCTCGCGGCGCTCTCTGGCGGAATTGAGGCCGTCCTGGTGCACGATGCCGCGCGCCCGTTCACGCCAGGAGACGTGTTCGCGCGCGTCTTGGAAGGCCTTGACTCCGCCGATGGGGTCATCCCCATGGTGCCTGTGGTGGACACGGTGATCCGCACTGGCGGTGTGGGAGTCGCCTACCTTGACCGCAGCGAGTTGGGTGCCGTGCAAACCCCTCAAGCCTTCCGTCCAGCCGCTTTGTTGGATGCCCACGCCCGCGCCGCGCGTGATGGGGTGTTGGCCACCGACGACGGCGCACTGTTGGTCCACTATGGATATCGCGTGGACACGTGCGCGGGGGATCCACAGGCGCTCAAGATCACGTATCAAGAAGACCTTGACCACTTTGAGAGAAGGCTCGCGAGCGAATGATCCGTACTGGCATCGGCGTTGATGTGCACGCGTTCGGTGACACTACCGGCCTTCATTTGGCCGGCGTTGAGTGGCCACAAGAGCGCGCTCTGGCGGGACATTCGGACGCCGATGCCGCTGCTCACGCCATTTGTGACGCCATCTTCTCTGCAGCCGGCTTGGGTGACTTGGGCGCTCACTTTGGAACCGACCGCCCTGAGTGGGCAGGAGCCTCGGGCGTGGCCTTGATCGCTGAGGCGGCGCGCATCGTTCGTGAGGCCGGCTTTGAGATATCCAACGCCGCCGTGCAAGTGATTGGCAACCGACCCAAGTTGGGTGCACGCCGCGCGGAGGCTCAAGAGGTCCTCTCTGCCGCGTTGGGCGCTCCCGTGAGTGTTTCGGGCACCACCACGGACGGCCTGGGCCTCACAGGCAGGGGCGAGGGCATCGCGGCAATCGCTACCGCGCTGGTGACCGGGCCTGCTGCCGAGGGCTAGCCTTCCTCAGGGACGCCCACCGAGCACAGACTCGCGAGGTGACGTTCCTCAGGCGCGCGAGGGCGCGGTGGTGCGTGCGCCAGGTAGCCTTGCACCCGTGACCCTGCGCCTTTTTGACACCGCCACTCGCGAGGAGCGTGCCTTTGAGCCGCTCACTCCAGGCCGCGTGGGCATTTACTTATGTGGACCCACCGTCCAGTCCAGCCCTCACGTGGGTCACTTGCGCAGCGCTGTTGCCTTTGACGTGCTGCAACGCTGGCTGGAGCGCACCGGCCACGAGGTCACGATGGTCCGCAACGTCACCGATATTGACGACAAGACCCTGGACAAAGCCGCTGAGGCCAGCTGGGACTGGTGGGCCTGGGCGCTGCGCTATGAGCGCGAGTTCCAGGCTGCGTACGCCGCGGTGGGCGTTCAGCCCCCCGCTGCCGAGCCGCGCGCCACGGGGCACATCCCAGAGATCGTCGCGCTTATTGAGCGTCTGGTGGACCGCGGTCACGCGTATGAAAAGGAAGGCTCGGTCTACTTTGACGTGCGCTCCTTTGCCGAGTACGGCTCGCTCACCAAGCAAGCGCTTGAAGACCTTTCTCCCGCCGCTGACGCCCCTGAGCACGACAAGCGCGATCCGCGCGACTTTGCCTTATGGAAAGCGCGCAAGTCCGACGAGCCGGAGACCGCCTCGTGGGCCTCGCCTTGGGGTCTTGGACGGCCTGGCTGGCACATCGAGTGCTCTGCCATGGCGCAGCGCTACTTGGGTGAGGAGTTCGACATCCACGGTGGCGGCCTTGACTTGCGCTTCCCTCACCACGAGAACGAGCAGGCTCAGTCTCGCGCCGCTGGTTATGGCTTTGCACGTCTATGGATGCATTCCGCATGGGTGACGCAGTCCGGCGCCAAGATGTCCAAGTCCTTGGGCAACGGCCTCCTGGTGAGTGAGGTGCTTGAGCGGTACCCGGCGGCCTCACTTCGCTACGCGCTCGCTGGCGTGCACTATCGCTCCATGCTTGAGTTCTCGGATGCGGTCATGGACGATGCCACGGCGGCCTGGCAGCGCCTGTCAGGCTTTGTAGAGCGGGCCTCGGAGAAGGTGGGCGCTCCAGCAGCGGCGGCCGTCAAGGCGGCCGTGCTTCCTGACGCCTTTGTGGAGGCCATGAACGACGACCTTGCGGTGCCGCGTGCGCTCGCCGCGATCCACGAGACCGTGCGCGCAGGCAATGCCGCCTTAGCGGGCGGAGACGACTCGGGCCTTTCAGAGGCGCTGCTTGCGACGCGCGCGATGCTCGACGTACTGGGACTTGACCCGGCGGATGCCCAGTGGACGGCTCCGGCCTCGGCGGCTTCGTCCGCACTGCGTGCCCTGGACGTCTTAGTACAGGCTGACCTGGATGCCCGCGCTCAAGCCAGGTCACACAAGGATTGGGCGGCTGCGGACGCCATTCGGGACCGCTTGGCAGCGGCCGGGATCATCATCGAAGACGCGGCGGACGGCGCGCGCTGGACGCTGAGCGAGGAGCAGTAATGGCAGGCAACTCGCAACGACGAGGAGCGATCCGCAAGGGCAAGAAGGGCGCCACCACCGGCAGTGGTGGCCAGGGTCGTAAGGCCTTGGAAGGCAAGGGCCCCACTCCCAAGGCGGAAGACCGCCCGTATCACAAGGCGTACCGCGACAAGCAGCTTGCCGAGCGCTCGGCTGCCAAGAGGCAGGGCACCGCGGGCAAGGCAATGCCACGTGACCGCACCTCCAAGTCGAGCGAGCTCGTGGTGGGACGCAATAGCGTGCTGGAGGCCTTGCGCGGCCAGCTGCCCGCGCACACGCTCTTCGTTTTCCAGCGCATCGATGCCGACGATCGCGTGACTGAGATTGTGTCGCTCGCCGTGGAACAAGGCGTTGAGGTGCGCGAAGTGCCCAAAACCTTGTTGGACACCATGGCCGGTGGTAGCCCGCACCAGGGCTTGGCGCTTGAGGTCCCTCCGTACGCGTACGCGGAGCCTGAGGACTTGCTTGAAGCGCCCTCACCCGTGCGGATCATGATGCTGGATGGCATTCAGGACCCGCGCAACCTGGGCGCGATCTTGAGGTCAGCGGCCGCCTTTGGGGCCACGGGAGTGGTGATCCCGGAGCGCCGTGCCGCTGGGGTGACCGTGGCCGCATGGAAGGTGTCCGCCGGGGCCGCCGCGCGCATTCCGGTGGCGCGCGCCACCAACCTGGTGCGCACCATTGAGGACTTCAAGAAGGCCGGCCTCTTTGCCATTGGCCTGGATGCCAACGCGGACGTGGAGCTCGCCAATTCCACTCTGTTGGATGGCCCCTTGATGATCGTGGTCGGCGCCGAGGGTGCTGGGCTGTCCCGCCTGGCGCGCGAGGCCTGCGACCAGATTGTGTCGATCCCCATCGCCGCCACCACTGAGAGCCTTAACGCGGCCGTGGCCGCGTCGATTGCACTCTATGAGGCTGCCCGCGCCGTCACGCCCTAGCGCCACGCCCGGCGCCGCGTGCACCCGGACCGCGCGTAAGTGACGGTGGAGCGTGCATGGACACGCGCCGCCAAGCACGCTTGCGCACTGCCCTGTCGCCGTGACCGTCTTGCGTGACTAGCCGGACCCCTAGTCGCCCTTGGGAGGCTTCTTGGCAGCTGGCCGCGCGTTGTGCTTGGGCGCCGGCCGCTTGGTGGACTTGCGCACCACGGTGGGGATCTCGCCCGTGGCCGCGCCGGACGACTCAGGCTTGGGTTCGTAGCCCTCAGAAACCTCGCCGCCCCACGCGCCTGTGTTGTCAATCTCTACGGCGTCCTTGGGTGAGTAGGACGTGCCCACTTCGGCGGTCAGCGCGGGAAGCTCCGCGGTCATCTCCGCCAGGGTGCGTCCCAACACGGCACGCTCGTCCGCTTTGCCTGGCAACACGTTCTTGACGTACGACGCTACGGCCACGGGCATAGGAACATCGTGGCCTGCCGCTTGGGCTACGTACCAGCGGTGATCCAGCACTTCGTGGAACAGCTGCGCGGGCTCCAACTTTCCACGCAGATCACGGGGCACCGCGCGCACGGTGGGCTCAAAGACGGTGGTGAGCCAGTCGTGAGCTGCAAAGTGCTCGTCGTCTGCGCTCTCCGGGTGCATCGCACGGTATTCGTCCAGGTCGTTGAGCAAGCGGCGTGCTTGGTTCTCCTGCACGTCCAAACCGGTAAGGCGCAGCAAGCGGCGCGAGTGGTGGCCCGCGTCCACCACTTTGGGGCGAATGGTGAGGGCCGCGCCGTCCTCGGTGGAGCGCATGTCCAGTTCGTCTACGTCAAAGCCCAACTGGTTGAGTTCGCGCACGCGCTCCGCCACGTGCAGCGGGATGTTGGAGGTGAAAGTCTCGGTCTCCGTGAGTGCCGCCCACAGTTCGCGGTACGAGCGCTCAAGCTTCTCGCCCACTTCGAACGGGTCAATCTCCTCGTCCAGGTCTTCGCTTGCCTGGAGGTCCATGAGTTCGCCGGTGATGTTGGTCATGGCGAGTTCGATGTCGTAGTCGCGCTGGCCGTCGGTCAGGGCATGGTGCATGTCGCCGGTCTCGGCGTCCACCAGGTATGCGCTGAATTCTGAAGCGTCACGCCGGAACAAGGCGTTGGATAGTGACACGTCGCCCCAGTAGAAACCCAGCAAGTGCAGCCGCACCATGAGCACGCTCAGCGCCTTGATGAGACGGTTGAGGGTGCCCTTGCGCAGCGATTGGCTGAACAGTGCACGGTACGGCAGGGAGAAGGCCAAGTGTTCAGTGACGAGCGCGGCCGCGAGTTCGTTGCCCTCGGCATCCACACGCCCGGTGACTACGGCCACGGCGTGAACGCAAGGCGCTTCTAAGCGCTCTAGTTCTCGTAGCATCTCAAACTCGCGGTGAGCGATGCGCGGGTTGGTCTCCTTGATGGCCAGTACGCCGTCACCGTGGCGCACAAAGCGCACCACGTGGCGGGACAGTCCTCGAGGCAGCGCTGCGATCTTGTCCTCGGGCCACGCGCTCAGTGGGATGAACCACGGAAGGTCAATGAGCGCCGCGTCTGCGGCCCCGGTGATGTGCAAGGGCATGCACCTAGCCTACGGGGGCGTCGCCGCACGGCCGTGTCTGCTATGCATGCCCGATGCCGTGCTTGGCATGGGACAGAAGAACGCGCCCAGCAATGCCGAAGGGGCGGCCCGCCGTAGCGGACCGCCCCTTGGCGTTCTAGCTGAGAGTTACTTCTTGCCCTTGGCGGCGGTGAGACGCTCACCGGTCGCTGCGGAGAAGGTGTGCTGCTCACCGGCGCGGATGGTGACCCAGATGGTCTCACCCTTCTTGGGAACATCACGGGGGTCAATGCGGACCACCATCTGCGAGTCGCCTGCGGAGAAGTGGATGTCCTTGGACTCACCGAACTCGTTGGGCACAGTGCCGTACACAAAGGCGTCCGAACCGAGCTCTTCGACGATGTCGACCTCGATCGGGATGGCGCCCTCGGCGTTGGCCGTTGCGCGGTCGAGCGACTCGGGACGGAAGCCAAGCACCACGTGGTTCTTGTCTTCGGCCTTGAGAGCGGCGACCGCCTCGCGGGTGAGGGGGATCTTGCCACGGCCCACCTGTGCGGCACCGTCGAACACCTGGTAGGTGCCGATGTTCATGGCGGGGGAGCCAATGAAGCCGGCGACGAACACGTTGGCGGGGGTGTCGTACATGTCGCGGGGGGTACCGATCTGCTGCAGCACACCGTCCTTGAGCACGGCGATGCGGTCACCCATGGTGAGAGCCTCGGTCTGGTCGTGCGTCACGTACACGGTGGTGACACCCAGGCGGCGCTGAAGAGCGGCGATCTGGGTACGCGTCTGCACACGGAGCTTGGCGTCAAGGTTGGACAGCGGCTCGTCCATGAGGAATACCTGGGGCTGACGCACAATGGCGCGACCCATGGCAACACGCTGACGCTGACCACCGGAGAGGGCCTTGGGCTTGCGGTCCAGGTACTCGGTGAGGTCGAGGATCTTGGCTGCGGCTTCCACGCGCTGGCGGATCTCAGCCTTGTCGACCTTGGCGATCTTGAGCGCGAAGCCCATGTTGTCGGCCACGGACATGTGGGGGTACAGGGCGTAGGACTGGAACACCATGGCGATGTCGCGGTCCTTGGGCTGGACGTGAGTCACGTCGCGGTTACCCACCCAGATGGAGCCTTCGTCGATGTCCTCGAGGCCGGCGAGCATACGCAGGGAGGTGGACTTGCCACAGCCCGACGGGCCAACCAGTACGAGGAACTCGCCGTCGGCGATGTCGATGTCGAGCTTGTCAACCGCAGGGCGCTCGGTGCCCGGGTAAATGCGGGTGGCCTTGTCAAAGGTCACGGTTGCCATTGCTGGTCCCTTCACCGGCAGGTACGTGCCGGACGATCCGTTGTGAAGAGTGCCGTTGTGCGATGTGTCTGCACTGACACTTGCCGCCACGTCGTTGCGACGGCCTCTACATGGTGCCACAGTTCGCTCCGGGACCCTAGCCCGAGAAGTCCCGGGTGCATGCTCCCAGGTACCGTTGGTCCATGGCTGGCACTGTGCGCGCTACAGGCGACGAGGTGGGTGGGTACACCGTGGTGCGCACGTTGGGCGCTGGCGGCTCGGGTCACGTGTACTTGGTGAACGATGCCGAGGGCTCGCCCGCCGCGCTCAAGTTGGTGGATGCATCGTCTGATCCCACGGCCGCGGAGCGCTTGAGGCGTGAGGTGCGCGCGTTGCAGGCATTGAGGCACGATGCCGTGCCGCGGATCATCGACGCCGAGTTGGACGACGAGGAGACCTTTGTGGTCTTTGAGTTCATCCCTGGCGAATCCCTCGCCCAGCACGTGCAACAGAAGGGACCCTTGCGCGGCGAGGAGTTGGCGTCGTTTGCGGAGCGCATCGCGTCCGCACTGAGCGCCGCCCACAGGGCGGGTGTGGTGCACAGGGACGTCACTCCCTCCAACGTGATGCTCTCGCCGCGAGGTGCGGTGCTCATCGACTTTGGCTTGTCGCATCGCACGGAGGATTCTCGTCTCACTCGGGATGGCTTGGTGAGCGGCACTGCCGGATATGTGGCGCCTGAAGTGATTGACGGCGCGGACCCTGGCGAGATCGCCGACAGGTGGTCGTGGGCCGCCACCGTGGCGTATGCCATGACCGGCAGTGCGCCGTTTGGTTCCGGTTCCTCCTCTATTCGCAAGACGTTGAGCGGGAAGCCGCAGGTCGCCGATGCCCAGGGCGCCGACTACGTACGTGCCGCCTTGGGTCGTGACATCTCTCAACGACCCACCATGAGAGAGGTTGTCGCGGCGTTGCGCGGAGCCACCGAAGTGCTCGATGCGCCGGGGGCCACCAAGGTCATGCCTCAAGGCTTCATTGATGACGACGGGGATGAGTTCCTCGAGGGCACCACGGCGGTCCTTCCCAACCCCCGGGACGATGCCGAGCAGTACGGCGACGAGTACAGCGAGGTGTACGACGGCGAGTACCACGAGGACTACGCCGACGACTACGAGGACTTTGACGAGTTGTACTCGTCCGGCGAGGGTGGAAGCGGAGACTGGGAGGTCAAGCCTCATAGGCCAGTGCTCTTGCTGGCATGGACCCTGACCGCAAGCCTCGCGGCCGCCATTGCGCCCGTGCTTGCGTTTGCGGCGCTCGTGCTCGGTGCCTTAGTGGGACGTGCCACCTTCCGCAGGGCCGAGGCGATTCGCATTGCGCGTGCCAAGCACGGGAACCGACGTAGGGACGCCGTGCTGCACACCATGGGCTTGCCTTGGCACATGACGCGCGCCTTGGTGGAGTTGCTGCCTTCGGTGATTGCCGCAGGGATCATCGGCGGTGCGGTCGCAGGGCTGGGATGGTGGCTCGTCAGCACGGGGCGGATTGCGCCGCTCACGAACGAAGGCCAAGTGTGGGGTCACGCGGGTGCGCTCGCGGTGGGCGCGTTGTGCGCGGCGGCGTCGCTGTGGTGGGGATTGTGGTCCGGCGGCACTCGCGAGGGTGCCCATCGTTTTGCGGCCGCTGTCGCTCCCTCCCCCGGCGTGACGGCGCTGTGGGTCGTGGTGGCGATTGTGGCATCGGGCGCAGTGGTGGCAGCCGTGATGCTCCTGGTAGCCCCGTGGTGGTGGCCCTTGCCCCCGTTGCCGGTCCAGGCATAGGTGCTGTGGCCCAAAATCGTCAGGCTGAGAAGGAACATCGAAGCCTTGCGATACGTTGTGCCATGCACACAGAGCCCAGTGAGGAGTTCAGGTGAGGGACGCGAGCGCCGTAGCCGAGGTTGAATCGACGCGACCCAGCGGATGGGCCAAGACTCAGCCCTGGTTGTCCACGATCGTGAGGCTCGCCATGGCGGGAATCCTCATCGCGGCTGCAATTCCCAAGTTTGCTGACCTTGGTCAATCGGTGCGCGCAGTGCGCGCCTACCGTTTACTTCCCGAGGCCGTGGTTCCGGCTGTGGGAAACGTCTTGCCGTTCTTTGAACTCGTCCTGGCCGCCGTGCTCATCTTTGGAATCTTCACCCGGTTCGCCGCTTTCACGTGGCTCCTCATGATGGCGGGCTTCTTGGTGGGCGTCATCTGGGTGTGGGCCAAGGGGTACAGCATCGACTGTGGCTGCTTTGGGGGAGGCGGCGATGTGGCCGCTGATGAAACCAACTATCCGCTACATCTGATGGAGAGGCTGGGCTTCATAGCGATGGGCGTGTTCCTTGCTGTGTTCCCGCGTTCCGCTCTGTCCATGGATGCGTGGATTCGTGGCGATTCCTACACTGGTCGCCAGTAACCGTTATTGAGGAGAAAGAGCATGGCCAAGAACGCCCAAGCGGCACCGCGCAATGAGAAGGCTGCCGCCGCGCGCAAACAAGCACAGGCGCAAGTGCGTGCCGAGCAGCGTCGTACTACCGCGTTGTGGATCCTGGCTGGAGTGGTGGTTCTCGGCATCTTCGCCGCGATCGTCATCTTCATCGTGAACCAGGCGAGCGTGAACACCAGCTTTGCTGAGGATCAGAAGGTTCCCGCCGTCGCCACCGAGAACGGCGGTATTCCTGTGGGTAAGGGCGGCGTGGCAGGTGAGGGTCTGGACCCTGACCGCCCGCAGTTTGCCGTGTACCTGGACTTCATGTGCCCCGTGTGTGGAGTGTTTGAGAGCATCAACGCTACGGACCTTGAGGCAATGGCCGTTGCCGGCGAGGCCGACATCACGTACCACCCTGTGGCCATCCTTGACCACACCTCCCAGGGTTCGCGTTTCTCGACCCGTGCGGCATCGTCCGCGGCGCTGGTGGCTGACCGCTCGCCCGAGCACTTTGTGGCGTACGTCCAGTTGCTGTTCGCGAACCAGCCCGAGGAGTTCACTCGAGGCCTCAACGACCAGACCTTGGTGGACCTCGCTATCCAGGCTGGGGTGCCCGCGGATATCGCCAACGACATCCCCAAGCACGAATACTCGCAGTGGGTCACCAACTCCACCGAGCGTGCTAGCCGTGACGGCATGGGCGGCACGCCCACCATCGCGGTGAATGGTGTGATGCAGGATCCGCGCCGCGACCCCAACGCGATCGACTGGAGCCAGCCGGGCGCCATCCGCGCGGCATTGCTCGCTTCTGCTTAAGAAGCAGCGTGTGCCGGTGACACCGGTCACACTGAGCATCCAAGGGCTCGGCCAATAGGCCGGGCCCTTGGTGCTTTCACCCCAGGGCCAGAGGTGACATCGGTCACTCGGTATCCTGTGGGTGCCCCTCTGCGGGCACGCTGGCATGGCGCAATTGGTAGCGCACCCGACTTGTAATCGGGCGGTTGCGGGTTCAAGTCCCGCTGCCAGCTCTCCGATAGACCTAATACATGCGCGACACGCGGTTACACAATGTGACAAAAGTCACACCGCTTGAATCCTGCGTCATGTGTGACAAACTGCACACTCTCAGCATGCGTAAGGGTGAAGCCGCCTGACCTCGGCCCACCTGAACGCAAGAGTTGGAACCGGATCAGTGCCCGCCCTGGACATGTGACCGGGACCTTACGATTGAAAGGAAAGCCACGATGGCGAAGAAGAACAACTCCCGCAAGGTCCTTGCCGTTGCGCTCGGAATCGTAGGCGTCGCCGGGCTCAGCCTCGCGTCCGCATCGACCCTGACCGTTAACGTCAACGACGACAACATTGCCGTAGGCACCAACACGTTCGACGCAGCCTGCGACGACGCGGTGACGGTGGACTACACCTACAGCATTCCGGGTGGCACGTACACCAACCTGCTGGTCTCAGACATCAGCGAAGACTGCGTAGGTAAGACACTTGCTTACACGCTGCACTACACCCTCGCTGACAACACCCCGGGTACCATCGCAGCTACCCCGACCGTGGTCGCTGGCACCTCGCCACTCGCTGCCGATGTCACTGCGTCGATAGCGGCATTGCCCTTGAGTGCGACCCTCAACTCCATCGACATCGCGATCTACTAAGAAGCCCAGGGTCTAATACCCGTCCATCATGGACACCAAGAGCACGCTAGTGCCCGGCGCGTGGACCGCGCGCCGGGTGCTTGCGTTGCTCGGAACCATCTTCATTTGGTTCGCAGTAGCGGTTGACGCGTGGTACTTATGGCCCACCAACCTGGGCGGGTCCACCTCCTTTGTGATTGTCTCGGGCTCGTCCATGGAGCCCACTTACATGAGCGGCGACCTGGTGATCGCCCGCAAGATGGAACCCAGCATCGGCGACGTCATTGTGTACGCGCCCGAGGGTTTCGGGGGCGCGCAGATCGTCCACCGCATCATTGGTGGCAATGGCGAAGACGGTTGGATCATGCAGGGGGACAACAACACATTCATTGACCCCTTTGAGCCCAAGGCCGCCGAGGTTAAGGGCGTGGTGGTGGTCCACTACTCCAGCCTGGGGCGCCTCACGGCTCTGTTGCTCAGCCCGCTGGTGTGGGCATCGGTGCTGCTCTTGTCCATCGTCTTGCTGGTGTGGTTCAGCGGCGACGATTGCGACGATGACGATGAAGATGTCAGCGACCAAGACAGCGTCGACCAACCAGCCGCTCGGGCGAGCGACCGCGGTGACGACGCCGCGCTTGCTGAAGAAGTCGCCAACGGCCCGCCTGTGCCTGCGAGCGCGGGCGCGATCGTGACCCGCACGATGTCGGTGCTCGCCGTCGCAGCGCTCCTTGTGTGTGGCTCGGGCGTGACGCCTGCCGCTGCGTCGAGCCTGACCGTCAACACTGTCGGATCGGCCGCCGTGATTTCCAAGACTCGCTGCGCCGCGGGCGTGTGGGCCGCCACGGTCGCAGGCACGCCCTCTGCTGGCAATTACACGCAAGTGCA
>JBIQJT010000004.1:0-3383 GCA_044507265.1 Actinomycetales bacterium | reverse complement strand
CTGAGCGGACTGGGATGAGCCGATGCTACGTAGGGGACTTCCCCGAGCATCGGCGCTAATGCCTGGGCGTCACGGCCCCACAGGATTGCCGCGAGCGGGCCGCCGCGCGCCACTAGTGCCTCGATAGCGTGAGCGGTGAACTCCTCCCAGCCGTGACCACGGTGTGACCCTGGCTCCCCGGGTCGCACCGTGAGGCACCTGTTGAGCAGCAGCACACCCTGGTCCGCCCAGTGGGTGAGGTCTCCTGTGATGAGCCGCTCGCCTGTGTCTGCAGCCAGCTCGCTCGCGATGTTGCGCAAGGAACGGGGCATCGCGCGCCCTGGCGGCACGGAGAAGGACAGACCCATGGGATCTCCGGGCGTGGGGTAGGGGTCCTGGCCCACGATGAGTACACGGACTTCGGCGAGGGGGCGTGTGAAGGCCTCCAAAATTGCGCCCGATGCCGGGAGGTAGCCACGCCCAGCCGCGAGCTCGGCGCGCAGAAAGGTCCCAAGCGCCGCGAGGGTGGGAGCCTGGCTGGCCAAGGCTTCGGCCCAGTCGGGAGCCAGTTGCTCTTTCCATGCCGTGGTCATGTCAGCACAGTAATAGCGCCCGGAAATGACATGGGTGTGATTTGGCTTGTAATGTGGGGCACATGTCAGTTGCTCACGACTCAGCTCAGCAGGTCTCCGCGCTTGCGGGCACCTTGAGCGAGCGTGACACCGCGATCCTTGCGTTCGAGCGCCAATGGTGGAAGTACGCGGGAGCTAAGGAAGACGCGGTGCGCGAACTTTTCTCCATGTCGAGCACCGAGTACTACCAGGTTCTCAACTCCATCATCGATCGCCATGAGGCCCTGGAGCACGACCCCATGCTGGTCAAGAGGCTCCGCCGGATGCGTGCCTCACGCCAGCGGGGGCGCGCCGTGCGTGCATGGGAGAGCCACGCCTAGTAAAGTTTGCGCGTGTCCGACTACCCCGTAGACGAGTTCGATCAGCTCGCGACCAGCGACGGCCCTGTGGGCGTTCACCGCAAACGACCCTCGGTGCTTGGTCGCATCTTGACCCCCATCCTCATCTTTGTGTTGGCGGGTGGTCTCGCATACGGGGTGTCGTGGTACCTGTGGCGCGAGAGCGGTGGCATTGGCTTGCCTCCCACGGGCCCCTTGCCCACTCCCACCATCACCCTCACTGAGATCGTGGCGCCGAGCATTACGCCATCGCCCACGCCCACGCCTTCGCCCAGCCCCTCCGAGATCGCTCCGCCAGTGGACCTTTCTCTCAGCGTGGCTGTGTTCAACGGCGCAGGCGTGAGCGGACTGGCTGCCTCGCAGCAGAAGGAACTTCAGGACAACGGGTTCTCCTCCGTCACTGCGGGCAACCTCACTGGCTCCAAGCCGGCTCAGAACACCGTCCGCTATGCCGATGAATCGCAGGCACCCACGGCGGCTCGAGTGGCCGAGGTCTTGGGCATTGCTGCAGTGGAGCAGGGCACCACGTCCGGTGCGGCTATTGACGTGCTGCTCGTGACTAACCCCGACGCTTAGCACCCCGCCCGCTAGGGCATCGTTCGCCTAAGGCTCAACGCCGCGCGGGCATTTGCACTCGCACCCTGAGAGTGCCAGAATCCTCATTAGCACTCGCATATTGAGAGTGCTAATGAGTGTTCGGCGCGAGCGGTGAGACGCCTGGCCGCCGGGGTGACGTGAACCTCGGCAGGGCGTCGTCCGTCGCGGGCATCGCAAGCGCCACTATCCATCGAAAGAGGAAGACACCCCATGGCAAAGATCATTGCCTTCGATGAGGAAGCCCGCCGCGGCATGGAGCGGGGCATGAATGCCCTCGCCGATGCCGTTAAGGTCACCCTCGGCCCCAAGGGCCGCAACGTCGTACTGGAAAAGAAGTGGGGAGCGCCCACCATCACCAACGACGGTGTGTCGATCGCCAAGGAGATCGAACTCGACGAGCCGTTTGAGCGCATTGGTGCTGAACTCGTCAAGGAGGTCGCCAAGAAGACCGACGACGTCGCCGGTGACGGCACCACCACCGCCACTGTGCTGGCACAGGCACTGGTGAAGGAAGGCCTGCGCAACGTCGCAGCCGGCGCCAACCCCATTGCCCTCAAGAAGGGCATCGAAAAGGCCGTCGAGGCCGTGACTGCCGAACTGCTCAAGGCAGCCAAGGAAGTCGAGACCAAGGAAGAGATCGCCGCAACCGCTGGCATCTCGGCCGCCGACCCCGCTATTGGTGAACTCATTGCTGAGGCGATGGACAAGGTGGGCAAGGAAGGTGTCATCACGGTTGAGGAGTCTTCGGCTCTGGGCCTCGAGCTCGAGCTGACCGAGGGAATGCGCTTTGACAAGGGCTTCCTCTCGGCGTACTTCGTCACCGACCCTGAGCGCCAGGAAGCAGTCCTCGAGGACGCCTACGTGCTGTTGGTGGAGTCCAAGATCGGTTCCGTCAAGGACCTAGTCCCCGTGCTTGAGAAGGTCATGCAGACCGGCAAGCCGCTGGCGATCATCGCCGAGGACGTCGAGTCTGAGGCCCTCGCCACCCTGGTGGTCAACAAGATCCGTGGCACCTTCAAGGCCGTTGCCGTCAAGGCGCCCGGCTTTGGCGACCGCCGCAAGGCAATGCTGCAGGACATGGCCATCCTCACGGGCGGCACCGTCATCTCCGAGTCTGTGGGTCTCTCTCTTGAGAACACCGGACTGGAACTGCTGGGTCAGGCCCGCAAGGTTGTCGTGACCAAGGACGAGACCACGATCGTTGAGGGCGCTGGCGCCCCCGAGCAGATCGAGGGCCGCGTCAAGCAGATCCGCCAGGAGATCGAGAACTCTGACTCCGACTACGACCGCGAGAAGCTCCAGGAGCGCCTCGCCAAGCTCGCGGGCGGCGTGGCCGTCATCAAGGCGGGTGCGGCTACCGAGGTTGAGCTCAAGGAACGTAAGCACCGCATTGAGGACGCAGTCCGCAACGCCAAGGCTGCCGTGGAAGAGGGCATCGTCGCCGGTGGTGGCGTGGCTCTGATCCAGGCCGGCAAGCTCGCGTTCGAGAGCCTCAAGTTGGAAGGTGACGAGGCAACGGGTGCTCGCATTGTGGAGCTCTCTGTGTCCGCTCCGCTGCGTCAGATCGCCATCAACGCTGGCCTTGAAGGCGGCGTAGTGGTGGAGAAGGTCAAGGGACTGCCCGTGGGTCACGGCCTCAATGCCGCCACCGGTGTCTACGAAGACCTGCTCGCCGCTGGCGTGAACGACCCGGTCAAGGTCACCCGCTCTGCTCTGCAGAACGCGGCCTCCATTGCCGGTCTGTTCCTCACCACTGAGGCCGTTGTGGCCGACAAGCCGGAGCCGCCTGCCGCGGTGCCTGCTGGTGGTGGCGACATGGGCGGTATGGGCTTCTAGT
>JBIQJT010000026.1:0-7618 GCA_044507265.1 Actinomycetales bacterium | reverse complement strand
TGCCGATCTTGCCTGCGCCGATGATTCCTAGGGTTGTCATTGTTGGTGAACGTTGTGGTGGGTGAGGGTGTTCCCCTGTGGGTGTTGGTGTGATCACGCGGGACTAGCTTTCGCCGGCGCGCTCCGACAAGCTTGTGGTGTGATCTACCCCAACTGGAAGTTCTACCCGCTCAACGCGACCCCACCCGAGTGGGTGCAAGACGTGGTCGACGTAGTGAACCGGGCCGAACTCCAGATCTCTACCATGGATGCACACACCGGGCTTGGGAGTGATGCGGTGCTTGCGCATTTGCGGCCTGGCTTTGAGGCGCTCGGGTTTGAAGTAGAACGTGGCAAGGCCGCGAGCGACAAGGTTCGCCGGACAGTGCTTTACGGCGAGAACGGGAGGCCCGAGGTCAACTACGACATTGATGCCTTCAGCGACTACATCGGCGCAGCGGTGGAGGTTGAGGCTGGGCGAGGAGCCGCAAACAACGCGGACTACCGAGACATCGTTCGGACGTCCTTGATCCTCGACGCGCGGTTCTTAATCCTGTTGCAGCCATTCGCATATCGTTCGAATGCGTCGGCTGGCGCGATCCACGCGTACGCATCAACGCGCTCGCAACTTGATGCCATCTATCAGTCGCGCCGGCTACAACTCCCCTTTGAGGGCATCTTGCTCATCGGCTACTAGCGACACCGGCACTGGGTGCCACTCTGTGATCATGGTCGGGCCGTTGAATCCAGTTCGGCCACTGCGCGGCATCCCAGACTCTGTTTCGCGCTAGGACAATCCGGTGCTCGACGGTGCTCTGTCAGCCTTCTCATATAGTGTGGCGCGCGTTGCGGTTCCCGCGTGAACAAAGGGTGGCTAAGTACGATGGTGGGTATGTCAACTCCGCGCCTCAAGGTGCTATCGCTGTTCTCGGGCGCAGGTGGACTAGACGTGGGTTTGGACCGAGTCGGTGCCTATGAGTTGTTGGCGTGCGTAGAACTGGAGAGTTCGTTCTGCGCGACCCTTCGGACAAACCGAGACGCGGGCCTATTTGGCGAACCCTCGACCGCTGTAATCCAAGCGGACTTGTCGACGTTGCAGCCGCGAGAATTGATGGCGCAACTCGGAATCGAACAGGGAAGCCTCGACGTCATTGTCGGTGGACCCCCGTGCCAGTCGTGGAGCACCGCAGGGCGTCGCGCCACGGTGGCGGACTCACGGGGGCAGCTTCTCTGGGACTTCTTGCGATTCGTAGACGAACTTCGGCCCCGCTTTTTCATCATGGAGAATGTTCGTGGCCTGCTCTCGGCGGCTGTCTCTCACCGACCAATCGCTGACCGCCCGGACCGTGGTGGTGCGCCCCTGACTCCAGAGGAAATGCCAGGCTCGGCGATCGCGACATGGCTTGACGACCTCGGCAACGTTGCCGGGGGCACATATCGTGTAGATGCTTTTGAAGTCAACGCAGTTAACTACGGCGCGCCTCAACTGCGCGAACGCGTCCTCTTCATCGGCAACAGGGAGAATCGCAAAGTGGACTTCCCTGCGCCTACCCATGGACTGCCCGGTACGGGCCTTCTGCCGTTCTCGACCCTCGCCGATGCCCTGGAGAACCTCGACGATACCGACAAGACCATGCTCGACTTCTCTCCTCGCAAGAAGAAGTACCTGTCAATGGTACCTGCAGGTGGAAACTGGAGGGCGTTGCCTGCAAGTGTGGCGCAAGAGTCGATGGGGCGCGCTTATTTTGCTAAAGGGGGACGGTCAGGGTGGTGGAGACGCCTCTCCTGGGACTTGCCGTGCCCAACGATAACTACGCTGCCCAATCACGCGAGTACGAGCATGTGTCACCCCGAGGAAACTCGGGTGCTCTCGGTCGCCGAGTTCGCTCGTATCCAGGGCTTTCCAGATGGATGGCGTTTCGCGGGAACGCCTTCCGAGCAGATGCGCCAAGTCGGCAACGCGGTGCCGGTTCGCCTAGGCGAGGTTGCTGGTCAAGTGGTGGCCAGGTCAGCCCAAAGCCCGTGCGACGACGGGACTCCCGCGACTGCCCTGCCATCGTACCGCCGGGTGTATCTCAACTCTCATGTGCGCACCAGGAACTGGTGGCAAGATGGCAAAGCGGTCGTGCGGACTGAACTCGATCGAGTTGCTGCGGTGCGCGACTAGAAGGCCTTCTCGAAGATCTTCTCCCACATATCGTCATCCTCGCCGATCAGATCGAACTCAGCACGAAAAGACTGGGAGAGCGCAAGGCGCGCTTCTACGAAGTGTTCGAAGAACGTTTTGCCTCCGTGAGCTGCTGCGAATCTGGCCTGTGCCTCGCGGATTGCCCTATAGACAACCATATGGGCGTCCGTAACACCCGTCACAAACTCCCAGAAGTCCTTTCCGATTAGGACGTGAAAATAGTCGCCAGTACCTCGGGCAACTAGAGCAGGCTTGTTGTTAACCTTGTGCAACCTGCCGTAAAAGATCCCCAGAATTATGTCGCTACCGGTCTCGTCGTGGATCTGTGGCAGCCTTTGAATCATCTCGTGCGCGTGGGCTTGGTTCATGGTCCAGGGCCCAGACTTCCACGTCGCAAGGTAGCGATTGCCTTCCACTGTCAACTCTGCGTCAATGGGGCTATACGTTTGGGGAGATCGTTTCTTCTCGATCGGTTCCGTCACACCAAAAATGGGCAGGATACGCGACTCAACGTACTTCCCAAACGCCGTAGCATCACCGTGATACATCTTTGCGTTCTGCGTATACTCGGCCACCTCGAAGGTCGAATAGATGTTATACGCGGGTGCCATCGCCAGCATCAAGAAGGGGTTGAGATTGATGTCCTTCGAGTTGACATCCACAAGTCCCTGCATCGTAGAGAACCGTCGCTCGATCAAGTCAAGCGTCACAGCGATAATGCTCTGGTAGTGCTCATCGGGCATGCTAACGAGCATTTCGGCGCGCACGAGAGATGTCCTTTCGACCTCGTGCATGTCGGCTGGGCTTGCCGGTACGTCCTCGTCGTCCATAGGCTCTCGCATTCGTGTCTTGACCCGTCCGTAGACGGCCGTGATGGTACGCCTAAGGCTACTCTGCGGGGATCGGGCGTCAGATTGGTGCCACGACAAGGATACGCACGCCGCACAAACCCAACCAAAACCACCCAACTTGCGTACCACCACCATGAAGCCAGCAAAGATTGCCCCATGAGCAGGCGCACACCAGGGCAACAGTCATGAGCAGTTGGTCGCAAGCGCTCGAGCATCTAGTCCGCGAGCGCGGCCCCGCGCTCTACGGCTACGCCTTCGTACTCACAGGCGACAAGCACGCCGCCGAGGATCTGGTTCAAGACGCGCTCATCCGCACGTTCCGCCGCGGTCGCAGCCATGGCAACATCGACTCCACTCACGCGTACGTCAAACGCGCCATCACCAGCGCGTTCATTGACGGTCACCGCCGCCGCAGCGCCCGCCCCCAACGCGCACCCGGCGAGGCAGGCGACATCACCTCCCTGACCCACCCGGCCACGGCATCGGCGCCACACACCGCAGACCCCACCAGCGACATCACCAACGCCATCGACATCCACCGCGCCCTACTCACCCTCCCGCCTCGCGAGCGCACGTGCATAGTGCTGCGCTACCTGGAAGACCGCCCCATCGCCTCCGTGGCCGCCGAGCTGGGCCTCGCCACCGGCACCGTCAAGCGATACCTCAGCGACGCGGTCGCCACACTCCGCACCACCTACGCGGACCTCGACATGCCCGAGCCCAGCGACACCCCACCCTCACGCATCCCCGTGACCCCACACAGAGGAGGCCGCTCTTGACCGCCCTTCACGACGCCCTGGCCCGCATTGAGCACGATGCCGCGGGCGACTTCACGTCCACTCGCCTCTCCCACGACCTCTCCCCCGTCACCCACGCCGTGCGTCGCGCCCGGGTGGCCCGAGCGTCGGCTACCGCTGTGGCCGCGGTTGCGGCCGTAGTGAGCGGAGGCTGGGCGGCATCGGCGTGGCGCAATACGCCCGACGCCGGGCCTGGCACCCTCCCCACGCTCGACTCCCTGCCGGCGCCCCTGGGCCCCGAGTGCGAGGCGCGGGCCGCCGAGATCGATCCTGAGAGCTTCCCGTATGCCAGCGGCGCCCTGCCCGAGTGGACGCTGTGCGTGCTGTGGGATGGAGAAACACTTTTGCGCGCCGATGCCGCGGTTGCGTTGGTGGCACTGCATGCCGCCTACAAGGTTGACACCGGCCGCGATCTTTGTGTCGCCAAGGCGTATCGCACATGGGAGGAGGAGGCGGAACTCATTCAAGCTCAAGGCGCTCAACCTTGGGAGGCCGGTGCCAACCCCCACACGTACGGACTCGCCGTGGACTTCTGCGCGGAGCCCACCACGGACACCGAGTGGTTGTCACGCAATGCGGGGGGCTACGGGTGGGTACAGCCGACCCCTGCAAACATAGACAGCGCCGACCACTGGCAGTGGGGTGATGCCTACTTTGCGATGCTGGCGCACACAGAGCCACGCGAGGTACCGCCAGGAGTGCTCGACGTCCACACACGCTCTGAACCCGATCAGATCGCATTCACTCTCGCCGCCCATTACGGAGTGGACCGCGAAGAGGCACTCGAGGCCCTCACCCGTGCCCTGCCCGCGAGTGCCAACGGCATCCTCCACGGCTGGGTGGTTCCCGACTACTACGAGTTGAATCGTTGGCGCACCGTGGACGATGCAGCGGCCGGCCTCGTGGCCACCCGTGAGCAACAGTTGCGGGACCTTGGAGTCCCCGAGCCCGATTGGGGTCGCGTACTCACACAAGCCTCGCTCGTTGAACGGGAGGGCCTCATTCCCGCCAATATGCCGCTAGTAGCGCGCGTGATCCAGAACCGGCTGGACCAAGGCATGAATCTTGAACTCAACAGCACGGTGTTGTTCGCCACTCGGGACCAGGGGCCGCTGATCTCGTCCACAGATCGCGACATCGACTCTCCGTACAACTCCTACCGGTACAAGGGCTTGCCGCCCGGGCCCATCGGTTCGCCAAGCGAAACTGCGATCAAGGCCGTACTCAGCCCGGCTGAGGGCGAATGGCTGTACTTCGCAATTGTGGACCTCACCACTGCCGAGATACGCGTGGCGCCGGACCTGGAGACGCATCTTGAAAACCTGGCCGTCCTGGACGCGTGGTACGAGGCGCACGGTGGCTAGCGAGCCGGGCCCCGCCTCGACCCGGTGCAAACCAGGACCCAACCGAATCACGCCATGACACGTACTAGTTCATGTACACCGTGTTGGGCTGTGAGCTACGGGGGGCGTAGCTCACAGCCAGCGTCTACTCGCGGTCTCCGAACCGTTGTTGCGCGGCCTGGCGGGAGATGTCTAGTGCAGCGCCGGCGTTCCAGCTAGGTTCGCCGCACCAAGCCGTATAGCTTGCACCCCACGCACAACCCGGTCGCCGCGTGGAGTACCCCCAATGCCACTGCCACGGCTGTCAGGGCGTAGCCCACGGCATCGGCGTCCAGGACTAAGAAGCCCAACGCCAACCCCGTCAGCACAAACCCCAGCAACTGCGCAAACCGGTGAGGCTTGGCGTCGTCTAGCGAGGCGGGCGCAGAGACTCGCGGCCAGATCACATTCGCATAGAAGCGCGCCCACACCGACCACTGGAAGCTCACAAAGGCGGTGAAGGCATAGATGGCCACTTGCGAGCCGAGCAGGCCCAGTCCGAGTGGGCGAAGAGGGCCGAGCGTAAGCAATGCCACCACCAACACCAACGCCGTTGCTCCGGCACTGAATCGGGTGAGGCGCGGATCCACATGGGAGCGCAGAGGGCACGCGGTCACGCTGTTGCTGAGCATCACATCTCCAGACAGCAGGTTGGCCTGCCCCGCCAGGGTACTGCACTGGGAAATCCGCAGTCAGAAATCAGCCCTGGTATTCCTACGCATGCTCCCCGTACGCGCGCAACACGATCAGCGCGCGCAAGGTGTTCCACCGGCTGGGCGCACCCACTCGCTCCATGGAGAAATGAATCCTGTTGGCGTACCCCTTGCTCAGCGGCCAGCGCCCGTCGGCGTCGCGCGCGGCGACCAACCGGGCCAGGGCATCGGCCATCCTGTCATCCCACGGCGCACCCACCGATGCCAGATACACCAACCCGCGCACGGTGTCGTAGTACCACCTGGTGGGGAACGGCATGGTCTCCATGCGGTGGTCAATCACCTCACCGGTGCGCTCCGACCGGGACATCCGATGCCGCCACACGAACTCCCACATGCCCGGCTGCGTGGCGAGGACATCGGCGGCACGATGCTGGTCCGGCCCCGCCGCCCAGTCGCGCATGGCCTCCGCCACCGAGATGGTGGTGTGCAGCGAACTATGGGTATCGCCCTTCCAACTTTGGCAATTCCACCCGCCGTCTGGCAGCTGCAGGTCCAGCAGGTGATCGAGGATCTCGTGGAGGACATCGCTCGCCAGGCGCCCGCTGGGTAGCGCGCGCTCGCCCAGCCCCGCATACACGCCGATGCTCAGCAGCATCCCACCAACACATGTGTCAATGGGTCTGCGGCGCGCTTTGGCTGTCCACTCATGCGGCCAGAGCCCATCCACCAGGATCGCCGCAGATTCCCGCAGCCCGGGCGTTCCCGGGTCCATGCCCAACGCCATGAGATCTAGCAAGGTGTAGTGCGTCGACACCCACTTGGGCGCGTAGAGTCCCTCGCCCCACAGGCCGGTGGCGGGATCACGGGCTGCTAAGAACCGTGCGCCCCAGCCCTCCGTGGCGATGCGCGCTCGCAGCGTGACGAGACTGGCTGGTGACTCGCCCAGGAGGCGCACGCGCGTCTGATACTCAACGGAAGGATCACCCGCGAGCAACCACTCGATCTCGGCATCGGGAGCCACACCGCGAGTGTCTCGCAAGGCGCCCGCTAGCGCCAGGGCCTGGGGGCCCGGTCAGCGGCCGCTAGAGAACCCGCCGCATCCACCCGTGCGAGTCCTCGACTCGCCCGTACTGGATGTCCATGAGCCGCTCGCGGATCGACATGGTCACCGCGCCTGGCGTGCTGTCGCCCACCGTCAGTTCAAACTCATCAGAGCCGAACTTGCCGATAGGCGTCACCACCGCAGCAGTGCCGCACGCAAATACTTCGGCGATGTCGCCGTCCTCGATCCCCCGGCGCACCTCGGCGAGCGTGATGTCACGCTCCACCACCTTGGTGTCGTCCTCACCAAACAAGGTGAGCACGGAGGATCGCGTGATGCCTTCGAGGATGTTGCCGTTGATCACGGGAGTCACCACGGTGCCGTCGCGCATCACCAAGAATACGTTCATGCCACCCAGTTCCTCGAGCAGCGTGCCGGTCTTGGCGTCCAGGTACAGCACTTGCTCGTAGCCCTTGCCGTAAGCGTTGATCTGCGGCATGAGCGAGGCGGCGTAGTTGCCTCCGCACTTGGCCGCACCCGTGCCACCTGGGCCCGCGCGGTGGTAGTCCTTCTCAATCCAGATGGACACCGGCTTGACGCCACCCGGGAAGTACGGACCCACGGGCGAGGCAATCACCAAGTACTCCACATGCTTGGCAGGCCTTACGCCCAGGAACGCCTCTTGGGCGAACATGTACGGCCGCAAGTACAACGAGCTCTCCT
>JBIQJT010000025.1:0-7792 GCA_044507265.1 Actinomycetales bacterium | reverse complement strand
CTCAGCACTCCACGCACCACCGGGGTGTTGAGCCGCGCGCCTGCGAGAGCCGCCACCGAATAGCCACCAAGGGAGTACCCCACCGCCGCGATCCGCGAAGCGTCAACGGCACGTTCCGCCATGGCCCAGTTCAAGGCGTAGCGCAAGTCCTTGGGACGCTCCCAAATGAACCCGAAGCCTTGGGGCAAGTATGGCTCCGCGGAGGTGTTGCCATGGTGGTCGACACCCACCACTAGCCAACCCGCCGCGCTGAGAGCCTCTCCGAGCCAATCCAACGTCTCCACCGAGCCGCCCGTGCCATGAGAGAGCAGCGCGAGCGGGACCGGCGCGTGGAGCGCTTGTTCGGGCTCCCACACCGTGATTCTCACGGGTCGCGGCTCATCAACAGCCCACGACCGCCGCGTGGGGTCGGTGAGTTGAAGGTGTCGTGGCACGGTGTCCCCTCCTCAAGCCAAACGGGCGTCCCCGCGAGGCATGCGTATTAAGCCTTGCTGATATCGAACCGTAGCGGACCGGGCGTCACCTCAAAGGCAGTCGCAAGGACTTCCTTGGCAATGAGGTCCTGATGCGTCTTCACCGCGGGCACGTGCTCAAGTGGCACGTGTGCCGTGAGCTGGATGCGGTCGCCCACGTTGAGACCTGCGTTCTTGCGCTCGTCTTGGATGAGGCGGATGAGGTCACGCGCGTAACCCTCTGCCTCAAGCTCCGGAGTGAGGGCCGTCTGGAGCAGCACAAAGCCGCGTGCCGTGCCGTCCGCTCCACGAAGCACCGCCGCAGCGCCGTCCGGGTTGTCGCCGCCGACCACGGTCTCTAGTTCATATTCACCAGGCTCCAGGGCCACGCCACCGGCCGTGACCGCGCCGCCGGTCTCGCTCCAGTCCCCTGACTTAGCGCCGGCGATTGCCTGCTGCACCGCCTTGCCTATGCGTGGTCCAGCAGCCCTGGCATTCACAGTGAGCCTCTGTTCCACCGGGTTGGCAGCCACAAACTTCTCTGGCGTCACGGCCACGACGAACTTCACATTGAGCTCCGCCGCGATGATGGATACGTATGGCTTGAGTGCCTGCGGGTCATCTACTGCCACCTCAAGGGCAGACAGCGGCTGGCGCACGCGGATTTGCTCGCGCTTTCGCAACGCATGGGCTGCAGAGACGATGTCGCGCACTAGGTCCATGGTGGGCGCCAGTTCAGGCGCATCCCAAGCTGCGGGGGCCACCGGGTAGTCGGTGAGGTGGACTGAGCGTCCGCCCGTGAGTCCGCGCCATATCTCCTCCGTGGTGAGCGGAAGCAGCGGGGCCGCCAAACGAGTCACCGTCTCCAAGATGGTGTACAAGGTGTTGAACGCAGCGGCGTCCTCTTCCCAAAAGCGGTCACGCTGAGTGCGTACGTACCAATTGGTGAGGAGGTCCATGAAGTCCTCCAGGGCATCGGACGCACCCGGAACGTCAAAGACCTCCATTCGTTCAGTGACGGTGCGGACCAGTTCGGCCGTCTTTGCAAGCGCATAGCGATCCATCTCCGGCAGCGCCGCGATGTCATCGCCTGCCACGCGGCGGCCCTGGATGCCCTTGCCGCCGTCGGCCGCGCCCGCGTAGAGCGTGAAGAAGTAGTAGGTGGACCACAGCGGCAGCATCACTTGGCGCACGCCTTCGCGGATGCCCTCTTCGGTGACGATGAGGTTGCCGCCGCGCAAGATGGGCGAAGACATGAGGAACCAGCGCATGGCGTCGGACCCATCACGGGTGAAGACTTCGTTGACGTCCGGGTAATTGCGCAGGCTCTTGCTCATCTTGCGGCCGTCGCTTCCGAGCACGATGCCGTGGCTTACGCAGGTGCGGAAGCTAGGGCGGTCGAAGATGGCGGTGGCAAGCACGTGGAGCGTGTAGAACCAACCGCGTGTCTGGCCGATGTACTCCACGATGAAGTCGCCCGGGTAATGGCTGTCGAACCATTCCTGGTTCTCAAACGGGTAGTGCACCTGGGCGAATGGCATGGAGCCGGAGTCGAACCACACGTCAAGTACGTCAGGGATGCGGCGCATGGTGGACTTGCCCGACGGGTCGTCCGGGTTGGGGCGCGTGAGGCCGTCGATGTACGGGCGGTGCAAGTCAGGCTCGCCAGCCTCGTTGAGCGGCAGGCGGCCAAAGTCGCGCTCAAGCTCGGCGAGCGAGCCGTACACGTCAACGCGCGGGTGCGCCGGGTCGTCGGACATCCATACAGGGATGGGCGTGCCCCAGTAGCGGTTGCGGCTGATGGACCAGTCGCGAGCACCTTCCAGCCACTTGCCAAACTGGCCGTCTTTGATGTGCTCGGGCACCCAGGTGATCTGCTGGTTGAGTTCCACCATGCGGTCGCGGAACTCGGTGACCTTCACGAACCAGCTGGACACTGCCTTGTAAATGAGCGGGTTGCGGCAGCGCCAGCAATGGGGGTAGCTGTGGTCGTAGGTCTCGTGGCGCAACACCAGACCGCGTTCCTTGAGGTCGCGGATGACGTGGGGGTTAGCGTCAAAGACTTGCTGGCCTGCGTAATCGGTGACCTCGGACGTGAAGCGGCCCTTGGAATCCACGGGCACTACGGGCTCAATGCCGGCCTCGTTGCACACCGCCATGTCGTCTTCACCAAAGGCAGGGGCAAGGTGGACGACGCCGGTGCCATCTTCCGTGGTGACAAAGTCGGCGGCGAGGATGCGGTGCGCGTTCTCGCGGCCTTCAAAGTAATCAAACGGCGGGGTGTACTGGAGGCCTACCAAGTCGTCACCAGTGAGGTGGGTGACCACCTCCGGCTCTTCACCTACTTCACGCGCGTAGGCGGCCAAGCGCGCTTGCGCCAAGACCACCACCCGGCCTGCGAAGGCACCGTCAGAAGGACGCACCGCCACGTAATCGATGTCTGGTCCCACGGCCGCAGCGAGGTTGCTGGGCAGAGTCCAAGGCGTGGTGGTCCAGATCAGTACCGAGGCATCGGCGAGTGTGCCGGGCGCGTCAACCAGCGGCAACAGCACCGTCAGGGCGGGGTCCTGGCGGGCGGCGTAGACGTCTTCGTCCATGCGCAGTTCATGGTTGGACAGCGGTGTCTCGTCGCGCCAGCAGTACGGCAGCACGCGGTAACCCTCATACGCCAGGCCCTTGTCGTACAGTTGCTTGAAGCCCCAGATCACCGACTCCATGAAGGTGACGTCGAGAGTCTTGTAGTCATTTTCAAAGTCGACCCAGCGGGCCTGACGAGTGACGTACTCTTCCCATTCCTGGGTGTACTTGAGCACTGAGTCGCGGCACGCCTTGTTGAAGGCGTCAATGCCCATCTCGTCAATCTGGCTCTTGTCGGTGATGCCCAGCACGCGTTCAGCCTCGAGCTCGGCGGGCAGGCCATGGGTGTCCCAGCCAAAGCGTCGTTCCACCTTCTTGCCGCGCATGGTTTCAAAGCGCGGCACGATGTCTTTGACATAGCCGGTCAGCAGGTGGCCGTAGTGAGGCAGGCCGTTGGCGAAGGGCGGGCCGTCATAGAATACGAACTCCTCGGCATCGGCGCGATTGTCGATGGTCGCCTGGAACGTGCCGTCCGCCTTCCAGTACTCGAGGACCTCTTCCTCAAGAGCAGGGAAAGAAGGCGAAGCGGGGACCTCTCCCTCGGGGCGGTGGAGCGGGTAACGGTTCTCGCTCATAGCGGTGGCTCTCCTGGTGGTACGTCGCGACTGGTGTTCGAGGAACTTCCCTGCGAGGACGCCCAGTCTTCACTGCGCGCGGTACCACCCCGCTTGCCGCGTTCCCCGGTGCACTTGAGCCCCGCGGTCTGCAACCACTCATGCCTTGGCTACCACCAAAGCGCCGCTATAACGGGCTGCCCGTGCGGTTCTACTAGGGCCGATGCCTGGGCTGGAGCCGCAGCGATGGCCGGTTCTTCCGCAAGCTCACCGGTGATGGCCGGGTCACAGCTTGTGGGGCAAGTGTAGCGCGCGGTACTGGGGCTCAGGGTGACTCACCTCGCGGGTGCACTCCCGCGCCGAGTTGTGCGCGTGAGTGACACATAGGAGTCCGGAATCTCCGCACAGTTTGCGCCAGTGACACATTTCGATGAGGGTGGTGGGCGGCCACAGGCAGGCCGGAGTGTTGCCGCATTCCCCAGGCGCCCGATGCGCCGCCCGCCTAAGGTGTTTCCCATGGGTGAGTTTGCGCGCGTCCTGGTAGTGATCGCTGCTGTCCTTGCGGGAGTGGTCCACGTGGGTTTTTGGCTCATCGAGTCATGGTTGTTCCGCAAGCCCGCCGTGCATCGGCTCTTTGGCGTGCGGGGACTAGACCACGCGGCGGTCCAGCAACCGGTGTTCTTCAACATCGGCTTCTACAACCTGTTTCTGGGCTTGGGCGCATTCGTGGGTGCGTGGATGTTCTGGACCGGGCGCGGCGCCGCGGTGCTGGCGTTCGCCCTGGCGTTCATGCTCGCCGCGGCGCTAGTCCTGGTGGCCAAGTCGCAAATGATGTGGCGCGGCGCCGTGGCGCAAGGCCTCGCGCCGGCCGTGGCGTTGGTGGCCTTGATCGTGTCCCCCACTCCACTGGCGCCCGTCACGCAACCCTCGGCCGCGCCGGGGGCGTTGCCGCGCATCACCGCCAGCGCCAGCGTGGACACTGAGGATCCGGTGCCGCCCCAAGTGATCGGCGGCGTCGCCAGCGTGCGCATCATTGCGCGAGAAGACGTGGCCATTGGTCTCAACGCACCGTGGGCCATGGCGTTCACTCCCGACGGCGCGCTGCTCATCACTGAGCGCGACACCGCGCGCATCTTGCGCCTCGTCGACGGAAGCATTACGGCGCTCACGGGGCCTGGGGCCGATGAACTTGCGAGGTACGCAGGCGCGCCCAGCGAGGCGGGTTTGTTGGGACTCGCAGTACTGCCCAGCGACCCCAGCACCTTGTACGTCTACCAAACTCGGGGCGACGTCAACGAGGTTCTGCGTCTGCGGCTCAGCGGCACGGAATTGACTGAGGCCCAGGTCATCTTCAGCGGCATCCCTGCGGCCGGAGTGCACAACGGCGGACGCATCGCGTTTGGCCCTGACGGTTACCTGTACATCACCACGGGAGATGCGGCCAGCAAGAGCCAATCACAGAACATCAACTCGCTCTCAGGCAAGATCCTGCGCATCGTGGCCGAGGGCACCTCTGCTGACGGCAGCCCCGCCCCCGACAATCCCTGGGGCACAGCGGTGTGGACCCTGGGCCACCGCAATGTGCAGGGTCTTGCGTTCGTGGCGGACGGGCGCCTGTATGCGAGCGAGTTTGGGCAAGACGACGTGGATGAGCTCAACCTCATCCAGCCCGGCGGCAACTACGGCTGGCCCACCACCGAGGGGCTCAATGGCGCACCGGCAGGGACGAGTCTCGGCGACATCGTGTCCGGCATTACCTACCCGGTGGCCGAGTGGCGGCCCACCTCTGCGGGCTCGCCTTCCGGCGCGGCAGCCACCATGGAAGGCATCTACATTGCGGGCTTGCGCGGCCGGGCACTGTTCAGGGTGCCGCTCACTGGAGACGGTGTGGGCGAGCCCCAGCGGATCGTCGAGGACTTGGGGCGTGTGCGAGACGTGATCGTGGGGCCTGACGGCGCGTTGTACGTCGCCACTAACAACACCGACGGCCGCGGAACCCCGGTGGCAGGCGATGACCGCATCGTGCGCATCGAGGTAGCGCCGGCGTAAGGCTTTCCAGGGGGCGCGCCAGACGCGGCTGGATGTGGCCTAGAGCGCGTGCTCGGGCGGCGGGAGCGCGGTCCTCACGGTCTTGGTATACGAGGCCTGCTCGCGCGGCTTGACGATCAACAAGTCCACGTTCACGTGGTGAGGCCGCGTGACTGCCCACACCACGGCATCGGCAATGTCCTGTGCTACTAAGGGCTCAATGCCCTGGTACATGGCATCTGCACGCGCCTGGTCACCGCCAAAACGGTTGAGCGAAAACTCCTCAGTGTGCACAAGACCGGGCGCAATCTCCATGACCCTCACGCCTTGGCCTGCCAACTCGAGCCGCAACGTGCGCGTCATCGCCACTTCTGCGTGCTTGGCGGCGGCGTAACCAGCGCCCTTCTCGTGCGCTTCATGACCGGCGGTGGAGGTGATGACTACCACGTCGCCTCGGCCGGAGTCCTTGAGCGCTGGCAACAACGCCTGGGTGACTCGGACAGTGCCCACCACGTTGAGTTCATACTGACTAGTCCACGCGGCCGGATCAGACTCCTCCACCGGCTCCATGCCCAGTGCCCCGCCCGCGTTGTTGATGAGCGTGTGGACCGGTCCGCGCGCGGTGACGTCACGAACCAACTCAGCCACGTCGTCGGGATTAGTGATGTCCGCCACCACGTAGGCACAACCGGTGCGTCCGGCGAGGTATTCGAGGCGGTCGCGGCGCCTCGCCACTGCGGTGACTAGCCAGCCTTCCGCGGTCAGCCTCTTCACCGTGGCCGCACCGATTCCAGACGACGCCCCAGTCACCACCGCATGAAAACTAGGCATTACCCCAGCGTATGCCTCTTTCAGCGCGCGCTAATCACCTTTGCGCTCGCCCAAGCCCAGTTCCATGGCGCGCTGCCACCACTTGCGGGGAGCGCGTGCGAGCGGCGGTGGGTCGTAGGCGCGATTGAGGTCGTGGAGCATGACGTACGCCCCGGCGCTACCGGCGTCGTCAGGGTCGCGCAAGGAGTACGCGGGAGGCTCAGACATGGGCGTGAGGCCATAATCGGCGACGATCGCTCGCACCAGTACGTGAGCCTGCGCGCGGACCGAATCCTTGCCCAGCACCGGAGCGGTCGCCTCCACGCGCCAACTGTCGCGGCCACGGAACACTGCGTAGCCAGCGGCCTTGAGCCGCTCCACAGTGTCCATGGCAATGGGGCCCACCTCAATAGTCACCTCAAAGCGCTCCATCACGGGGCACCACCACGAGTGCTCAAGCGCCCGAGCATCGGGACAAAGCGACCGGTGGCCGCCGCGTACGCCAGGTAGCCGTCGTACGCGGAGAGCAGGTACTTCTCCTCGGTGCGCGCCTTGAAGGCAAAGAACACCGCTAGCAACACCACCGCGGCGTACGTCTGAAGTGTGCCTGCACCCACCGCCACTCCTAGGCAGATCATCACGAGCGACGAGTACATGGGGTGGCGCGCCCAGCGGTAGAGCCCTTTGGCGGCCATGCCCTTGCCGTTGGGGATGGGTAGCGGAGTCAACGCCTCGCCCAAATCTCGGCCCGATGCCACCACGCCCGCCGCTCCCAGCAACACCAGCGCGAGGGCGACGGGTAGCGGCGTGGGCAGCGCTGGGCCAAGTGCCGGGAGCAGCGCCGACACGGCTACCAGCAAGAACAGCAACGCCTGCACGCCCACCATTACCCACGCCTTTGAGGTCTCGGACTCAGGGGCAGAGGGTGTCATAGCCAAAAGGCTAGCGCTGGGACTTCCGTCCGGGTGCGGACCCCCACAAACCGTTGCACACTGAAGTAGTGGCGGAAATCCTCATGTTCCATCACGCGCACGGTCTCACTGAAGGGCTCGATGCGTTGTCCAAGCGACTGCGCGCGCAAGGCCACGTGGTGCACACACCGGATGCATACTCCGGCACCACGTTCAGCCGTCTCGATGACGGCATTGCGCACGCGCAACGTCTAGGGCACGACGCCATCGAGGAGGTCGCGCGCCGCGCCGCCCGCACGCACCGTTCAGCGGATGTGACGATTGGCTTCTCGCTGGGAGCTTTCCCAGCGCAGTTGCTCGCACAGGAGCTGCGTCGCGTGCGGGCGTGCGCGCTCATCGG